>JAHDEZ010000043.1 GCA_020628425.1 Hellea sp. | reverse complement strand
TTCGAGGCGCGCAAATCACGCGTCATTGCGGCGGACCTGGACAAGGCCCTGGAAAGTCCTGCATTTCGGCATTGAAAAGAAAAAGTGGACGACATTTATTCAAACATCCAGCTAAGCTTTAGCTAAATAATGAATACGTCAAACCCCGCCATTATGCGGGGTTTTTTAATGGAAATGACCCTTCATTAACCATAGGCCTAAGCCCTTGGTTTACGGAATTATTCTATTCCTTGTCTCTATATTTAGAAGGCAGGGACAATGACCGGACAATCAGCTTTAAAGTTAGCGCTCTTGAGTGCTGTAACCGTATTAGGCACGGCTTGTGGCGGCGGCGGCAGTTCCGCACCGGCACCGAGCACGGGAACTAATGTCAAGCCCACACCGGTGACCACTACATTTCGAACACAATTATCAACCCGAAATGACGCCGCGGATTTTATGGCGTTGGCTGGATTTGGCAGCTCTAAATCCCAACAGACCCAACTCAAGGATACGGATGCCGCTGACTGGTTGAGGTCACAGATGGCCGTCACACCCACGCTTTATCTGGACGACTTACTGGACATTCAAAGTCGTGGACTGGTCGTCGAAAAAGAAAACAACCGGGCTTTATTCTGGGACGCTATGGCAGGCTCACCGGATCAATTGCGCCAACGTATGGTCTTTGCGCTTTCCCAGATAGTTGTGGTCTCGGACCAGGAAGTCGATGAAGGCCTGCCCATGGGATACTACATGGACATCCTCTCCCGTAACGCTTTTGGAAATTACCGGGCCCTGTTGGAAGAGGTGACTTATTCTCCGGCTATGGCGGACTACCTCACCTATCTGCGCAACAAAAAAGGTGATGAAAGCAAAGGCCGCGCCCCCGATGAAAACTACGCCCGGGAGATCATGCAGCTCTTTACCATCGGTCTGGTGGAGCTCAACATGGACGGCACACCGAAACTGGATGGTAATGGCGCTACAATAGAGACCTATTCCAATGAGGACGTTGTCGGCCTGGCCCGCGTATTTACCGGTTTGGGTCTGGCCGGTGGTGATTTCCGCGCCAAAGATGACAATCTGAAATATCAGCCTCTACAGGCTTATGTCGATGAGCATTCACCCCTGGAGAAATCCTTTCTGGGTCACACCATCCCGGCCGGTACGGGCCCCGAGGCCAGTATTGACGCCGCACTGGATCACCTGTTCGCCCACCCCAATGTGGCGCCTTTTATTTCCCGCCAGCTCATCCAGCGTTTTACGGCCAGTGACCCATCACCTGCCTATGTAGAACGCGTCGCAACCGCTTTTGACAATGGCAGCTACACAGCGCCTAATGGAGAGATTTTCGGCACAGGTGAGCGCGGCGACCTGGCAGCTACAATTGCGGCCATATTGCTAGACGACGATATTATGACCGAGAACGGTGTTATGCTGCCCGAAAAAGTACGCGAGCCCGCTTTGCGTTTTGCTCATTTTGCCCGCGCTTTCAGGGTCGCCAATATAAACTCTCTCAATGAGAAACACCTTATCAAGGCGCACAAACTTGACCGGCTGACGCAACAACCCTTCAGCTCGCCCTCTGTGTTTAATTTCTACCGACCTGGATATCTCGCCCCCGCAACAGCCACAGGCGATAGCGGCATGACCGCTCCGGAATTCCAGATCGTTAATGACGCGTCCCATTCCGGCTATGTGAATGTCATGAGTGAATTCGCGCTGGACAGGTCTTCGCGCTATAATGAAAGCGTCAACACCTATAAACCCAACTATAATCAGGAACTCGACCTGGCCTCAGACCCCGAAGCTTTGATCAATCACTTGGATAATCTGTTACTGGCGGGCCGTATGAGCCCGCAAACTCGGGAGCGCATCAGCTTTGTTCTTGAAGAAATTCCGATCCGGGAAACCGAACCGGACGCCAGCGAGGACCGCTTTGCCCGTGTCGGGGTTGCTGTGACTATGGCCGTCACTGACCCCGCCTTTATCGTAAGTTCAGGAGGATAATCATGAATCGACGCAACTTCTTGAAATCCGCCTCTGCCATGTCGGCAATGGGCATGGTTGGTTTATCCGGCGCTATGTCGGAAATGGCGCACGCTGCAGGTAATGGTGAGTATAAAGCTCTGGTCTGCATTTTCCTCGAAGGCGGTATGGATGCTGCCGATACAGTGCTGCCTTATGATACGCCCTCATATGATCAACTCGCTGCATTGCGGCCTGCGCTCTTCCAGGCCTATCGCAATCATGGCGGCGCGTCGGCACGGGAACATTTCAACCTCCTGCCACTTTCCCCTGAAAACGCTGGTGATTTTGGCACCCGAGAATTTGCGCTCGCACCCGATCTGGCCCCCTTGAAATCCATATTTGATGCGGGCAATGCAGCCATTATCGGCAGTGTCGGCCCACTTATTGCGCCAGCAACGCGAGAGCTTTTTGAAACCGGTCAGGTTCAGCGGCCTAAACGGTTATTCTCCCATAATGATCAGCGTTCCACCTGGATGGCGCTGTCACCGGAAGGCGCGCAATATGGTTGGGGAGGACGTTTCGCTGATATCACCAAAAACGCGGATATAGGCGCCAATGAGCGTTTTGCCGCTATCGGTATTGATGGGCACAATGTGTTTTTGTCCGGGCAATCAACCCGCCCCTTCACAGCGCCTGCGACTGGCGATCTGGGCTTTGATTATCTCAACAAGAAAAGCTATCTCAGCTCAGGCAGAAATTCTGACGCGGCCCGTCAGGTATTAAAGGAACACTTCGCCAGCCTGAATGAAACAACGGACAGTCCCTTTGTTCAAGATCTTACTCAATATCATCAGGACGCCGTCGACAAAGTCGATGAATTCGGCCCAGCTATCGCCGAGGCCCCGGCTCTGACAACACCATTTCCCCAAACAAAAATGGGAGAGCGCCTGCGGGCCGTTGCACAATCCATTAGCGCTCGAAATCGCTTAAACGCCGGTCGTCAGGTATTTTTTGTGAAACGCGGAGGATTCGACACTCATAGCGAACAGACCACAACATTACCCGGGCTTCAGAAAGAACTCGCAGACGCCGTTAGCGCTTTTTATGCCGCCATGGTCGAAATGGGTCTGGAAAATCAGGTCACAGCTTTCACGGGTTCAGATTTTGGACGCACCACTACCGATAATGGCGACGGCACAGATCATGGCTGGGCCGGACATCATTTTGTTATTGGCGGGGCTGTTAACGGCAATCGTATTTACGGCGAACTGCCCGAATACCAAATTGATGGTCAAAGGTTTGTCGGTGACCGAGGGCGGCTCATTCCATCCGTATCCATCGAGCAATACGGCGCCACACTTGGCAAATGGTTTGGCCTGTCCGAAAATCAGCTGGATCGGGTCTTTCCAAATCTGGTCAATTTTAGTGAGCGAAATCTCGGATTTGTTTAAAAGTCGACGATTCAATATTGAATAAATCCCCATTCGTCCCTAAATATAATCAAACATGAGAGAAAAGGGGGACAACCGAATGTCGAATTTCGAAACACAGATCGAACAGTCCAAAAAACAGGTTGAGGAGGCGCAAAGCAAAATCGCCGCCTTGTCCAAACAGATCGAGGCCGCCCGGTCTAAAATGTCATCGGGCACAGATATTAATATAGACATAGAAAACGCGACCCTGGATGAGGTTCACGCCCATACAGATTCTATGAACGCTAATATTGCAGAGCTGATACTGGGTCTGGACAAAGTCACAGCCGGTTTCTCCAAAGATTTTGACGCCATGCGCAATATGACCGGCTGGGAAAAGTTTGTCGGGTTTTTCTCTAAAAACCGGGCCGAGGCCATGCGTCAGGAGCGTATGCGGACAGCCTCTGTTGAAGAACAGCTACAAGATTTGATTTCCAAATCCAATGTCATCACCAGCATGCTGACGGGACAGCTGGATATGTTAAACGCACACAAAGACCGTGTTCAGGCCAATTTGACAGCCACACTTAATGAGCGTGTCTCAACCGTTGATGCCATGGAATCCATCAAGGACGACCTCAAAGATTTAGATACCAAAATCATAGAAGTAGAAAATAAAATCGCTGCCGAAACCAATATTCAAGCGCGTACAATCCTTGAGAGCGAGCTGGCGGCATTGAATCAAAACCACAATGAATTGGTACAGCAGGAACAGGTCAGACTGGCCAAAAGTCAAACCCTCGAGCGCTATATTGAAAAAGGTAAAAGCTGGGTGGACAGTCTGCAAAATCAGGCCGCTACGCAAATGGTGCTGATCAACAAGTTACAGACCGACACGAAACAGCGGGTTATTCTTTACGATGCGCTCTCAAGCTCATTGAAAACAGCCCAACAGCAGGACGTCGCCCACAAGATCAACGAGATCGGTGTCGCCACAGATCAGGAAGCGCAGGTCGCCATGACCGCTATCGGCGCGGCGACCAATTCCAAAATGGCCGAAATGCTGGAAAGCCATGACCAACACATTGTCTTTGCTCGAAAAGTTCTGGAAGAGAAGGCTCGCGCCGATGAGCGCTTTGCGCGCCGCTTTGCCGTTATCCTCGAGAAACATGAGAAGAACGCCTATGAAGGCGGCGAGGGGCTTTAACACCCCACAATGAGCAAAAGCCGTAAGGAACTGACAGACCAGCTTTCCTTTGACCACAAGGTCATTGAGGGCGCGCGGGCAACACGCCGCTATTTCTCAAAGTTTGAGCGCATCATCGGCCATATGGGCGATGTGGCAGCGCTCTCTTATAAAGAAAAAGCGCTTTCGCCTCTGGAGGCCCGTATTATCCTGCAATATCTGCAGGGCCTGGCCCAGACCTTTACGGCCTTGTCCTATAAGTTCTTGATGGCTAACCGTGTCGGCGACCACTCAGCCAAGCTGTTATCCATAGACAAAACCGATAGCGGCTTTCCGGTATTTCAGGAAATCCTGCAAATGGCGGCCGATGCCCTGCAGGCGGACGATCATCTATTGACCTTGCCCACGCAAGGGCGTTTGAAAAAGGATATGATCAGTCATATACTGACGGAACAGACTCATCCGACCAAACTCCAATACGCCCTGTCCCAACGGATCTATTATGAAAAACTGGCAGGTGCCAATCTCTTCCTGTCACAAAACCATCCGCAGGCGCAGTGGGAAGGCTCCATCAAAAAGAAAAAGAAGAAGAACTATCTCATTCACTGGGCCGTTTATGACAGTCCAACCAATGTACCGACCATTTACCTGATGGACGTGGAGGATGTGGGCAAAAAAGCCCTGCCGCTGGATGAGCGGCGTTGGCCCCGTGTGCAAAGCCATCTCTTGTCTCAAAGCATGTCGACCTTGAAACTGCTGACCATTGCCCGTGGCTTTGACAGCGATTTTGACGAGCTCCATCCCAAGACCCTCCGCCGGGTCCATCTTGGCCCCATGTATAGCCATGCGTTCACCCAACAGCACGGACCCTTGCGGGATGTTCTGGCCGAAGCTTCGGGGCAGCCGGGTCTGGACTGGGCGTTGGCTTGGACCGTAGAAACACTGGTTTCAGAACGCACGAAAACCGAAAAAACCGGTTTCTTCAGTACAGCCGAGCGGCAGGTTTATAAGGTGGATGAAAGCTCTCTGGGCGATCATGACGGCGCGACAGATATTCGCCGCGCATTGATCCTGCCGCACAGGGCCTATCAGGTCTTACGGGAAAAAGACCCGCCGTCGCTCAAACGCACACGCAAATATGTGGTCGGCACCGACTCCAAAATTTTAAGCTATATGTAAGGGATAGTTTATGTCACAGACCGGAAATCTCATGGAACTCAAAGAAGAGTCCATTCGCGAAAAATACGCCCAGGCCGAGAGCCTGCTGCGGGGCCTCGATCACACGCCGCGCCTGGCCAAAAAGGTCGCTCAGGCAGCCGCCAAAAAAGAGCGTTCACCCGGTATTGGCACAAGCGGACGACGCTTTCGCTCAACAACACCCGGCATGGTTACCCAATCCACCGCACGGCCAGACGGCGTGCATTTGATTGACCGAGTCAATGCCATTGGAGATGAGTCCGATATTTCCACGCCCATGCAGGCCAGCGTACTCACCTCCCTGCGCCGGGCCCTTGCCACAGCTATGGTGGTCGCGGATCAGTACGCCCAGCACACAGGCCTGTCGGAAATGCTCAAGGATAATCTGGCCGGCAAATTATCGCGCGGACAGGAGAAGGATTTCAGCGAACTTCTGGCGGCCAGCTCTTTGATTAATCTCCATGTCTTTGCCAATATGGCGAGCTTTTTGCTCTCCTCCCATCACGCGGAAACCTCTGAGACATCCGTGGAAATCGGAGCCGTCGAAGAAGTGCTGACCGATAATCCGCAGCTCGCTCTGGCCGGTACACTGTGGGAGCTGGATCAGGATCTGGCCATATTCGCCACCCGCGAAGATCTGCTCATGCCTGTCGTTACATCTTTCCTGGAGCAACTCATGGAGGCGGTGACTATTCGCGCCGGGAACACACCGCGCCTGGAGCCGTTTACTTCTGTGTCCTATCGGGTCGAAGAGGATGATTTCCAAATCGACGGGTTCTCACCCTTCGCCAAAGCCAAAGGCTCCAAGCTGACCATGAGCTTTAAAAAGCCCCATCAGGTGGTCGGCAATCACATCGCCAAATATCAGGCTATGAAGCTCTCGAAAATGATCATGGCTTATGACTTTGATCGCAAGCTCAACCCTTTCGCCGATATTGGCGGTTTCGTTTTCACCTTTATGGGTGACGGCAAGCCAGGCACGGGTAAAACCACGCTCATTCAAATGATGGCCGGATTGATCAATGAATATTGCAAAGTGGCGGACTATCCCTTTCGCTATGAAAACCTCTCGACCGAGAGCATTGACAGCTATCAGGGCAAGTCAGCCCAAAATGCCAAAAACTTTATCCGCAATATCACCGACCCCAATGTGATCGGATTTGGCACTATTGACGATATCGACCAGCTCGCCGGTAAACGTGGCGACCGGCAATCATCTGCGGGTCAGCTCGAGATTACGGCCGTGTTGATGGAAAGTTTCGCCGGGGCCAATACGGTGGTGCGCGGGAATTGTACCTTTGGTATGTTCTCCAACTATCCGGAAAACGTGGATGACGCGCTGCGGCAGCGCGCCGCCGCCAGGTTCCTCGTGGACGGGCCTCAGACCCGCGAAGACTATATAGATATCTTTCACTTGCTGCTGGGTAAGAACCACAAAATTCCCGTCGGCAAACATGACCTCTATGCCAGCCAGGAAATTAAAAAAGCCATCGCCGCTTCTTATGACAAACACTCCAAACCTCAGGAAGAGGGACTAGAGCGAGTCTTTGACAAGGTCTCCAAAGATATCGGCAAATTTGATACTATCGCCAAAATCGGCACTTATCTTAAAGCCATTCAGGATGTTGATGAACGGTTTACCGGTCGCTCTATCAAAAACATCACCGATGCTATCAAGGTCCGGGCCATGGATTTTGAACTGCCCGATGAATGGATGGAAAATCCAGAGCTCTTCCTGCGCAAGGATTACGAAACCAAAAAGACCATGATCACCGATATGTCCAAGCCCATTACACTGGACATGGTCATGCAAGAGATCAACCGCTATGCCGATAGTGAATTCCGCTACGCTGACAAGTCCGACGAAGTGGCCATCGACAATGCTGTCCGCGACATGCACCGCATGGAAGAGGCCAAGCGCCGTTACCTGGCGGAGAAGAGTGGGTGAGTTTAACCTTAAAAATACACTGTCATCCCGTACTCGATGCGGGACCTCTCACTCAGGGGTTTTCGGGTTTGATGAGTTACCCAGATTTCCTCCGTAAATGGCGAGGTCCCGGACATGCCAGCCACGGGCGAAGCCCGAGCCTGTCATCCGGGATGACGGGGCTGGGTTTCGCTGGAACATCCTTCGAGTCCCGAATGCTGACGCATTCGCCTCAGGATGAGGCAGGGTATTACCCTCACCCTGAGGAGCGGCGTCAGCCGCGTCGCGAAGGGTCCTCAAACAGGGCCATTGTGTCATGATGCGCCTGGTTCGACATGGCTTGATGTTTGGCAACCTGATCGAAGTTCGCAACGCCGCTCTGGTCAGTCGCTATAATCGTGCGCTGAAACATTTGATCGGCAAGGAAACCAAACTCACGGAATTTCATATTGATATTTGCGGCTACTCACCCGAGATCGGCGATGAGCTGGAAGATGAGCTCTATCTCAATCCCAAAGGCTGTAATCAGCAATTTATCCTGCTGACCACTGAACAGAAACGCGCACCGCTTTTGTCGTCCAAGTTCTCGACTTCCCGAGATATTATTCGGGATTTTATTGACGACAATGAAGAAGAGCTTTTTGCACTCACCGCCCGCGAAGCCGTCACCGGAGAGCTTATCAACTCTGTCTTTGAAGTGACTGAGCCCAAAGATCTCTTGCGGATTAATCAAATCACCATCGAGGCCGATACAGTCACGGAACATGTGGCTTATGCCAAGACCCTGCAGGACCATATTAATGACTTCATGAACCGGGAGGATGCCTGGTGGGATGATGTACTCATCGCGGATATGATCGAAATTGCGAAAACCACGGGTGACATCACCCGTCACCCTATTACGCTCAAGCCTGAAACTTATGAGGTCGGCAATTACTATACGGCACATTTTGCGGGCATGTATGTGTTTCGCGATGTTAAGAAGCCCGCGGTTATCGCCAAACACCCCGTCCATGGTCTTGATGAAATGGGTGTAGATCATGTGTTGACTTTTGCCGACCGCCGCGAAGTGGCAGAATTTCTCTACCGACAAAACCTGATTGAGCTGATCGTCACCGAGCAGAACGAAGACGATGCCGCCATCATTCAACAAAAGCTTGATTTTATCGTCATCGCGACGGCCGCCGGATTGGGCGATGATCTGGGCAATCGTATGGGCGATCTGTCCCGCCCGCAAATCCGGGCCATCGCCCGGGAATATGCGAGCCAGCTGCCGCCTGAATATCACGGGCTATACGAAATTCACGAATGGGCCTCACATAAGGGCCGCTATCCAAGCCTTGATCCGGAACATCCCGCCTATTTTTATGCCTTTAGAGCCAAAAACACCCGCGAGCGGGATCTGGTGAATATGTTACTGGCCGAGCTGTCCCCCTTGGATTTCCGGCAAATGTTCATATGTCATAAAGAGGCCTTCTATGCCCTCTATCGCAGCTGGTCCGAACCCAAGCGCGAATATGTGGCCAAGTTCCTGGCCGAAGAATATATGGTGGACAAAGTGGCGGCGCGCGAAACTTTGTTCGGGCCCGAACCTGACATGGACAATAATGTCACCAAAAAAGACCCTTATGCCCCGCGTATCAAAGTGAGGTATAAGACATAGGCGTCGGACCAATGAGAGAGAGGTAAGATGATGACACCCATAATGATAATCGGCTGGATCCGCTGGGGCGTTATCCTGTTTCTGGTGTTAACGGCTATTTACGGCATTCTGACCCTGACAAACCGCTCCAAAGAAAAAACCCGGCTCAAGGCACAATATACGCTGGAGGGCTCAGAGCTTTCTCAAAAGGATTATGTGGATCTGGGTATGGCCCGGTATAATCGCTCCCTGCGGGCCAAGCTCATTCTGGGGGTCTATCTCTTGCCGCTGGTGATTTTCGGCGTTCTCGGCTATTTTGCGCATGTATAGAAAGAAGGCTCATTATGTTTAGACATATCGGTATCGTTGCGAAGATCTTTCTGTTTCTCGGCGTGTTGGCGTTTTTACATTACAACCTGCCCGACCGCGACATTGTTAAAGTGGTCGGAACCGATGTGAAGCGTATGGACGGGGCGGGTTCATTCTGGCAGTGCGGCGGCGCTGATGCGGGCACTGAGCGGCGCGAGAGCCGGGACGTGCGCTATATCAACACCGTCCGGCCCAATGGTTCGGTTATGATCTATTGTAACGAAGATACGGGCTGGGGCTGGCCGCCTTATTTCAAATTCGACACGAGCGACCTGGCAGGGCAGGCAGATGATCTGGTCAACCGGGACGCCAAAGGTGAGGATATCTGGGTAGCCGTTTCTCATTATGGGTGGCGCATTCGCTTTTTTACCATGCACCCCAATGTCATCTCCATCAAAGAGGTCGACGGGCCCAATGTGCGCCTTATTCCCTGGTTTAATATTGTCTTCTTGACGGTCCTGTTTGGATTCTTTTTCTGGCTCTGGTGGAAATGGCGCGGTTTCCGCAAAGCCCGCATTGACCCGGTCACGGAAAAAATCGGCGCCGGTGTTGAGTCGGCCGTGGATAAAGTCAGCGGCACAGTCAGTGACGCCACCTCAGGAGTGCGCAATAAAGACTCCGCCTTCCGCCGTTTTATGCGCCGTTACTTTGGGAGTAGGTAGCTTTCTGATTTGCTCGGATTGAGATAGATCGTCCAGTCGCTATTTCTGGGCCGGGCGTCACCCCTCCCTTTTATCCCTCCCCATCGAGGGGAGGGAGGGTAATAGAATAAATTTTACCTCATCCTGAGCTTGACGAAAGATGGGGGCCGAACGGGTGCTGTCCGACAGAAACACCCCCTCCTACAGCTTCTTCACGAAGCCATTGGTGATTTGGATGTCCGTACCGTCCAGCTTACGTAGGAAGAAACCGTCTGATGAATCCTTATAGGTGCGGGACATATCCTTGAGCATGGCGATGGCCACATCCTCACCCAGATTCATACCGTCAATACCATCAGAACGGTAATGCACACCAGCCCAGTCACGACCCAGAGAAATATTATTAGCCAGCTTGTTGAGCTCACCACCGACCGTCAGCGTATCCCCATAATAAGGTGAAAGCGCATGACCATCCGTCGTTGGCACAACCGGATTTTCGATAACGGCATCTTCGTCAAAAAACGCCTTGAGGATGGTAATACAGGCGCCGGCGATACAGGCATGTCCAGCCGGATAAGCCGGGTGGGTCGGCGACCCTTCTGGGTAAGCCATCGGCAGAAGGAATGAGCCGTGCAGCCAGTGCATGTGACCTAAAATTTCAGAACCAATTAGCTCTGCCGGTAATCCATACCCCTTTTCGCCATAAGCCTGGGTCTGCAAACGCTTACCGTAAACTTCAGGGCGCAGGCGGCGGTGGACATTCCATTTCTGATGCCAGGCGGCTTTCAAGGCACTCGACGAGACCTGACCAATCATCGCCAAAAGATCTGGTGCCCCATAAGAGGTAAAGGCGCCTTGTCGTTGTTGGCCTGCATATGGATTTCGACTGTCGCCCGTGCCTGGCATGCCCAACAGGATCAGCGCCGCATTCAGATAAGCCTGATAGGAATAATCATAATGCACATAGGTCGCCAGGTAACGCCCATTGATAATATAGCGCGGATCGGATTCGTCTGAACGGGCGGGTGTGGCCCCGTTTTGCACGGCCAGATAATCCGAGTCTGTCGTCATATAGGCCGTGTCCGGCGCTGGGGCGGCGTATTTTTGTGTCAGTGTTGCAGGGCCACTGGGAACATCCAGATAGAGGAATTGCGAAATATAAGGCCCAACCAGATCGCCCGGTGTCTCACCACGGAAAACCGTGCCACGGGTCAGCTTGCCATTGACTTTCGGGCCAACGGTTTTGGTGAAACCGTTCAGCTCGTCAACGGCTCGTCCAATATCGTGGTCACTGTCGAATGCTTCAAAATTGACCTCACGAAGGGCGGCCTTCCAGTAAACTTCGCCCATTTCAGCGGCAGTTTCATAGCCTTTAAAGGTCGGCGCAGCCGGCATGGATAAGGCCTTTGAGTCCGCCCCGACCATGTTGAGTGTATTACCTGCCAGTGGATTGGCGAGTTTCCGGTTGCCACCATTGCCGCTTGGAATGCTTTCAATTTGATGCATATCTCCAGACTCAATGGCACTGACCATTTTCTGGAAGGCGGATTTATCGACTTCACCTAAAATATCGTGAGGCAATGTCTTGGAGAAACTAGCGCGGTAATCGGAATAGCGCTCTTCGTCACCATTACTATATTGATTGGTGATTTTGGCGCGGTATTGCATGCGGGCCGTACTGGTCCTCAAGATCAGCGACTCTTTGCGGCGATCGGCCACTTCGGTTGACCCGGCCAAAATGGTCGCATCAGCATCGGACTGGCTCATCAAAGCGCTTGTGCCGACAACTGTGGTTAGCCCCCATTGGGGATTTATTTTATGGTTAATAAATTATGAACTTATGCCCGCGCGCCCAAAAACGCACTGCCAATCCGAACATGGGTCGCACCCATTTTTATGGCGGTCTCATAATCACCGCTCATACCCATAGAAAGCTGGGTGATACCGTGGTCATCGGCTAGCTTTGCCAAATGCCAGAAATGCGGCGAGGCGGCTTCTCCCATGGGTGGAATACACATGAGGCCAACAGGCGTAATATCATATTCCGATTTCAGCTCTTTCAAAAAGGCCGGGAGGGCATTTGGTTGCACGCCCGATTTCTGATCCTCTCCGCCGATATTCACTTGAACAAACAGCTCGGGCATCGTGCCTGTTTTGTCTGAAGCCTTTACCAAAGCCCTGGCCAGCTTCATCCGGTCCAGCGTCTCTATAACGTCAAACAGCTTTACCGCGTCCAAAGCTTTATTGGTTTGAAGGGGACCAATGAGGCGAAGCTCCATGTCTGCACGATATGATGCAAAGGTCTTATCCCAGCGTGCCAGAGCCTCCTGAACCCTGTTTTCGCCAAAAACACGATGTCCTGAGTTTAGCGCCGCTTGAACATGTTCGTTCGGTTGTTGCTTGGACACAGCCACAAAAGAAATAGCAGCCGGATCGCGATCTGCCCACTTGGCGGCGCTGGCCATGCGCTCTAGGATTGCGTCACGCCGCTCGGCGATAGTTAGTTCTGAAAGGTCCCGGCTCATGCTCGCCCCATACACAAAGTGGAAATATAAGGGAAGAGATGTCGTGGCCTTAGCGGCGCAAAAATTACTGCAAAACCGCCAACTCCCGACGCCGCTTTCACCTTTTGTGTTCATGACCGACCCGCAACGGGTCCTGGACCCGGTCGCTATCGCCCGGGCCCTGCCAGACGGTGCGGCCATAATCTATCGTCATTTTGGCAAAGAAGGTCATCGGCGCGAAGCTGAACAGTTAAGGCAGGTGACATTTGAGCGGAACCAGCAATTACTGATCGGCCATGATCCCGAACTGGCCATAGATATCGGTGCTGACGGCGTGCATTTCCGACGGGATAGCCGTCTACTGGCGCCAATGCTATGGCGCAAAAACTGCCCGGACTGGATCATCAGCATGGCCGGATTAAAGGGAAAACAGGATTATATAGGCGACCTCACTGTCCTTGACGGCCTGTTAGTCTCATCCGTGTTTTATTCCAAAAGCCCGTCGGCCGGCGATCCCATCGGGGTAGAGGCTCTAACCGAAATCTGCAGCAAGCTACAGGTGCCGGTTTTTGCTTTGGGCGGTGTCAGCGCACGAACCGCAACTCAGTTAGAACATAGCGGAGTCGCCGGCCTGGCCGGAATTGACGGGTTATTACGTCAGAATTTAACGCTTTAGGATAATCTTGTGCTGGCCTGACAGTTTGCCCAGAAGATAGTTGCCATCCTGACAGCTGATGACGAGGTCATCTGGCTCTATCACGTTGCGACACTCTGACATTTCCAATGTGAGACCCGATAAAGGGCGCGGGGCATTTAGAATAATCTCCATTTTGCCATCCCCGGTTTTTACATCCAGCTCAACCGCATCGCGCGCAGACCACCAATTTCCAAACTGACGAATGGACCCCATCCAGGCATAGGGCCGAACTTCATCGATAATACCTTTTTGAAAGTCCAGTCGGCCATCGACGGCATCCGTATGGATGAGCACCACAAATATCCCGCCTATAGAGGCAATCTGACGAGCCATGTCTTTACTGTACTCTAACCGATCAATCATCTTGGGCGGCAGCTCATCCTCAACCGTGATTGGAAATTCGAAAACAGGCGTAAAACCATCAAATCCACGCCCATAAGTGAGTTGAAAGGGCAGGTGAGTCAGAGAAATATTCGCTGTCACCGAGGAACTGTATTTATAGCCGGCAGAAGCCAGAGCTTGCGGTACATCTTTGGGGTTTGATAAAAAGCCCGGACGAAAAGAGACAACTTCGTCATTTCGGGCAAAATTATCCAAAAGGAATTTGCTAACTCGGAGTTCACCCATAATAGTGCCGTCCCGGGTCTTGTCGGCCGTTTGTACAAAGGGCGTATAGTCCGGATAGCGCTCTGTTCCATCCCCAAATGGAAAATCCCAAAGGTCCTTGGCGTGGGAGACACTATGGCTGGCGATTTCCGCGCCCAGCGCTTCGAGCTGTTGGGTGTAGCGTGCGCCGTCTTCATTCATAAAAATTTTGTCGTTATAGTCTTCGACATATTTGGTTTGAATGAAATATGTCGCCTGAATACCCGCAGTCTTTTGGTGCTCGGCATAAGGCACAGCATTTTTTAACGACTCATTATAGTCTACATCGTGCGAGAGGATAAAACTCAGCGATTTTCCATCGGGCACCGAACCTAATATCACCGCCTCGGCTTCGTTTTCCCTGTAAATGTTCTCTAACAGGATCAGCAAAGCGTCGAGTGTAGGCCTGTAGCGATTGGCATAACTATCCGCAATATCCACCTGTCGCCGATTATAGCCTTTAGCTAATAACTGCCCCAAATCCACGCCCCAGGCATAAGTCCGGCCCTGACCGAACTCAGATGTAATTATAGCCGCCTCACCATTTTCATAACGGGCCAGAACATCTCCCTTTGGAGAGCGATAAACATTTGTTCCCGGATTGGCGGAGATATCGCCTTCGCTACCTATCTTAATAACGGTCAAGCCTTGATCTTCAAAATGACGGGTTTCAGGAAACTTTGATGACAAACTGAGAAAGGCCTTATCTTTACTCTCAACAATGGAGCCAAACCCAAAAACGTCCTGCATGCCGCCGCCCAGAACATTTGTCCCGATGAGCGTGCCCCCACCATCAACAAAGCGGCGCATAGCCCCAAAGCTCTCTGAGGGCAGGTCCCGCCCCGAGATATAAGGATAGACCAGAACCACATCATGTCCCAAGGCCTCTTCATGGTTTTCCGTAATCCGAAAAGGAATGCCGACACTTTTCAGGCCGGCAACCAAGGCCACCCAATTGGATTCGCGACTCGTCAGCCAAACTGACAAGCGGTTTGTATCACCTGTGTTATAATCTGCGGGTTCAGCTGGTGTCAGTGAGAAAATAAGACTGTCCGACTCAGGGCCTTCCACGCCTTCAAATGTGTGGATTTTATCCCCGCAAGCAACCAGTAACAGGCCAGCGGTTAAAACCGATACCGTCAGACATTTCATTCCAGCGCCCCCGCTGTTGAGATATTTAGAATTTAACGCGACCCGCCACAAATACAGATGTTGCATTTTCATTTTGACCGTTCACAAGCCCGGAAAGCGGGTCGTAAACATAAACATCACGGTTCACGTATTGCACACCTGTGCTCAAACGGAACATGTCATTCATATCATAGGAAATACCGGCCGTAGCCTGATCTGATGTCAGACCGACATTATCATCGGTCGCGTGACCATAACCCAATGTCAGGCCCCATTGTGAGGGCTGCCAGGTCAAGCCGATATCCATAGCCTCATAATCGCCATTGCTCAGCCCGTTATTACTGTGGAGATAAGAGCCCCCCAAAACAAAGTCGCCATAACCCAGTTCAAGACCCAAACCCAAAGCGCTCAGATCATCAAAGACGGCCTGTGTGTTCTGCTGAGAACCCATGGAATATGTCGCCGTCGCTTCGACGGAAAGGCCATTGTCAAATTTCCTATCTAGCGCCAATCCAAACTCAACGACATCATCTATATCAGAGGCCAATACGCCCGCCGGTTCATCATCTGCGTCCCGAACACAATAATCGACACCACAAGCTTCAGCATCTAGCGCATAAGAGGCGCCCACTTGAACGCCCAAACCGATAGTGTCACCTAACAGGCGCGGACTGGTATAAGTGATTTTTTCGGAAAAGCCCGACGCATCATTAACGGTTTTAACGGCGTCCAGACCTGTGAAATCAACAGGAGAATTGGATGCACCGACCGGGAGCAGTGTTGGCGCGCCGAGTGAGAAGAGATAAGCCGCGCCGTCATCACGGCCAACCGTCACGTCGCCATAGGCGGAACGCAAAAACAGATGCGCGCCTTCCAATTGAACCTCAAAATCCTTGGCATCAGAAGCCCCGGACGCATAAAATCGAGATGTGTGCCCACGCAGAGACACGTCCGTACCATTGACATTCACGCTGGAACATTCAGCAATATTAGGCGGGCAATCGCCGACCCGTCCGCCAAATCCCCGGCGATATTGATCATATTGACCTCGCAATTCGGCAGTCACACCATATTCCAGACCGCCTTGGGTGATAGCGCTCACTTCGCCCAGAATATAACCATCGCCAATAAAGTCTTCGCGCCAGCTATCCGTAGACCCAATATGTGTTCCCGCCGCCCCTGCAGCGACTTCGCCTTCATAGTAAAATTCAATATTGTTCAGACCCAGTTTTTCAGTCCATCCGCGCTGCGGTTGTTGCCCAGGCGTCCCATAAGGACCAGGCTGACCGTTTGAATTGTTTTGAGCTTGCTGCGGATAGTAATTGCCACTGGCCTGATTTTGGCCCCCATAAGGATTGCGCCGTCCGGGATAATAAGCCCCGCTCGCCTGTGAGGAAGTTTGCGTTGAGGCGCTACCAGTCCGGTTATAGCTCGGATAATCATAGCTGGCACCCGGCGTGTAGGTACCGCTGGCCTGACCACCAGAGCCGGACGAGCTTGAACCAGATGTGCCCGCATATGGGCTGTTGGTACCGGCCTGATTATATTGTGTCGAGGTAGAAGACGGACGGCTCGTCGCTGTGCCGGCTGAAAAAGTCGGTGTGCTACCGCCAGAGTAAATCTGCGGCGTTGAAGAGCCCCCATAAGTCATCGAGCTGGTGCTTGGAGGGGTGTAAGTCCCGCTACTGGCAGCCGTGCCGCCCGAACCACTTTGTGAACCCGATAAAGAATAATTGTAGCTAGAGGGATAGGCACTACCTGAAGAAGAGCTGCCTGTGGAGGTGCTCGAACCACTGGTTCCATATGAGGACGCTGTGCCCGTAGCGCCAGATGGGTAGGTAATAGACGGCGTTGTTGTACCGGTATTGCCGCCGTAAGGGTATTGGTAATTGGTTGTCCCGGATGTCTGGGTTTTCCGAGCAAATGGTGATGTTTGAGTTGTCTGACCCTGTGTCTGACCCTGTGTCTGGGCTTGTGCCACCCAGGTCAATCCCAGTGCGCTCAACGCCAGCGTTGATAAAAAAACCAGAGTGGTTTGCTTATATTCACCCAATGTGGCCTCCTCACATGCCGCTAAACGCTAAGCAAAAGGGCTTAAACACCCGTTAACCATTTACGTTAACCTGCACTAACAAAGGGTTAACAAACCTATATTATGGCAAAAATGAGGAGAATTTCATGCAAGCAGCACTAGCCCTCTTAAAATCTGGTGCTATAAGCAGGAAAATTTTTATAGGATCGCGGAGTTTCCCCGTATGACAAAAACAAAATTCAGACCGGTTAAACTGGCAGCTTCTGCCATATTAGGGGCCTCTATTCTAGCCGGCTGCGGAACCATTGGTGGCGGCAAAAAAGCGGCCACAACCAAAACCACAAAACTGGCCCCGAGTATGGGTGTTAACTCGTATCTGTGGCGGGCTAGCCTGGAAACACTGCAATTCATGCCTCTCGAACAGGTCGACCCATTTGGTGGTGTGATCATCACAGACTGGTATGCCAACCCGGAAGCTCCTGAAGAGCGTTTCAAGGCCAATGTTTATATTCTGGATACAAACCTGCGAGCTGATGCGCTGAAAACAGCTGTCTTCAAACAGGTTCGCAGCGGAACTGGTTGGGCTGATGCGCCGGTTGATGCCGATACAGGTCGTCTGATTGAAAACGCCATTCTAACGCGCGCCCGTGAGCTTTATATCGCAACGGTTGACGCAGGATAATTGCGGCTCACATAATTGAATGCAGGCGGCCCTCATTGAAGGGCCGTTTTTTTGTGTCATCTATTCATCTCTGTATGAGTAGGTTTGGGCTTTTTTTCTGGTAATCTATCTCTTCACAGGGCTTAATGAGCTCATGACAGACAATTACACAGACTTGATTATCGTCGGGGCCGGGCTTTCCGGTATTGGCGCGGCTGTGCATTTCACGAAAAAATGCCCCGGAAAAACCTATCGAATTCTAGAAGCTAGAGACGCCATGGGCGGGACCTGGGATCTGTTTCAATATCCGGGTATCCGCTCGGATAGTGATATGCACACGCTGGGCTATAAGTTCAAACCCTGGAGAGCAGAAAAAGCCGTTGCCGATGGCCCGTCTATCCTTTCTTATATTCATGAGACAGCTCGCGAGCATAATATTGATGATAAAATTCAATATGCGTCCAAAGTCGTCTCTGCGGATTGGAACAGTGAGGCGGCGGAATGGACGGTGACAACAGAGTCCGGTGAAGTTTGGCGGTGTAATTTCCTGTTTATGTGCGCTGGTTATTATTCCTATACCGACCCGCATAATCCAGACATTCCCGGAGAAGCTTCTTTCAACGGTCCGGTTATTCATCCGCAACTATGGGATAAGGCCCTCGATTATGCCGGGAAAAAAGTTGTAATCATTGGGTCCGGCGCCACAGCCATGACCCTATTACCGGCTATGGCTAAAACCGCCGGTCATGTGACAATGCTGCAACGCACGCCGACCTATGTCATTTCCCGCCCCGCCAAAGATGGTCTTAATAACTTTTTGATGAAAATATTGCCGGATCAATGGGCCTATAAGTTCACGCGCTGGAAAAATATCACCTTCCAGAGCCTGCTCTTCAAAGAAGCCCGCCGCAAACCGGAAAAAGCCAAGGAGCGTCTGACTAAGATGACGCGTAAAGAGCTTCCAGATGACTACCCTGTCGACGTTCATTTCAATCCGCCTTATTATCCTTGGGAGCAACGTCTCTGTCTCGTGCCTGACAGTGATCTTTATCAGTCACTGAAAGACGGGACCGGATCCATTGTAACAGACCATATCGACACCATAACGGAAACAGGCATCAAGCTAAAATCCGGTGATACGCTTGAAGCCGATATTATTATCAAAGCCACCGGTATCACAATTAATGTCATGGGCGATGTAGAGTTTTCCTTGGGTGGCAAAGCCGTTCATTTCCCCGATCTGTTTAACTATGAAACCATGATGTTTGAAGGCGTCCCTAATATGGCCAGCGTCTTTGGTTATGTGAATGCCAGCTGGACATTACGCGCAGATCTGATTGCCGAATTTATGTGTCGGCTGGTAAGTCATATGGAAGAGACAGGCACGCGATCGGTCACACCTGTCGCGCCTGAAGGCATGACAGCCCAACCCTGGATCACCATCTTTAACCCCGGTTATATCAACCGAGTTCTGGACAAAATGCCCAAACAAGGCGACCGCGAACCCTGGCTCAATTTGCAAGATTATAAACGGGATCGGCGCGTCTTGCCGACTAAGCCGTTAGAGGGTGATGGGCTCGTATTTGGCCGCCCAATCGCCAAAGAAAAGATCCAAGCGGCAGAATGAAGATCTCGAGTATATCTCTTATTTTTAGCCTCGCCTTATTTTTATCTGCCTGTTGGGGTGAGGCCGATGAGCGAGCCAAACAAAAGGCTAAAGAAGTGGCGGAGACCATGGAAACAGCGCGGGATGTCACAAATGCCCGCGGCGATAACCGGTTAAAAGACAGCGAAATAAACAGCCATGAACAACAGCTTGCCACCGTTATTGATAGCAACAATCAAAGAAAGGCCTTGTGCACCAATATCATTTTGGAGGTTCAGGCTTTGATCATGGAAAAACATAACCCAGATCAGTTTTATACGATGGCTGAACAATATGCGGGCATGCCGGGCACAGAAGAAATTGCCGAGGAAATGCGCAAACAGGGAGATGAGGCCAAAGCCAGTTTCCAGGAGAGCCTTGATCAACTCGTCTCCGGCTCCTTGACCGAATGGATTTACAAATACTCAGAAAACACGATGGGTTATCTGGGGGCTGAAGGCAATGAGGCGGCCTATAGCGATGCGCATCATGAATGTATGCAAAAGCCAGACAGATATATCATGAATCCGCATGAAAAAATGCGGCATCATTGATAAGCAAGACCTCTTTACTTCCCAATACAGAACCGCGAAAAAATAGCCCCAAGCACGGCTTCAATATCTGTTTCACCGGCCAGTTCTTTAATGGCATGCAATGCGGAACGCACATCGTCCCCGGACAATTCCGGTGCAACAGCCAGTTTATCCTGAGCTCTCATAAGCGCCTCCCGGGCCCGCTGCGTACAGTCTCTGTGACGCGCGCGGGTGAGACCAGCCTGTTCAGTTAAAGCAAAACGCGTTTGAATTTCGGACTCTAATGATTTGATAAATAGCTCAAATCCTTCTCCGGAATTCGCGCTCATGGAAAAAACTTTCAGCCCCGGCTTTGACGTATCCATAACATCCAGATCCGACTTGTTTAAGACTAGCATGTCACCAGCCTCTAAGGCGTCAATTGTGCGCTCTAACCCGTCTTTCGTATCCACGCTGATAACCCCGATCCGCAGATCGGCGTCTTCGGATCGCATCAGCGCCCGCCTTACACCTTCGGCCTCGATTTTATTATCCGTCTCCCTCAGACCCGCTGTATCAGAAAAACTGACAGGCAGACCAGCCAAGGTCATGTGCACATCAATGACGTCTCGGGTGGTACCCGCTTCATCAGATACAATTGCGGCGTCCCGCCCGGCCAGACGGTTAAGCAGTGTTGATTTCCCTGCATTGGGCGGGCCTATAATGGCCACACGTATACCAGCCCGAATGCGTTCGCTGCGACCCGCCTCATCCAGAGCCTTACCCATATCATCAATAGCGTATTGCAACGGTTGATAAGCAGCATGCGCCAAAGCATCCGGTACGTCTTGTTCGTCGGGGAAATCTATTTCACCTTCAATGGCAGCCAGCGCCTCAATGAGCGCACCGCGCCATGTTTGGTAAACATCCCTCAGACCGCCCTGCATTTGACGATAAGCCTGACGACGCTGCCCTTCTGTCTCGGCGTCGATAAGATCGGCCAGACCCTCTGCCTCGGTCAGATCCATTTTACCATTATCAAAAGCCCGTCTCGAAAACTCCCCGGGCAAAGCCTGTCGTGCACCGGCGGCCATCAGAGCTGAGCTCACAGCGGAAATGACAGCCATACTGCCATGGGTATGAATCTCCGCACTGTCCTCACCAGTAAAACTGGCTGGCCCCGGAAATAAGGCTATTAGGCCGAGATCGATGGGATTACCGTCAACATCTCGAAACTTTCGTAAATGAAGTTTTCGAGGTTCCAGGTTTTTCCATCCACACAGGGTTTTCACGACTGCATTCGTTTTAGGACCGCTCACACGGATAACGGAAACACCCGCCTTGCCCGCCCCGCTGGAGAGCGCGAATATGGTATCATTTTGAGGACTCATCTTAGGGTATTATTGAGGTGAAATCCGCAAGAGTTGACCCCCTTTATCTGACTCTGTCAGCACAAGCAGGCTACCATCCCGATCCTCTTTGACATCACGGATTCGCGCATTCAGCTCTGATAATAAACGTTCTGCACCCACCGCTTTGGTACCGTTCAAATCAATACGCCAGAGCGACTTTCCTGCCAAAGCGCCAACAAAAGCGTCGCCCTGCCATGCAGGGAACGCGTCGCCTCGATAAATCGTTAGTCCACTCGGCGCGATTGAAGGCACCCAATCAAAGACAAAGTCTTCCATACCCTCAAGGCTCTTAAAAGGAGACACGCTGGCCTGATCATAATTCTTGCCGCTCGTCGCCAACGGCCAGCCATAATTAGCACCAGGTTTAATCAGGTTTAACTCATCGCCTCCCGCCGGGCCATGCTCATGGGCCCAGAGGTTTCCTGTTTCCGCGTCATAAGCCAGACCTTGAACATTGCGGTGACCAAAAGAATAAATCTCCGGCGCAACACCAGCTTCGCCTTTAAACGGATTATCAATATGCACATTTCCATCCGGAGCCATGCGGACGATTTTGCCCAGAGTATTGTCTAAAACCTGCGCCTGCTCTCTATGGGCGAACCCATCACCCAAAGTTAAGACCAAAGACCCATCAGGCAAAAATACCATGCGTCCGCCAAAATGAGATCCTGTTTCTTTCGGGCTTGAACTATAAATTTTACGCCCATCTAATAATCTGTTGCCCTGCAGCCGGGCCCGAAAAACAGACGTTGTATTAGCCTCTTGTGGTTTCGTAGCATAACTTAGATAGAGGGTTTGACTTTTGCTAAAATCCGGCGCCAGTACAACCCCCATGAGACCACCCTGACCATTAACCAGAATATTATCCGGCAATCCTTCAACGGGGCTTGTGTCACTTCCGGAAATGATTTTTGCTGTACCGCCAATTTCGGTCACAAAATAATTTCCATCGGGCAAGGGTGCAACACCCCAGGGTTTGACCAGATTGTCAGTAATCGTTTCTACTTTATAACTTTCAACGGACACGTCTTCGACATCCCATTTAGCGCCTCCACAAGCAGAGAGCACAAGCGTCGACATAAAAGATATTTTTAAAAGGGATTTCATGAGATTATTCCCGCATTGACGTAAGCCCCTATTTTAGGTCATCCTGTCGTGGTTACAAGGACAATAAAAAGCGGACATTAAAATGGGTAAATTACGGTTCTTTCTGGCGTGTCTCCTAGGCGCTTTTGTGACTGCCATTTTGGGCACGTTGATGTCGACTCATCGGGTCATTGAAGGCTCTGTAGCTCTGAGCGACACCTATGCCGCGAAAATGACTTTCGGCACCCGACTATCTATGATGGGTCAGGATATTTTGGGGTTAGGCCCTATTTTATTAATACTTGTTTTAATCGCATTCCTGGTGGCTATGGGTTTGGCTATAATTTTAAGCCGACGTTTCACCCGCTTAGCTTTGCCGATTTTCCTCACAGCAGGTTTTGTAGCAATGCTGGTTCTGTTCCGTTTATTGAAATTTGCGACATTTAATGTAGATATCGTCGCAGGAACCCGAGACATTACCGGATATATATTAATGGGTCTGGCAGGTATGGTTGGCGCCTTTATTGTATATCGCCGTTATCGCAAGTCTATCCTAGCAGTTTAAAATTACTTGAGCAAAGTTGCCAAGTTCAAAAAAATCGTCAGAATAATTGAAGCCATAATCATGGTCTTCCAAGGAAAGAAAACCTGAACCCGGGGTCGTTCCCCATTTTCAAGCCGATTGTGCTGTTCTTCCAGTCGCTTTTCTATACCGTCCATCATATTGCGGAAGGCGTTGGGAAAGAATTGTGGTATCAGATTAAGCGCCAGGGTTAAAACCACTGACGCCATTAAACTATAGAGAATAAAACTCGACAAACTCTATGTATTCATACTGTCAAAGAAATCCGAATTTGTTTTCGTATCTTTGAGTTTACCCAGTAGAAACTCAATAGCATCCATCGTGCCCATTGGATTTAAAATCCGGCGCAAAACGAAGGTTTTCTGAAGCTCTGCTGGATCCACTAACAGCTCTTCTTTCCGTGTGCCGGATTTGGTTACATCAATAGCCGGGAAGATCCGTTTATCAGATACTTTACGATCCAGAATAATTTCACTGTTACCGGTCCCTTTAAATTCTTCAAAGATAACCTCATCCATACGAGACCCTGTTTCGATCAATGCCGTCGCAATAATGGTCAGTGAACCGCCATCTTCGATGTTACGGGCCGCACCAAAGAAGCGCTTTGGACGTTGCAGGGCATTGGCATCGACACCACCCGTTAGAACCTTACCAGAACTCGGGACAACCGTGTTATAGGCCCGGCCCAGGCGCGTAATAGAATCCAGCAAAATAATGACATCCTTGCCGTTTTCTGTCAGACGCTTGGCTTTTTGGATAACCATTTCAGCCACCTGAACGTGACGCGTAGCGGGTTCATCAAAGGTAGAGCTTACCACTTCACCTTTGACTGAGCGCTGCATGTCCGTCACTTCCTCGGGACGCTCGTCAATCAAGAGAACAAGAACATAACACTCGGGATGATTAGCCTCGATAGAGTGGGCAATATTCTGCAAAAGCACTGTTTTACCCGTCCGCGGAGGCGCCACGATCAGGGCTCGCTGACCTTTTCCTATAGGCGCCACAATATCAATCAGCCGTCCAGACATATCCTTGCGGGTGGGATCCTCGATTTCCATTTTTAACCGCTCATCTGGATAGAGCGGCGTAAGATTGTCAAAATGAGCTTTGTGACGAGAGCTTTCCGGATCCGCAAAATTCAACGTTTCCAGTTCTACCAAGGCGAAATAACGCTCTTTTTCACGTGGGCTTCTAATTTTACCGGTAACCGTATCACCGGTTTTTAAGCCAAACCGTTTAATTTGTTTCGGTGAAATATAAATATCATCAGGGCCCGGCAAATAATTGGCTTCGGGCGCCCGTAAAAATCCAAATCCATCTTGCA
>JAHDEZ010000042.1 GCA_020628425.1 Hellea sp. | reverse complement strand
TACTCGGCCCCCATGTCACTCAAAAAGGTCAGATGGTGGACGGGGAACGTATCCGTTTTGATATTTCCCATGGTGCTGCCATCACCAAAGATGAGCTGGCCAAAGTCGAAGATGAGGTCAATGAAGTCATTCTTCAAAATGCGGCTGCGGATACCAAGCTCATGGCACCAGAGGCCGCTATTGAGGCCGGGGCGATGGCTTTGTTTGGCGAAAAATACGGCGAGGAGGTTCGGGTGTTGGCCTTGGGCGAACCATTGGGGGACCAAGACAAACCCTATTCAGTTGAGCTCTGTGGGGGGACACATGTTGAGCGTACCGGTGATATCGCCTTGTTCAAGATTATTTCCGAAGGCGCGGTGGCCGCCGGTATCCGGCGTGTCGAAGCGGTGACAGGCGCGGAGGCCCGCCAATATCTGGAAGGGCAGGCGGCTCTGACCCGGGAACTGGCGGCGAACCTTAAGGTACAACCGGATCAGGTTCCGAAACGGGTTCAAAGCCTCATGGATGACCGCCGTAAAATGGAAAAGGAAATTGCCGAACTCAAAAAGAAGATCGCCCTTGGTGGTATGAGTGGCGGGGAAATGTCCCTTGAAGACATAAATGGCGTTAAATTTATGGGTAAGGTCTTGCCAGGCGTGTCCGGTAAGGAGCTGCGTGGAATGATGAACGACCAGTTACAAGCCATTGGCAGTGGAATTGTGGCTTTCGTGGCGACGGATGAAGGTAAGGTCGCTGTTGGTGTCGCTGTTACGCCCGATATTATCGGTAAATACTCTGCTGTGGATTTGGTTAATGCCGGTGCCGAAAAAGTAGGTGGTCGGGGCGGTGGAAAGCCGGGTATGGCTCAGGCTGGCGGGTCGAATGTCGACGGTGCTGATGAGGCCTTGGCAGCAATCAAGGCGGCGATTTAGCCCTTATCACTGGCCAATTAATTAATCTGAATCAAGCGTGAAAAAAACTTTAGGATATTAACCTTTGGTTTACCTTATTCGTTAATAAAGAAGCTGTATTCTACGGAATACACCCCACCATTCACCTAACACCCTTGGGAACCTTCGGGTTCCCCTTTTTTTTGTGATTTGACCCCAAATTAGGGCTTGTGTGGAATCATTTTTTTCTGCTAAACGCCGCGAACTTACCAATGTGATGTTCCGCAATAGCTCAGTTGGTAGAGCAAGTGACTGTTAATCACTGGGTCGTAGGTTCGAGTCCTACTTGCGGAGCCATCAATTTCTCCACGTATTGTCTGATGTTGCATGCATAATGATTGTTGCAGCGACACCTAGTTCGGTATTATGCAGCAATGAGTAATATATTCATTGTGAGACGGCATGCCAGCTATTTGCTGATGGATAAGTGTTCTCAACTGAACAAATTTTTTGAAAAGCCGCACCCCGGACAGAGTGCCTGCACGGAGATGATAGTATTCGGTCGAGCTCCTTGACCTAGCAGGACTTGCGTCCAGCTTGTGGTTCCAAATAGTTCTTGTTTGTTCTCAATGATCATCCCCGAGCTTTCGAATATTTCATTTTTGGCCGTCAAACTGTCTGGCACCGTCTTCATTTGACAATAAGTCCAGAACTCCGAGTTTGTCCGCCGCGTATAATGATAATGTAGGAGCAAAAAATCGCGAATGAGATCGTATTCCGCTATTGACTGCTGATTAAATGGGGCTCGAACAAAATGGGAAATCAAGGATTGGAGGGTATATTGACCAAACGTCCAGTATGCCATTGAATGAGAAAGATATTGGACTTTGGGGCATTCATACCTGAATTTAACGTATCACAAATGGATTAGTCATGGGCGCGTCAGATGTGTTGATCCAAACGGTCTTGGTTCGGGTGTAATCTTTGATTGCCTGCATGCCAGCCTCACGTCCATAGCCAGACTGATTAAGCCCGCCAAAGGGCGCAATTGGTGAAATAGCCCTATATGTATTTATCCAACAAATCCCTGATTTGATGCGCGTAGAAACCCGATGAGCCCGTGCAACATTGGATGTAAATACACCAGAACCCAGGCCATAGACTGTGTCATTGGCAATATTGATAGCTTCGTCCTCGGTATCGAACGGGATCAAAGACATTACGGGGCCAAACATTTCAACTTTGAGCGTCTCAATGTTCTTATGTGGGCATTCCACGAGCGTAGGTTTGAAATAATTGCCGGCGAATAAATTTTCTGGGCGCGCGCCGCCGAAATGAATGGTCGCACCTTGAGATTTAGATTTAGCCAGTGTGTCTTCGATCCGGGTAACCTGCGCTGCTGTACAAAGCGGTCCCATCTGAGTTTTAGAGTTTAATGGATCGCCAACAATAATACCTCTGGATTTTTCCGTGATAAGTTCAATGATTTTCGGAAAGATTGACCTGTGAATAATTCCGCGAGACCCTGCCACGCAGGACTGTCCAGATGCTCCGAAGTTTCCGGCAATTAAACCATTGGACGCGCTGTCTATGTCTGCGTCATCAAAAACAATAATCGGAGATTTCCCACCGAGTTCCAAAGATGTGACGGCAAAACTTTCGGCTGAATTTCTGACAACGTGACGTGCAGCCTCTGGTCCGCCTGTAAAGGCCAGCCGGTCAATATCGGCGTGAGAGGTGAGGGGGACAGCACAGTTCTCAACATCGCCCGTAATGACTGACAGCACGCCTTTGGGAAAACCGGCTTCATGAAATATCTGGGCAAACTCCAGCATGGCGCATGGAGCCTCCTCTGAGGCTTTTACGACAACCGAACAACCTGCCGCCAATGCTGGGCCTATTTTTGTGGCGGCCAGGAACATTTGAGCGTTCCAGGGTACGATAGCCGCAACCACTCCTATGGGCATAGGAGTTGTAAAGACCTGCATATTCGGTTTATCAATGGGGAGAACAGATCCTTCGATTTTGTCAGCCAGACCTGCATAATATCGATAATAATCAGCGACATAGCCTGTTTGTGAAGAGGTTTCAGCCAAGAGCTTCCCGCTGCCATTCGTCTCAATTTCACCGAGCCTGCGGGCATTTTTTTCGACCAAATCTGCCAGTCGGTAAAGCAACTTACCTCTTTGTGTCGGGAGCATATCTCGCCAAGCAGGGTCGTCCTGGGCTCTTCGTGCTGCCGCAACGGCTCTCTCCACGTCATTTTTGGAGGCGCAAGCAAATTCAGCCCAAGGTTTTCCATTAGCGGGATTCAGGCTCTCGAGTGTTTGTGCGTCACTCCCATTTGTGAATTCGCCGTCTATATATAATTTGAAAAATGGCAGGCTCATAAATTATCCAAAAGCGGGCATAACGTTATCTATAAATCGACTGAGAGAAGCTTTTTTTTGTTCGAAACTCATACCGGAGTCTATCCAGAGTGAGTATTCATCATAGCCCATATCTTCGTAAGTTTTAAGCCTGTCGATAACCTGAGGAGCGGTTCCGATGGCCATATTTTTCATCATGACTTCGGGCGAATACATCTCATTGCCGGCTATTTCTTCTGGGGTCAGCTGCTTAATCAACCCTTTTGAAACGGGGCGTTTGTTCAAAAACCAGGCGCCGAAATAGTTATAAAACTCGCTCAGAGTTTGTGCCGCAGCGTGCGCGTCATCGTTATCGCTGGCCACATAACCGTGATGGAGCAACATAATTTTCGGTGATTTGCCTTGCCCCTTGGATTCTTTGGCGTCGTTGAACCGCTTCATCAGGCTTTCAATCTCCTGATCACCATGCCAAAGAGGAGTGACTTGGACATTGCAACCGTTTTCGACCGCAAACTCGTGACTATTCGGATCACGGGCGGCTATCCAAAGCGGCGGTCCATTGTGCTGAAGAGGTTGCGGCGAGGAGGTTGTTGAGGGAAATTTATAAAATTCACCATCATGTGCGTAGTCGCCCACCCAAAGTTTACGAAGGGTAGGGACCGTTTCACGCAGTCGTTGCCCGGCTTGCCAAGCGTCCATACCCGGCATTAGTCTTTCATATTCATAGCTATAAGCCCCACGAGCTAGCCCAATTTCCAGGCGACCTCCTGTGATAATGTCTGTCATGGCGGCTTCACCTGCCAGTTTAATGGGGTGCCAGAAAGGGGCGATGACAGTTCCGGTTCCCAGCCTGGCTTGTTTCGTACATCGCGCCAGATCAGCCAAATTCAAAAAAGGATTTGGTGCAATGGTAAAATTCATCCCATGGTGTTCACCGGTCCAGATAGCCCGCAAACCGCCAGCATCCGCCATTTGGCAAAGAGCAATAAACTCTTCATAGAGTTCGGCGTGGGTCTGTTTATCGTTCGTCCGTTCCATGTGGACAAAAAGTGAAAACTCCATCTAATTCCCCTTATGCCGATTTTCGCAGTTGCGGATAAATCTTGTGATATTGTCTGCGATCTGGGCCGCATGAGTCATAGGTGCCATATGAGCCGCGCCTTCGATAATATAAGATTGTCCGTGAGGTGCAAGCTTTGCCATTTTATGGGACATCTCGGGTGTAGAGTTGGGCTCTAAAGACCCGGTTAGAAAAAAAGACGGTATGTGCAGGTTTTTAAGGCCTTTTCTGTCTGCCCCGAATGAACGTGCGAAAATTCCGTAAGCTTGCGCATATTGTTCAATACGGTTTTCACAAAGCCATGTTTCACAAGCCTGACGTTCCGGCGTGTCGTTTGTTCCAAACCATCTTTCGAGAGTTATTGCTGGGTCGATCTGAGCCTCCGAAGCCAATATTTCGGCCCGTTTGATAACGGCTAAGCGGGCCTCTTCCGTGCGCTCAAATATAGCATTCAGCGCTATAACCCCCTTTAAACCTTCTTTATATTTACAGGCCCAATCGAGCGCAACCAGAGCTCCGAGTGAGTGTCCTATCATGTAATGCGGGAATGTCTCTAATGCTTCTTTTAAATAGGCGGTCAACTTACTGACATCAGTGATATGGCAGCCCATATCGTCCGATTTTCCGTGTCCGGGCAAGTCAATACAAATGACTTCGAAATTTGAAAGGTGAGACTTCAGGCCGTTCCAGCTTTCCATTCGAAGCCCGACACCATGAATGAGTAATATGGTGGGGCCTTGGCCGGACCTTGCAACGGCCAATCCGTTATGTGAGCTATACGCCGGCTGGGTTGTCCACATTTTGTCCGAGGTCCTTGAGGTCTTGATAACGATCCCCGATACGATGATGTGGCCGTCCTCCGTTGGCAACGGCGATGGCTAGGACGACTTCATCGGCGCGCGGGGCATCGGTAATGGCAAATTGAACCGTCAGGTAATGAGAGCGGCGACCGGGCTCGTTCTTATCCATCATGGGAATAGCGAGAGGTGTGTTCGGTCCTCCGCGTGTATTGGTAAAAGAAAGATAGCTTTTAGCTTTCACGGCTTCGCGAAAAATATTACCAAAGTGAAGGGTGTGAATAAGTGCCGAACCATGCTCGATCTCGCCATCAACGCCGACAATAGCGGCCTTTCCAAAGGCTTCAGCTTCGCCTCCACCGCCGCAGAGTTCCATCAGCTCGTCTGTCATGATTTGTCCTAATTCAGGGCTCATGCGTAAAATTTCAGGTCTTAGATTTTCGACAAAACCTTCGACCCAGGGATTTTTAACGACAGCCGCTACAGCACTTTGTGTCCAAGGCTTGGGTGCGGTTTTACCGCCCTCGATATAAATCGTTTCCTGAAACCGAACGAGTTTGCGTAATTCTTTCATAACGTCTCCAAGTCGTGTTATGACATAGTCTGCCTGGGTTTTCATCGATAAATATATTTTATACTATCGAATTAGCAGGAGTCGAAAATGAGTGAAAAAACAATATCTTATAATGATTTTCTAAAAATAGACATTCGCGTGGGAACCATATTAAAAGCCGAAAACTTCCCTGAGGCTCGAAAGCCGGCTTTCAAGGTATGGATCGATTTCGGAGCAGACTTTGGTATTAGAAAGACATCAGCGCAAATAACCGTCCACTATAATATTGAAGACTTGCCAGGTCGGCAGGTCATGGGAGTGGTCAATTTTCCAGCCAAACAAATAGGGCCGTTTATGTCTGAATGTCTGCTCTTGGGTTTTTCTGATGAGAACGGCGATATCATTCTCGCAGCGCCGTTGTCAGACGTTCCTGATGGCGGGCGAATGCATTGAAATTACTGGACATTTCAAATTCTAAAGTGTTGTTCGCATCAAATGTTGAACTGATTTTATTAGGGGTTTTCTTCCCGGGATACGGCAACGCTTTTACCGTCATTGACTAATTGCCTGTAGAGGCTGGTAACACCATCATGGTCCGTGTAACAGCCCTGTAAATGACGGTGCCCTGAATTACCGTCAAACCCGGTTCGACCATGCAAGAGCCGGTAGTTATCCATCATTAAAAGCAAACCAGGTTTGAAGGGAAAAGAAATCTGATACTTGGGATCATTAGACAATTCGTAAAGTCTCTTGCGTCCGGCATAAAACTTGTCGAGCGTTGCTTTGTCTCTGGCCTCAACATATTCCAGTTTCGAGTTTAAACGAATTTTGTATACGATTCCGCGGTGGTCTCTTTCAATCATTGGCCCCCACGTTACTAGAATTGCGGCAGGACCTTCATACCTGAACCGGACATTCACGTCTTCCATAGTTTGTGCGACTTCAGGATCTTCACGACGTAATTGTTCGGAAATCGCAATCCCGTCGACGAGGGTTGAAAACCCGCCTGCCACATCGTTTTTCAAGCAATGTAAAAACTGTAATCCTGGTATAGGTTCCCGGTATGGGTTATCCGTATGCGATGGTAAGGCCCGGTCCGTATAGGCAGAATCGGTCGCATTGATTTTCTTTTCTACATTAAAAAGCTGTCCCCAATGGGTATCTCGAACATAGCCAAAACGACCGGCAAGTCTTATGAGGGAATTTCGTTCCGTCTGTGTACCTTGCATAATGCAAAACCCGTAGGTCAAAAAGTTCTTAAGCATTTTGTGCAAGACAACCGGGTCATCCATATCTTTCCACTCAAATTCTTGTTCAAGCTTTAGTGTAGTATCCCAGCTCTTTGGAATAGGAATTTCCTCAGGATCCGTTTCCCATCCCAGCTCTTGACGGATAGAAGCCAGAGACAATCGGGCTTTGAAACCATCGGAAAATTCGATGGCCAGTTCGTCATCTGGATTTACATTTGCAGCGGAGACTGCCAAGTCCAGCGGAATTTCTGCTGGTTCGTACAGTCTTTGATTGTTGTGGAAGTCAAATATTTGTTCAGTTTTAACCCTTTCTCTTATCCAGACAGGATGTAAATCAATGCTTTCGGTGGAATTTGTGAGAACAAGCACTTTTCCTCCGTCATTAATACTAACGTCACAGGTCATGTTTGACACAATAAGCTCCTTGGACTGTTCAATGCGAGCACAATTTTGCCGTCGAACAAGTTATTAATATCCATGCATGTTAGACACAATGTCAATTCACTGTTTCGTCGTATGATTAATTATTTTAATCGGCAAAATAGAGATCAATCGCCCTAAAACGGCCATTTATCGCGTATGAGCGTATAAGTGCCTTTGACATGCTTGCCTTCTGATGGCTAATACTGATGCGGGCGCATAAAAAGATTTGTACAGGGGATAGTATGATCAAGAATAGATTATTGGCAGGGAGTGCGCTGTCTATGGCGGCTCTGGCTTTACCGCTTTCATCAGCACATGCTCAGTTGGAAGACGAAATTATTGTAACAGCGACAAAAAGAGCTGAGACAGCCCAAAGTATTCCGGTTGCGGTCGTTGCATTGGGGGAAGAGGCTTTGGAAGAAACGGATATCGATGTTTTTACTGATTATCTGCTTCAATTGCCGGGCGTAACAGCCAGTTCAACAGGCCCCGGTCAGGGAACAGTTTACATTCGAGGTGTGGCGTCGACGCCGCCCTTGTTAACGACAGCTGGTGCTGCGGGCCTTGCGCCTAACGTGGCTCTTTATCTTGATGAGCAACCTGTCACACAAGTTGGTCGAAATCTTGATGTTTATGCGGTTGACTTGAATCGGGTTGAAGTACTCCCTGGTCCCCAAGGTACGCTGTTTGGTGCTAGCTCTCAGGCCGGTACGATACGTCTGATCACAAATAAGCCGAAGCTTGGCGAGGAAGAGGTTCGCATGGCGGCCGGGATCTCTTTCACCGAAGGCGGAGATGCCAGTTATAAAGCGGAAGCAACTTATAATCTACCAATCGGCGAGAAAGCCGCTATCAGAGCAACACTTTATGGTGACGTTCAGGGCGGTTACATTGATAATGTTCAAGGGTTCGCATCGGCTGCCGACGCGGCTCGCTTCCGTCCTGCAGGAACTGTACGCGCCAATGGTACCGTTGTTCAAGCCAATGAAAACGGCTTACAAGCCGGTGCTGACCTTTCAGGTGTCAATATTGTTTTGGCTGACAATTCAAATCTGGTCGAAGAAAATTTTAACGACGCGTCTTATGCCGGATTTCGCATAAGTGGTTCTTATGAATTTAGCGAAAACTGGAACGTTAATGTTACACACACAAACCAGCGGATCGATACAGAAGGCGTGTTCTTTACGGACCCATCCCTGGAAGGTAATTCAATCCAACGGTTTGTGGATGAGCGCACAGACGACGATTTTCACAATACAGCTTGGACACTCGAAGGTCGTCTAGGCATGTTGGACATGGTTTACACAGGTGCATTTCTTGAGCGTGAAACAGATCAGATTGTTGATTACACGGACTATATTTTTGTAGGTCAATATCTGCCCTATTACGTTTGCGACTATACCGTGACTTATCCTGGGGCGAATGCACCATCTGGAACGTGTCATTCTCCAGAGCTATTTGTTGACTCCCGGACACGAGTTGATGTGAAAACCCACGAATTGCGGTTTACCACACCCGCCGAAAATCGTTGGAGAGCAACGGTCGGTGGATTCATCAGTAATCAGGATCTGATTGAGCAAAACGACTTTACTTATCCTGGGTCACTGTTCGCCATCGGTTGGGACGGTGATGCGTCCGATCCGGGGTTTGCGCCAAATTTCCCTCTTGAAGGGTCTTCCGTTACCAATCCTGATCCACGTGTCGGACCGATTGTCTTCTTCAACGACCTGACACGGACCGACGACCAAAAGGGTATATTTGGTGAATTTACCTTTGATGTGATCGAAGACGTATTGAGCGTCACGGGTGGTGCACGCTGGTATGATGTTGACGTGGATTTGGTTGGCAGTTCCAACTCCTCTTTCTTTAACTTTTGTGGCTCCGTCGGATGTTCAGATGCGCAGGCATTCGGTGCTAACCTTGACCAGATCTTCAGTGGTGAATTTGTAAATGATCAAGGCATTACGATTCCGGACGTCGCTGAAGCCAAAGGCACGGTATTCAAAGGGAATTTATCCTGGACCCCGAAATCCGATATGTTGTTTTATGCAACTTATTCAGAGGGCTTCCGCCCTGGTGTTCCAAATCGCCCAGGGGCTAATAATCCGAACGTACAACCTATTGTTCGCACCGACGAGCTGACTAATTATGAAATTGGTTGGAAGACTCGGGTTATGGACAACCAGCTCCAGTTTAACGGAAGTGCTTTCCTGGTAAAGATCTCGGACCTGCAAACAACAATCTTTGATCCAAATGCTGGAACAAACTTGTTGTTCTCTTCCAATGCGGCGGACGCAGAGGTCAAAGGTGTAGAAGCGGATTTCATTTTTGCGCCTACATCGATTGAAGGTCTTACACTCAATGGTGCTGTTTCTTTCTTGGACACAGAGATTACTCGAAATGTCGGGGGCAGTATTGCCATCGCGCCGGTCGGGAGCAGTCTTTCATATGCACCGAAGTTTCAAGGCAATCTTAGAGCACGTTATGAGTTCAACCTGGGGGGCAATACAGGTGCCCATGTACAAGGACAGGTAACCCATTCCGCGAAATCGTTCAGTGATATTGTGTTAGTGAACCGCGCTGAACAACCTAGTTATACATTGTTCAATCTGGCAGCTGGTATCAAGAAAGATCGATGGGGTCTTGAGGCATTTATCGATAACGTTGCCAATGAAACAGCGGTTATAAATAATAACTTCAACTATGACCGTTTCCGCACTGCAATTGCACGTCCCCGGACAATTGGTCTTCGAATGAATATTGAGTGGGATGAATAGAAATCGGCTCTGTTAAATTCTGACAGAGCCGCTAAGGAAAAGCGTCCTTATGGGCGCTTTTTTATTTGAGGGAAAACGTGTCAAACGACGAAACATACAACGAAGAGCTCAGCAAAGCTCAAGCCCATATCTATAAGAACAAGTACGGGGAAGCCCTTGGTATTCTATCTGGAATTCTCGAGAATGCACCCGAGCATATCGATGCACTTTATATGAGTGCGGTTTGTGAGCGCTATATTGGAAACTATAAAGCTGCCTTCTCTATACTTGACCGTTTATTGGAGGTTGCTCCGGAATTTGGCAGGGCTTTTCAGGAAGAGGGGCATCTCCATCGTACTCAAGGACATAAACGCAATGCATTGGCGGCTTATCAAAAAGCGACCCAGGCTAATCCAGGACTCGAGGCAAGCTGGCGTTTTCAGGCGCAAATTCTAAATGAATTAGGGCGAGGTCAGGAAGCTGTATTGGCACAATCCCAAGCGGAAAGACTAAAAACTTTGCCTCGCGAATTGTTTGCGGTCACAAATCTTATCCATGAAGGTAAGCTCGTAAAGGCTGAAAACCTGTGCAAGACTTATCTTCAGAAGAACAAACAAGATGTGGAGGGCATACGTCTCTTGGGCGATATAGCGTCTAGGCTTAACGCCATGGAAGAAGCAGAGTTTCTTTTGGAAAGCGCGCTTGAGTTTGCCCCGGCAAATATTCAGGTTCGTTTGGATTATATGCAGCTCCTTAGAAAACGGCAAAAATTTGAGGCGGCGTTGGTGCAAGCGGAATACCTCAATGAGCAAAACCCTGATAATCCTATTTTTCAATCTCATCTGGCTATTGAGAGCATGCAAACAGGTGACTACCAATCCGCTTTAAAACTATTTGAAACTGTGCTTGAGAAACTCCCAAATGATCCGGCAACTCTGACATCCAAAGGGCATGCATTAAAGACCTATGGTGAGCAGGAACAGGCGGTGGCTTCCTACCAAAAAGCCTATAATGTGAAGCCGGATCATGGCGATGCATTTTACGGTCTTGCGAACCTCAAGACCTATGAGTTTACTGACACAGAAGTTGATAAAATGGAATCGCAGGTCGACTCCAAAGGGCTAACTCTACAAAATCGGGTCTATTTCTGTTTTTCACTTGCCAAAGCTTTTGAGGACCGGAAGCAGTTTGAAAAAGCATTTCAGTATTATGAGCGAGGCAATGAGCTAAAACGTCTTCAAAGCCGTTATAAATCCGACCGGATGACCGAGGATCTGGAGGGTCAGATTGGGTATTGTACCGAAGAACTGTTTTCCAAGCGCCGTGGAACGGGTCATATTGCAAATGATCCTATTTTTATTGTTGGTTTGCCGCGAGCAGGGAGTACGTTGTTAGAGCAAATTCTTGCCTCTCATAGCCAGATAGATGGAACTTTGGAACTTCCGAACATTTTAGCGTTTTCCCAAAAACTTAGAGGGCGCATGACGGCTGATAAAACATCAGCATATCCGGGAAATCTTCATGATTTGCCGGATGAAAAACTTAGAGCTTTGGGCCAGCAATATATCGATGAAACACGCATTCATCGCCAGGATGCCCCCTTCTTCATCGACAAAATGCCGAATAATTTCAGGCATATTGGACTCATTCATCTTATTTTGCCGAATGCCCGGATCATCGATGCAAGACGCCATCCCATGGCATGTTGTTTTTCCGGTTTTAAACAGCTTTTTGCCGAAGGACAGGAATTCACATATGGCTTGGAACAGGTTGGCATGTATTACAGAGACTATGTCAATTTGATGGATCATTGGGACAAGGTATTGCCTGGTAAAGTATTACGGGTTCAATACGAAGATGTCGTCGCTGACCTAGAAACTCAAGTTCGGAGAATTCTGGATTATTTGGAGCTGCCATTTGAGCAAGGTTGTGTAAATTACCATAAAACCGAAAGGTCTGTGCGCACCGCAAGTTCTGAACAGGTTCGACAACCGATTTTTAAATCCGGCCTGGAACAATGGCGGTATTTTGAGCCGTGGCTAGACCCATTAAAAACGGCATTAGGCCCTGTTCTTGAACGCTATCCAATCTCTTAGTATTAGCGTTTCAAGGATTGCCTATTACTGATCCACGTGAGAATTTTCATGCGGGAGGCGGGTTGTGGCAATTACCAAAAACGAAATACTCGAAAAAGTTTATAAAGCCCGCTCTGACGAGGAAAAGCGGGCGGCATATGATAATTGGGCCAATAGCTATGACGCCGATGTCAAAGGATTCGGGATTCAGCTCCCCTATGTTGGAGCTTCGATTTTCTCTCAATTTGTGCCTTTAGACACGGTCCCTATTCTGGATGCGGGGTGTGGGACCGCCATGCATACCATACCTCTCCGACTTGCAGGATTTAACGAATTTCACGGGATAGATATATCTGACCGTATGTTGGAAATTGCTGCGAATCACGAAGTATATAATAGCCTCCAAAGGATGGTGTTGGGCGAGGAACTGGAATTCGAAACGAATTTTTTTGCAGCGACTTATTGCATTGGTGCGATGGGACCTGGGCATGCGCCGCCTGAGTGCTTAAATGAATTTGTTCGTGTTACGCAGTCTGGTGGTCAGATAGTTTTCTCTACCCACTCGACTGAAAGTGAGCTTGCTATTCCTTATCATGATTTGAGAACATCACTGTCTGGGGATGGGCTTTGGCGAAAGATTTATGAGACACCGCCTTTTGTCTCCATGCCTAAAGGTGACGCAAAAATCAAACATGTCATTTATGTTTATGAGGTCAATTGATGGCAATAATGGAGCAATATAGGAGGGATGGATATGCTGCGCCCATAGGTGTGTTGAGCCGTTTTGAAGCCGCAAAGTATCGCGCTAAATTGGAAGCAGCAGAACAAGCTCTAGGGCCGTTACATTTTAAGCCGAGTATTTATACACTTCTGCGCTCTGCTTATGAGCTCGCTTCTCATCCGGCTATTCTTGACGCTGTAGAAGCGGTTATCGGTCCTGATATTATGCTTTATGACGCGACCTTCATTATCAAAGAACCAAATACGGCTGCGCATGTTTCCTGGCATCAAGATTTGACATATTGGGGATTGAGTCATTCTCAAAAAGTGACCTCAACCTGGCTCGCTATTTCGAATGCAACTGCTGAAAATGGATGTATGCAAATGATACCCGGCAGCCACAGAACTGGGCAGCTGAAACATGAAAATACAGATGACCCGGACAATGTTTTATACCTTGGTCAAATGGTTCAGGGGGCCGATTTGTCCACGGCAAAGCATTGCACTTTGATGGCCGGCGAAGCGTCAATCCACCATGGTTGGACCGTGCATTCCTCTCTGCCCAACAAAACAGACGAGAGACGCATCGGTTTTAATGCACAATATATTGCACCCGAAGTTTACAATACCTCTGGTATTAAAATACCAGCCATGTTGATGAGGGGCGATTGTGAGCACGATCATTTCATTATGGAGGAACCGGCAGTAGGTGAGGCTGACCCGGTTTCACGAGCCCGGCATGAGGCTTATGCCAGGACCATGGTAGAATTATATCACAGTCAGCACGCTTGAAGATTATCGTCCTTTCCAAACCGGGTCGCGCTTTTCAGCAAAGGCCTTGAATCCTTCCAAGACATCTTCACTGCCATAGAGCGTATCTACCGTCTGCAGTTGGCGGGTGGTAATTTTATTGAGCGTGTCCTGAAATTTCTCGTCTTCGGCCTCGCGTACGATTTCTTTGATGGCTGCCATGACGAGAGGTGGACCGGAAGCGATTAAACGGGCTAATTCCCAAGCCCGGTCCATGAGTTTTTCCGCAGGCAGGATTTCGTTGACGAAACCCCAGCGGTTGGCTTCTTCGGCGTCGAGCCAGCGTCCGGTCAGAAGCATTTCCATTGCGATATGATAAGGAATACGTTTAGGCAATTTGATAGAGGCTGCGTCCGCAACAGTGCCGGAGTTAATTTCAGGCAGAGCGAATGTGGCATGTTCCGCCGCTAGTATTATATCGGTTGAGAGCGCGATCTCTAATCCTCCGCCACAGCAAATACCATTTACCGCCGATATGATGGGTTTATTCAGGCGCGGGAGTTCCTGCATGCCGCCAAAACCGCCGACTCCGTAATCTCCGTCGACTTCATCACCATCTGCTGCGGCTTTTAGATCCCATCCGGGGCAGAAAAATTTAGGTCCAGCGGCCGTAATAATCGCCACTCGCATTTCTGGGTCATCGCGGAAATCTTTGAATACCTCGCCCATGATCCGGCTTGTGGCTAGGTCGATAGCATTGGCCTTTGGACGGTCAATCTTGACCTCTAGGATATGGCTTTCTTTCCGGGTTTTAATAGGATTGGACATATCAATTCTCCATACGTTCAATTATCAGCGCATCTAGCGCCATTGTTTTTTCAGGGCCAGCGGCCAATGGGTTGATATCCAGTTCAACTAGGGTTTCTTTATTGTTTTCAATGAATTGCGCGATATTACTGATGGTTTCCACAAGCTGTTCCATATCAGCCGAAGGCCTTCCCCGATAGTTTGCAAGAAGCTTTGAGACTTTTAATGACTGAATCGCTTCTAATATTTGTGCATGGCTTGTTGGCAAGGTCAATGTAGCACTGTCTTCTAATATTTCGGTCAATATACCGCCGGCACCTATAGTCAAAGTCCATAAACCTGTCGCGTCAATAGCCGCCCCAACGATCAACTCGGTAAAAGAGCCGCTCATCATTTCTTCGATAAGAACACTATCTGATGTCTTGAGGAGTTTGCTCACGGCAATCTCCAGCTCAGTCTCGTTTAGAATGTTGAGAACTACACCGCCAATATCTGTTTTGTGCGCCGTGCCTGAAACTTTCGCCGCAACAGGAAAGGCGAGAGGTGTTAGCTTGGATGCCGGGACTAATTGGCCTTTTGGGATTGAAATACCGGCCGCGGCCAATTTTCGTTTGGCCTCAAACTCACTAAGTAGTTTGATTTTATCTGTCGCGGTTTCCGCCATTAATACCGGCGCGTCTTGTAAGAACGTCTGTACCGACAAAATATCAACTACTCTCAGTGCTACATTCATATCAAGAAGGGGGACAACACCGCCATCAATGAATCGCGCAATAACATCTTCTTCGAGGTTCTCCGGTAGACTGCCAATAACAGCGGCTTGAGCACCTGTTCGGATTTTCGCCTCAATAATTGCCTTTATAGCGCAATCGTGACCGACTGGGTCACATTGGTCCGCGCGAGGGATATCGAGTACAAATAGGCTCAGGTCCAATTTCTCCGCCATAACAGTGGCGAACACATCCGTCATGACGGGGATGTCACCCCAGATATAGGTGTGATAATCGAGCGGGTTGGCCAGATCAACTTTCTCACCAAGTAAGCCGCTTAGAGACATTAATCCTTTATCGCTGAAGGCTGGGTAGCTTAGCCCCGTACGGCGGGACAGGTCAGACATGAGGCTCGCTTCTCCGCCTGAGCAACTGACCGACGCAACTCGGTTACCTGATAATGGTCCTGCAATTTGTAAAAATTTGAGGCATTCTAGAAATTCCGCTAGGGTCTCGACTTCGTAGAAACCGAGGCGTTGAATGAGAACCGAGGCGACCTTGTCATTCCCTGACAACGATGCTGTGTGGGATATAGCTGCCGACCGGGATTGCTCAGTTTTTCCGGTTTTTAAAATGACGACCGGAATGTTTTTGTTATGAGCCGCTTTTGCGAACTTTTCTAATGCTCGGATTTCTCCGAACCCTTCAAGGTATAATCCAATGGCTTTGATATTCGAATTGGCCAGCATATGATGGCCAAGGTCTGCTATGCCTATAACTGCTTGATTTCCAATAGTGAAAAGCTGAGCAATATCCAATCCACGCTTTTGCATGGTCAGATTAATGGCGATATTGGAGCTTTGTGCGATAATCCCCACGCCGCTTTCGACCTGCCGTCCGCCATGCTGGTCAGGCCAGAGGATCACATTATCGAGATAGTTCAAAAATCCGTAACAGTTTGGACCGAGAAACGGCATGTCGCCGGCGGCTTCCACCAAAGCTTCCTGTAATTCTGTTGTCTGACTTTCTGCAAAACCAGACGCGAAGCAGACCGCACCGCCAGCGCCTTTATCAGCGAGTTCTTTGATAATCGATACTGAGAGATTTCGGTTCACGCCTAAAAACGCGGCATCCGGCACACCGGGTAAGCTATCTGTATCCTTATAACACTGTAGTTCCAAGAGTTCTGAATTCTTAGGATGGACAGGCCAAATTTCGCCGACAAACCCAGACCTTTGGAGTTGTTCCAGAACATTTTTCGACCAGCCACCGCCATATATGGCGATGGAACGCGGCGATATAAGTCGGGTGAGCTTATCCAAACAGGCCCCCTAAGCGCCCAAAGGACGCAACAAGCTGCGAGAAATAATATGCCGCTGAATTTCGGAGGTGCCCTCCCATATGCGTTCTATTCGGGCGTCACGCCAAATCCGCTCCAACGGCAGTTCGCTCATCAAGCCCATACCGCCATAAATTTGGATGGATTCATCAGCCACCATGGCGAGCATTTCCGTGGCTTTTAATTTGGCCATAGCCATATCCGCATCGGTGCAAGTGCCCTGATCATATTTCCAACCCGCTTCCATTACCAGGAGCTCTGCCGCTTTCATTTCCATTGCCATATCGGCGAGCTTGAATGATACACCTTGAAACTTACCTATAGGTTGGCCGAATTGCTCGCGTTCAGCAGCATAACGCACAGCCAGATCAAAAGCCCGTTCAGCCCGTCCGAGACATGTCGCGCCAACCTGCAATCGTGTTGCGCCAAGCCAGGTATTTGCGACCTGAAAACCTTTGTGGAGTTCGCCCAGCATAGCGCTCTGCGGAATGCGGCAATCATCAAATTCTAGAATAGCATTGCTGTAACCACGGTGAGATACATTTTTGTAGCCGTCTCGTATCGTCAGGCCAGGATGATTATGGTCGACGAAAAAGGCTGAGATTAGTTTTTTCTTTCCACGCGGCGTATCTTCTTCGCCCGTAGCCATGAAAGTGATTGTGAAATCAGCTTCGGCAGCATGGCTTATGAAATGTTTTGTGCCGTTTAAGACCCAGTCATCGCCGTCTTTTTTTGCTGTTGCTGTCATGCCCCGTAAGTCCGAGCCGGCGCCAGGTTCGGTCATAGCCAGACAGTCCGATTTCTCCCCGCGCAGGCACGGCTCCAGATACATCTGGCGTTGTTCCTCAGTGCCTGCACACAAAATATTCGACGGACGCGCGACACAGTTCCAATGCAAAGCATATGAGGTCTTGCCGAGTTCCTTTTCATAAAGCAGCCAGGTAAGCGTATCGAGACCCGCTCCGCCGAACTCAGACGGGATATTTGCCGCGTAAAGTCCGGTTGCGATGGCCTTTTGTTTTAGCTCTTGGGCCAGATCTGGTCGCAACACGCCTGTCGCTTCAATCTCGGCCTCATGTGGGTAAAGTTCATTTTCGACAAAGGCGCGCGTCGTCTCAATGATCATACGCTGTTCGTCAGAGAGGGCGAAATCCATGTTAGCTCTCCAATAAAGTGGGTAGGGCGGCGTGAGTTTTCGCCATCGACATCATATTAGCTTCAACGTCGTCACGAGGTGGGCAGGATTTCCGGGTCGTCAAATCTACATGTAGCAGAAATTGCTCGCAGGTCGCGATTACCGTTCTATTCTCCGCATACATTTTATGGGCCAGTTTGAGCTTCTTGCCGTCCGCTAGAATAATCTGACTGTCTACACAAAACCGGTCGCCTGCGACGCATTCCTCAAGGTAGTTTATTTTGGTTTCGACGGTGAAATAAGAAAGCCCGGACTTTATGTATTCTGCGTCGGCCCCAATTGAGATCATCACTGCATCCGCCGCGTCCGAGAACACTTGTCCGTACCGGCCTTCATTCATATGCAGATTATAGTCCGTCCAGTCGACGGGTACGCTGCGTGCGACGGATCGAAAATATCCGGCTTTTGTGTCGGCTGTTTCGGATAATTTTTCGTCCATTTTATTAAGGAGGGCGCCAGTACCCCAATTCCGGTTCTTCAAGGCTCTCATTATGGCGACAAGATTGTCATCACGTTTGCGTTCCAGTTCGCGAATGGAATGGGCACCGGATTGTTTATCAGATTGCTCCGCAATGCGTTGAACGAGTTCATCTGTGAGGTCCGGTACATCCATAAGTTTAGTCCAGGGCCATTTCAGGCACGGACCGAATTGTGCCATAAAATGTGCCATGCCGGCTTCACCGCCTGCGACGCGGTAGGTTTCAAACAGGCCCATCTGCGCCCAACGAAGTCCAAAGCCATAGGTAAATGTGGCGTCTATTTCTTCGGTCGTGGCTATGCCGTCATTAATCAGCCATAAGCCTTCACGCCAGACAGCCTCAAGCAAGCGATCCGCAATATGAGCGTCGATTTCTTTGCGTACATGCAGCGGATAAGACCCCATAGAAGTCAATATTTTTTGTGCCTTTTTCACCGTTGTTTCTGGGCCGACAAGTTCCACTAACGGGATTAAGTAGACGGGGTTGAATGGGTGGGCAACAATAATCCTGTCCGACGAGAAACGTCCTGCGTGGAGTTCGCTGGGTTTAAAGCCTGACGTGGACGAGGCGATGATCGCATCGTGTTTGGCGGCGTTTTCGATCTGGCCCAGTATTTTTTGTTTCAAATCCAGTCGCTCTGGCACCGACTCTGCGATCCAGTCAGCAGTTTTGACTGCGGTTTCCAAACTGTCATGAAAGATTAGCTTTCCTTCGTTAGGCAAGGCATGGTCGTAAAGCGCTGGCAGAGCGCGACGGGCATTGTCGATGACCTCGCCAATCTTGCGTTCAGCTTCGGGGTCGGGATCAAAAATATTAACATCCCAACCATTCAACAAAAAGCGTGCGGCCCAGCCTCCGCCTATAACGCCGCCCCCTATGATCGCAGCAGTCGGCATCAGACGGGCGCGCGTTTTGTTAGGCCAAGCTTTTCGCGAACTTGCACTGGTGTCATTATATTGGCGCCCATTCGCTCGATAATTCCAACGGCGCGTTGGACGAGGCTTTCGTTAGTCGCGAGTATACCCTTATCGAGCCAGATATTATCCTCCAGACCCACGCGAACATTCCCACCGGCGAGTACTGCGGCAGCGACAAAAGGCATTTGATTGCGACCAATAGAAAAGGCCGACCAGTTCCAATCCTCCGGGATATTGTTAACCATAGCCATGAAAGTATTCATATCATCTGGTGCCCCCCAGGGAATGCCCATACAAAGCTGCACGAGAGCGGGACTATCTAGGACACCGTCTTTGACCAGCTGTTTCGCATACCAGAGATGACCCGTATCAAACGCCTCGATCTCTGGTTTTACGCCCAGCTCGGTCATCATCTTGCCCATCGCTGTCAACATGCCCGGTGTATTCGTCATAACATAATCGGCTTCGGCGAAGTTCATTGTGCCGCAATCCAGTGTGCAAATCTCAGGTAGGCAATCAGCGATAGGTTCCATGCGGCTTTCGGCGCTGCCCATGTCGGTACCTTTTTGCAGGGGCAAAGGTTTGTCAGGCGGCCCGAAGACCATATCACCGCCCATACCAGCCGTTAGATTGAGAACAACATCGGTTTCCGCGTCTCTAATCCTTTCAGTTAGTTCTCGGTAGAGCTTTGGATCTCGAGATGGGGCTCCGGTTTCCGGATCTCGAACATGGCAATGGACAACGGCAGCACCGGCCTTAGCGGCTTCAATACAGCTATCCGCAATCTGTTTGGGTGAGCGGGGTACGTGCGGGCTACGGTCCTGCGTCCCGCCTGAACCAGTCACGGCACATGTAATAAAAACGTTCTTATTGATCGCTAATGGCATAACGACTCCCCTATGATTTTTTATAGAGTCTAACCTATGTTGATTTTTTATTTTGACCATAATAGACGTAAAATATGCAAAATAAGACATCGAAAATACATGCGAATGTTGTCTTGTTTGAAGGATTTTCTAATCTGTGCCTGGCTAATACTATCGAACCTTTGCGCGCAGCTAATAACGTTTTAGGAACGTCATTCTTCTCATGGGACATCCTGACACTTTCAGGAAACTCCGTTAGTTCATCCAGCAAAACAACTATTATGCCGGATGGTCGATTGTCACTCGACAGTGTTGGTCGTCGTATGTTTTTGATCTCCAGCTATGGGTATGATGATCATTACAGTCAGAGACTGGGTAAGATTATCCGTCGTCATGTCTTTGACGGCGGTACCGTCTTTGGGCTGGATACGGGGGCTTGGCTTATGGCTGAAGCTGGGCTCTTAAATGGGAAGTCAGCGACAATTCACTGGGATGTTCTTTCGCGTTTTGAAGAGCGGTTTTTATCCGTCTCTGTGGAAAATCGCCCTTTTGTCCATGACGAGAAAATGCGGACTTGCGGTGGGGCTATGGCAGCCTTTGATTTAATGCTTTATTTGATTGCGCAGGATTGTGGTGCTCAGGTGCGATTTGACGTAGAAAGCCTCTTTAAACGTCCTTTATCCTTGCGTGTGGATGTAGAAAGTGAGGGGCTTTCTGGATTGGCTCTCACCCGAAAAGCCATAGCCATAATGCGAGACAATCTAGAACAACCTTTAAAGGTCACCGAATTGGCAGCGCAATTGGACGTCCACCCAAAGTTTTTAGAGCGCGCGTTTAAAAGTGAGTTTTCCATGCCTTCAGGACAGCTATATAAACGCTTACGTTTGAATTCGGTTCGCGATTTGGTGGAAAACACTGACGCAAATTTTTCGGATATCGCTGTACGTTCCGGTTACAAAAGCGCCAGTGCGATGACGCGTGCATTTTCATCAGAGTTTGGGTATACGCCGCGTCAGTTGCGGAAAAAATCATTTTCCTAAAACATGTTCAGTCACATCGAGCAGAGCTTCTAAAAACGAGGCTGATGAACTTTGCGGTGTATATAGCTCATATGAGGATTGGTTGGTTTTGAGAATGAGTAAGGCAATATGATGAGCGCTACAGCGCGTGCCTTGCCCTGTTTTCCAATTGCGAAGGTCAAGTGGAATGAAGCGTTCAAACACATCGTGAATGCCTGCCCCGGATACTTGTAGGTTGGCCCAGCCATCCGTTTGTAAAGTTGTGTAGGCTTTATCACCGAATGAGTCTGCCAGCTTTTCATCAAGGCATTCATCAATTCCGTCATTAAAAAGAAAATATTGGTCCTGACCTGTCCATAAAACCTTACCGGTAAGTGTTTCTGACCAATGTCCCGGTAAGGGCAAATTGGTACTAAAATGTCTTTTAAAGGCTTTTGAAAAAGCAGTGTTTTGTTTTTTGGCAATGGCTAAAGAGACAATTTCAAAGTCGGATAACCCTTTGATGGAAAGGCCGTCAAATTCCTTGGCGAAGTGATCAAGAGCTGAATGTGAGGTTAACTCAAACACGGAGGCGCTCCCCATCGGGATCGACAAAGTGAGGGCTAACGACTTCGACTTTGACATGATGGTTACGAACAAAATCCACGGCCCAGAGTTCCTCGCCTTTGCGTTTATCACCGCCCTTCAAGAACCCCAGGCCCAGAAAACAGTCCAATTCGGGTGACCAGGCGACTGAACTCATATGGCCCTGGTCGTGATTCGCATCTTTCGGGTCGCCCTGATTGATGAAATGTGCGCCATTCGTGAGTTTTTCTTTGGGGTTCAACGCCTTAAATCCCACAAGTCTTAATCCGTTGTCGTTGGTGAGACCTGCGCGTTGAGACAAAACTTTGCCGATGCAATCTTTCTTTTTTGAAACGAACCCGCCTAGACCGAGATGCAAGGCCGTTGTTTGACCGTTGAGCTCATTCCCTGCGGCATGGCCTTTCTCAATACGCATGACGCCCAGCGCTTCGGTCCCGTAAAGACAGGCCCCAAACTCTTCTCCTGCCATCATAAGCGCCCTGATCAGGGCGTCACCATATCGGCGCGGTACGGCCAGTTCATATGCCAGTTCGCCCGAGAATGAGAGACGGAAAAGCCTCGCACGCGTCCCGCCGCAAACAGTGAGGTTAGTACAGGCCATATAAGGGAATGCTTCGTTGGAAATATCGTGTTCTGAATCAACGATTTTTTCCAGGAGCTTTCGAGAATTGGGGCCAGCTATTGAATATTGGGCCCATTGTTCAGTCGTTGAAATTAAGTGAACATCCATATCTGGAAACAGGCATTGTCGTGCAAATTCAAGATGCCTAAAAACGCGTACGGCATTGGCCGTCGTTGTCGTCATTACGTAGTGTGTTTCAGAAAGACGGGCGCTTGTGCCGTCATCCAATGCAATTCCGTCCTCACGCAACATCAATCCGTAACGGCAGCGTCCGGGTTTGAGTGTGCTGAATGTGTTGACATAGACCTTATTTAAAAACTTGCCGGCATCTTGGCCCTGGATATCAATTTTCCCAAGCGTAGAGACGTCACAAATGCCAATGGAAGAGCGGGTGCTAACAACTTCCCGGTCGACGCTATCCCTCCAGCCTTGTTCCCCGTTTCGTTGCAGCCATTGTGTCCGTTTCCAATAACCGCTCTCTACAAAAACCGCACCGTTCTCTTGCGCATATTTGTGGCTGGGTGTGAGTCGCGTCGGTTTGAAGTGCTGCCCTTTGTGAGCTCCGGCAAATGCGCCAATAGGAATAGGCGTGTAGGGTGGTCGGAACATCGTTGTTCCCGTTTGGGGAATGGTTTGTCCTGTGGTTTCGGCGAGGACGGCGAGACCAACCACATTGGATGTCCGACCCTGATCTGTTGCCATGCCGAGTGTCGTGTAGCGTTTTACATGTTCGACAGATGAAAAGCCCTCTTGATGGGCGAGGATGATGTCTTTGGCGGTGACATCATTTTGGAAATCGACCCATGCACGCTTCTTGGATTTGACATGCCAATATGGGGTAATCTCATACTCCGGTCCTTGAGTTTTCGGTAGGCCAGCTGTTTTGAAACTGAGAGCTTGAGATTTGGCTTCAACGCTCTTGAAGACATCCGAAATTGTGAAGGCGCCATTGGCTGCGCCAACCACATGCATGTTCGCAGGCAGGTTATTGCTATCAGGAACGAAGCAGGCTTTTTCTTCATGCCAGGTTGGGCGGCTTCGTTGGTGACAAGTTAGGTGAACATTGGGATTCCACCCCCCACTCATGGCCAGACAATCGGTAGTTATAACTGTACCATCATTCAACGTGATTGAATTCAGCGACTTACGGCCTGATGTATCGGCGATATGCCGCCCAGTTCGGGAATCTATCTGTACGTCAGAAATGGTCGACAAGGCATTGTTATTATTAAAAAATAAGGTTGTCGCATTGCCGCAATTCACGCCGAATCTATTTTGAAAGGTACGGACGGCTCCAGCCAACATAATTCCTGGTCGGTCATTATTGGGAAAAGCAATTGGGCGTTCCGTTGCGCCCGCAGCCAGGATAGAATTTTTTGCGTAAATTTTCCAGAGCACCATGCGTGCACCCGGCGCGCCAATTTGGTCTGTTTTGGTTTCCAGCGCACCAAAAATACCGTGGTCATAAACGCCGTATACACTCGTTCGTTCGAGGATCCGAACATTGTCCATGGCTCTCAGCTCAGAGACAGATCTGCTTACCCACTTTGTGGCAGGCTCACCGTCGATTTCAATAGGGTCAGACAGCAGCCTTCCACCTAATTCGAAATCATCATTAGCGAGGATAACTCTGTTTCCGGACCGACCTGCGTTAAGGGCCGCAAGTAACCCCGCTGGACCTCCGCCAATGATCAAGAAGTCGCAATGCAAAAAGCCCTTGTCATAATGATCAGGGTCAGGTTCAGCAATGAGGCGTCCAAGTCCTGCAGCTTTACGAATAGTGGGTTCATAGACCTTTTCCCAAAAGGCTTTGGGCCACATAAAAGTCTTATAGTAAAAACCGGCTGAGAGGAAAGGTGAGAGCCAGTCATTAATGGCCATCACATCAAAACCTAGACTAGGAGAGCTGTTTTGGCTTTTGGCAATAAGTCCATCAAAAAGTTTAATTGTTGTGGCCTGTCGATTAGGTTCACATACGCCTTTTGCATGAATTTCTACGAGGCCGTTAGGGTCATCTGTACCAGCACCCAAAAAGCCGCGAGGACGGTGATATTTGAATGATCTGCCAATCAGTTTGACATTATTTCGCAGCAGGGCAGAGGCCAGAGTATCACCTTCAAAGCCCTGATAAGATTTACCATCAAAGCTGAAGCTGAGTTTATTGGATTGATCGATTAGCTTCATTGCTTCTTGCCTTTTGGGGGCCTAGCCAATTCAACCTTGGTGATCTCGTGGCTGACTGTATCTCGAGTAACGATCAACCAGGACCGATCGCCTTGTTCATGGAACCAAAGTTCGCGGTGCTCACCGGCCGGATTATCCCGCAGATAAAGATACTCATAGAATAGTTCGGGAGCATTTTCTGCTTTCGAATCGGGTCGATTCATCAGAGAAGCGTCACCTAGATAAACAAACTCGGACGCATCGCGTGGTCCAAGTAAAGGGTGATTGATTAGCATTCTGTCATCCCCCTAATGCAAATTGGGTTGCGCACCCTGTCCCTTTTCATCGATCATCAGGCCCCGGGAAAACCGATCAAATCGGTAAGCTTTGGCTGTATCATGGGGGGTATCGGTTGCAATAAGATGCGCGAAGCAAAAACCTGAGGCCGGAGTAGCCTTGAAACCGCCATAACACCAACCGCCATTGAAGTAGAGGCCTTCTAAGTAAGTTTTGTCTATAACGGGTGAGCCGTCCATGGACATATCCATAATGCCGCCCCACATGCGTAGCATACGGGCTTTGCCGATCATGGGCATGATGGACACACCGCCTTCGCAGACATCTTCGACGACGGGTAGATTGCCGCGCTGTGCATATGAATTGT
>JAHDEZ010000041.1 GCA_020628425.1 Hellea sp. | reverse complement strand
CATCATTGGTAATGATGAGGTCGGGAGTTCAATTCTCCCTCGCGGCACCATTTTTGTTTTATATTTCAGACATTTAGTAAAATTCTTCCAATAGCCCTGATTAACTCCCGATAGTCGCCAGTAAGCACCCATCGAAATTAGGCTGAGTCATTTTGGGCAAATCCAATAGCCTGACAGAAGACCATTAAATCCCTTTCCTCAACTACTAGAGACAAAATGTAAACAGCTTTGCTTTTTTTGATTTCGGGTATTCTCTATGATCAGAAGCATCCGAATATTTGATCGAGGGTAAATCATGTCTGAAACAGCAATATGGCATATGGCCGATATCTGGGAACACGTCTCGGATGCCATTCCTGATTCCGAGGCCGTAATTTTTGAGGATCGTCGCCTTTCCTGGAAAGATTACGAAGATCAGGCGGCACGCATCGCGCAGACCCTCACCCAGCACGGTCTTTCTCAAGGTGCAAAGATTTCGATTTATTCCTATAATAGTGCCGAATATCTTGTGGCTCAGTTCGGGGCGTTCAAAGCCCGCATGTGCCCGATAAATGTCAACTACCGCTACCTGGAAACCGAACTGGCTCATGTGATCAACAACAGTGACAGTGAAGCGATTGTGTTCCAAGCTGCTTTCGCGCCGCGCCTTGAGGCCATTCGGGACCAGCTGTCTCAGGTTAAATTATTTCTCGAAATTGAGGATGGTAGCGGCGAACATTTTGAAGGTGCCCTCTCCTATTCAGAGGCCTTAAAAAACTCGGGTCCCATGCCGCGTATAAAACGGTCTGATGACGATATATACATGCTCTATACCGGCGGCACTACGGGCCTGCCCAAAGGCGTGATGTATGATCACAAAACCTTCTCGAAGTCATTGATAACCAAAGCCATGGAACTCCGCGGGCTCCCGATACCAGAAAAGCCTGCCGATGTAGGCCCGGTCGTCGCCGCTCTCGCCGCAAAAGGCCTGTCCCCGCGCTGTATCCCGGCCTGTCCTCTTATGCACGGTACAGGTATGTGGGTCGGGGTCGTCATTCCGCATTCACTGGGTGGGACCGCGATCTTATTTGATAATAAACGCTTTGATCCAGACGCGCTTTTACAACTGATTGAGGCAGAAAAAGCACAGGAGGTTGTGATTGTCGGAGATGTATTCGCCAAACCTCTGGCCAAAGCCCTATCCACTGCCAAAGCTGCAGGCAGGCCTTATGACATGTCTTCATTGCGTATGGTCAACTCATCCGGGGTGATGTTTTCGTCAGACGCCAAAAAAGACATTTTGGAACACATGGACGTTACGATATTTGACAGCATGGGATCGACCGAAGGCAGTATCGGGGTATCGATCGCAAACCGGGACTCGATCAAAGGCGATAAGACAGCCAAGTTTCAATTATCTCCCACATCCAAAGTGATGACCGAAGACGGGCGCGAAATTGAACCGGGCTCTGGCGATGTTGGGCTGCTGTGTAATGGCGGTATGGTGCCTATTGGATATTACAAAGACGAAGCCAAAACCGCCGAGACTTTCAAGACGTTTAATGGCGTTCGTTATTCAGTGCCTGGAGATTATGCCCGGCTGGAAGCTGACGGGACAATCACGCTTCTCGGCCGCGGTTCCACCTGTATTAATAGCGGGGGCGAAAAAATTTACCCTGAAGAAGTCGAAGAAGCACTTAAATCCTACGAGGCCGTATATGACTGCTTGGTTGTCGGTGTTCCGGATAATCGATTTGGTCAGGCCGTTACCGCGGTGTTCTCCGTAAATGGGGGCCAGACGATTGAGTCCGCTGCCCTTAAAAACCATGTCAGGGAATTGCTCGCCGACTATAAAGCCCCTCGACACTACATACTCACAGAAAAAGTACCTCGCGCCGATAATGGTAAGGCCGACTATAAGACTGCAAAATCTATTGCGCTGAAGGATCTCGGAATTGCTGAACAATGAGCGTCCTATCCAGTCTCAGGATTATTGAAATAGAGGGTATTGGCCCTGCCCCGTTTTGCGGGATGCATCTCGCAGATTTGGGAGCGGACGTAATCCTCGTGGAGCGCCCCCGAAAGTACCAGTCATCACAAAATGATGCAGGTTCAATCATAAAACGAGGGAAACGGGTGGTAAGACTGGAATTGAAATGTGATGAAGGCGTTGAAGCCGTTAAAAACCTGGTGCAAAAAGCAGACGGTCTCATTGAAGGCATGCGCCCCGGCGTGATGGAAAGACTGGGATTAGGTCCGGCGATTTGCCATGCGATAAATCCTAAACTTGTATATGGGCGCGTGACGGGTTGGGGACAGACTGGACCTCTAAGCCATGCGGCAGGGCACGATAATAATTACACTGCGCTGTCTGGAGCTCTTTGGTACGCAAGTCCTGCTGGCCAGCCTCCCGTTGCCCCACCGACACTTATCGGTGATGTTGCAAGCGGAGCGCTTTATCTGACAATTGGCATGTTAGCTGCAATTCATAAGGCAGCAAAAACAGGTAATGGAGATATAGTGGATGCGGCAATGGTCGATGGATCGGCCCATATGATGAATCTCCTTCTCTCAGCGCAGGCGAGTGGAATTATGCGAGAACAAAGGGGCGCAAGCCTTCTGGATGGACCGCATTGGTTCGAAACATATCAAACGAAGGATGATAAATATATTACATTCGGCGCCTTGGAACCACAATTCTACGCCTTGCTTTTGGATAAGCTTGACCTGGAAGATGATCCCGAATTCAGTAATCAATTTGATATAAATCAATGGCCGGACCTGAAGCTAAAACTGGGGTCACTGATTAAAAGCAAAACCCGTAATCAATGGAGAGAAATACTGGAAGGAACCGATGCATGTTTTGCGCCTGTTCTAAGCCCAAGTGAAGCAGCTAATCATCCACATATGCAAGCCCGTGATGCTTATTACAAACATGAGGGACAACTTGAGGCTGCTCCTGCGCCAAGATTTGCAAGCGGGACAAATTCATTTCTTCGACGAAATCACACGCTGTTAAGTTTTGACGAAGCCATTGAATCTTGGTCTTAAAAATTACTCTTGCAGATGTAAATGCAAACTGGCTTGCTTTTTGGTGGCTTAAAATACCGTTATAGTCGTTGTTCAGACAAAAGACATTGAAAAGGCAAAAAACATGGAACAGATGCAAGGCCTTGATGCGGCATTTGCCGCCCTGGAACAGTCCAAAGCGCCGGTCCATGTTGGGTCAATATTCATTTACGACCCGAGCACCGCACCGGGCGGTTTCGTCCGATTTAAAGATATTATCAGTTTTATAGAAAATCGGCTTCAATTGTCGAAGTCGCTTCGCCGCAAGATGGTTAAAGTTCCCTTTAACATCGACTATCCCTATTGGGTGGAAGACGCGGGGTTTGATCTGGAATACCATCTTCGCCACGTCGCATTACCCAAGCCAGGCGACTGGCGACAGCTTTGTATTCTGGCTGCACGTTTATTTGCCCGTCCGTTGGATTTATCGCGTCCCCCGTGGGAAATCACGGTGATTGAAGGACTGGACAATATTGAAGGCGTTCCTAAAGGATCTTACGCGCTATTGGCCAAAGTCCATCATATGGCCATTGACGGTATTTCCGGTGTTGATTTGATGCATGCGACCCACACGCTTCGTCCGGACGAAGAACCGCTGTCGACGCCGGATACATGGCGTCCAGATCCGGATCCCAGTCAAATTGGCCTTTTGGCTCGCGGCTATCTCAAGGCGCTGACTTTGCCGGCGAGACAGGCCACGGCTCTTTGGCAAACTACGCCCGGCGCACTTAAAGCGGCCCAGGGTTTCTTCAAAAAAGATTTTGATTTTAAGGCCTTGATACAAACGCCAAAAACGCGGTTTAACGGCTGCATTTCGCCTCATAGAGTGTTTGGCGGACAATCTTTCAGTTTTAAAGAAATCAATACCATGCGGGCACTCTGTGACGGTGCCAAAATGAATGATATCATGTTATCGGTGTGCGGCGGCGCTATGCGTAAATATCTGGCCGCGAAAGAGGAATTGCCGGATACATCTGTTACGGCCATGGCGCCGATTTCCGTCCGTACAGATGAAGAGCGCAATACGATGGGCAATCAAATTGCAGCCATGTATGTGCCTTTGGGGTCCCATATCTCAGATGTCAGTGAACGTCTCAAATATGTCGTTGAGGAAACCCGAAAAGCAAAAAACCTGACGAATGCCCTGGGTGCCCGTCAGATATCCGACATAGCCAAGCTCTCACCGGCTGCGGCTATGGTCACGGGTTCAAATCTTTTTCATCGGCTCAAACTCGCTGATCGGACAAAACCCCTGATCAATACCGTCGTCACAAATGTGCCAGGGCCCCCTATCCCGCTCTATTCGGCGGGCGCGCGAGCCGTTTGCGTCTATGGCATGCTGTGCTTGATAGACGGAATTCGATTGGGCCACATCGTGCATACATTTATGGACGATGTGACTGTTTCTTTCACTGCTTGCCGGGAAGCCATGCCGGATCCGGAATTCTATGATGAATGTCTGAAAGAAAGTTTTGAAGAGCACCGCGCCGCATTCAAAGCCCTGCCAGAACCAAAATTGAAAACAAAATCTTCGTCCGGAAAAACCAAAACAACGAACAAAGTTGTTGACCTTAAACCGGCCGAAAAAGACAAGAAGCGACATGACGCATAAATACAAACACCGCGCTCCAAACCTGATACATACAGCCATGGAAGGTCGTTGGATTATGGAATTGGGTGCCCATTATGTTACCAGGCCTCTTTTGCGAAAATTGCCCAAGGGAGACGGGCATACCGTGATTGTTTTCCCCGGGTTCATGACCAGTGAAATTTCAACACGTCATATGCGGCGTCTGCTGAGCGATCTGGGCTATAACGTCTATGACTGGGGCATGGGAAGAAACCTGCGTTTCAGCGCTGAAATTGAAGAGAAGATGCAAAAAATGGTGGCCAAACGCGCCAAGGATAGCGGTCAGAAAGTCTCATTGATCGGCTGGAGCCTGGGCGGGGTTTTTGCCCGCGAAATTGCCAGGGCTAATCCTGAAATTGTTCGGAATGTCATATCGCTCGGCAGTCCCATCACCGGGGCCAGACATGCCGCATTGGCGCGGCCGATTTTCGAGCTGTTAAACGGACAGCCCGAACCTGAAACCGAGGCCCGCATCGATCATATGCACGTACCACCGCCTGTGCCAACAACGGCTATTTATTCTAAGACCGACGGTATCGTACACTGGCATGGTGCCCTTCAGAGCAAAGCCAAACTGGCTGAAAACATTCAGGTTCCGGCCAGCCATCTGGGCATGGGTACTAACCCGCTGGTCATGTATATCCTCGCCAACCGTCTCACACAGGCCGACGGCAGTTGGGCACCTTTTGACACTTCTGGGCTTAGAAAACTTATTTATCGCAATCCGGGCGTGTTCAGACGGTCTTTGGGCGATTTTTACTGATACATTCAGTTAAATGCTTTGACCGTCGTCAACCACAAATTCCGCACCTGTAATCGCGCTTGACGCGTCGGCACAGAGATAGTTGATGATGCCGTCAAGCTCCGCCAACTCAACCAGACGTCGGCGCGGAAAACTCTTCAAAAACATCTGACCGGATTCGGTCTTGAAGGAGTCCGAAGTCAAATCTGTTTCGATATATCCGGGAAGCAGCATGTTAACGTTGATTCCAAACCGCGCCCACTCCATGGCCATCACTTTACCCATTTGCACAACAGCCGCTTTTGAGGCTGAATAAGCCGGAATGCCGGGCGTAACTTTCTTGGCTGTGATTGAGGACACAATAACGATCCGCGCGCTTTTATTTTTCGGAGAGTGGCTCTTGATAATGCGGCGAGCCCCTTCCCTTGCCGTGAGGAAAACACCGCGCAGATTGACAGCCATCAATCCGTCAAAGTCTTCGACAGTCAGCTCAAGTGAATGCCCATTCGCATTGCGGCCTGCATTGGCGATGATGCTGTCAATTACGCCCCACTCGGCTTCTGCTTGATCAAATGCAGCTATGACTGATTTTTCATTTGCAACATCCATAGACACAGCCAATGCCTGCCCTCCGGATTCGATGATTTCAGATTTCAGCGCTTCGAGTTTATCTTTGCGGCGCGCGGCCAAAACGACTCTCGCACCCTGGCCGGCCAGCGTTTTTCCAAACCTCGCTCCGATGCCGGATGAAGCACCCGTAATCAATATGGTCCGCCCCGTTAAATCAAATCCGTCGTTCATATTGTGCTCCTGAAATAAATGTGATTTCTGATTAAACCATGTCTTTTGATTACAAGCTTCTTGCGATTAGCAACTTCATGATTTCACTCGAACCGCCGTAAATGGTTTGGACACGCGAGTTTTTAAACATTTGTGCAATAGGGTATTCGTTGACATAGCCATACCCGCCGTGAAGTTGCAGGCATTCATTGACAATATCGAATTCGTTTTCCGTGATCCAGAGTTTAGCAATTGCCGCCGTCGTCAGATCAAGCTTTCCCGCCAATAATTGCTCAAGGCAATGGTTCATGAATACCTTGGCGATAACCGCCTTTGCTTTGACCTCTGCCAGTTTGAACTGCGTGTTCTGAAACTCAATCAGCTTCTGTCCGAAGACTTTGCGGTCTTTTGTATATTCAATCGTCGTCGCCAGAGCTGCTTCCATCGTGATGACACCGGCGAAAGCGATGATGAGGCGTTCTTTTGGAAGCTCGGCCATTAACTGAATAAAGCCGCGTCCTTCGACGCCGCCCAGAAGATTTTCTTCGGGCACCCAGACATCGTCAAAGAACAGCTCGGATGTGTCCTGTGCCGTCAGCCCGATTTTATCCAAATTCTTACCGCGTCTAAATCCTTCAACCTTATCGGTCTCGACGATTAAAAGTGACGTTCCTTTTGCTCCCTTACTCGGGTCTGTCTTGCAAACGACAATAATAAAGTTGGAAATCTGGCCGTTAGATATCCAGACCTTTGAACCGTTTATCCGGTACCCATCGCCGTCTTTTATGGCCGTGGTCCGGATGGCTTGCAAATCTGATCCAGCGCCGGGTTCGCTCATGGCAATAGCGCTAATACGCTCCCCCGTGCATAAGGCTGGGAGCCATTTCTTCTTTTGCGCTTCGGTGCCGTGAGTCTGAATATAGGGCACGACAATACCATTGTGCAAGCTCGCGGCAAATCCTTCGACGCGGTTTTTTTGTGTTTGCTCGAACACAACCAGATCATGGCGAAGATCGCCGCCGTGACCACCATATTCTTTCGGTACGCTGACTCCAAGCAAGCCCATTTCGCCGGCTTCCCGCCAGAAAACAGATTCGACCTGTCCGTCTGCGCGCCATTTCGCAATACGGTCCGGTGTCGCCCGGTCTTCGAAAAACTTGCCCACCGCATCACGGAAGAGGGAAATTTCCTCATCTTGCATAAATGCAGGATCTTCAACACCCAGAATATTCATGTTTGAATTCGCTCAATAATGATGGCAGGTGCCATGCCGCCCGCTGCACACATGGTCACCAGGCCATACCGACCGCCGCTGCGTTCGAGTTCATCCAGCGCGGTTCCGATTAAAATTGATCCCGTTGCGCCTATCGGGTGCCCCAATGCCATGGCTCCGCCATTAATGTTGACCTTTTCTCGGTCGAGGTCGAGGTCACGAATGAACTTTTCGGCGACCACGGCAAAAGCTTCGTTGATTTCCCAGACATCAATATCATCCTTAGATAGGCCGGCTTTGCTTAAAACTTTACGCGCGGCGGGTACCGGCGCATTCAACATAAGGGTCGGGCAATCGCCCATATTCGCGGTTGCAACAATGCGCGCGCGGGAGGTTAGACCTTTTTTTTCTGCATAGGATTTGGATGTCAGAAGTAAAGCCGCCGCCCCGTCAACAACACCTGAGCTGTTACCTGCATGATGAACATGATTGAACTCTTGCAGTTCTGGATATTTAATCTGAATGAGTTGACCGTAAGTGCGTCCCGTTTCATCGACAGGGATATCCCGCCACATGCTAAATACAGTTTTCAATCCCGCCAACGACTCCATAGTCGAACCGGGGCGCGGAAATTCTTCTTGATCGAGCGCGATGCTTCCGTCCGGATTGTGAACCGGCACAAGAGCTCGCTCAAATCGCCCCTCTTCCATGGCGCGAGCGGCTCTGGCTTGAGAGGTCACCGCAAGCTCATCCAATGCCGTGCGGTCAATACCTTCCAGAGTGGCGATAGCATCCGCACAAACACCCTGCTGAGACTGCGGATGTTTTGCCCGTAAGGACATATTACCTCCGTCCAGCATAGGCGGGACTTTTGGGTCTGCGATCGAGCTGGTATAGCTCATCATTTCCGTTCCGCCCGCGATCACGACGTCTTCCATCCCCGACATGATTTGGGCGGCGGCCAGATTGACGGTTGTGATTCCTGAACCACAAAACCTGTCCAGTGTCATTCCGGAAGCTTTGATAGAATAGCCTGCGTCTAACGCTGCCATACGCCCTAGATCACAACCCTGTTTTCCGGTCTGAGAGCTTGTGCCCCAAATAATGTCATCAACATCATCCGTATTGAGATTATTGCGTTCGGCTATGGCTTTTAGAACGGTCGCGCCAAGGTGTTGAGGATGTAAATGGGCCAAAGCCCCCTTCCCGACTTTGCCGATCCCGCGGGGTGTGCGACAGGCATCAATAATATAAGCTTCGGTCATTTTCGCTTTCCTATTTCGGGGCCATTCGGATGGCACCATCCAAGCGTACATCTTCTCCGTTGAAGTAGCTGTTGCGGCACATCTCGACAGCGAGAGAAGCAAACTCATCCGGCAGACCAAGGCGGGACGGATGGGGCACCATTGCGCCCAGCGCTTGCTTTACAGGTTCGGGAGCCGCAGCCAGTAGAGGCGTGTCAAAAATGCCGGGTAAAATAGTGTTGACGCGTATCATCTCTCTTGAGAGATCACGAGCGATCGGCAAGGTCATGCCGACAATTCCGGCTTTGGATGCCGCATAAGCAGCCTGCCCAACCTGCCCATCTTCTGCTGCCGCAGATGCTGTGTTCACGATCGCGCCGCGCTCACCGTCAATAGGATCAAGTGTCATCATGCCGGCCGCCGATTGAGCAATGCACCGGAACGTCCCGGACAAATTGATATCCAGAATTCGCTGAAATCGGCTCATAGGGTGCGGCGCGATTTCACCGGTTTTGCGGTCTCGCGACGCGGTTTTGACGGCATCGCCCGTTCCCGCACAATTTATCAGTAATCTTTCCTGACCGTTTGCTGCGCGTAATTCCAAGAAACCCCGAGCAACATCCTCATCCGATGTCACATTCACTTTGGCAAAGGCGCCGCCGAGTTCATTGGCCAGAGCCTGGCCTTTTTCTTCATTCAAGTCCATGAGGCCGACTTTGACGCCCATGGCGGCCAGCTTTCGGGCTGTGGCTTCTCCAAGTCCCGAGGCTCCGCCTGTGATAACGGCAGAAATATTTGAATTAAGTTCCATGATGTATTCCTAGTTTTTTGATGTCTTTTCAAAGGGCAATGCTGCGCAGTTCCCTTCAATGATTTCGCCTTCAAAAGCGCGCTTTACGAACGGAATAGAATCGACCGTCGAATGATTGAGAACGGTCAAATGGTCTTTGCCCGGGTAAATATTAGACTGAATTTTCGCCCCAGCCGCGCAAGCCTGTTTGATGAGGTTGGCCTGCATACGAAGCGGCGTATCTCGGTCATCAACGCCGCTGCCGATATAGACCGGCACTTCAACGTCAAGGCGCGGATAGCCCATCAGGCTAAATGCCAATGCCAGAGGTTCAGACGGATCTTGTTTGAATGATTTATTATAGGTGAGCTCTCGCTCCGTCACCAACGTCTTCACGTCTCGGTGGCAAGTTGTATTTACCGCATTCGCTGTTGATAGAGCTGCATCAGAGACATAGTCAGAGGCCTTAAAGTTGGCGTCTATCTGCTCAATCAGAGTCAGCGCCAGAAAATTATATCCCAGCATAGGATCAACAACATCATTGGGCCGGGTATCTTGAATAATTTCAATGGTGCGCGGCGTAAAATATGGAATACCCGTTGAAACCACACCGCGAATATCCAACTCGGGCGCATATTCCGGTGCATAACCAGCGGTGGCGAACGCTGCGGCTGCCCCTTGTGACTGACCGATTAGGACGACTTTTTTGGAAATCGGCATATCGGTAGACTGGACAGCCCGGATAATGTCCAGATTGTTAAATGAAGCTGGTTTCGTCGCCAAATATGGATGTGTTCCTGCCGTGCCGAGCCCCTGATAATCTGAGGCCACAATTGCGTAACCCTGATCCAGCCATTGCTTCAAATATTCCTGATGAAAAGGCACATATCCAGTCCAACTTGGCGCGCATATATCAGCAATACCGACAGTGCCATGTGTCCAGGCGATCAGCGGCCACCCGCCTTCCGGGGGTATACCTTCCGGTAAAAACAGGCTTCCGGAAACCGGAATTCGGGTTTCGCCATCTATTCCGTCTGTTGAACTGTAAAGCAGCCGAATATTCTTCGCCGCGCCCGGTACCGACTGCCTTGTATTCAGCGCTTTCTGGCGAAGCAGAACACCCGACTTGGCGGGCAAGGGTTTATCGTATCTGTAGAATTCGGAAACGCCGCCATCCCCGCGCAAAACACGGGACATTGGCCCAGTGCTGGCTATCGATTCTCGCGCGGAAGTCCCACCTTCTGCGCCAGACTGTGGCTGGCCGCACGTGGTCAGCATGAGTACAACTGAACTTAGCAATAGAAGTCGTGATAGCACGTCATTTCCCCTCTTGTTTATCATCAAGCTCTCGTATGCCCGCCTTTAGCCAACCAATTTCATTGAAGTTTCGAGAGCCGATAAGCCGTGCATTTAACACAGCACGTCGCACGCCCATTGCGGCCTCGTGGTCGGGATGAGAGTCTAGTACGACGTCCGCGAGCGATAGCGCCTTATCAAACGCTTTTTCGTTTAAGAGCGTTTCCGCCCGTGCCGCTACGGCATCGGGTCCGCCAGCCAATGAAATCAGCGAGGCTTGTGACTGGCGATGATTTACGCCTAACATTGTAGACGGATTTCCGTCAAACCATCCCGCATAGCCGAGGTAAATTCCGCGGATGGACCAATCCACGCGGCCATAGACTTCTCGAAGCTTTAAGCTTTCAGGTAAGCGAATAGTCGCCACAAGCTCGTCAACGCTTGTACCTGCATTCATGCCGTCAACAACGGCATCATGAACATAAACAATGGCGTCTCTATACTGCCCCAACGTCTCCAGAATTTCGCCTTTTCCAAGAATAGGATCGCCATGACTTGGGATCAAAATTTCAGGTTCCAAATCCATAATCTTTTGCAGCGAATTAACATAATCCAAGGCCCAGCGGGGTTTGGTTCCGCGTAGGGTGTAGATGTTTGGAAAAGAATCGTAATATAGATCGCCCACAAAGACGGATTTGCTCTCGGGTATCCATACTGACAAAGCGTCATATGTTTCACCGGGGGTTGATAAGATTTCAAAAGTCAGGCCGCCAAGCTCAAACGAGTGCTTATCACTGAATGTTATATCCGCAGGAATGTCCGCTGCGAAATTCTCGGTGTCTATTTGACCGAATTCCGTCAGATCAAACCCGAATTGCGCCGCATTTCGACGTTTGAAGAAGCCCTTGAGCCGTTCTTGGTAGTGCATGAATTCGCCAGCATGCTCTTGCTGTATAACTTGGGTAGTCGATGTTTCCCATGTTGGAACGCCGCCAATGTGATCACCATGAGCGTGTGTCACAATGATGTATTTCGGCGCGCGGCTGTCGACTTGGTCTAGCAGTTTTTTATGTTTGACAGCATTTTCAGCGAGTGAAGTATCAATGATGACATTCCCTTCCGGCGTCGTGACAAGAAATGTATTCCCGAACCCCTCGGCCATATAAATATTATCAGTAATTTTTGTAGCTACGTGTTGTTCTACGGTTTGCCGAAGCGACATAGTCGTGTCAGGTTGATCGGCCTGATCTGAATGTTGAGCCGAGGCGAAACTGGGAAGACAGGATAATGACAGGATCAGCGCACCTGTAAGGAGCGCACCGGCAGATATGGGGATTGGAGCTTTCATGTCAACTTCCTGACTTGACCTCTTTAAACGGAATATCGCGGCTGACATCTGTTGATTTCGGCAGCCCCAAAACGCGCTCCGCAATAATGTTTTTCTGGATTTGATCCGTGCCGCCGCCAATAGAATTCATATAGGCCTTGGCGGCATCAAAATTTGCATTTCGTGCATCTTCAGTATCTCTGATCAGCACATTTGGTCCGAGAATTTTCGCTGATAATGCCGCCTCGCCGTGTTGTATACGCGACATTGCGAGCTTGCCCAGTGAAGCGAGTGACGACGACCCGTTTTTGACCATCTCTTCTTTCGCCCGAAGCATATTCAGGCTGTTCAACTGTCGGTAGGCCAAAGCCTGCGCTATTTCCTGTCTTAGAGCGGGATTTTTCAGCTTATCGTGTTTGTGTGCCAGTGCCAAAAGGGCTGGAACTTTGCCGGCCGCGCCGCGCAAGCGTGAGGTTATGCCCTGCCCCATAATCAAACGCTCAGACGCAATTGCTGTCTGAAATGACTTCCACCCCTGATTATACTCTCCGATGATAAAGCGTTCCGGCACGCGGGCATCTGTGATGAAAACTTCGTTGAATTCATCTTCGCCAGTTATCTGGTTAATCGGCCGAACCTCAACGCCGTCTTGTTTCATCGGAAAAATAAAAAACGTAATGCCTTGATGTTTTGGTACGTCGATGTCTGTTCGGGTCAGCAGCATACCATACTCCGCCTCAACCGCATTGGACGTCCAGACTTTTTGTCCGTTAATAATAAAGTCGTCGCCGTCCTTAACGGCGCGGGTTCGAATGCCGGCCAGATCGGACCCTGCACCAGGCTCGGAATAAAGCAGGCAGCAAATCGGTCCGGTCAGAAGTTCGTAAAGCAGTTCTGTTTTGAGTTCGTCGCTGCCAAGCTTGAAAATTGTGATGGCACCGAGGTGGAAGCGATCGCGCCCCCACCCCTGCGCCCCGTGTGCCTGAAATGCTTTTTCAATGATACCGGCGTCTTTGGGAGACAGACCGCGCCCAAACCATTTCTCGGGCCATGTCGGAACGGCGTATCCCGCATCAACGACTTTGGTCAGCCAGCTCTTTTGATCGTATGTGTCTTTTCCGGCTTCGCAGCCTTTGACCCGATCCCAATTGGTCTCTAGCCATTTTTCGACTTCATGTTCCAAGGCGCCGCTCATAGAATGGCCTCCATTTGCGAAAGGTATAATTCACGAAACTGATCCGATGAGCCGAAAAGCCATTGCCCGGTTTGTGCGCGGCGCCAGTAAAGATGCGCCGGATGTTCCATTGTATAGGCAATGCCGCCGTGAAGCTGTATCGCATCGGCGGCCGTTTTCCGGAAATTGTCCGCACAGGTAAAAGCGGCAAGGTAGGTCAGCACCGCGGCATTTGGCGCGCCGGAAGCCAACGCTCGGGATGCATGTCGGGCAGCGCTCGACGCAGATTCAACTTCGATCAACAGATCTGCTGCCATATGTTTCAACGCCTGAAATCGCCCAATTGGCTGTCCAAACTGGTAGCGCGTATTCAGGTACTCAATTGTCATTTCAAAAATGCGCCGCGCCGCGCCGGACTGCTCGCCCGCCAAGGCCGCCAATGCCAACCGTACGGCTTTATTAAACGTCTTTTGCCCGACTCCCTCGAGGCGAACAGCCTTCGCTTGATCAAATTTCAGGGTGGATAATCGCAATGTCTGATCATCCGTTTCATGTGTATGCACCGTCACGCCGGACAAACTGGTCGGAAGGCAGAAAACGCCGAGATCGTCACCGTCTCTAGCGGCCACAATCACGTGATCCGCGTTTCGTGCATGTACGACAAACGATGATTTTCCGCTCAACGTCCAATTGCCCTCTGATCCTGCCGCGGCTACATCGGGTGATCCCGTCCAATCGCCGGAGAGTCCGCAGCCAGCCACAGCAAATATCGACGCACCCGCGGCGATATTCTCGAGATGTTGTGCGGTAAATTCTGAATTCTCAGCGGCATTCAACAATGACGGTGCGAGAACACAGGTCGATATATAAGGGCCATTATATAAATAAGCGCCTGCAACCTCCATGATTGCTTCAACTTCTTCTATGGAACCACCAATGCCGCCTTGGTCCGGATCGATTATAATCCCGGTCAGGCCCAGTTCGGCCATCTGTTGCCACAGGGATTTGTCAAATCCGGCTGGCGTTTCGATGATTTTACGGAGTTGCTCTTCGTGCGCCTGATCCATCAGCAGGCGATCGAACATGTCGCAAATGGCCTGGCGGTCATCATCGGTGAAATCAGTCATAGATTATCCATTGATCCATTTGGGTTTACGTTTTTGTGCAAAGGCTGTGACGCCTTCCCGGGCGTCCTTGGTTTGCAGCAATTTCACAATTTCGGCTTTGCTGAATTCAAGTGCCTTGTCCCACTCGCCCATTTCGTCGACGGCATTCAGCACCCGTTTGGAGGCCCGAATGGATGTTGGTGAATTGCCGGCAATAGTTTTTGCCAGTGCCCGCGCCTCAGACAGAACGTCACCGTCTTGGGCAACAGAATTAATCAGGCCAAGACTGGCCGCTTCTTCTGCATCGATTTGCCGGCCGGTCAGGATGAGCTCCATAGCTGCTTTCTCACCTATTTGCCGGGTTAGCCGCTGTAGCCCTCCCGCCGCGGCGAACAAGCCGACTTTCACTTCAGGCAAAGCAAATGTCGCATTCGGCGAGGCGAGCGCAACATCACAGGAAAGGACAATTTCAAGGCCGCCGCCCATGGCAACACCGTTCACAGCCGCAATGACAGGCTTTTCCCGGTCGGTCCGCGAACACAGCCCGGCAAAACCTGAAGGCGGTGTTGACATGTCGCCGCCGCTGGCCGTCACTTTGAGGTCATTGCCGCTGCAAAACGCTTTGTCCCCGGCTCCGGTAATGATGGCGACCCAGAGATCTTTATCGGCTTCAAATTCATCAAATATCTCAGCCAGTTCAAAATGCGCGGCGCTGAATAATGCGTTGTAGGCTTCGGGGCGATTCAATGTGACCTCAAGAATATTTCCGTCTCTGTTCAGCGATACATATTTGAAGTCTCGTGCAAGCAGTTTATTGGACATTTTTGCTCCTAACCGGTTTGGGTTCTGGACGTAATTGCGACCGTTTTTGTAAATGATGTCAATTGACGTGCCGATCAGATCATCGGTAGATGAAAGTGCTTCTAAGGTGGCTCTATGGCCGTCTTTGATGTTTGCGATGACGCGGCCATCGTTATTTTGAGCAATGACATATCCGGATTCGGGTCCATGGAGGCCCTGTTTGATGCAATAGGCTTCAACGCTGGCCGTGCAATTTTCCTCAAGCATCGGAATTTCCGGTTGAGTGTCGATCTTTTCTTGGAGCGATCTGGAGGTTGTTACTTCCTGCTGGGCAGGTGCCTTACAGGAATAAACACCCGCCGCTTCTTTACTCATGAAACCGCCATTGGCTAAAATCAGGCCATAAGCGTCACGTTCTGTTCTTAAAATTTCGACCATGTTGGCGATAGCGTGAGTCGAATAATTGTTTCCGGCGCCGCCGAAGAATGATAATCCACCCGTAACCGACACATCATCTTTCAACGGATCAAGCCCAAGCACTTCAGCTCCAATCTGAAGTACGACAGGAAAACAATTATAAATATCGCGGTATGTTATATCGCTGGCCGAAACTCCCGCTTGATCAAGTGCTGCCCCGATCACAAGATCAATGGCTTTTGATTTGGAAAGATCAGGTCTTTGCGAAACCAAAACATCGTTCACCTGAGCATGGCCATGAAGATACACCCACTTCTCTTCCGGGATGCCAATTTCACGGGCTTTTTTTGTGGTCGTCAAAAGCAGTGCTGCAGCCTGGTTAACCGCATCCTGGGCGACATGCCATTTCAGATAAGGATCGAAAACCGGGTAGTTTTCCTTTGAGGGCGTCGCCATGAATTCGGCGCTGCGCTTTACTGGAAATTGCGAGAATGGATTTTTGGCTGCTACTATTGAGAGCCTTGAATAGATCTCTCCGAAATATTTCAGATATTCAGAGTTAGACATATTCAGGCGTGCGCGAAGGGCCTGGTCCATGGCTGCATATGTCTGCGGCGGAAGTCCTAAACCGTTCCGGATTTCATATTCTGAAATGAAATCGGTTTTAGCCCCGCGATCCTCATACTCCCCTTCAGAGGCGACCTGCCAGTCCAGTTTTATTTTATTTTTGAGGGCGGTTTTCAGAGCGCCGGTGACCTCGCCGCCCGCGATCAATCCAACCTCGACATCGCCTTGACTTAGGAGCTGACAAAGTTCTGCCACCAGAGTCTGAGGCTGTTCGCCCCCGGCACTGGAGTATATCACTTTCGATGGTGAAACACCGCATGCGTTCAACACAGCGTGGGGAAAGTTTTGAACCTTACCAAATGGGTCAAAAGGACGCCTTAAAGAATCTGAAAAAGTTCGGACAAATGCTGCGCAATCAACAGACTTAATCAAGTCATTAACAGTCGTATCTTTTTCTGCCTGCTTAATCGCTTCATTGACAATTCCCACTGGGTGCGGTGCTTCTTCTATACCCCCGCTCCAATGGTTGACGCATTGACCAACACCAATGACTACCGGTACACTTTCTTCTTTTTTCGCCAAATTTAATCGCTCCAATCCATAACCATTTCTAAACAAGAACCTGCCTTTAAAAAGCAAAGTGGTTTGCATTCGGTTGGCCGGTGATAGGAAAAATGCATTCCAACACCAGCGTACGGCAAAAAAAAAGACGGTGACACGGGGCCACCGTCAGTTAGGGGACTTAACCGTCTAGAAGTTCTTCCGGACGGTTACGCCATACATTCTGGGTTCCTGAGGAAACGCGGATCTAGAACCGGAACGAAGCACTGTGTTGAACGTCACACCACGCGTGACTTCATTCGTCAGGTTTGTGGCCCAGGCCTCAAGCCCCCATCCATTGACCGGACTGCCGATACCCGCCCGTAAATTGATTTTAAAGTTACTTTCCTGCACATCGAGCGGATTCAGCGGAGATGCGTCGAGCGCGGCTTCTACGCTTCCGGCTGCGGCAATTGCGGCGGCATTTGGAACAAGTCGTGCCTGCGTGGATGTCCGCCGATCACCTTCATACCGCACCTGTCCTGCAAGGAAGAAATCGAGGTTATTGCTGAGATCCGCGGCATACTTCGCGCCTAAGATCCCGACGGTCTTCGGCGCATTGGTCAACTCAAATCCGCAAAGGTTTTGAACCCGAACCGCATCGGCTGCGGTTCCGCAGTCATCAGGATATTTTGCGTCAAGAAGCGTCAGTCCTCCATTAAAGCTGAGCTCGTCGGTCAACTGACCGAACGCTTCGATTTCGACGCCCTTTGTTTCGGCTTTCGGCACATTAAATGTCTGAAATTGAGCACCGGTAAATTCGAGCACCTGAAAATCGCTGAAATCCATTAAAAACGCAGCGACGTTAAGAGTTAGGCGGTTGTCGAGCAGCTTTGATTTCAGACCGAGTTCGTAAGCATCAACTTCCTCTGAATCAAACCGGGGATCAGCGCCGCCCGCAGCGGCTGTCGAATCCAGGTTAAACCCACCGGACTTATAACCATGTGTAAAGCTGGCATAAGCCGTGGCACTAGATCCTAATTCATATGATAGTTTGCCCGTGTAGATGAGTTCATCATCCTTGAATTCGCCACTGAATGTCCGTGGCAGCGGCAATGCTGCGGATAACGGAAGATCCGCCGGCGCTGTAAATGCAAGACACCCGGTTGCTAACAATGTCGGGAACAAGGATGGCGGGGTTGGTCCAAAGGCGGGGCCTCCCGGTGTAACCCGGAATGAATTCAAAAGCCCGGTGCAAACATCATTATTGGCCAATGGCTGTTCAAAACCGCCCGTTTTACTTTCATCAGAATAGCGCAACCCGACCGTAAGGCTGAGATCATCAGTGACATCAAAGATATTGTGCGTAAACAATGACCAACTTTCGCTGTTTTGCGTGTATGCGTTTGTTGTTCGGACATCTGCAGGATTTCCTCCCCCTGACAAGACTGGCAATGTACCGCCGGCAGCGAGAATAGGTCCACTGGGGAAGCCGCCGCCGGTGCCCGCCAGCAATAATGCATCAATGAACCTTGAATAATTTGTCCCAAGTCCAAACGGCACCGTTTGCCCAATGTCTTCATCCGAATAATACCCGCCTACGAGCCAGTCGAGGCGACCATCCATGGCTGTACCGTTGAACCGCAATTCATGGGTCATCGTATCAATATGCGTTCCGCCGCCTGGGAGAACGTTAAACAGATCCAGGCCAGAAAACGCAGAATCGTAGGAATTATTGGCCTCATAATCGCGGTATGATCCGATATAGGTCCCATCGATCGTGTCTGAGACCGGAATTTCGACCTCGGCAACGATGCCCCATTGATCCATGCTGCTTTGAGGAACCTGGTTTGAGGTTCCGATCAGATTTTCTACAGCCTCTTCCGCCGTCGCGTTGTCGGTTGGATCAACAGCAACAACTGGCGCTGACATTCCACCTCTGGGGCCGAGCCCCACGGCTGCGAACAATCCTGCGGTTTCTACCGGTGAGCGTAAGATTTCCAACGCACCGCAACAGGATGCATCACTGCTTGTGTAATCAGCAATGACCCGGCCCCGAATCCCGCTGTCGCCCTCAAAGCCAATCTGGCCGCGCAACAGATATTGATCAATCTCATTTGTTTCCCCTATTTCTGCGCCGTTGCGATCTACGACGTCCAGGAAGCCTTCCCGATTGCGCAGTGCTCCCGTCAGTCGAGCAGCAACCTTGCCTTCCGCCAAGGGAATATTGACTGCGCCCTGAAGGCTGACATGGTCATAATTGCCATAGGTCGCATTTACAAATCCGCCGCTTGCGTCAACATCTGGGCGAACATTTGTAATGCTCAAAGCACCTGCCGATGTATTACGTCCGAACAATGTGCCCTGTGGCCCACGCAATACTTCGACTTGTTCAACATCAACAAATTCGCCGAGAGCAACGCCGGGGCGGGACTGATAAACCCCATCTATAAAAACACCCACAGCAGACTCGAAACCGATATTATTGGATGTTGTTCCGACGCCCCGCATGCGTAGAACCACCGTTCCCGAGGAGGTTTGGGCATTTGAAGTTGAAAAACTCGGCGCAACACTGGTCAGGTTCTGTATGTTGACCACACCTTGGTCTTGGAGCTGCTGAGGTGTCACAACGGTGACCGCAATAGGAACATCCTGAATGCTTTGCGCACGTTTTGTTGCCGTGACGATCACTTCGTCTTCATAGTCCTGCGCATGAGCAGTAGTTGAAAACGCCGTGACTAAACTAATAACACTTACTGAAAGCAGACTTTTTTTCATGGAATTCCCCTTTGTAATTTCTTTGATCAGTTGATCGAAATAATAGTGAGTAGGCTGGCCAACAAAAGCTAATTAGTTTACATTTGACTCATGTTAAATCCGATCGACTATTCAATTTCGAAGTTTACCTCCTTCATAGACTTGGACACTCACGATAAGATCGTGGATCTTGCCGAACGCGTATTGTTTAAAAAAGGCAGGTCAATCGAAACGCGGGGTGAACCTGCTAATCATTTTTACTTGATTGAGTCAGGGCTTGTGCAATTGGGAATTAACGGGATAGACGGCTCGCGTTTTAATTTAACGCGTCTGGGACCAGGTCATACCTTTGGAGAAACAGCCTTTTTCCTTGATCACTCAGTCATTCACGATGCAAATGCCGAAAGTGAAGTAGTTCTTTTGAAACTCAGTCGCTCCGTAGTCGACAAGCTCATGTCCGAATCACTAGTTTTCTCAAAAGCTCTGGTTTCTGTTGCCTGTATGCGTATTCAGACGACGCTGTCTCATATTGGTGACACTTTGGGTATGCCGCTTGATGCGCGCGTCGCGAAACAAATTCTCAGCGTTAGCGCGAGTGCAAATAACGCAGATATCATCAATGTACGCCAGGTTGACATCGCCCATTCGCTCGGCGTCTCTAGAGTTTCAATCGGCAAAGGTATCAAATCCCTCGCTGACATGGTCCTAATCAAAATAGGATATGGGAAACTGGAAATCCTGGATAGAGAAGGGCTGGTAGATTTAGTAAGGCGCGGTCAACGGAAACTGTAAGCGGCGCTCTCCAAGCACAACTTTCTGTAAAATTCCAATGTGCTTGTTCCCTACAATTGCATCATCAATCCTGAGATATTGCTAGCAACTTGTTTCCGACCATTTCAGCCGCTTCGACCAAGGGATCAGATGCCAGGTGAGCATATCTCGCGGTCGTTCGCGGCTGACTGTGTCCTAATAATGCACCCAAGACCGGCAAAGACATGCCGTTCATGACTGCGACGCTTGCAAAAGTATGTCGAAGATCATGAATCCTGACATCCTCAATGTTGGCGAGCTTACGGATTCTTTGCCATGCTTTTTGCATTTCATTGATGGGTCTTCCTTTTACAAGACCACAGAAAACATACGGGTTTTCGAGTTGTTTGGGCATCGACTTTATGATTTCTACCGCAGTTTTATTGAGATAGACGTTTTTAGCACCGGTTTTTGACTTAGGCAGCCTCAATACGCCTCTATCCATATCTAGATATTCCCATTTCATATGAAGAATTTCACGCAAACGAGCGCCCGTCAAAATGATCACGCGCAACGCACCAATATGATATATGCTCGTCATATTTTCGCGTTCGGCCTGTGCAAGGACAGCCCAAAGCCTTTCGATTTCATCAGCGGTTAAAAACCTCTCCCGTTTTTCCTCTTTGAACTTTTCAATATGATAGCACGGATTGGTATTGAAATCTCGATATCCATGTTTTTCCGCCCAGTTGAACATTTTCGACAAAAACGCGAGCATCTTGTTCGCCATGGCTTTGCTGTCCCGTAAATTATGGTGAAGCCTTGCCACATCTTTATGTGTTACGTGCCTGATTTTCATGGCTTTAAAGCCTTGCGGGAGGTGAAGACGCGCAATAGTCTCATAAGCCGATTGAGTATTGGCCGACAGCTTTACTTCCACATGTTCCTTTGTGAACCTTTCTATCACATCTGACACTTTTAGAGCGGACTTGTCTGTATCTCTTTGAGCTAAGGGATCTGTTCCGATTGTCACTAAAGCCAATGCTTTTTTTGCCTCTGCCCTGGCCTGCTCAACAGATATAAGTCCGTAAATGCCCAACGTTAAACGACGTGTTGATGTCCCACGTCCGCCCATGCGGTATTGAACAATGAATGTTTTTCTTCCCGAAGGCAGAATTTTAACGCCGAAACCACTCAATTTTTCATCCCAAAGATAAGCAACCTTGCTCTTTGGTTTACATGCATCTACCGTGCGCTTGCTAATTTTCACGATCTAACCTTTCCTACTTTGGCGGCCTGCCAGCAATCACATAGTAAGCACAGCGATAGCCACTCACAACTCACGTGAGGAAACAAGAGGAAACATAAACGCAATAAAAACAATCAGTTATATAAAAAGGGGTAAAGGGAGAAAATTGCATAATACCTCTCATCGCCCGTTGGTAATGATGAGGTCGGGAGTTCAATTCTCCCTCGCGGCACCATTTCAAATATAAATCCACTGGGGCGAAAGGCCGCGATTGATGGCCATGGAAAAACCGTAACTTATCCCTATCTTGAGAGCATAACAGGATAATTGACATGACGCCCAAACCTGAAGATTGCCAAACCATGCTCGACGTTCGCAAGGGCGTAGATACGCTTGATCGGGAGTTGGTCCGCTTACTGGTCATTCGTCAGGGCTATATGGATGCGGCAGCACGGATTAAACAGGATCGAGATGCCGTTTATGATGCGGACCGAATCGAAGATGTGGTGTCCAAGGTATTGGAAACAGCAAAATCAGAGGGTCTGAACCCAGAAATCGCCGAACCCGTTTGGCGTAAATTGATAGAGCGATGCATCGCCCACGAATTCGAGGTTTGGGATCTTATCCGTGAGAATAAAAAGGTAGGATAACCCTACCTTGTTCACCCTCCATTATGGCCTTTTGGAAGCATAGGCTTCTATGCCCGCTCCGGTTCGACGGTTATTGTAATTACCGCTATTTATTGAAACCCTAGAGCCGCTTTTTGACAAAAATGGATTTGGGGCCTGTGTCTTACCAAAACGCTTTTGGAATTGATTATTCACCCTTCTTCGAAATTGATCGCTATCCTGATCTATCACATAGGCTTTGAGCAACCGGGTCAGCCGTTTTTGTTCTTTTGAAGATTGGGACAGTTCAATGCCGCGCATATAGGCTTCGGCAACGCGCTTACGCTGTAAATCTACATTGTAATGCAGATAGGCATAGTTGAGGGCCAAAACACCGGTTTTGGGATGGTCTCCGATTTCCTTTTCCGCTAATCTCCAAGCCGCATAAGCATTAGCCGCCGCCGATTCATAGTCTTGTGCCGCCATGTCCTGTTTAAAGGCCTCATAGGGCTCCATGACGTCAGAATGTGTCTCTGCATTTGCCGCTGTTGCCAGGGAAATCGCTGCTAAACTTGATAAAATAAACCGCTTCATATCCGCCTCCACAATTTCGGTGATGTTAGTTTGTATCATAAAAGCATTGATTCCGCAAATACCGATTGATCACAGAATAGTGAGCGTTTTATTGGCGGATATATTTAGACAGTGCTACCCCGTCCGGCTCTCAACGAGCTTGGTGATTGCCGCCTCATATTCTGCTTCGAGTTGATCGACATAATCCGCAGTTTTCATCCGCTTTTTGATCGCACCGATACCCTGTCCACAGCCCCAGATGTCTTTCCAGGCTTTGGCGTCCTGATTACCGCCGGAGCCGAAGTTCATTTTGGACGGATCGCTTTCCGGCAAGTTATCGGGGTCGAGCCCTGCCGCTTCGATGGACGGCTTGAGATAATTGCCATGCACGCCTGTAAAGAGATTTGTGTAGACAATATCTTCGGCGCCGTAGTCAACGATGGCATCTTTATAGCCGTCGACAGCATTGGCCTCATCCATAGCGATAAAGGCGGACCCAATATAGGCCAGATCAGCACCCATAGCCTGTGCTGCTGCGATAGCTCCCCCATGTGCCATAGAACCTGATAGAGCCAATGGCCCATCAAAGAACTCGCGAATTTCCTGTATCAGCGCAAAAGGCGATAATCCGCCTGCATGCCCACCGGCTCCGGAAGCCACAGCGATCAAGCCATCAGCCCCCTTCTCAAGCGCCTTTCGTGCAAAAAAGAGATTGATGACATCATGGAGTGTGATGCCGCCATAGGAATGAATGGCTTCGTTCAAGTCTTCTCGTGCGCCGAGCGAGGTGATTACGATTGGCACTTTAAACTTCACACAGGCCTCAACATCATGCTCAAGTCGGTTATTGGACTTATGAACGATCTGATTGACTGCAAATGGCGCAGACGGTCTTTCAGGGTTTTTCTCGTCATATTCAGCGAGCTCTGTGGTGATCCGATCCAGCCATTCATGCAGGACATGTTCCGGGCGGGCATTCAGCGCCGGGAAAGAGCCAACAATGCCGGCTTTACACTGTTCAATGACCAGGTCGGGACCTGAGACGATGAACATGGGTGAGCCGATCAACGGAAGACGCAGATTTTGCAGAATGGGTGGCAATGCCATGGGAGACCTCTTAGAAATTTCGCTTATCTCTATATGAAAATTATTTCATATCAACCAACAAGACATGAAAACCGGCCGATTTTGGCCATTCTTCAATTTTGAATAATCAAGCCGCTATTGCCATTCGATTGAATGATCGGCATGATCCGAACATGGTTGGACTCATTCATCGCACATCAGTCGCGCTCGCGAAAAAATTTCTTCCGGATCCCATGGCATTGGGGCTCAAGGAAAACATCGTCATACGGCAAAAACCTACAGACGGTCAGCGCAAGAAACATAACATAACAGTAGAGGCCTTTCAGGATAGACCTGTTTTTGTGTTTGATCAGCCCAAAAACGGAGAACCCCTGCTCTATTTCTGTCATGGAGGTGGGTTCATCACCGGCATGCTCAAGGAATATTATGATGCCGTAGCGCGTCTCCAGAAAAAGATCGGCATTCCGGTCATATGTGCCGATTATCCCATGCCGCCGGAAACGGATGCTCAGGGGCTACTCGATTTCAACCTGGCCTGTTTCCGAAATGTGCGAGAGAACTATCCGGACTCTCCGATTATTATTTCCGGCGACAGCGCTGGGGGTCATATGACTATGACTTTGACACAGGCGCTTTCCAAAAAAGAACGCAAGGCCGTTTCGGCCATTTTCCCGCTATTTGCCGTGGCGGATATGAGCAGAGAAGACGATGGCCAACCTTATCACAAAGAAGAAGCGCTCCTGAAAAAGAAGAACATGCCCGGCGTACGGGACCGCTTTATTGGCACGTTTGATAAAAAGGACCCGATTATTAGCCCGCTTTATGGCGAGCTTACCGACCTCCCGCCCGTTCACATTTACTCGGCCGACAAAGACCCGCTATATCAGGACAGTCTCGATCTGGAGGCGGCGTTCAAAGCCAATGGACAGGCACACACCCATCATATCTTTCAGGGCTATGGCCACGATTTCATCCTGTTCTTCCCGACACCGGACGGGGCTCGCGGCCTGGCGAAATTGGCGTCTCATATGCGGGAGAGCCTAGATCTTTAAAAGCCATGGTTAGCTTCAACAAACTCATCTCTCACCGTTTTCGCGGTTTCGCGGAACGTGAAAATACACTCGAAGGCATGATTGCCGCTCTCGACTTTGGGGTTCAAATTATCGAATTCGACATTCGTGTTACGAAATGCGGGACGCCGCTGATTTATCACGACGAATACGCCCCTGATAAAAACGGTAAAAACCGTTTATTATCAGATATTTTCGCCAAAGACCTGCAGCAACTCGGCGGCACATTTGCCCATGTGCCAACGGCAGATAGCCTGTTCGCCGCAGCGGCGACCCACCGCAATAAGACTTGCCGATTACTCATTGATATTAAAGATTTTGGCTTTGAAGAAGAGATCAACGCCCTCGTCCATATGTTCGGCTTACAGGACCGCTCTGTTTATGTGTCCTGGGTACCAAATGTGCTGTACCGCGTGGCTGAGCTCGCTCCGCATGTTCCACTGTGTCTGTCCCATTGGCCTGGCAATCCCAGCGCCAAAGCGCGGGAGCTTCACGGCGTGCACGAAGCGCCTGACGGAATCGTGCCTCGCCTGCCCGGCAATTATTTTCATGGCGAGCGGTCAGGTTGGTTTATTTCGGGCGGCCTGCGCGGCGAACTCCGCGATTTGATCATAAAAAGCAAAGGCTCCGTTTGTCTGCCCGTCGACATGCTGGATGCCGAGCTGATCAGAGATTATCAAAATGACGGCATTGAAGTTTCGGCCTTCTCTTTTGTTGATTGGGACAAGATGGCGGATTACAAAACTCGTTATGGTCTGGATGAGTATTTCATCGATGCGAAAATCGTTTACGATGAACACCCTGCCAGATTTCGCCTGGCCAGCTACGGCACGCTCGCACCCGGGCGCAGCAATCATCACATCATGGACGGCATGGACGGAACATGGTCAGAAGGCTTTGTAAGAGGCCACCTGAAACAGGTGGGTTGGGGCAATGAACATGGCTATCCGGCCCTGATCCCCGATCCCAACGGCGATAAAATCCCGATCCATATTTTTGAAAGCCGTGACCTGCCCGATCACTGGGACCGACTCGATACATTTGAGACCGAGGAGTATGCAAGAATAATCCTCCCGATTGAAACCGATACCGGTATAATCGAAGCTTCAATTTATCGTTCCAACCATTAGAGCCAAAATGCGCCACGTCAGTGATACCGTCTCCGTCGAACCGGTCCAGAAAAAGCCCGTCTATGCGGAAGTTTATCACCGTTGGAAAAACAAAAAATGGCCAACACCCAAAGCCTTCACCAAAGGCCATCCTTACGACATCTATAAATTTTACCGCGAAAAAGCGCCCGTTTCCTGGACACCCATTAAAGGCATGCGCGGCTTTTGGTCAGTCGTGCGTTACGAAGACATAAAAGCTGTTGAGGTGAAGCCGGATATATTCTCCAGTGAACGGGGCTCCATTCATATGGGCGGCATGGATGTGCCCGCGCAAATCCCACAAAAACTCTATACGGCCTCTTTGGATAATCTGATTAATCTGGATGCGCCCCGCCATATGGAACTGCGCATCCAGCAAAAAGACTTCTTCATTCCCAAATTCGTCGCCACACTCACCGAGAAGGTCGGGGCTCATATTGACGGACTTTTAGACAATCTTGAAGCTGAGTTAAAACAAAACGGCGAAGCGGATTTCGTCAAAATTTTCACTGAACAAGTTCCGCTTTTCACGCTTTGCGAAATGCTCGGCGTCGACGAAGAAGATCGGCCCAATATTATCCGCTGGATGCATTATCTGGAAA
>JAHDEZ010000040.1 GCA_020628425.1 Hellea sp. | reverse complement strand
ACCGGACAGGTCCCGCCGCCCGGCCAAAACTTTCGCCACGCCCAGCATAATAGCTATGGATAAATTTCCGGGTCAGACTTACTTAATGGATAGGGAAAAAATTCAGAGGTTTAACCAATGTCTTCCCAATGAATCCTATAATCTTCTGTTCGGCGCGTTGGATCGCAAAAGCCTGACGCAGGAAAATAGGGATACAGTCAGTAACCTCCTAAATTATTTTGAAAACCCAATTAATGTCGTTCAAAATCGATTGCTAAGGAAAAAGTTTAGTTCCTTTCATGAAACAGTAAGAAATATTTCATTGTTTCACGTGCGCTATTTTTTTCGACCAGATGTTCATGCAGGTTTACATCCGATAAGCAGATTTAGATTTCCAATGAACGATGGATCGGGAAGGACGCACGATCAGTTTCGAGAACTCGAGCAAGTATTTGATCGGTATGTCGACCAGTATGAGCAGAATTATATTGAGTTAATTGAATGCAGCAGATCACTAGGTCACCTGTAACTTGAGCTAACTTAAGGCTATGTTCTTGCACGCATAGCGTAACTGTCCACTCGCAACGCAGTTGAGCGGATTAGCGGCTACGTCGAAAGTTTTATCACTAAGTATTTTGGTGCCCCCATGGTGCCCGAAATAATTCAAGATCAAGCGTGAACATTGTTATCCAGTATAAACATTTGAAATAATGCAGTAAAATGGCGCACCCGATAGGATTTGAACCTATGACCTCTGCCTTCGGAGGGCAGCGCTCTATCCAGCTGAGCTACGGGTGCTTTATCGGCGCGGTTTGCGAGCCGGAGGCATCTCTATGCAAAAACTTCATTTTTAGCAAGTCGGATTAGGTCTATATATACAAAGATTGAAAAATCCTTTGGTTTCTTATCAAAACTTCACGCGGGACGGGCGTAACAGGTTATCCACTGTGGTTTTTGTAAATGTTATTTATTTACATTTGGGCTTGTCTCAGCTGATTTTTCGCGGCAATAGCAAATCATGCGAAAACTTAGATCTATTTTGACCGCCGGACTGGCTTTGACATTGTCTTTGGGGCTGACGGCCTGTGGTAATAATGCGACTGAACAGCCCGAAGATGCAGAGGTTGAGGCTAAGGATAAAGTGCTGGGGCCGGCTGTTTGGGTGGCGCAGGATGATGACAGTAATTTGTTTCTCATCGGCACCGTGCCTTATATGCAGGATAATGCAGAGTGGGAAACGCTGGCGATTTCCAGCGCGACCAATGAGGCGAACACTTTTTTCTTTGAATATGATCCATCTGATAATGCCGCCATGGCATCCACCATGCTGACACAGGATCTAGGGTTCTATTCGGATGGGACGACTTTGGCGGATTTATTGCAGCCAGAGGATGCGGACAAGCTCAGATTGGTCAGTGAAAAAACCGGAATTCCCTTTGGCCGTTGGATCAATTTCAAACCCTGGCTGGCGGCTATGGTGCTCGGTGCTGATGCCGCGGAGCAGGCTGGCTTAAACGGTGATGATTTATTCATAAAAGATATGACCCGCCAGGCTCGCATAGACCGCAAAACCATTTCCTACCTGACCACACCCGAAGCCCGTGTAAGAGCGCTAGCGGATATCCCTGAGGACATTCAGCTGCGATTTTTGAACCGAACCGTGAACCGCTATGACGGCCTGGGGGCGAAAATGGTGGCGACAGCTGATAATTGGCAGGACGGACAACTTGCACCGCTCTTATCGGATAGCGTGACGCTACATACGCAAATGCCAAGCCGGGAATATAAGGAATTCCTGCGGGCGCGAAACAAAGAGTGGCTCGAAATTCTGGACAATTTTATGCAAGGGCAGGGTGATGGCGTCGTTTTCGTCAGCATGCCTTATCTATTGAGCGAAGAAGTCAATCTACAGCTAATGTTAATAGATCGGAAGTATAACGTGAAGCGGTATTACGGCGCCGAATAGGCGTATTGAAAATTCGCTTCGGAGTTTCTTCATGCAAAAAATCGTTCCGGTAATTATGTCCGGTGGTGCGGGGTCACGCCTTTGGCCCTTGTCACGTCAGGCCAATCCAAAACAGCTCCTGCCTTTGGTAACCCATCAAACCATGGTTCAAGAAACCGCCGAGCGCTTCACGGGGGAGCGGTTCACCGACCCCGTCTTTATCTGCAATGCCCTGCATGTTGACGCCATTGCGGCGCAGATGGCCGAAATTGGACGAGAGGTTGATGCCTTTATCGTAGAACCAGTCGGGCGAAATACGGCGCCCTGTGCCGTTGTGGCCGCCGTCCACGCCGCACAAAAAGAAGGTGCATTGGTTATGCTGGTGCCTGCCGATCATCATGTCAAAAAGCCCAGAGATTTTCGTGATGCCATAGAGCGTGCAATCCCCACAGCCAATGATGGATATCTGGTGACATTCGGCATTACGCCGGACGGCCCAGAGACCGGGTATGGCTATATTGCGCAAGGCAGCGGGCTTGATGTTGGTGTTTTTAAAGTGGATGCTTTCCGTGAGAAACCCGATTTCGATACAGCCAAGTCATATCTGGCTTCGGGTAATTATGCTTGGAACGCCGGGATCTTTTTATTCTCTCCCGAAACGTTCCTGGCCGAAGCTGAAACACATGCATCAGACATCGCGCGCGAATCCCGAAAGGCTTATGACAAAGCTGATAGCGCGGGCAATGTTATCCATTTAAACAAAGATGTATTTGCCGGGTGTCCATCAGAGAGCATTGACTATGCGATTATGGAACACACCACCAAGGCGGCCGTTGTGCCTTGTGACATTGGCTGGAATGACATCGGTTCCTTTACGTCGCTTCAGGCGGCCCGCGCGGAAATAGAATCTGATGATAATGGTAATGCGCTCAAAGGGGCCATTATGGCTGAAGGGTCGGATGGCTGTCTTGTCAGCACAGATAGTTTACCTGTTAGTATTGTGGGATTGTCGAATATAGGCGTAATTGTTCACGAAGGTGAAGTACTTGTGGTCAATTTGGATGAAAGCCAGTCGGTCAAAAAGATCGTCACTCAGCTCAAAGACAGTGAGCAAAAGGATCGGCTTTAATGGTCGGTAAAGCCAAAAAATATTTCGGGACGGACGGAATCCGGGGGCGCGCCGGCGTCGGCAAGCTGTCCAAAGAGACGGTCGCTAATCTGGGATTAGCGCTTGGGAACTATTTGCAGTCACAAAATGCAAACGCCAAAGTGGTTGTCGGGCGGGATACGCGAACGTCTGGCCTTTGGATTGAAGACTTGATTATAACCGGCCTGATCGCGCACGGAATTGATGTGGAGCGTCTTGGGGTATTGCCGACGGCAGCGACTTCTTTTCTGACGCGAGAACTAGAAGCGGCCTTTGGCATCATGGTGACAGCCTCTCATAATCCGTCACACGATAATGGACTAAAGCTCTTTGGCCCCGATGGCACTAAATTTAGTAAAGACATGCAGCTTGCTATTGAGGCATTGCTTGGAACGCCGTTGGAAATGCCGGGTCATTTTACAACAGGCCAAGTATTAGAAAACCCCAATGCGCGTCAGCTTTATGTGGAAACAGCTTTGTCGTCGATTCCGTCAGGCGCGGATTTTTCAGGACTCTCAGTTGTTTTGGATTGTGCGAACGGGGCCGGATTTGTAACCGGTCCGGAGATTGCCCGTGGGTTAAAAGTCAAAAATCTGATCATTCTTGGCGATAATCCTGACGGCGAAAACATCAACCGAAATTGTGGATCGACCCATCCGGACGGTCTTTGCGAAGCGGTTCGAGAACATGGCGCCGATATCGGAATAGCGCTGGACGGCGATGCGGACCGCCTCATTATGTGCGATGAGACAGGCGAGGTTATTAATGGTGATCAATCGATGGCCGCCTTAACCCTAAGCTGGCAAAAGGACGGAATTTTATCAAAGCCGGGATTGGTCGCCACCGTGATGTCCAATCTGGGTCTTGAACGTCTGATGAAAGCAGAGGGTTTGGAACTTGTCAGGACTAAAGTCGGTGACCGTCACGTGGCCGCGGCCATGGCCGAGCAAGGCTATAATCTGGGCGGCGAACAATCCGGGCATATGCTCATGCCGGATTATCTGCCAACCGGCGACGGCATGCTGGCGGCTATTCAAGTATTGTCGGTTCTGGTCCGTAGCGGGAGACCGGCCAGTCAAGCCCTGCAAATGTTTGAACCGGTGCCACAATTGCTCGTGAATGTCCGTTATGACGGCCAATCACCTCTGGAGCTCCCAAAGGTGCAAGACGCCATTGAAAGAGCCCGACAGGCGTTTGGAGATACTGGACGGGTTTTGATACGCGCCTCGGGTACGGAACCTGTCATCCGCATTATGACAGAGGGGGATGATCCCGAACAGGTCAAGTCCATCGCCCATGAACTGGCAGATTTTGTCAAATCGGCTTAGCGCTGACTTAGAACATATCCTCCTAGAACATATCCCAGAGGCCAAGGTCATTGGCCTCGAAAACAGAATTGTTATTGTCTAGAAGCAGTGACGGCCCGAGTGTGAAATCTGAGGCGGCCGCCGCGAACTCATCCTGTGCTTCGGACGGGAAATCAGAGGCTTCGAATATGGGATCTGTTAACAAGCCGAGGTTGGCTTCTCGATTAGCGTCCGTGAACTCCGAAATAGCCGGGCCTTCAAATAAGACATCGAAGAAATCTTCCCGCATGTCAAAACTGGTTTCTGAAATGTCAGCCTGGGCCTGCAAGGGCGCATAGATAAAATCAGCATCGGAAATCAGTGTATGATCAACGCCGGTCAACCGAATGGAATTCCCGCCAAAAGAAATCAACGCATCACCGCTGTCATTGGTTATGGTCATGTCTGCGAGCTGCGTGATTCCGGCATCGACCACATCCAGGCGGTCGTTTCCGATCGTATAGTCCGTGACTGTGTCATCGCCCCAGCCCGAGCCAAAGAAGAATCGGTCATTGCCGCCATTACCAGTCAACACGTCATTGCCCAACTCCCCGTAGAGACGGTCTCCGGCCGATCCGCCGAGTATAGTGTCGCCGCCGTCGCCGCCAAAAATTTTTACAGATGTGGCCACACCGCTGCCGTCGAAATTCTCGGCCGTATCATTGCCCCAAACCTGTTCAATATTCGTAGCTGCGAGATCCAAGGACAGGCTCTGGGTTGGTGCCGTGACAATCACCCGGTCATAGCCCGCGCCACCATCAATGACGGTATCATCGCCATCAACCAGCAGAATATCTCTGCCGCCACCGCCGTAGAGCGCGTCGGCTCCGGAATTTCCTGATAGTGTGTCATCACCAGCGCTCCCACGTAGCTCATCATCCCCGGCATTACCGAAGAGTTTGTCTTTCTCGGTGCCGCCATTGATGAAGTCATTGCCCTGGTTACCATTGAGTGTGTCTTCGCCAGCGCCGCCCCAGATGGTGTCATTGTCGCCGCCACCCGCGATGGTGTCATTGCCGTCCATGCCGAAGAGTTGATCCGCATCCGCTTCGCCATTTAGGGTGTCCATACCCACAGACCCTGTAATGTTATCAACACCAGCACCTGCATTCATGGTCAGGCCATTACCCGTAAAAGAGACCAGGTCGTTGCCGTCAGACCCTGTAATTATACCCGCTAAATCCACGGTGAAAATTTCGATTTCCTCGAAATTTGTGGCTGTTCCGCTATTGCCGTAACCGTCATTAATAATCGTGCCTGTTGAAAGGTCTAATTCAACTGTTTGGTCCGCTGTGACGTCATCCCACAATCCATCAGCATCAGCGCCGTCCGGTGCTTTGCTCACCCACGCTTGTTGGGTAAATTTGTCAAAACCCAGCCCGCCGTCATAGTCTCCACCGCCAAAACTGAATACATGATCATCACCGGCTCGCGCTCGAAAGTCATTTCCAAAACTAACGCCGATCAAAAAATTGTCGTTGGCATTGCCGTCATAGGTGTCACCGTAAACACTGCCGGCACTTAGATTTTCAATGCCCGACATAACTTCAACATTACCCCAGCCATCGTTCAAAATCGTTTGTGTCCGCAGGTCGACCACAACGGATTGCGCGTCCGGGCGCTCATCCTCGAAATTGCCATAGCGCTCATGCAAAAGCCGGACTTCATCAATGCCTGTCCCGCCGTGAAATTCGTCAACGCCAAAACCGCCGACCAAAATATCGTCATCTGCACCGCCATAGAGAATATCATTGCCTTGACCACCCCGAAGCCGGTCATTGCCGCCCAGACCGTGGATAGTCATGTCTTCTGCCCAGTTACTTTGGAACAGCGAAAAGGAAAGAAAGTCATTCCCGTCCGTCCCCCGGATTTCTTCGAAATTGTTTCCGATAGTTTGTCCGCCGGCATGATTAATACCGAAAAACACAGCATTATCCAAAAGCGCCATTGCCGGACCTGTGGCAGTCGACATGTCCATTATGTCATATCCGGCCAGGCCGTCGAAATAGTCCTGACCCGCCGAGATGAATAAGCGATCATCGCCGGTTGTTAGATCCTCACTGTCATTTCCCGAAGTGCCGTAAACATCTGCCATAATAAACTCCGCTATTCTAACGTCACAATAAGAGAACTCTCAGGTGATGTCCGTGACCTTTGTCACAATCCACACCTGTTTAAAGGGCGGCTCTAAAGCCCTTGTTTTATGGGATGAATCAGACGAGCTTTTAAACCGAATATGAAGTGGTTCATTCGTATAATATTGCTCATCATTGGGGCATTTATTCTGGCTGCAGGGGCCGGCTATTTTATTTCGCCTCAGATAAATGTAGAACGCTCAACGGATGTGTTTGCAATGCCTGAAGATATTTTTCCTTATCTCGAAAATCTGGATAGTCATGAAGTCTGGTCCCCCTGGCATGGCGGCGAGCGACATTCGGGGTTTCAGGTCAGTCAGTCCAATGAAAGTGTCGGTCAGACCAGCGCATGGATTTGTCAGGATGAGAACTGCCTGCCGGGTACGGAAAAAATCATGGCGGTTCAGTATCCGGCCTATGTGCAAACGGATCTTAATATAGATGGACAGGCCGCTCGCGCGACCTATGGTCTGGCGACCAATAGCGATGGCAGCACAACCATTTTAATAGGTATAGAAAAAGAATTGGGGGGCTTCCCCTATGTCCAGCGTCTGTTCAAATTCAGAGAGGTGAGCGCGCTTGAAACGCGATTGGACAGGGCGTTATCACAGCTGACAGATTTGTTGAAAGCTGATGAGATGGCTGATTAGGCCCGTCTACTCATCGTCAGGCTCTTCCTCGGTTGGTGGCTCGACCAATATGTTATTGTTATCATAATCTATGGGGGCGCCGCCTTGTATAATGTCTATGAGGCCTCTGCCATTGTCCGCCGGGGTAGTTCTGCCGTAATCGCTGTGAACATTTGTGTCGTCAAATATCGTTGTGGACGGACCACCCGCATTAACAGAATTGTCCCCGATAGCGCCGCGATTGCCAAAGCGGCTTGTGCCGTAGATGTCCGTTCCGCCTCCAATGGTAGTCGGATCATTGGCTGTACCGCCATATCCCGCACCACCACTGCGGGCGTTTGAAGGAATATTTGTCGTACTATGAGCTTCGAAGCTTTCATATCCATCGGCACCGCGCCCCTGCCAGGTTGGGACATAGTCTGGGCAGTCTTCATGGGTGCGTTCTTCCTCGCGACAGCGCATATCGACAACAATTTGTTCGCCCCAACCGTCACCTTCTTCACCGCTGCCCGTATAGGTCCAACCCCCAGCTCCTGGATTAGTTCCGGGGCGTGACCCTGCAGGTGTGCCGCCACCCGGAGGCACAGCGCCGCCACTATAAACAGGTGCTCCTCCGGCAATAGGATTGCCAAGATTGTCGGTCATGCCTGTATCAACCTGATCTTGCGGGACGGCGGTGGCAAGTTCCTCTGCCGTGACAGCCTGTTCATCTGAGGCGAGTACGTTTGGCTGATTTGTTGCAATAGGGCCTTGGTCGAGCGTCTCTACAGGCGGTTGCTGTCTGAACGCCTGAGGCGGTGCGGGGCGCTCAAAAATGACACTTGGTCTTTGCGGAATGACAATATCTGTTGTGACGTCCAAATCAGGTCGTCCCGGACCCACAACTCGCCCTGTGTCAGGTCGCTCAGCTGGGGAAAAAACAGGGGTAGGGGGCGCTTCGAAATCGGGATTCGGGCGGTTTGGGTCGGCAATATTGACATCGAGAGGCTCAAAGTCCGGTCTGACGGGACCCGTAAACTCAAAATCAGGGCGCTCGGCGGCATCAAATACCGGTTGCGGCGGCGCTTCAAATTCCGGTGTCGGTATATCCGGGTTTATCTGTGGCAGGTCCGGGTTCTCGAATTCAGGGCGCTCGGGGGCCACGGCTTCAAACTCCGGTAGAGCCGGTTGTTCGTTCACAATGATTTCGGGGGCAGGGGGAACAAATACCGGTTCTTCTGGTGCAAGTTCCGGTTCGGGTTGCCGTACGGGTTCCGGCAGTATTTCCGGCTCGGGGGGAGGCGGCTCGAACACAGGTTCCGGTTCAATGACAGGTTCAGGAATGATTTCTGGTTCTATCGGTTCCGGGATCACTGGCTCTGACTCGATGGGTTCAGGTTCAACAGGTTCTGGCACATTAGGCTCTGGATCGATGGGGGCCGGATCTACGGGCGGTAATTCTACCGGAAGGGGCTCGACCTCGTCTTGGCCAACCGGTTCCGGTTCCGGATTTAGATCTTCCGGCGTAACAAGTTGAACAAATACAGGATCCGGCTCTTCCTCATCCAATGCCTCGAAAGTCGGAATGACCAGGATGGGCTTTATAATCAGATAGAGAATAATATGAATGAGAACGGTGACGGCAACCGCCGCCGCAATTCGCCGAGGCGGTTCCTCGAAAAATTCGTTGACGGGTTCATAGTCCCGATAGGGCGAAAAGCCGTTTGTGGAGTCTGGCCAGATCACACAAGAATACTCATTCAATTCAGAGCCAGAATCCCGGCCACTGCCGCCGACTCTACGGTGTTGCGTTGCGTGCGCCAAGGCCCGGTCTGTAAAAAGGTGCCTTCGGGCTCATTAAATTTTAGCAACCGCATCATCTAACTCCGGCCATGGTTTCCATTGATGCATTGCTATGATAGGTTCGTCGCATGAGTGAAAACTATCTTTCCCAGTCTCTGTTACAAGTTCGCCCCTCAGCGACGATTGGGATGAGCCAGAAAGCCCGCCAGCTAATGGAAGAGGGGCGCGACATTATCATGCTCTCTCAGGGAGAGCCGGATTTTGATACGCCTGAGCATATCAAGCAGGCCGCGCGGGAGGCTTTGGAGCTTGGGCATACCCGTTACACCAATGTTGATGGCACGGCAGAATTGAAAGCTGCAATTTGTGAGAAGTTCCAAAGAGATAACGGTCTCGCTTTTGGTGTGGACAACATCAATGTGTCTCCGGGCGGGAAGGCTGTTATTTTTAATGCTTTGATGGCGACTCTCGATTCTGGTGACGAGGTTATTATCCCGGCGCCTTGTTGGGTATCCTATCCGGAAATGACCAGGTTATGTGGTGGGAGTCCCGTCATTGTCCCTTGCGGCGCCGAAAGCGGTTATAAGCTTACCGCCGAAGCACTGGAACGCGCCATTACACCAAATACGAAATGGTTGATTTTGAATTCGCCGTCCAATCCAACTGGGGTTTGTATGACACCGGAGGATTTGACGGCTATCGGGAAGGTTTTATTAGCGCATCCTAATGTCTTGATATTGAGCGATGATATCTACGAACATCTCATCTATTCAGGTCATGAATTTTGTACAATCGCAGAGCTAGTACCGGAACTTAGCGATAGAGTCCTGACAATGAATGGGTTTTCAAAAGCCTATGCGATGACTGGCTGGCGTCTTGGTTATGCTGGCGGGCCGGAATGGCTAATTTCCGCCATGCGAAAAGTGATGGGGCAATCAACCTCCAATCCATCATCTATTTCTCAATGGGCCGGGATTGCCGCCCTTCGAGGTTCGCATAATTTCATGGATGAATGGCGAACAGCCTTTGAAATCCGTCGTGACTTTGTGCTGTCGGCCCTTAAGAATATGGGCGTATCTTGCGCCGTGCCCGGTGGCGCATTTTACATATTTGGAGATTGCGAGAAATTTCTGGGCGGCCGAATAGAGACAGACTTGGAATTCACAGAAGTGCTTTTGTCTGAACAAGGGGTGGCTTTGGTACCAGGAAGCGCGTTTCACGCTCCCGGTCATTTCAGGCTATCATTCGCCTCAGATATGGAGACTTTGAAGGCAGCGATGACGCGTTTAAAATTGTTCTTGGAACGATAAATTTAGCCAGCTCGCAATACATGTTCCGAATAAGAATTTGTATCACTTTTTTCTGACCACTCTTCAAGCTTAGCCAACAAGTTCTCCTGTCGAACAGGTTTTGGTAAATAGTCACTCATGCCGGCTGAGATGCACTTTTCCCGGTCATGTTTAAGCGCATGACCCGTCAGGGCAATGATGGGGGTGTGCGCAAGCCCATTTTCAGCCTCATATGCTGTGAGCGCTTGTGTGGCTTGATATCCGTCCATTACAGGCATGGATATATCCATTAGAATAACTGGAAAGCGATTAGGGTCGGTGATGTAGGCGTTCACGGCTTCCTGACCATTATTGACGAAAACCGGCTCAAACCTGGTGTCTGATAACATCAGACGAATGACATCCTGGTTGAGAGGGAAATCCTCGGCGACGAGGATGGCTGTTTTAGAGGGGCCGTGCTCCGTTGCGGAACTGGCGGCGAGTTCGTCTTCGCTGGGGTCGGATGTAATTTCAGCAGATAGCACTTTGACGATAGCGTCGTATAAGATGCGCTCACGCGCTGGCTTCATCAGGAATTTTTGAATACCGTAACGACGTAATTCTTCACTGGGGATGGGCTGGTCACAAGATGACAGCATTATCAGACGCGTATTGGGTAATTTTTGACTGTGAGACAGCATTTTTGCGAACTCAATACCGTTCAAACCTGGCATTAGATAATCAGATATAATCAGATCGAATTGTTCGTTGATTTGAGCTTGAGACTTTATCAAGGTCAAAGCATCAACGGCATCTGACACAGCCGTCGTCGTCATGTCCCAACTTTGTAATCTCTTAGACAAAACACGGCAGTTAATATCTATATCATCAACAATCAAAACCCGTTTTCCTGATAAAACGCGTGTGTCATAGGCAGGGGTTTGGGCTGTCATATCCACGGGCAGTGGAAGTTGAATCTTAAAGCTGGATCCGTGTCCGAGTTCGGATTCCACGCTTATTCGGCCGTTCATGAGTTCGACGAGCTTTTTAGAAATGGAAAGACCAAGACCTGTGCCGCCATAAATTCGGGTCGTGCTGTTGTCAGCTTGTGTAAAGTTTTCAAAAATTGCAGCGAGTTTATCCGCTTCTATACCTATGCCAGTATCCGCAACTTCGACGGTAACAACGCTGGAGGTTTCGCGGGAGCCCTTTGTTTTAACCCGAATGACGACGTGACCTTCCTCTGTGAATTTAATGGCATTATTGATGAGATTTGTGATCACCTGACGTAACCGGCCGCTATCGGCGACAAAGTGGGAATGGTGTCCATCCTCATAATCGACGATAAGCTCGAGCCCCTTCGCTTGGGCCGGTTGAGCCATTAGCGAGGCGATATCATTGATGACTTCCTTGAGGTTGAACGGCATAGGGTCCAGTTCCATGGCCCCTGCTTCAATCTTGGAGAAATCCAAAATGTCATTGATAATCGTTAGAAGTGCGTTAGCGGATTTGTAAATTACACCCACATGTTCTTTGTTTTGGTCGTCAATATTCGAATTCGCCAATAATTCAGCCATGCCCAGAATGCCGTTCATAGGTGTCCGTATTTCATGGCTCATATTGGCCAAAAATTCTGATTTGGCGTGAGAAGCTGCGAGTGCCTGGTCTTTCGCCATTTCCAATTCCTGGGACCTAGAGATATCATCCGTAACGTCTTTAAAAAATATCTTTAGCTTTACGGGTTTCCCTTTCGCGTCGTGAATGACTTCTCCGTAATTGTGACTCCAGCGAAGCTTACCGTTTTTAGTGTGTGATCGGGCTTTAAACTCAAATTTCTTTTCGCCTAACAGGGCGTTCTTGATAGAAAGTGCAACGTCTTTACGGTCGTCTTTGTGAATCAGCAGCAAGATTCCCTTTAATCCGTGCGATTTAGATTTTTCGATCGTATCTGCACCGTAATGAGCCACCATCGTATTGCTCAATACGATCTCAGATGTTCTCAAATCTATTTCCCAATATCCGGATTTGCCGAGCTTGAAGGAATCTTCCAGCAAACGTTCTTTCTCAACTAGCTCAGTTATATCATCCGCAACAGAGACTGTTTTACCGTCAGGGAGTGGGGTGCGTGTCAGTTTGTACTTTCGCCCATCCGCGAACTCAACCAATTTTGAAAAGCGGGTTGTTGCACTTCTTTTTTCCTGTTCTTCGGAACTCAGATTGTTTTTTGCGATAATCTCATCATTCAACAAGCCCTTCTCTCTCAAAAGTGCATGCATCTTGTTAAGGCTGTCGCCTATACGAAATTCATCGGTTGTTATCCCGTAATTCTCGAGCCCTGCCGAGTTCAAATACAGATAATTCTGATTTTCATCGAAGATACTGACACCGGATGTGCCAGCTTGATCCAGCATTTCTAAAATCTGTGCAGAATTGACTTTTGATTTGTCATAAATAGACATGTACGGACCGCTTCCCCTGATGTGCGGGGAAAATAGGTGTTCAGAGTTAATAAAAAGAAAAAACCGGGCCGTGAACAATGTCAGGCCCGGTATAAGTCTTCGCTATACATTCGGGGAGGAATAGTACGCGGTTTGAACACTAGCGGTAAAAAGGGGAGGACACCGCTCTTGTGTTGAAGCTTATTTAGGTGTTTTTTATGGATATTAAAGCGATAGTATCGCAATTGAGCTATGCACTTTCGCATAGAAGTGTGGTGATCCAGTCTAATTTTCCCAGTTTTTAGTTACTTTGAGTAGAAATTCTCTGAAAACCTTGGCTTTCACGGAGCCTCTAAGCTCACTTGGGTAAACAAAATGGACGTCAAATGCCTCGCCTTTGACTTGCGGCAGAACTCGAACAAGACGTCGGGACATGGAAATCATATAGTCTGGAATACCGACGATTCCGAGGCCGGCTTCCGCAGCGCGCATAATGCCATGCAGATTATTCAACTCGATTATAGGCTTTCGCGGATTTTCCGGTTCACGGCCCGCCGTTAGAACCCAATTAGTCGAATGCAGGCGTTTCGGCATCAAATCGCCGAAGGCAATAATATCATGGTTGTCTAAATCATCCAGTGACGTGGGCGCACCTTTTCGGGCCAGATATATATCTGAGGCATAGAGACTTTGTGAGATTGTGCCCAATCGACGTTCAATGACATCACCTTCTGTTGTCGGCCAAGGCCGGAGTGCACAATCAACATCCATAGCTGAGAGGTCATGTTCTTCGTCCTCCAAAATAAGCTGAAGGTCGATTTCAGGATAGGCCTCCATAAACTCAGGCAAGACTGACATGAGCCAATTGGAGCCTAAAGATATGGGGGTCGAGACCCTTAGTTTGCCCTGAGGTTTGCCACGACTGTCGATGACCTGAGCCTGCGCGAGGGCGACTTTTTGGGCCATCTCCCGTGCTGTTCGGAACAGAATATGGCCTTGTTCCGTTAAGGTTAGTCCGCGCGCATGCCTGTGAAATAATGGCGTATTGAGCCGGTCTTCCAGGGACGCGATCTGACGGCTTACCGCCGATTGGGAAATTCGGAGTTTTTCCGCAGCGGCGGTCAGAGACCCTGTTTCGGCCGCTGCGTGAAATGTCTTCAGCTTATCCCAGTCCAGCGTGTCCATAATCAGGCGGCGTCGCTGACCTCCGCGTCCGCTCCGTGCTCAGCTAGAAATCGCTCGGCTTCCAGCGCGCCCATACAGCCCAGACCGGCCGCCGTGACGGCCTGGCGGTAAATTTCGTCGGAAACGTCACCCGTGGCAAAGACACCGGGTATATCAGTTGCCGTACTATCTGCTGCCGTTTCAATATAGCCGCCATCATTCATTTTGACATGACCTTTAAAGACTTCAGTTGCAGGTTTGTGACCGATGGCGATAAAGACGCCGTGAACATCCCGCTCGTGAGTTTCGCCTGTTTTCGCGTTTTTCAGGCGCACACCTGTCACACCCAGCGGGTTTTCGTCACCTAGAACTTCGTCCAGTTGAGTGTCCCAAAGGATCTCTACTTTCTCGTTTTCAAACAGGCGTTTCTGAAGGATTTTCTCAGCGCGGAGTTCATCCCGGCGATGGACCAGAATGACCTTTGAAGCAAATTTGGTAAGGAAAAGCGCCTCTTCGACGGCCGTATTGCCGCCGCCCACAACAACCACGTCTTTGTTGCGATAGAAGAACCCGTCACAGGTCGCGCAAGCCGATACGCCAAATCCTTTGAACTTCTCTTCGGAGGGCATGCCCAGCCATTTGGCCTGCGCGCCGGTCGCGATGATGACCGCGTCCGCCGTATAGGTCGTGCCGCTGTCACCTTTAAGCTTAAACGGCCGGTTTGTGAAATTCACATCCAGGATGACATCTTCATAAAACGCCGTGCCGAATTTCAGGGCGTGTTCCTTGAACTTGTCCATGAGCTCAGGCCCCATGATTTCAGGGAAGCCCGGATAGTTCTCGACATCCGTGGTAATCGTCAATTGTCCGCCCGGTTGCAGGCCGGCCACAATACCGGGTTCCAGCATGGCGCGGGCCGCATAAACGGCCGCCGTATATCCGGCGGGGCCGGAACCGATAATCATTACTTTATGGTGGATGGTTTCATTTGCGGTTTCTGGCATGATTCTCTTTCCAAAATTCTGGCATTGAAATAAGCGGCCAGATGGTCAGGTGCAAGGCCTCACACAGTTTTGTGAAACTTATTCCACACAAAGCGGGCGGCCCGGCGATTTTCCTGCAGGGGTGCGTAGGTTTGAGTTGTTAAATCCGTTCCGATAGCGGTCCGCACGCGGCATCGGTTTTCCAAACGATCATAAAGGGTCTGAAATTTCCCGGGGTGTCCAGCCATGGGCAAACGAAAAACCGGCTTTCCCGTCGTGCAGGCCTCCGTCAGCATATTGGTGCTGTCCTCGGTAACAAAAATCATGTCCGCATGGTGTAAATAGGCGAAATAGGGGTTGGGGCCTTGCCCGGTGTAGATTTCGAAGGTCTCAAAATCCCGTTGAAAATGAGAGAAATACTCAATTATATCGAGCGGCGTTCGCCTGGAAACTGTGAGAAAAACCTGCCAGCCTGAATCCAGAAGATCGAGCAATAATTCGCTATGGGCCTGAACATTTGCTTTCACATAATCATGGGTTTTAGATTTTCCGCCCATAAGAAAGGTTGCGACTTTGTTTGCCTTGGGAACGGCCATGTCCGCATCTTCGGCCAGCCGAGCCGGAGATATGCGATTGGGGGAACCGATGATTGAAAGAACATTGTCACCAGAGAGACCATCATGCTCCGGTGCGATCACCACATCGAAATTGTCAGGCGAAATCCGGGGGTCCTGCACATAGACCGTAAACACGCCTTTGGTTTTAAGCTCCATCAAAGGCGCGATGGCCTGACGCCCACAGCCAATGGCCAAATCCGGTCTTGTTTCGGGTAATGAGTAATTGCGACCCAGCAGTATTTGCAAGACCGGGGGGAATTTTGCCAGAAGTCCAGAGCGGGAAATGGGGTAAGAGGCAATCTCCAAGGCCTGGAGATCTGCCATGGCTTCGGCCAGTCCAAGAGCCTGATTTTCAATGCCGCGCCGCCCATCTGATAATATCCAGCATGTGAGCGGTCTGGTCATTTGACGATGTTGGAGGTTTATTTGAATGATACGTCTAAGATTTCGTAGCCTTTGGAACCGCCTGGTGCGATCAGCTCAAAAACATCGCCGACCTCTTTGGAGATCATGGCGCGGGCGAGTGGCGATGTAATGGAAATTTTGCCGTTTTTGACGCTAGCCTCATCTTCTCCGACGATCATATAGGTCGACTCTTCGTCCGTATCCTCATTGACGATCGTGACCGTCGCGCCAAACATGACCTTTTCGCCGTCAAGTTTGGTGACGTCAATGACCTGTGCCAGAGCCAGCTTGCTCTCAAGCTCTTTAATTCGGCCTTCAATGAAACCCTGCTTTTCCTTGGCGGCGTGATATTCTGCGTTTTCAGACAGGTCGCCATGCTCACGCGCAACAGCGATGGCCTGAATGATTTCGGGGCGTTCGACAGATTTTAATTGCTTCAGTTCCGTTTCCAGAGCCTCATGGCCCTGAACGGTCATCGGGACTTTTTGCATGGTAATTCCTTGTTTCGCGACGGCAGATAGCTGCCAAACGTTTAAGCGCGGGGAACATAGGACGAAAATCGCAATAATCAACCCCTAATTCAAATCCTGTTAGCGAGTGTTTCCAGAGTGCGAATTAACGTAGCGAAGGCGCAAGCTGTCTGTTAGGGGGAGCAAAACAAAGGTGTAGTTTGCATGTCCATTCCATTTATCGATTTGCAGAGTCAGCAGGCCCGGATAAAAGGCGGCGTTGATAAAGCGGTTGCGCGTGTGTTGGAACACGGACGCTATATCCTGGGCCCTGAAGTCACGGCCTTTGAAACCGCTCTCAGTGAATTCGAAAATGCAGCGAGTGTGGTCGCCTGTGCCAATGGAACAGACGCCATTGTATTATCCTTAAGAGCATTAGGCATAGGCGCGGGACATTCGGTATTTTGTCCATCATATACATACACGGCAACGGCGGAAGCGATTGTCCTTGTGGGCGCCACGCCCGTCTTTGTCGATATCAAGCCGAACAATTATACCATGTGTGAGCGGTCATTAAAAACGGCCGTAGAAGATATGATTAGCGGAGGGCAATTTGAACCGAAGGCGGTGATCACTGTGGACTTATTTGGTCACCCGGCGGATTATCCGACCATAAAAAAAATTACGGATAAATACGGGCTGACACTTATTTCCGATAATGCACAATCCATTGGATGTCGCCACGAGGGAAGAAGTACAATTGAGTATGCAGATATTGCCACAACCAGTTTTTTCCCGGCTAAACCGCTTGGGTGTTACGGTGACGGAGGCGCAATCTTGTTAAAAGACAAAGCTTTGGAATCGGATCTCAGGTCTTTGGCTTTTCATGGGCGCGGTTCTGAGCCATTTGACCATGATAAAATCGGGTTCAATTCACGACTTGATACCATCCAGGCAGCTATTTTGCTGGAAAAGTTGAAGATATTTGATGATGAGATTGTAGAAAGAAATCAGGTCGCCGAACGTTATGCTAAGCTGCTCAAAGGCAAGATAAAGCGTGTGCCAGGAGTAGACGGCAATTGCCGTTCCGTCTGGGCACAATATGCAATCGAGGTTGATGACCGGGACGCATTTTTGGATTACATGCGAGGACAGGGCCTGCCAGTTGCCGCTTACTACCCGCGCCCCATACATGAGCAAAGCGCCTATACGACCTATCCGGTTGTTTCATCGGGTTTAAATGAGACTGATCGTGTGAAAAATTTCGCGGCGGCGCTACCGATGCATGCTTATCTTACAGAGGCAGATCAGGATATAATCTGTGACGCCGTGAAGGGTTTTTATCAAGCCTAAAGGAAAGATTTATGCAAGTCAGGTTTCTAGAGATTGTTACGCCCGATGTTGATGGGACGATTTCTATTTTTGAACGTTCGAGTCCTGTGAAATTTTCAGACCCTGTTGCGGAATTTGGCAATGCTCGAATTGCAGAAATGCCGGATGGTGGCCAGGTCAGCATCCGAGCGCCTATGCACGACGCCGAAGCGCCTGTAACCCGGACCTATTTTCTGACTGATGACATCGAAACGGCGACTGAAAAGGCGGTCGCCGCTGGCGCTGAATTGGCCCATCCCGTACTGGAAATTCCAGGTCGCGGGAAATTTTCGATTTTCTTTCATGGTGAAAATCAATTTGGTTACTGGCAGGACTGACAGCGCATCAGTTGCGATTGATAAATCCCGATATGGCGTTGGCCACCGCCGGATCTATTGGGGTGTCCGGTGAATTATAGGTCCCGACATTTGCGTTTCGTTCCTTTGGTGCGGGTTTCAACACATGGCCTATGCCGTCCAGAATGACCAGTTCCGCTTGACCTGTTTTTGATAATCTCTGCGCGTCCTCGACGCCGACCTGGATATCATGACTGCCTTGAATAACGAGTTTTGGGACGTCTACTTCCGCCAGCATAGTCGCTGGGTCAGCTTGAAAAACCGAAATAAGATAGGGTTGAACCGCGGGATTAAACAGCCCCATCAGAGCAGGATGCATGCCAGTCGTGTCCACGGTTTCACCGCTCTCTAATGTTGTTATGGCGGCAAGCGCGTCATCCAGAAAAACTTCGTTTTGTGGGTTGGCCTTCAACTGTTTTCTCAGCACATCACTCAGACGATAACCGGGCGATGCAATTGTTATGACACCACAGATATTATCTTGGTTCAAAGCTGCAGCGGTCACCATTAACCCGCCTTCGGAGTGACCGGCCAAAAAGACACAATCATTTCCGGAATTTTTGAGCGCGAAGGATGCCCAGCTTCGATAATCCTGCGCATAAATATCAACGGTCACTGAATTGGGATCGCCGGCACCGGCACTTGTAAACATGCCGTGTTTATCAACGCGCAGGGAAGATATGCCTTGAGATGCGAGGTCTTCAGCCAGAAATTTTAAGGAATTGGCTTTAAATCCAAGGCCGTTGCCATCTTTATCCGTTGGGCCTGAGCCGGGCACTAATATGACCAGTGGCGAGTCCACACCTGCGTTACGATAAGTGCCGCCGAGGTTCCCGTTTTTCACTTGGGTTTCCAGCGGTTTTTGAACAGACTTATTCTCTAGGCTGATTGTATTGGGTTCAGGTTTTGGCTCTTTGCTGGCCTGTTCATGGTTATCAGTGCCACAGGCAGCCAAAACCAAGGTCAACGCCAAAGCCGAGGATAATCGCGGTATAAACATTTTGCGCATGATAGCTCCTAGTTCACGTAATCTGTTGACGGCGTTCGGTCACTGGCATTGCGCCAGGCGAGATAGGAATAGATAAGAGAAAATATGGAAATGCCGATACTTCCGCCAATGAGCAGGGGCAGTAACCAGCTTTGCTTTAGAACAAAAATGCTGATCAGGCAGACAAACCCGAAAATGATAAATAGACGCCCGGAAGCACGGTGGGTCTTGGCCCAGCTTTCCTCACTCGAAAGGGTCCATGGAGTCCGAATACCAAAAAACCAGCTCGAGCGAGTTTTGGGCAAATAATTGCCGATGATAATAAAAAGAACGGAAATCGCGCCTACGAGATAAGCCACCATATTGTGCGGGGTCGCACCACCATTATTCACGCCATTGATCATGGCGTAGCAGACAATGCCCATGACAATGGACATTAAAATCATAGTGCCAATCCAAATGGATAGGTAGGCCCTGCTGGACTTTAAAAGATTGGTCCGACGGGGATCGAACCGCGGCGCAATCGCTAAAATTATTCCGGAGAGCAATGATAAGCCAGGTAATATCCAGAGAGTCTTTTTGGCCTGAGCGACGTCCTCAAAACGGTCGGCTTCTCCATTAATATTCCAGTGTACAGGGACTTGTCCCGTTTCAGGTAACGCCTGCATGGTCCAATAAGCCATGGCGCTCATGGCGGCTACAGCCAGGGCTGTGACGGTTAATCCTGTTTTTATCATTCTGCTGCCTCCTCAATATCAGGGTCGGTTTCATTGTCATTGTCGCTTTTGTTGACGCCAATGAATGACAAAAGCGCACCCGCAGTATCTTCCAAAACGCTCGTGTTAATGCGGTAAAGAATTTGATTGCCTTGACGTTCCGCGGAGATCAGATCCGCGTCTTTCAACACGGATAAATGACGGCTCATGGTCGGCCAGCTGGAATCAAATTCCGCTGCCAAATCGCCTGCGAGCATTGGGCCAGACCGCAATAACGATAGGACTTTGCGCCTGTCAGGATGGGCCAGCGCCTTGAATATATTATTTTGCATAAATGCAAATTAGCAAAAATGCTAAATAAAGGCAAGCCTAAATAATCATGGCGCTAGTGCCCGCTCAATGATTATAGTCAGCGATTAATGAGCTGGTCTTACTGCCAGGATTCCCAAGCGATGAAAGCATTGGCCAGACCGGTCTTCCATTCTGGCAGTTTATGGTCGAATTCCGTTTCAAAACTCGTTGTATCCAGGACTGAATAGCTAGGACGGCGGGCTTTTTGTTTAAACATCTCAAAAGCTTCATCAGAGTTGATGTTTTTAACACTGACATGTTTGCCGGTCTTTTTCGCATAAAGGGCCATAATAGAACGGGCAAATCCGGCCCAGCTAACCGGAATGCCTGTATTAGAAACGTGATATATTCCACCTTTGAAGTCCGGTTCGTGCATCATTTTTCCAATGGCGGCAAGACTGGCATCTGCCAAATCATCGGCATTTGTTGGACGTCCCACTTGATCTGCAACAACCGTCAACTGGTCATATTTTCTGGCAAAACCCAGCATGGTTTTCATGAAGTTTTTACTGGGTTCCGTTCCGTCATAAACCCAGCTTGTTCGCAGAATAGCCGCGCGGACATCGGAGGCTTGAATGGCTTTTTCACCGGCGAGTTTACTGGCACCGTAAGCGTTACCTGGCCCGGTTGGGTCGGATGGCTTAAGCGGCGTTTCCCCGTCACCGGGAAAGACATAATCCGTTGAAATATGCACTAGAGGAATATTGCGCGCGGCGCATTCTTTGGCAAAGACACCCGGTGCCACACCATTGACCTGCAGGGCTGTGTCCGTATCGTCTTCGGCGTGATCGACCGCCGTATAAGCCGCTGCGATGATAAGCCCGTCACATTCCGGAAGAGATCCAGCAAATGCTCTAAGCGTTTCGGCGTCGGCGGAGAGGTCGCAATCGGACCGGCCAAAAGCTGTGATTTTGATATTGTGCGCGTCCGCACGAGCGATCAGGGCGCGGGCAAGTTGCCCGGTTTTTCCGATGACGACAATGTGCTGCATTAAGCCTGTGTGCCCAGACGTTCGCCGAAGATTTTCTTCTTCATGAGCGGCGTCCACCATTCGCGATTGTCCAGATACCAGTCGATGGTTTTTTCGAAACCCTGGTTCCATTCCACGGATGGCGTCCAATTCAGCTCGGTTTCAATTTTCGTGGCATTGATCGCATAGCGGTAATCATGGCCCGGACGGTCAGAGACAAAGCTGATAAGATCTTCGCATTTTGTATTATGGAGCTTACGCTCATCCATAATCGCACAAATGGTTTTCACCAGTTCTAGATTGGTGCGCTCATTATTGCCGCCGATATTATAGGTCTCGCCAAGAGCACCTTTTTGTAAAACCGTCAGCAAGGCATCAGCATGATCGTCCACATAGAGCCAGTCACGAATATTTTCGCCCGTGCCGTAAACCGGGATTTCCTGCTCATGCAGGGCCTTGAGAATAACAACAGGTATAAGTTTCTCAGGGAATTGATAAGGCCCGTAATTATTGGAGCAATTCGTCACCACAACAGGGAATCCATATGTGCGATGCCAGGCGCGAACCAGATGATCAGATGCGGCTTTTGACGCGGAATAAGGCGAGCTTGGGTCATAAGGCGTGGTTTCTTCAAAGGCCGGGTCGCCTGGATGCAGGTCACCGTAAACTTCATCCGTCGAAACATGGTGGAAACGAAAATTATCTTTGGCTTCTCCGCTTAGAGTGTCCCAGTGACCTCTTGCGGCCTGCAACATATTAAACGTTCCAATGACATTGGTCTGTATGAATGCGCCCGGACCATCAATAGAGCGGTCTACGTGGCTCTCGGCGGCCAGGTGCATGACAGCGTCGGGCTTATGTTTGTCAAAAACAGCATTAACCGCGGCCGCATCATTGATGTCGACCTGCTCGAAAGCATAGTTTGGGTTATTGGCCAGCATGGCCACATTTTCCAGATTAGCTGCATAGGTCAGTTTATCGAGATTGACAATCTCATGGCCTTGATTGACCGCCATCCGGACGACAGACGAGCCGATAAATCCTGCACCACCAGTAACCAGTATTTTCATCGTGTTATTCCTTAAAAGGGATTGGTCCAATCGGCCAGAAGCGGCGCGACCTTGTCTTTATCTGAGAGGACAGCCTCACTGTCTTCAATGCCCCAGTCAATGCCAAGTTCAGGGTCATTCCAAAGCACATTGCCATCGCAATCGCTGGAGTAATAATTCGTCACTTTATAGGCGACTTCACTTTCGTCGACCAAAGTCGCAAAGCCGTGAAGAAAACCTGCTGGTACCCAGAGCTGGTGCCCGTTTTCGGCGGAGAGTACCGCCGTCACATGTTCGCCGTAAGTGGGAGATCCGGGACGTGTATCGACGGCCACATCTGTGACCATGCCGCGCGTGCAGCGCATCAGCTTGCCCTGAGCAAAAGGCGGGGCTTGATAGTGCAGGCCGCGAACAGTTCCCCGGTGTTTCGAATAAGAGAAATTATCCTGCACAAACTCGACCGAAGCGCCTGTGCCTTCAGCAAAAAGGCTTGCGCGAAAAGTCTCAGAGAAAAACCCACGGTCATCTTCAAAACGACGCGGTTTAACCAGGTAGACACCATCCAGTTTTGTGGCTTCAAATTCCATGCGCATTATACCCCTGTACTTGCGGGCCTTTTAGTTAACAGCAATTATGAGTCAACAGATGAGTAAGTGTGTGCGCAGAGCAAGACCGCGAGACATTGAGGTGGTTCCCAGTTTCCGAATGGTAACTTAAGCCATATTTTGACTCGTCTGATTTCTGCGAAAGAGGAATACAAAAAAATTCGAAGCGTAAAAGTTTTTATCGGATTTTAAAGCTCGGGCGGGTCAGGAAGGTGCCAATGGCACAAGTACCGTTTCGGAACTAGCTAAACCAAGGTTTGTTTTCTCGATAAATACGTGGCAGCGGGACGGGCCTTGACTCAGGGCTCGAGTGTGTTTCTCGATAGGGGGCAGGCCAGCAACCGGAGTCGGATCCAGAACAAAATTAGGTAGTTTCAGGCCTAGGTTCGCGTTCGACCGATTGGTATCTAATCTTATGTGTCAAACGTAAGGAAGCGCTAGATATATCTTGAGAATAAAGTTTCAACGTTTGCATCTTGAGCCAAAATTTGTCGTCTCTTGCGAGAATAAAACTCCATTATGTTTGGACGTCTAGTACAATTGAATTGACAATTTGCGACGTATTTATTTAACAAAGCCCTTGTTTTTTTCTGAGAAATACTTATTGATGCACACGCAATTAACGGCGACGTGTGATATGAGTCGAAAAGGTATCATTCTTGCGGGTGGCAGCGGAACACGTCTTTATCCCAGCACAATTTCTGTGTCTAAACAGCTCATGCCAGTTTATGATAAGCCCATGATTTATTACCCTTTATCCGTGCTGATGAGCGGGGGTATGAGGGAAATCATGATCATTACCACGCCGCATGATCAGCCAGCGTTTCAGAACCTATTAGGGGACGGCAGCAATTATGGCATCGAGATCACGTGGGCCGTACAGCCGAGCCCGGATGGATTAGCGCAAGCCCTGATTATCGCTGAAGCGTTTTTGGATGGTTCGCCGAGCGCATTGATACTTGGTGACAATCTGTTTTTTGGGACCGAATTTGATCAGGTACTGCAAAACGCCAAAGATAATACAGAAGGCGCCACAGTATTCGGCTACCATGTCAATAACCCTGAAAGCTATGGCGTTGCGGAGTTCGACGAAAACGGCAACGTTTTGTCAATTGAGGAAAAACCCAAGCAGCCTAAGTCTAACTATGCGGTGACAGGACTTTATCTCTATGACGAGCATGCGCCCAAATATGCCAAAACCATCAAACCGTCTGCCAGAGGCGAATTAGAGATAACCGCCCTGAATTCTATCTATCTCGATCGCGGAGAACTCAAATGTGCCATGTTGGGCGAGGGAACGTCCTGGCTCGATATAGGCACACATCGTTCATTGTTGGCGGCTGCTCAATTTGTGCACGTGATGGAAGACCGACAAGGTCGACGCATTTGCTGTCCCGAGGCGGTTGCTTTCAATCAAGGTTGGATTGACGCGGCACGTCTAAAGGAATTGGCCGAACCTTTAAAGAAAAGCGGATATGGCGAGTATCTATTAAAGATCGCTGGCGCTTAAGTTCGAAATTATAATTGCAACTCATATAGGCGGGCGTTAGAGACGCCCGCTATGAAACGGGCTTTGGTTATATCCTCTCAGGTCGCTGCGAGTTCAGTCGGCGTCAATAACAGCGCATTTTGTCTGCGTCGTTTGGGGATAGATACAGTGATACTGCCGACAACGCTAATGGGGCGTCATCCGGGTTGGGGTACGCCTGGCGGCACGGTTGCAAAAGCGCAAATCCTATCTGATATGTGGGATGGTATCAGGGCTCAAAACCTCCGTTTTGACGCGGTGATGACGGGTTATATGGGAAGTGTCGAAAATGTCGAATTAGCCGGAAAGATCCTCAGCAATATCAAGGAGGCTAATCCAAAAACAATCGCCATTGTTGATCCCGTAATGGGTGATAATGACAGATTATACGTGCCTGTTGACGTTGCTGAAGCCATTATGGGGCACCTTATAAGTCAGGCTGATATCGTCACGCCCAATGTTTGGGAGTTTTCACATATTCTAAAAAGGGAGTTACCCGACCTTAAATCTGTTGAAAAAGCACTACTGGATTATGGTGGATGTGCTCTGGTTACCTCCGTTCGCCACCATGGACGTATTGGCGCATTGAGCTATCACCCGGGCGGTTTAACTTATTTTGGCCATGAAGAGTTTGAGCGCGTGCCAAATGGTGGAGGCGATGCTTTGTCGGGAATATTATTGGCTCATATTCTAAATGGAAAGACTGAGGAAGAGGCGGCGCGTGCTGCGGTGTCTTCTGTGTTTGAAATTATGCAACAGGCTGTGGACAATGATAGTGCTGAATTTCCACTTACCCGTTTTCAGGCAAGCCTTGAACAGGCACCGCTCCTGGGTATGGAGCGATTAATATGAGCCTACCATTTTCCATCACAGCCGAGGCGGGACTGGAATCGGTCGTTGAGGCATTCAAAGCCAATTTTGAAGACGGCGGAGAGCTCGGGGCCAGTGTATGCGCTATGCTCGACGGTGAGGTGATTTTAGAACTTAAGGGCGGTTGGGCGGACAAAGACGCGACCATACCGATTGGAGATGATCATTTATTTTCTGTTTTTTCGACGGGAAAAGCGGCAGCTGCACTGGTCATTGCCCATTTGGCGGATCAGGACCGCCTCGGATATGATCAGCTTATATCCACCTTCTGGCCAGAGTTTGCTGCTGAGGGGAAAGGAAAGCTAACGGTCGGTCAAGTGATGTCTCACCAGCATGGCCTGTCGGGTATAACCGATCCAAACTGGACGCCTGATGACTGGTATGAGTGGGATAAGACCGTCAGTGCCTTGGCGGCACAGAAACCTGTATTTGAGCCTGGAACGGCCAGCGGTTATTCGCCCATTACCTATGGGTTTCTGGCCGGAGAGATAGCGCGTTTAAATGACAAATATGGACGCTCTATTGGGGAGATTTTACGTCAGGACATATGCGAACCTCATGGTTTGGATGTGTGGTTAGGGCTACCAGAAACCGAGCATCATCGATCCGTCTATATGCAAAAGCCCAAACGTCCGGCCAAATTCGGGGAGATTACACCGGCGACACGCGCCGCTTTTCTCGAAAAATGGTCAGCAACCAATGGAACAGATTTGACACGGTGGCGCAAAGCACAATTGGCCGGTTCAAATTGCCAGGCAACAGCCAAGGGTATGGCCGGATTGATGCAGGCGTTTGTAGACGGCACAATAAATGGGGCTGTGTTCCTGGCGGAAGACATGCAGGAGAAAGTCAGACAAACGCGTATAACAGGGCTCGATCAGGTTTTGCCATTCGAGCTTAATATTGCCGCCGGTGTGATGGTGAATTATCCAAACTTTTATTACGGCCCTAATCCGGTGACAGTCGGGCATAGTGGTTGGGGCGGTTCCTGCGCATTCGCGGACCCGGATATGGGGCTTTCTTTTTGCTATGCCATGAGCCGACAGGATAACCTCTTAATGGGAGATCCGAGGTCTTTACGGATTATTGAGGCGCTCTATCAGGCGCTTTAGTCAGGGCTAATTCGAGCTGAGGCAGAAATCGCCCTTCAATGGAACCGGATGGTGTTTCACCCACCTTGACGGCGCCCAGCCGCTCGTAAAAAGCTTCGGCACCTGGATCAGAGTTAATGCGCAGCGTGCGACAGGTCTCTTTTGAAGCCGCGCCAATAGCCCATTCAAATAGTTTTTGCCCTATACCGAGCCCCTGTGTTTCAGGCGCGACAAACAGAGCTTCAACCTCCCAAATGTCGTCGGTAATCCTGACAATTTGCGCAAATCCCAAAAAAATGCCGCGTTCTGGTTCAAAGGCAATTCGGGCCGGACCTTTGGTCAATGTGTCCGGAGTGACTTTTAATTCGTCCCGGCATGCCTCCATGAATGCGTCAGAATACCCGTGAGAGGCTTTGGATGTGAAGACAAGATCTGTGAGGTCGGAGCACTCTGC
>JAHDEZ010000091.1 GCA_020628425.1 Hellea sp. | reverse complement strand
TCCGGGATATGTTCTTCGGTTCTATGGAATATTCCGCCCGAACCATGATGTTTGTACGCCGCGACGACGATATCAATGCTTTCGTTGATAACCTTTTGGGGTTGATATGGAACCAGCCGGCCGCGCGGCCCGAGGCAGATGTGGTCATGCGTCTCGAACGCATCGCGGACCGGCTGGAGGGGAAAGCTTAAAGCTCGCTATCCTTCAAAATGCTTCGCTAAAAACGCCAAAAGCTCTTCTGGATATTTGTTGTAATAACCATAGCCGTCAAAGCGTTTGTTGGTGCCGTGGGCATTGGTGCCGTCTTTACCTATCCAGATGATGGATTTTTCTGTCGGAGCCGCCTCATAGATTTTCTGAACATCGTTGACGCCAGTCTCAGCATCAAATGTGTATTCATCGAATTTCACCTGAGAAAACAGGACAGGGACAGTCAGGCTTTTCACGTCCGTCATGGCATCTGCATAACCGAAACCATATGTGTCCTTTTGCTTTTCCAGAACTTCGTCAACCAGATCCATACCGGCCTTTGCTTTGATAAAGCGCTCATTCATTTTGTAGGAAATGGGAGGCTGCACGGCGACAAGAGCTTTGATACGCGGGTCGCCAAAAACATTCGGCGCCTGGGCCCAGGCATGGAAAGTGGCATTAGCGCCCATGCATTGGCTGAGGAAAGCGACCTGATCATCAGCAAATTCGGGATGACTTTTCACATAATTCAGAGAGCCTAAGACGTCCTGCCATTCGGTAATGCCGACACTGACGGGCGCTTCTTTGCCTTTTAGCGTTTTGTTGACCCCGCCATCACTGTCGCCCTGACCCCGGTGATCATACATGACAATATTATAGCCCGCATCATGGAGATGTTTGATCATGGGGAGGTATTCGACAGGCACGCCGTCCAACCCCTCGACAGACCCGTAACGGGTTGTTGAGAGCGCGTGGTTGACGATAATGGTTTTATCAGAAGGCTTGGCCGCCGGAATTTCCCAGGCGCTGAGGCGAATGCCGTCCGGGGTCATGATATCCCGGTCCACATAATCCATGCCGTAGTCTTTGGGTGTTTTGACATTGACCAGCCGCTCCGGAGAGACTCGCATTTTCACGATTTGGTCGACATAAATGCGTTCTTTAATCCCGCCCAGATTGGTGAACCAGACGACCGCCAGAGCCAAAACCAATAAAACCAGACCACCCAAGCCTCTTTTAAACCACTTCATTTCATGTCCCCCAAAAGGATTTGTACAATTATTCAAACCATGCTCTAACCTGTGAGGTAAACCTCACAGTCAAGCGCTAAATGGAGAAATCATGCTGATAGGTGAACTGGTGAAATCATCCGGACTGACGAAGGCTTCTATTCGGCATTATGTGGATCTCGGCCTGTTAAAACCGACCCCGAAACAGGCCGGTCAACGGAGCTATCAGGATTTCTCGGAGGCAGACGTTGAGCGTCTGAAATGGATATCTCTCGGCAAGACTATGGGATTTTCCTTGAAGGAAATCGGACCATATTTGGATTTGTTTATGTCCGGCGAAACGCCGGAGAATGGGTGGGGGCCATTATTTGGGGAGAAGCTGGTCGAAATAGAGCAAAGGATAGCGGAGCTGCAAAAGGTCAGAGCTCTATTGCTAAGCAAAGTCGGCGGACCCTAAAACCCAACAAACTTCGCAAAGCCATCCACAGCTTCGCGCTCGGTCCGGAGTGTATTGACCGGCGCGTCCGGGTCGGCTTTGCCCAGGGCCATGCCCGCATAGATGACGTCGTTCTCGTCGAGCTCTAACTGCTTGTGGACGCTGTCGCGGACCTGGGCCCAGATCTCCTGCATACAGGTGGCATAGCCTTTAGCCTCGGCCACAAGGCAGACGGTCTGCATAAACATACCGAGCGACGCCCATTGATTGCGGCCATGCAGGCGGTCAATGGTAAAGAACACAGCCACGGGCGCGCCGTAGAAATTATAATTATCAATGACCCAGTTCATGCGCGCGGCCATGTCATCGCGCTTTATCCCCATGAGCTCATACATGCCCTTGCCAACCCCGGCGCGGCGGTCCTGATATTTCTGCGGCAGGTCTTTGGGATAGATAGGGTAGTCGCCTTCTTCGCTGGGCGCCTGGGATTTGAAGGCCTTGATGGCCAGATCGCTAATGGCCTGTTTCTCCGCGCCCGTCACAACGATCGTGCCCCAGGGCTGGAGATTGGAACTGGACGGGGAGTAGCGGGCGATATCGAGGATTTCCTGTATGTCGGATTGCGGGACTGCGTCCGGCAGGAAAGCCCGGGTTGAGATGCGTGTTTTTACGGCGGTGATGACGTCCATGAAGGGGCTACTATATGCTGAGGTTACTTGTGTGACAAGTCGATTACACGATTCTAGTCAGGCTTGTGAATTGCGGCGTTTTCTGATTACGACGAGTTTCTAAATATAAATTCAATTATAACTTGATATAGGGTGTTTGAAACAAATATGGTGGCTCACACCTATTTTGAACTTGGGGGTGGGTATATGTTTGGACTAAAATTTTTATCGGTCACGAATTTTCAAGAAATGCTAATAAAGCTGACCTTCTGGCATTTTGTTGGCGCTTTATTTTGCTTTTGGTTATTAGATAAGGAAGTGCATTTTTTCTCAGAACTTTTTAAGGGTTCCATAATTACCTTATGGGAAATGAAAGTTCCCCTTCTGATGGCTATTTTCGCTATAGTCTGGGCCGGAATAATGTCTCATGTCTTTAAGTTACATGACCGAATTTCGGATGTGTTTAGGATACGGTCAAGGTATGACTATAAACATATTTTGGAGCCCTTAACAAAAAGCGTAATCGAAAACCCAAGTTCTGAGCTCCTAGAAAAACTCAAATCCAATAGGCATGAAGCCATGACAAATATGTTTTATAACTTTGCTTCAAGTACGGACGAAAATCCTATCGTTGGAAAACATAATATACATCAAGCGCTCACGTCATTTTCTTGGTATTGGGTTTTTTTGGAACTAGCTTTCACGAGTTTTCTTACAGGATTAATTATTGGTGTTTTTAATCGAGAGTTTTCGATACTTGCTTTCGGAATGACAGCGGCTTGCTTATTGTGCTCGCTAATTGTTCTTCCAGAAATTCGGAAATATACTCGGAGCCAAATAACCAAAATTTTAGAAGATGAGAATGCATCCGACACCATAAGAAAATACATAAATGCGCTATCGAGTTAACAGGGTCATTATCCGATCTGAAAATGCAGCAAAACCTAAGGCCCAAAAATCAAAATACATCGCGGATGAATTCAAGGCGCTTTATCCTGTAAAAACTTCACTTGATTATGGGTGCGGGAAGTTAAGATACTTAGAAAACTATTTACAGAATTCGGATGAAGTCTTTTTGTACGACTCCCAAGTGCAGTTGTCACGGCAACAAAAAATTTGGGGAGACAAAACCTCGATTATTGAATTTAGTAAAACTAGAAACAACATCGCTCTTTTTTGCGGAAGAGAAATCTATACTACGCAAGAAAAATTTGATCGAATTTTTTGCATAAATGTGCTTTCGGCGGTTCCAATTTTGTCTGTTCGCTGGCGGATATTGAGGAATTGTTACCGTCTACTAAAGCCCAATGGACAATTAGTAGTAACACATCAATATCGAAATTCAGATTTCAACAGAATGAGAAAAATGCCAAATGCATACGAGTTTAGAGATGGATATATAATAAATTCGCTTCGGGGGCATTCATTCTATTCCACATTTTCACGAGAGGAATTGCGTGAACAGCTAATTCAGTGTGGTTTTTATATTGCGCTTACTAAGATTTTTGATGGAACTGTTTTCTATCTTCTTGATAAAAACTGACGTAATTTTCTGGATGTTTACATAAGCTAAATTTTTTAGCAATTTTGAAATTCCCTGCTACAATACGCCCTTAACCACACGGTAATTTGACCGAAATATCCCTTGAAGAGTCTCCCTCACTCGCATATGCAACAATGCGCATATGGTGGCGGTGCCCATTTGGGCCGTTGAGGTTAGTTGACCGCCACGCGAAACCAAGGAGTTTATCATGAGAGAAGCCGTTATTGTTTCTACGGCGCGTACGCCGATTGGCCGGGCCTATCGCGGCGCGTTTAACGCCACCCCATCCCCGACCCTGGCGGGTCATTGTATCGACGCGGCCGTCAAGCGCGCTGGTCTTGAGGGCGGTGAAGTCGAAGATGTGATCATGGGCTGTGCCCTGCAACAGGGTGTTCAGGTCACCATGGGCCGTAATGCGGTTCTGGCCTCTGGCCTGCCTGTGACCGTGCCGGCAGCCAGTATAGATCGGCAATGTGGCTCCGGCATGATTGCCATCGGCATTGCCGCCAAGCAGATTATCGCCGACAATCAGCAGATCGCCATTGGCGGCGGTGTCGAGAGCATCTCTATGGTGCAGACACCGGAAATGCGCGTCGCGCCTGATGCCAATGTGGTCAAGAACCACCCCAATGCCTATATCCAAATGATTGATACGGCCGAGATCGTGTCCAAGCGCTATGGCGTCTCCCGCGAAGCGCAGGACGAATATGCCTATCAGAGCCAGATGCGCACACACGCCGCGC
>JAHDEZ010000039.1 GCA_020628425.1 Hellea sp. | reverse complement strand
TAATAAACATATTGTCTTGAAAAGGCTAATTTTTAATCGCGGCACAACGCCGCAAGGATTACACGTTCCGGGTCCGAAACCGTATGACGTGCGGGTTTACATACTCATATTCCGGCACAGGCAGATTGCCACCGCCCGGCCCGCCACGCAGTCGACCTGACGTATCAAAATAAGCACCGTGACTTTCGCAGAACCAGCCTTGTTCGCGCCGGTCATCGCTATCTGCACGATGATAAGATGTCACCACACTTCCAAAATGTGTGCACACCAGCGATACGATTAAATATTTAGGATTTTTCAAACCATCCGACATGGCCCGTAAACGGTCCTCATCGACCTCTGGTGACGACATGCTCGCTCCATCATCCTGGCGCGCCAGAGCAATCTCCCAAGGGGCCCGGTGCCGTATGGCGACTGGCTTGCCATTGACGCGTATTTTGATTTCCTGACCTTCGGGTATAAGCCGCAAATCTACATCAATATTTCGAATTTCATTTTCACCCGTCGGGGCGAGGTGCCCCAACATAGGCACGGCGAGTCCGCAGACGCCAACAGCTGCGACGGCACCGGTCGTAATGTAAATAAAGTTTCGACGCCCCACAGCAGAAGATTTATCGGCAATGCTCACAGGTACAGATTAATGACCTTGCCGATGGATGCAATTCCGAAAAATGTCGCGGCTAGCCTATCCGGATAACAGTATCCGAAATATAGACATAAGGCGGCACTTCGAGATTGGCCGGTGCAGGTCCGCCGACGACACGCCCGGAGGTATCATATTTGGAGCCATGACAGGGGCAGAACCAGCCTAAACCAGAGCCGCTCTGGAACGGGTGCTGCTCGCTTTTGGGTACACATCCAAAATGCGTGCAGACGCCCATAACAATAAGATATTGGGGATTCAGTTCACCATCCGCTCCGGGAACAAGGCGTTCATTGTCCGTTTGCGGATCCCTTAACGACGCGACATCCGCCGCATTGGCTTTCTCAATTTCATCAGGACGGCGATGCCGGATGAAGACCGGCTTACCGCGCCAGAGCGCTTTGATCTGCTGCCCCTCCTCAATCTTTGACAGGTCCACGTCTATGGCGCCGGCAGCCTTGGTTTCCGCCGGCATCTGCATCTGATTGGCATAGCTCCAGGCCAGGCCCGCCCCCGCCAGCTCACAACCGGCAAGCGCCGAGCCAGATAAACCGGCGCTGCTTATCAAAATAAAACGTCGTGTGTGGTTGGACTTCCCCATAGCTTTGGATATAGCACAGCGCAATCCTCAAACAAGCGACATAAAAATGAACGTCACTCTATACCAACCTGATATTGCGCAAAATCTGGGCGCAGCTATTCGACTATGTGCCTGTTTCGGGATACCGCTCGGCGTCATTGAGCCTTGCGGTTTTCCATTATCGGTCAAAGCCCTGCGCCGGACAGCCATGGATTATGAAGCCGAATTGACCCGTCACCAAAGCTGGGCAGAATTCAAAAACCATCGGAATGGACGCATCGTCTTGTTCACTACCAAAGGCGCGACCCGCCTGCCGGATTTTTCATTCCGTCCTGATGACCGCTTATTGTTTGGCCGAGAAAGCGCTGGCGTTCCCGATGATGTCCACGAAGCCTCAGACGCCAAAGTCATTATACCGCTTGCACCGGATATGCGCTCATTTAACCTCGCGACAAGCGTGGCCATTGGCCTGTATGAAGCCCTCAGACAAACGAACGGACTACCACAATGAGCTTTGACCTCAAGAAACAGACAGCAGCGAACTGGTTTCGGGAATTGCGTGACAAGATCTGTTCCGAGTTCGAAAAATTAGAGGCCGAAGCGCCTGAGAACCTATATGACGGCGAACCGGGTAAGTTCGAATTCGAAGACTGGCAACGCAAAGGCAATGGTGGGGGCGGAACCGGGGGCATGCTCCGGGGTCGTCTGTTTGAAAAATGCGGCGTGCATATCTCGGTCGTCCACGGTGAATTTGAAGGCGAGATGCGCGAGACTGTGCCCGGAGCCAAGGATGACCCACGCTTTTGGGCCGCCGGGATCAGCCTCATTGCTCACCTGACTAATCCAAATATACCGGCCGTCCATATGAATACACGCTATATCGTGACCACACAGGACTGGTTTGGCGGCGGCGCAGACCTGACACCAACCCAGGCCAGCGCCCGCCGACAAGACCATCCTGATGCGGTCGCCTTCCATGCGGGGATGAAAGCTGCGTGTGAGGCCCATGACTGCGCCGACTATGAAAGATACAAACAATGGTGCGATGACTATTTCCACCTTGCACACAGAGACGAGGCGCGGGGCATTGGCGGCATTTTCTATGACCGTCATAATAGTGGCAACTGGGACGCGGATTTTGCCTTCACCCAAGACGTCGGCAAAGGCTTTTTAAAAACTTACAGCGCCATTGTTCGCGACCGCTTGCACGAGCCTTGGACTGAGGCCGACCGCGAAGAACAACTCATTACCCGTGGCCGTTACGTAGAGTTCAACCTGCTTTATGACCGGGGCACCACATTTGGCCTGAAAACCGGCGGCAATGTTAAAACCATACTGTCCTCCATGCCACCCGTCGTTAAGTGGCCTTAATTCAGGCCACAAAAAAAGAGGCCCGAAGGCCTCTTAAATATTCAATTTCAAACCTGATTAGTTTGAGCAGACTGTGTAGCTTCCACCTGGGCCGGAAATCGATCCGCCATTGGAGCAACCACCCAGAAGGACAACGCCGGCAACATGTGGCGCGGCCATGGAAGTACCGGAGATCGTGTTGTATCCGCCACCTTTCCAAGTAGACAGGATAGATGAACCTGGTGCAATCCAGTCAACAACAGAACCATAGTTTGAGAAACCAGAGAATGTATCGCTAGACGTGCTAGATGCGATAGTCAGAATATTCGGACCTTCCGCACTGGCAGGTGAACGCGTGCTGGCATCTGTACTCTCGTTACCAGCGGCGAGTACAAATACCGTACCGCCATTTCGGTTCGAAGCGCTCACAACAGCATCATTCAAGGCTTGAGAAAAACCACCACCAAGGCTCATATTGGCGACCGTACAATTTGTCGTAGCCACATGATCGATGCCGGCAATAACACCAGATGTAGAACCTGAACCGCGTGAGTTCAGAACTTTTATCGGCACAACAGATGCACCGGCTGCTACGCCAACAACACCAACGCTATTGTCGATAGCCGCGATTGTACCAGCAACGTGTGTGCCGTGACCATCACCATCGTCAAAGTTGGCGTCTTTGCCTTTGGTGAATGCGGTAAAGCCTTGAGAGGCATCAACGTTCAGATCAGGGTGATCAAGGTCGATACCGGAGTCCAGAACGCAAGCGACGCCATTAGACGCGACACCACCATTGACACGAGTGATACCCCAAGGTGTTGTCTGAGCCGGGCCAGAACCGCCGCCATCATCACCGCCGCCGCCATTGCCAGGACCTTTTCCGGGAGGTGGTGCGATTTTTGTCATTACACCGTCCGCTTCGAAATAAGCGATACGCGGATTATTAGCGACCATACGCTCTGCAGCTGTCGCTGACATTCGGGCTGAGAAGCCTCGGATTGTGTTTGAGTAGACGTGACCGACATTGCCGCCGGCACGGTTTGCGGCCTGATTAGCTAGGCCAGGAGCTTCAGCCGAAGAAACAGAATCGTCAAAAACGAAGATCCAGCTATCCTGCGCATTTGCGCTTGCTGACATGGCCGTTGTCAACGCGATACCTGTTCCGATAAGGGCTGCTTTTTTAAGAATTGTCATGCTTATTTTCCTCCCAAAATTGCAAAGACCGGAACGTGGTAATGACAGAAATGTGAATGTCAAATGAGTATTTCAGGCTAAGGTAATTTTTCCCTAACTCCCCCTAAGAGAGAGGAAATTCTTGCAAAAACCCCCGCCGGAAAAGTGACCAAATCATGGCAATATGAACTTTTTTGTCTATGATGCACAATTACTTCCTAAAATTTCCGACTATTTGGGATGAATCATCTAAAATTTTAATCACATTCCGGTTTCTAACGGCCTCGATAAAAGAAATTATGGGCCCGATTGCTAATGGTGATACACCACAAAAAAAGAGGCCCGAAGGCCTCTTTCGAATTCGAAATTTCAGCTTAACTTAGTTTTGGTTATGCGTACCGCTGGCCGTTGAATCATTACCAGCTGCATCCGTCGCAGTGATAGTGTAGCTGTAAGAACGACGCTTACGCGCACCAGAGAAGCTCACCGAATGGGAGGTACTCAGTGTGTCAGAACTTGCTGTCGTACTACCGATAGTAACCACGCCAGTCGTTGGCTCGTCTGTCGTCCAGTTGACCGTAAATGTACGACCGCCGGTTTGTGTTGACCCAACATTGGAGATGACCGGTGGTGTCGTATCTGTACCACCTGTGCTGCCATCCGCGACCGTTACGCTTTGAGAGGTGCTGTTTGAGGCGCCTTCGTTATCCGTCACTGTCAGCGTTACACTATATGTACCAGCTGAAGCATATGTATGGCTTGGGTTTGTCGCCGTTGACGAACTGCCATCGCCAAAGTTCCAGCTACGCGACGCAATGCTGCCATCGGAGTCAGAACTTGAGTCAGTGAATGTACAGCTGAGGTCCGTACAATCAGAGCTAAAACTGGCTGTCGGTGTGTTATTTCCACCCGTATTACCGCCGTCACAATTACTTCCAACACCCACAGCGCAATATGAAGCTACTACAGCGTCACGCTCAGCGGTTCCGTAAAGATCCAAAGCTGACTGGGATAAAGCTGCGAGAGCCGCGTCATAGCCTGTCGAACTGGTGAAGTAATTGACGTTAGCGTGATAATAAATCTGTTCGGCTTTATCCATTCCAATGCCAGATACATTAGTTGATGTCACGCCGCGCGGGTGAGACCCACCTTCGACCAGCAGTACGTAAGCCAGATTGAAAATACCGGAATTCAAGTGAACACCACCATTATCAGTGCTTGTGCCTTCATAAACCCGATCTGGGAAATAGTCGGTTGATTGACCATCCAGTGTTGGATTGTTCATGTAACGCAGCGCATCACCTGGGGCACCCGGTGTATAGATATCTTCACCCAGTTTCCAAGTATTGCCATTGATACCACCTTCGTTCCAGGCTTCAGCGCTGGCACCGAAAATATCAGACAGCGCTTCGTTCAGAGCACCGGATTGATCGCGATAAATCAGGTCTGACGTGAAATCCGTAACACCGTGTGTTAATTCGTGGGCAACAACGTCCAAATCGCCGGATAGCGGGCTGAATGTAGATCCATCACCCTCACCGTAAAGCATCTGATTGTTGAACCAGGCGGCATTATTCCAGTTATTCGGGCAACGACGGCTACCGCAAACATTTACACTGCTAACCAGGTCCATTCCGTTATTGTCGAGTGAGTCTCTGCCAAATTTCGTAGCGAAATAGTCATAAGTCACACCCGCATAATCGTGCGCGTCTTGGGCGTCTTGAGGACCGCAATTGGTGTTGCTCTCTGTACAGACCAGCGTGCCAGGCATTTTGCGGCTGTTATAAGCCTCACCATTGGCATCATAGGTTCGGCGATTTTTACCGGTGTGGAGTTGAGGATCGATCATGACCAGTTCGCCGGAGACAGCGTCCGTGTAGATATAGTCGATAGCAAATGTATCGCCACTGCCATGCTCAATACTGGAACGCCAAGTCAGGTGAACCGTTTCATTGTCACGTCCGACAGCATAAGTCAGTTCGTGGTCACCTTGAAGAACATAATTTCCGATACCCATTGCAGACGCTGACCCCATGAGAGCTACATCTGCATCGATTTTAGCGCGTGCCGGTACACCACCTGTACGGACAACGTTACCATTCACCAGGCTGATATCACCGCTTGGCATAATATGCATGACAACATCCGCGCCTCGAATAGACTTACCTCGGAAACGCTGGTCCATCCGGACATGCATGTTCCCTGAATTATCACGCGTGACACCTTTGGTGGTAAAAAACTTTTTGAATTTATTGCGGGCCGCGATTTCCGCGCGATTACCCAGATTAGTGTCGTTTAAAAGCCGGGCATTATCGATTTTGCCCAGATTGTTTTTATTCCAGATATCTTTCGCTTGAACAGTGCCGGCGACTGAGAAAGTCATCGCAGCCGCTGTTCCTAGCATGAGTACATTTTTCTTGAAAGTCATGTGCAGTTTTCCTCCCGAATTTGCATAGACCTCGATGTGTTAAGGCCTGAACCACAAATGTCAAATGAGCTATGTGCGATAAGGTAATTTATCCCTTAAGCGTCGCATGATGAGGGAATTATTTTGCAAATTTCCAGCTTGGAAACATGGCGAAATAATGGCGATGTGCACTTTTTTGCCTATGATGCACAAATATTATCTAAAATCTGGTATTATTTGAGCTGAATCATCCCCAATGCGACAAGTAGCTTTTCCTTGTCCGCCTCAAATCCACTCCTTATCCACAGCTCTTTAAGCGCTCTCAGGACCTTACCCATTTCTGGCCCGTCATTGATACCTGCTTTTTGCAGATCCCGGCCCTTGAGCGGAAACTCGGGAATAGACCAATCCAGGGCCCACTTAGCCTTTTTAACCCAGGTCGCGGCTATAATCGGATCGGTTTGACCCGCCGCTCTGACCACCATGCGGTCATAAGCGGTTTGCGGCGTGCTGGCATAAATTCCCTGTTTAAAACTCCGCTCTCCCATATCGGGCGCGAAAGCCACCTGATTGCCAGCCCAAGATAAAATTCGTGCTTTCTCCAGATTGGCCAGCTTTAGGCGTTTTGCCAGACCTGCCATGGCAAACTCATCCCGACCCGACATGGCCATAAGCCGAAGCAAGGGATCAGCCGCGAGGCCCACCTGGTTTTCCAAGGCCTGCATCAAAGACAAACCTTCCGCATTTGATGCCTCCGGCAAAATGATTTGCAGAATATCATTGGTCAGCATGATTTGAACAACACGCGCTGGTTCTGGAGCCCTCAATATTTTTTTAATTTCAGACCAAACCCGCTCTGCTGACAGAGATTTCAACCCTGCACGATTCTCACGGCAAGCTCTCAGAGCCTCTGCATCAATTTTCTGATCAGCAGCATACCAGGCCAGAAAACGAAAATAGCGGAGAATGCGAAGATAATCCTCACGCACACGTTCATCACCATTTCCTACAAACCTAAACCGCCGGGACTTTATATCATCCAGACCTTCACCAGTTGGATCGTAAATATTCCCGTCCGCATCCGCATAAAGGGCATTCACGGTGAAGTCCCGGCGAATGGCATCTTCGGCCCAGTCATCTGTGAATGCAATCACGGCTCGCCTTCCGTCCGTTTCCACATCTTTGCGCAAAGATGTAATTTCAAAGGGTTGACCATCTACAACGGCGGTAATCGTCCCGTGCTCAATTCCCGTCGGGACAGATTTAATGCCGGCGGACTTCAAGGCGGCCTGTACCGCTTTGGGGGCTAACTGGGTCGCAATATCAATATCGCCGACCGGCTCATTTAATATAGCATTGCGAACACAACCGCCCACAAACCGCGCCGTCCCTTCGGGCAAGGCCGCCATAACGGCCAAGGCGCCGTTGGATGTCATCCAGCCATGTTGGCCAGGATTAAGCTTCATGGCTGAAACTCCTTTGATAGACGCGGTAGATCATCATGGCTGTCATGCCCCATAGGTTGCGGTGTACACCACTAGGCTCGTCGTAAGGCATGTCGTAGAGCCGATGTTCACGGCCATCAAAAAAGACATCCCGAGGCACATGGTTGTCAGGGTCCATCAGAAAAGACAATGGAATTTCGAATACATCGGCAACCTCCCGTGGATCCGGTTTCAATGTGGATCCAGGATCTATAATGCCAACATAGGGCGTCACCCGATATTCAGTAACGGCATTAAAGGACGGTAACCGCCCGATCAGTTCAATCTGATTTTTCGTAAGACCAATTTCCTCATGCGTTTCCCGATAAGCAGCAGCCTCCGCCGTTTCACCCGGTTCAATTTTACCACCGGGAAAACTGATCTGGCCGGGATGGCTCGGCATGGTCTCGGGCCGTTGCGTCAGAATTACCTGCCAGCTCTCTCGTTTAACCAAAGGCATCAGCACGGCCGCGCGCCGCTGACCTTCGCGTTTGACGGCATCATCATCGCCTGTAATCGGCACAGGCAAAAGCGAGGCCCGAATTTTTTCGACCGGATTGTTCATTATATATTTCCAAGAGGGAAATAGGTACCGCTCGCATAAATTCCAAGCTCCTCACCGCGTATTATCCCATGCTCGACCAGCTCATAGAAGACCGGACGCGTCAGAAGGGCTTCGAGACGACCTCTTACAAATACATAAGGTCGGGGTTCACCAGAGTCCGTATCCGTGTCCATTCGGATTGGTCTCTCAGGACCTGCCTCGACGATTTCACCCATATTAGTCGTAAAGAAAACACGCTGGCTTTCCCCCTCCCCTTCGACGTCAACCCGGACGGCTGTGAAATGGCCAGCCTCGACTTCGATGCGGATTTTTTCAACAGGCGTGACCAGATAGGTCTCCCCATCATCATCCTTGCGCAATATTGAGGCGAATAGCTCCACCAATGGCTGACGGGTTATGCGCGTGCCTTCGTGCCACCAGCTGCCATCGCTTTTGATGACCATATCCATCTCGCCGCAATAGTCAGGATTCCACCTATCCACCGGGCGCTGTCCATCACCATCCCCTTGAGAACGGGCGGCTTTGATGAGCGCTGCCAGGTCAAAACCTTCTTTGCTGCTTTTTAATGATTCAGTCATAGACAAATTGTTATCGATTTTTACTGTTTAATCCAGTAGTCAGCCCGTATTACAGACCCAGATAAATCTAAATCACTGATTTCAAGCAAAAGAGATAGTATGACCGACAAAATTTCCGCCGCGCTCGAGAAAAAAGCTAACGCGGCCAGTGAAAAGCTTTCTAAGACAAAATCCAGCATTCAAACGGTTATTCTGGGCCAGGACAATGTGGTTGACCTGTCACTCGCCGCAATTCTTTCGGGCGGTCATGCTTTGCTCGTCGGTGTGCCCGGCCTCGCGAAAACATTATTGGTTGAAACGCTTGGGACAGCGCTAGGCCTCGACAATAAACGCGTGCAATTCACTCCGGACTTGATGCCGTCAGATATTATCGGCTCAGAAGTCCTTGAGGAAGGCGCTAAAGGCAAGCGCTCATTCCGCTTCATCGAAGGCCCTCTCTTTAGTCAACTTCTCATGGCCGATGAGATTAACCGGGCCAGTCCTCGGACACAGTCGGCTTTGTTGCAAGCTATGCAGGAAAAAACCGTAACCGTTGCCGGTAAAGATTATGAACTTCCGAGACCCTTCCATGTTCTGGCCACCCAAAACCCTATCGAGCAAGAGGGCACCTATCCCCTGCCTGAAGCACAGCTTGACCGCTTTCTACTGCAAATCGATGTGGACTTCCCGGATCTGGAAACAGAAAAACGTATACTGGTCGCCACGACCGGTGCCAAAGATGCCAAAGCCACGAAAGTTCTGACACCCAAAGCCCTGCTTGATATGCAGGCTCTGGTTCGCGAAATGCCTATCGGAGAGAAAGTTGTCGATGCTATTCTGACACTGGTTCGAAATGCTCGTCCGGATCAAACAGAGCTATCAAACATCAAAGATCATGTAGCTTGGGGCCCAGGTCCTCGCGCGGGTCAGGCTTTGATGCTGACAAGCCGCGCCCGGGCGCTTCTGGATGGCCGCCTGTCTCCGTCAATTGACGACGTTCTGGCACTAGCCGGTCCGGTCTTGCAACATCGTATGGCATTGACCTTTGCGGCGCGCGCTGACGGCGTCACGATTGAGAGCACCCTCGACAAGCTAAAGGAAGCCATAAACTAAGTGGCAAAAACAGCGCAAAAACATACCCAACTCCGGCGGCGCTCCGAAGCGCTGGCCGCGGCTTATCCTGATCTTCTGGCCGAAGCAGAACGGGTCGCGGCTATGGTCGCACAAGGTGTGCATGGCCGCCGCCGTCCCGGTCAGGGTGAAACCTTCTGGCAATATCGCAATTATACCAATTCTGACCCATCAACAGATATTGACTGGCGTCGGTCCGCACGCGGCGATCAGATCTATGTGCGTCAAAACGAATGGGAAGCCGCCAATTCGGTCTATTTCTGGCGCGATGGTTCTGCCGGAATGGATTGGACCTCGAAAAAAGAAATACCGTCCAAACAGGACCGGGCAAGTGTCTTGTGTATGGCACTGGCCAGCCTGCTTATGCGCTCTGGCGAGCGGTGCGCCGTATTAGGCGAGTCTGAGCGCCCACGTTCCGGTCGCGTCGGACTGGAGCGCGTGAGCCGCAAACTGGCCATATCAGAAGGATCGTTTGATCATCTTGATGGTAAAATTCCGGCGCATGCACAATTGGTTATTGCGTCGGACTTTCTGGATAGTCCTGAAGTCTGGAAAAGTCGCCTATCTCGATTGGCAGGTCGTCCTGTGAAAGCCATTTTATTGCGTCTTATTGATCCGGCCGAAGATTTGTTCCCGTTTAAAGGCCGGGTTGAGATGCGCCTGCCGGGTCATGTGAAATTACCGCCCTTTATTATTGGCCGTGCCGAACGGGCAAAAGACGAATACCGTCAAAAATTCGCCGCACACGGCGCCGCCATCGAGGATATTTCAAGACGTCTTGGTTGGCCAATTATTACGCACAGAACCGACCAGCCTGCCAATCTCGCTTTAACAGCTCTCTATATGGCAACCAGCGGTGAGTTTGACCGATGAGCTTCGGATCTCTGACATTCCTCGCGCCATTGGCACTGCTCGGACTCCTAAGCCTGCCGCTAATCTGGTGGTTATTACGCATTACGCCCCCAAAACCTTTGCAGCAAATATTTCCACCACTCCGAATCCTCCAGGAAGTTACGGTTGAGGAAGAAACGCCCGATAGCACACCTTTATGGCTACTCATTTTCCGTCTGATAATGGTAGCACTTATCGCGTTTGCTCTCGCTCAGCCTATAATGACCCGCCCCGAAGGTACGGATAACAATCGAGACATCACTTTATTGATTGATGATGGATGGGATGCCGCTGCTAATTGGACAACAATTATGCGGGAAGCGGAAATCCTGATCAAAGACGCCCAACGTAAAGGGGTTCAGGTCAATATTATCACGACGACCGATCGCGATGTCGACGACATACTGACAGCCAATGCATCAGACGCGCTCAGACATATCAAAACACTACAACCCTGGCCTCAAAATGCGGCCCTGAAAAACAAAGCTGAAATTCTGGAAAAGATGAGCGAAACGTCAGCGAACGGCACGGCAAATATACGGGCAAGCGATGTTTACTGGCTTTCGAGTGGTGTCACGAATGACAATGCCGGGGTCGAAGCCTTGGAAACACAGCTCGATACTTTCGCCGCCTATAAAGTTATGTCTCCGGGTGCTGCTAACCTACCGCTTATTCCGGGTACGCTGGAAGAGACGGTAGACGGATTTCGCATGGAATGGCACCGCGCAGATGGCAACGGAATCCGCAGTACAGATGTCACCGCTCATGATAATAATGGCCGTGTCATCGCCCGTTCAAATATTTTATTTTCACCAGGACAAACAACCGCTGAAGCGAAAATTGAACTCCCAACGGAACTACGCAGTAAAATTCAGATATTGCGCGTTGACGATACGGTCAGTGCGGGCGCTGTAAAACTTTTGGATGACAGTTGGGGACGTCCACTCATTGGCGTCCTGACCGAAAGTAAAGACAATCCCAGCCCTCTCCTTTCCGAGCCTTTTTACGCAGAAACGGCTTTACGCCCTTATGCAGATGTTTTTCGCGGCTCTCTTGAGGAGTTATTACCTTTGGCCCCCAGTATTCTGGTCATGCCTGACGCCGCTCGTGATACCTCTCCCGCAGTCAATGAGTTCGTCGAAAATGGCGGTCTGCTTATCCGTTTTGCCGGCCCCAAACTGGCAGCCCGAAGCGATGAATATCTGCCCGTCAGATTGCGTTCCGGCGGACGGGCATTGGGCGGAGCACTGACATGGGAAGAACCGCAAAATTTTAGTGCATTTGCCCCGGAAAGCCCTTTCTTTGGATTATCAATCCCTGAGGACATCGAGGTTAAACAGCAAGTTATGGCGGAACCCGGCGCGGAAACCGACAGCCGAACCTGGGCACGTCTTCAGGATGGTTCGCCTGTGGTGACCGCCAAAGAGCAAGGGTTTGGTCGTATCGTCCTGTTCCATGTCACAGCGGACCCCGAATGGTCTAACATTCCGGTTAGTGGCCTCTATGTTGACATGTTGCGCCGTCTCCTAAGCATGGCCAAATCATCCAGCACCAAGGCGAGCACAGGGCAGTCCACAAGCGATTGGGCACCCGAACGCGTTTTGAACGGTATGGGCCGTCTTAAAAGTCCGGACATTTATGACAAACCCGTTGCCTATGATCAGATTGATACAACGACAGATTTTGCCGTTAACCGCCCCGGTCTTTACCGACAAGGACCGCGCCGCAAAGCCCTGAACATCAATGCAGATCCGGCGACCTATAGTTCTCTGGCAACTTTAGACGGCATTGAAACAGAACAATACGGACAGACCGCGAATAATAATCTGGGCGGGCTGCTTTTATGGATTGGATTACTTATGCTGGCTCTTGATGCCTTACTCGCCATATATGCCTCAGGCAGGTTTAGAATTCTCAAGGACCGATTGATGTTCTGGCGTAAACAAGGTGTCGCGATTTTGGTCGCCGGCCTGTTGATGTCCATGAGCAGCGGCATTGAAGCGAAAGCTCAGGACGAGACCCATTACAATGATGCGTTGGAACTCCATTTTGCCTATGTGGAGACCGACGATCCCCGTGTCGACATTACCAGTGAAAACGCTATGCTTGGATTGGTTGATATTCTGACCCGACGAACCACAATCGAGCCCGCCGGCGTCCGCGGTGTTGACCCGGCGACTGACCCTCTTGTCTTCTATCCATTTTTGTATTGGCCCATTGATAGAGATGCGCCTGCTTTGACTGACGAAGCTGTCGCCGCTCTCAACGATTATATGTCAAGTGGCGGTACGATCGTGTTTGACACCCGAGACAGCGGCGATGATTTCCTGTCTGCAGGCGATCCGCATCCGGGCTTAAAACGCGTCACCGAGAGCCTCGATATTCCATCCCTTGCAGAAGTGCCTGAAGACCACGTCTTGAACAAAAGTTATTATCTGATTGAACTCTATCCAGGGCGTTGGGCCAATGGACGGGTCTGGGTCGATAAAAACCAAAGCGGGGCCGCCCGGGATGGTGTATCCAGTGTCATTATCGGTAGTAATGACTGGGCGGCTGCCTGGGCGTTAGAGAACGAGACCTATTATATCGACTTGGAACGTGACATTCCCAAGCAAAGAGAAATGGCTTTGCGTTTTGGCGTGAATATGGCGATGTACACTTTGGCCGGCAATTATAAAGCTGACCAGGTTCATGCCAAAGCACTGATTGAGCGGCGTGGTGATGCCCAAAGAGAACCCGAAGATCTGGGGCCAGATGAGGAGACAGAAGAATAATGTCCTGGCTCCCGAATATCGCATTTGATCCCCTGATTTCCCCAGTATTGATCACCATTATTACCGTGTTGGCCATCTTGGCAGCTGCGACCGGCGGACTGGCGCGATTACGAAGTTTTATATTCCGTGTATTGGCAGCTCTGTTCCTGGCGCTGGCTTTGATGAACCCGCAAACTGTCGAGGAAGAGCGCGAATACCTGCCTGATGAGGTTTTGGTTCTCGCCGACACCAGTGCCAGTACGCAATTGGGTGGGCGCGATAAAAAGATCGAGGCCATCATCAAAAGCCTGACCGAGTCTTTGAATGCGGCCGAAAATCTGGACGTCACTCTGGTCCGAACCGGTGATGAGGATGACGGCACTAAACTGGCCACAAATATGATCGAGGCTCTGGCGGGCATGCCGCAAAGCCGACTGGCCGGCGTCATCGCGATTACGGATGGACAGGTTCACGATATCCCAGAGAACACAGACAATCTCCTGCCTGATAATGTGCCTTTTCATGCGGTTATTCTGAATGACAAAGAAAGCCGCGACCGGCGCATCAGCGCCATCGTTGCGCCCCGTTATGGGCTTGTTGGCGAACAAACTGATTTTGAAATTCGCGTCGATGATCCCGGTCACGAAGGTGAACGGGCACGTGTTAAAATTCGGGTCAATGGTGACCTCAGAGCCCATATTCCCATCAAGATCGGCAATCGGGTTTCTTTACCTGTCGAGATCGAAAGACGCGGAACGAATACGATCGAATTAGAGGTCGAAGCGGCGGATAATGAACTGACCCTTAAAAATAATAGTTTCGTCTCTGAGATTTCTGGCATTCGCGACAAGATGCAAGTCTTGCTGGTTACCGGTGAGCCACACCGTGGAGGACGGGCTTGGCGCAATCTCTTAAAGAGCGACCCGGCGGTCGAAATGGTTCACTTTACAATTTTGACCGTGCCAAATGTGAAGGAACGCATAGCCGGCCCTAACGAGTTATCCCTGATCTCCTTCCCTACCGGGCAATTATTCGAAGATAAATTGTCAGATTTTGACCTGATCATTTTCGATCAGTTTACACGACGCGCTGCCTCTGATGGAGACGGGCGCACTATGTCGCTTATCCGCCCTTATTATATCCAAAACATTGCCATTTATGTGGAACAGGGCGGAGCTTTGCTCATTGCCACTGGGCCTGGTTTTGCTGGCGACAACAGCCTGTACCGGACGGCCTTAGCGGCCATTTTGCCAGCCCGTCCTACGGGCGAAATTATCGAATATGGTTTTCGCCCGGCATTGACAGAGAAAGGTCGTCGTCATCCAGTCACATCTAGCTTTTCTGGCCAACGAGAAGAAAATTGGGGTCAGTGGTTTCGCATTGTAGAGAGTGACGTTGTCAGCGGACATGTCTTGATGGAAGGCCCGGGAGAAGAACCCTTACTGGTTATGGAAAAGGTCGGTGATGGTCGGGTTGGAATGTTAATGTCTGACCAGTCCTGGCTATGGTCCAAAGGGTATGATGGCGGTGGGCCCTATAGCGAATTGTTCCGCCGTATGGCGCATTGGCTTCTCGGCGAACCGGATTTAGACGCAGAAAAACTAACAGCGCAAATCACAGGCGAGGAGCTGTTCATCGAACGCAGTACGCTGAGTGATACAGCCGAAAACGTAGTCGTCCGTAAACCTGACGGCACGCAGGAAGTCGTCCAAATGAACAAAGTTGCTGATGGTCTTTTCCGGGGAACCGGATCAACGGCCGGGCAAGGTGCCTATATGCTGAAGTCCGGCGATATCAGCACGGTAACCGCGCTCGGCGCCCTAAACCCCAAAGAGTATAATGATCTGTCGCCGACCTCTGAAATTGTACAGCCATTAGTAGATTCGACTGGCGGAGGCGTGTTTACGGCAGAAAACAGCGGAGACACGGTCAGAATTAGACGCGTAAGCTCAACGGCGAACAAGGCCGGAGATGGGTGGTTAGGCATGGTGGAGAACAACCAGTTTGTCACGAAAAACTCGCGACGAAAGCCTTTTGCGCCAACTCTGATATATTTCCTCTTGGCTGTTGGATGTCTGGCATTCGCCTGGCGACGTGAAAGCCAATAATAAAGCTGTAATATTTTTACTGTATTCGTGAATGGATCGATCGGATTTCGCCTGATACGGGTAAACCGCAAATACAAGGAATATGCCATGCTGCGCAAAAACACTCTTATTCTGGGAGCTGCAACCGCCCTGTTCATCAGTGGATGCGGTGTCGCCAAAACCGCTGGAAAAGTCGCTATGTTCCCTGTGAAGGCCACAGCAGAAGTTGTTGAAACAACCGGTGAAGTGGCCTGGGAAACAGGTAAATTTGTAGGCGAAGGTGTCTACACAGTCGGTAAAGGTGTTTATTATGTCGGCTCTGTGCCCGTCAAAATTACTGATGCAGCCTTGAACACAACCGAACGGGTATTGCGCATAACCACAAATTTTGTGGATCTAACAGGTAAGGTCGTAACCGTCACCAAAGACATTCAAGCTGTTCAGCTTAACAATGAATTGGCCAAGTTAAAAACTGCCAAAAATGTTGTTAGTGTCCTCGTGGACGTAGCACGCTAGAAATCCAGTCCCAAAATTGTGATGAGAGGGGACGTTGATGCGTCCCTTTTTTTATGTTACAATATGACGAAATTGACTGGAGATTAAGATGAAAAAGCTGATTGCCCCAATGCTCCTAATTGCCGGAATGGCGTTATCCGCTCCAGCCGAAGCTAAAAACAGACAGAGCTTCGAAAACACATTTGCACTGCCCCTGGAGTCCGTACGTGTTGAAGTTATCCTGAGCGAAGACATGATGTGGCGGGCCAATAATCTGCCCAAAGAGCGTCGGGATCGCGGTAGCTATAGAAACTCCCGTGATGGCTTTGGCGGCAATGGGTTTTACGGCGACCGTGACTTGGACAGGCTTGTTGAAAGACTGGAAGATCGCATGATCCGTCGTCTCGAGAAAGAAGGTGTGGTCGTCGATCAAAACTCTCCAAACGTTTTACGTATTATGCTGGATGATGCCCGACCTACCCATCCAACATTTGAGCAAATGTCCAAGAGCCCGAGTCTGTCCCGTCAAAGTGTCAGTGCAGGAGGCGCTTCGTTTATCGGTGAAATCATCGCCAATAATGGTGAGGCTCAGGGCGACATTTCCTATGCTTGGTATGAGTCAGGCATATGCAATGCCGGCGGCAGCACATGGTCTGACAGTCATAGAGCCATTGACAGATTTGCCAAGAAGACAGCCAAATCGCTCGCTTTTGACTAAACCACTCGCCTTCAAATAATTCTGAAATCAGTAACTATGGCACACCCAGCCATTTATGGGTTTGCAGGCTAAGGCGCCATTTCGGACGTTTTAAACAATAATCAAATGCGGCTTGCATATGCTTTCGCTGATCGGCGTCATCCAGCGGTTGCAAGCAGAAATTATCAAAATCAAGATGTTCGAAATCACTAGGCTGATTTTCGATTTGTGGAAAAACCAGTTTAAGCTCATTCCCCGATTTCTGAATGAGTTCAGCATCGGCCTTTGGGCTGACGCAGATCCAATCAATTCCAGAAGGCGCCTTGACGGTTCCGTTGGTTTCGATGGCAATTTTAAATCCGACATTGTGCAGCGCTTCAATAGCAGATGCGTCTAATTGTAAAAGCGGCTCCCCGCCCGTGCAGATCACCCAGGGTTGCCCGCCGTCCTCACCCGGCTGAACCGGCCAATAAGAGTGCACTGCCCTGGCCAGATCATCAGCTGTCGTGAATTTGCCCCCGCCCGGCCCGTCAGTGCCCACGAAATCGGTATCACAGAATTTACAGACTGCCCTAGCCCTGTCACGCTCCAAACCACTCCATAGATTACACCCTGCAAAACGCAGAAAGACCGCCGGCAGGCCGGTTTGAACGCCTTCACCCTGGACGGTGAAATATATTTCCTTGACGGAATAAGCCATGGGGGCGCCTATAGACAGAAATTACCCCCCTGACCAGTACCCCTAATGGCTATACTTGATACCATGGACAAAACACGATAGCTCACACTCTGTTTAGAGCAAACCCGTCAGGAGCGACCATGGCTGGACTTTATTTCGAAGAATTCGAAGTGGGACATATTTTCGAACATGAATTACGGCGCACGGTCACCGAAGCTGATAATATGCTGTTTTCCAATATGACGTTAAACCCACAGCCGCTTCACATTGATTTTGACTTCGCATCCAAAAGCGAATTCGGACAGCCGCTGGTGAATAGTCTTTTCACACTTGGCCTGATGATTGGTATTTCCGTCAATGACACGACTATTGGCACGACTGTTGGCAATCTGGGCATGAGTGAGGTCAAATTCCCGAACCCGCTTTTTCATGGCGACACAGTCCGCGTTGAAACGGAGGTCAAAGCCGTTCGTGAAAGCAAGTCCCGCCCGACCCAGGGTATCGTGACCTTTGTTCACCGGGCTTACAAACAGGACAACACGCTCGTGGCCATGTGTGAGCGGGCAGCGCTCATGCATAAAACACCGGAATAAAGATAGCCCTTTAGAAAAACGCAACAAAAAACCCGCGGACCAGCCGCGGGTTTTTCTCAGAATATATCTTTTGACTAAAAGTCAGTCCGAACTGTGACACCATATTGTCTGGGTGCCTCGATAAAGGCAGACCGCGACGCGCCTTGCAATGGCGTGTTAAACGTAATTGCCCGGGTGATTTCATCCGTAAGGTTCAAGCCCCAGAACTCAATGGAAACCTGCTCATTTGGCATTGTGAAGCCAAGGCGTGCGTTGAATTTCACATAACCGTCCTGAACATCCAATGGGTTAAGTACGCCGACTGCTGTCTGTGGCTGCGTCGATGTCCGACGGCTGCTGGACTGCTGTGCATTAACATTGGCCAAGACGCCCCAACCAGAATCTCCTAATTGGCCGTCATATGTTACACCAAAAACGGACGTAAATTCAGGCGCATTCGTTAAAGAGAAATTACAGAGTGTGACGGCGGGCCCGATGGTTCCACCCCGGTCACATTCAGATCCATAACCAGCATCAGCATAAGTCACACCTGCATTGATGCTCCAATCATCCGAAAGGTCAGCATAGAGTTCGGCCTCAACACCTTTTGAAGACACATCATCGACGTTGAAGGTCTGGAACTGAGTTCCGGTAAATTCAAGAACCTGAAAGTTATCCATAGAGGAATGGAAACCGGTCAGGTTAAATCTGACACCATCTGTTAGTGTTGTCTTTATCCCTAATTCCCAACTGTCAATTTCCTCAGAAGCAAATTGCGGGCTTGCGCCGCCAGCGGCAGCTGTCGCATCCAGATTAAATCCACCGGCTTTATAACCATGGCTAAAACCGCCATAGAGCAAGACGTTGTCATCAAGCTGATAATCAGCCTTAATCGTGTAGATCAGCTCGCTATCCGAAAATGACTCATCGAAGGTCGCAGGTAAGAAACTCACGCCGAGTGCCGGAGCCGCAAATGGGAAACAGTTCAAGAACACGCCGCCATTCAGCGCGGCAGGGTTCGTAAGTGTCCCGGCGACAACTGGACCAAATATCGAAAGCGCTGCTGCTGCACCAGCCGGGTCCGCGCCAACGGCACCTGCCAGTTGGAACCCTGCAAGACAGGCATCATTGCTGGCGGCGGGCTGCATAAAGGAAGCGTCTTTGGTGTCATCATTATATCTCACGCCAACCGTTAGATCGAGGTCCTCAGAGACCGAGAAAATATTATGGGTGAATATTGAGAATGTCTGCGCGTCCTGATGGAAAAGGTTTTCAGCGAACGCTCCGTCAGAACTAATGGGCACGAATGCCGCTGGGTTTTGACCGCTTGCAAAAAATGCGCCGCCCGCTGAGACCAAGCCGAGGATCGCAGGACTACCAAAATTCGCTAAAGATACGCTGGATGAATAATCCGGCCCAAGGCGCAGGGTGAAATTTTCGTCGATAGTTTCATTGGCATAGTAACCGCCAACAAGCCAGTCTAGACGATCATCCATGGCGGTGCCTTGAAATCTGAGTTCCGCCGTTAGTGTTTCAATGTCATCGGACAATGCCGGAACCGAATATTGCAGGCTGCCATTGAAGTCCTGCTGTTCAGAAAACGCTCCGTAATCACGATAGGAACCAATGAGGGTCATATCGATATCGCCAAGGCCCTGATTAAGCTCGGCGGAAACTCCGAATGAGTCGGAACCATTTCGCCACTGCTGGTCATTGAATAATTGCTCTTCGAGGCCGGCGTCAAATCCTACGGCCGGGAAGAGTGCCGCTGCCGCCGCGCCAAGATTTGGACTGGTTGTCAGGGTGACGGCTGCACAACAATCTTCGTCAATTTCGGAATAATCAGCAATGATACGAACGCTCGTATCATCGGATGGCTCCCATAGTGCCTGTCCTTTGATGAGGAAACGATTTTTATTGTGACTTTCCGCATTGGGATCAATTGTGCTGGTCATAAATCCGTCGCGATAGCGCGCCGCACCATTGACCCGGAATGCTAATGTATCAGAGGCCGTCATATTGATACCGCCCTTCAAATTGATCAGATCATAATTACCGTAAGTGAAATCAGCATATCCACTCGTCCCGTCAAAATTGGGCTTGTTTGTTCGAATGTTTAAAGCACCCGCTGATGTATTGCGTCCAAACAGAGTTCCTTGCGGTCCGCGGAGTAATTCTAAGGCCTCGATATCCGTCAATTCACCTAGAGCTACTCCGGGTCGGGATTGATAAACGCCATCGATAAAGACACCAACAGAGCTTTCAAGACCGATATTGTTACCGGTTGTCCCAACACCGCGAATGCGGATTGAGGTGCCCTGTGTTTCAGTCTGGGAAGATTGAATGTTGAATCCGGACGCGACACTGGACAGATCTTTAATACTGGCAACCCCTTGGTTTTCAAGTTGCGCAGGAGAAACGACGGTAACGGCAATTGGAATATCCTGAACACTTTCAGGCCGTTTGGTTGCGGTCACAATTATTTCGTCATCTTGTGCCACACTTGGCAAAGCCACGCTGACACTCAACACAGATGAAGCCAGCAGTAATTTTAATGAGTTTTTCATTTGATCTTCCCCTTATTGGATTCGCCGTTTTTCGGCTCATTATTGGGGAAATAGTAACCACCTGCGTCAGAATGGCCAAGTCAATTTAGTTTCATATGCAAAAAATTGCCTATTTTAATGCCTGAAATAAGCAAAGCGTGGCGAAAAAACCACAGTTTCACCATCCATAAAAACAAAAACGCCCGGCCAGGGCCGGGCGTTATAGACTGATTTAAAGGCCTATATGTCTAGAATTCGACATCAGCGCCGATATATAACAGGCGTCCACGCGGGTCATGGACCTTTGAGTCAAAACCACCATTGGTAAAGACCTGTGGCGGGTTTTCATCGGTAATATTGATGGCGCCCAGCGTTAAGCCAATACCTTCGGCAAAATCACTTTCGAATAATTCAGACAACTGAACGCTATATTGAGCATCAAATGTCGTATGCGCATCGATTTCCTGATTAGCATTTTGATCATCATCATAGCTTGAGATATGACGGGCAAACACATTCAGCTGATGCGGCCCTTTCTGCCAGCCAATACCGGCATTATAACGCAATTCTGGTACAGAAGTACCAAAGTTCGTAAAGTTACGATTGCCCTCACCGCTGACAGCTCCAGCCTGTGGATCTACTAGATTATAGGCCGTTACATAGGTTCCTGAAACGAATGGAGCAATTACGCCGATATCGGTATCAATCGTGTATTTCGCACTAAAATCAATGCCGCTTGTGTCCACAGACGACGCGTTGACATAGTTAGAATTGACGCGAATGATCGAACCATTTGAGGCGCGAATGACCTGAGAACCCGTGGGATCCGCATTGATGATGGACTGTGGGTTTTCAGGAATGATGACATCTTTGAAGTTAAAATCAAAGAAGTCGACATCCAGTTCCAGATTATCAACAGGTTCCCAGCTAGCACCGACATTGATAGCCGTCGAGGTTTCAGGCTGAAGATTAGGATTACCCACACTTCGCGCGGCAATAAACGCCGTCGCACCACCATTGGCCGGATCCGTGACCTGAATCAAAGAGGTTCCTTGCCCAAATTGCTGATAAACGGTCGGACTCCGGAAGGATGTTGAGAACGATCCTCTGACAGATAGTCTATCAGACGGACGAGCAAGAACAGCGATTTTCGGATCGAATGTGCTCCCGATATCACCACCGTAATTTTCGTAGCGACCGGCAATCTGAAGGTCGACATTTTCGCCCAGACCCATTTGAAATTCACTGAATATTGATATGATATCTTGATCGCCTGAAAAATCTTGATCACCAATCAGGAAGCCAAAATTATCAGCGTTGGAGTTTACGTCAAAGAAAGCTTCATATTTTTCCTTACGATATTGAGCGCCAACAGCAATCGCCATATCATTACCAAGATCCCGTGTCACAACACCCTCAACCACGTCCAGCGTTGACGTCAGGTCACGTTCGGCAGTTCCGATAATATGGTCAAATAATGCATCACTATTAGGCGCCGTCGTAAATGAGGTTCCGAATGGGTTGAAGAACTCCCCAACCGTACCGCCTGTAGCACCACAACCAGCCTGACGTGTTCCAGCCGCGTCGATACTTGTATATCCTAGGGCTCCGGCTGTCAGCGGGTCATTTCCGATTAACGAGCAACGGAATCGATCGGTCAACGTATCTTCTGTCAGGACAACATGATTGTTCTCACCACGTGTATAGGACAGACGCCAATCCATACGGTCATCAAAGTCACCGGAGAACTCCGTCGAGAATCGATATGTTTCTGATGTCGTCGTATTTGGCGAGACGACCCCGCCATTACCACTAGCCCGCCCAAAGAAGACCACACCACCGGGGGCAACTGCGCTCAAGGCCGGATCATAATTTGGATGTGACGGTAGGACAAGCCCGGTTTGGAGAAACGGGAAAGTCGGAGAATTACCTCGGATGGTTTTATTGTCCGCGTAAGAAAATTCAGCCGACCAATCAATGTTTTCGGTAATCTCGTAATTCGCGCTCACTATACCTGTTAGCTTTTCCTCGTCAGCAATCAGGTTAAAGAAAGACCCAAAGTCAAACCCGCAAAGTCCAATATCGAGGCCTGCCACATTTGGACCCAAGATTTGCGGGAAACCACCGACATTGGCGCATTCCCGGTCAATCAAAGGGATACCCGCCAATGGACCGGATATCGGAATGTAAGCCCCTGGATTTCCGAGAGCCGAGGTATCATCTTGTGGACGGGACAAACGTTTTTCTGCAGTCGTCAGCGGGCTTCTGTCCTGATAGCTCAGTGCGGCCATGACATTGCCTCGGTCAAAGTTTTTACCGACCATGCCCTGCAATAAAAACTCGTCTGAACTATAGCCGTCGACCGTCTGATAATCCGCACTGAGTTTTACACCATCATAGTCATCATAGGTCGAAAAATTGACTACGCCGGCAACAGCGTCTGAACCATAGGTCGCCGAGGCACCGTCTTTCAGGATTTCAACATTATCAACGGCGATAAGCGGAACCAGCGTCGATGTATCTACAAACTGAAACCCGCCATTAGTTGTCGCCGCAGATAAAACCTGACGGCGGCCATTCATCAAAACGAGCGTCGATTGAACTCCCAAACCACGAAGGTTAATATTGGTCGTGCCTGTTGTACCACCCTGAGTAAAGGCATCCGGATTGTTTTCAGCACCCGTATTGATGGTCAATGTCTGTGTCAGGTCCGCGATGTTCTTCGCCCCCACCACATCAATCTCGCCCGCATCAATATCCTGAACAGGTGACGCCCGGTCTGCCTGGGACTGCCTCTTGATTAGCGTACCAATACTGATGATTTCATCTTCGACCTCTTGCGCCTGCGCCGTTACTGGCAATGCCATCATGACCATTGTGGTCACAGAAACAGCGGAAAGGAATTTCGACTTTGATAACATATTTACGGTTCTCCCTGCGTAATATTGGTTTTTGTTATTTATGTCTTATACGTAGATAAAATCCTTTATGACCAGTGCTAATAAATAAAGTTTACCGACGTGATGAAAATGCAACAGTTAGTTTCGCGACGTGTTTAAGTCGCAACTCGACAAAGTTATCGCAGCCGCGGGCAGCCTTTACGCCCTTTGGGTATTGGGGATAATTTCGTTTCTGGAAAGCGCCTTTCTCCCCATTCCGGTCGATCCCTTTGCCTTACCGGTCATGATGGCCAACAGAAAACGCCTTTGGCAGGCCGCTATTGTGGCCAGTTTGGCCTCTGTTGCCGGCGGATGTCTGGGTTACTATATCGGAGCGTTTCTGATCGACACCGCTGGCACCTGGATTATTAAAAGCTATAATTTGTCGGACCCGTTTGAGACCGTCAAAACACGTTTAAACCATCAAGGGGCCTGGATGATTGCGGTCGCAGCTATATCGCCTATTCCTTACAAACTCGGAGCCATAGCGGCCGGGGCCGTCAATTTTAGCTTCCCTCTGTTTTTCGCGATTTCACTGGCCTGCCGGTCGCTGCGATTCTTCGCTTTTGCATTAGCGATCTATTTTTTGGGGCCAAGGTTTCAAGGCGTCCTCAAAGAAAACACCGGATTGACGACGGCCATCATTGTTATCGTGACAATTGTCGGTTTCGCGGCTGTCTATTTTTTGAATTGACGTCAGTCTAAAATGTCACACGCCATCTCGCGTAAAATCCGCTAGGAGACAGCCGATGGCGGAGCAACGTAAAAACAATTTTAGACGCGGTGGCGGCGCGGCTTATATGGCCAAAGTTGATCAAGAGAGCGGTCACCGAAGCCGGTCGCGTTCGGTCAAACCCCTAAGCCATATCTGGCCATTTATCCGCCAATATCCGGGACGGCTAACTCTTTTCCTGATTTTTCTGGCCTTGTCTTCTATGGCCACACTATCGATCCCGGCTCTAGCCAAACTTATTATTGACTGCGGCTTTGGCGAAGATCCCAATACTATAGATATGTGCCGAACAATAAATGTTTACGGTGCTTCTGACCTGTCGCCCTATTTCAAGTTCGCCTTTTTGATTGTTGGCATTTACGCTATCGTGGGTCCTGTCAGAGCCTATCTGATCAATACGCTGGGTCAGCGGGTTATCGCGGATATACGCAACAAGGTTTACTCACATCTTTTAACATTAAGTCCGTCTTATTTTGAAAAAGTGCGTACCGGCGAGGTCCTGTCACGCCTAACCACCGATACGACGCTGATTGAAACGGTTGTAACCGGTTCCATTTCCTTTGGTATACGAGCCCTTGCCGTAGGCACAGGGGCTATTTTCATGATGTTTTTCACAAACTGGAAAATGGCACTCATGGTTATCGCAATGGGACCGTTAATCCTTATACCGGTTATTATATTAGGGCGTATGATCCGAAATCTGTCCCGAGACGGTCAAGACCGTCTGGCGGATGCTTCTGCTAGGGCGGGCGAAAGTCTCGCAGCCATTCAGACTGTCCAAGCCTACACGCGGGAAGATTTCGAGGATAAGGCTTTTTCCAAAGTGGTCGACGATACTTATGAACTGCAAAGGCGGCGTATCACAATCCGGACGTTTTTGACCGGCATCATTTTCTGTGTGGCACTGGGGGGCGTCGTTGGCATATTATGGTATGGCGCAAACGAAGTCGTATCAGGCCGCATGACCGGTGGCGATATCGGACAGTTTTCGCTATATGCCTTTTTCGCCCTCTCTAATTTTTCGTTCCTCACAGAGACTTGGACAAACCTTTTGCGAGCAGCGGGTGCGTCAGAGCGCCTTGTAGAGATTTTACAGGCCCGACCTGCAATCTCCGCCCCTGAAATTCCCTCAAGCATACAGGCCAAAGGTGACATTGCTTTCGAAAATGTAACGTTCCGATATCCGGCACGTCCCGACGATATTGTTCTGGATGACGTTTCCTTCAAAGTTTCCCCAGGAGAAACTGTCGCGATCGTCGGCCCCTCCGGTGCCGGCAAATCAACGATCTTCCAACTAATGCTCCGTTTTTATGACATCGAAGACGGAGCCATAAGACTTGGGCAAACAGATATTCGGCAAATGTCGCCCAGTGAATTGCGCGACCAATATGCCATCGTCCAACAAAATACACCCTTATTCTCTGGCTCAGCTCTCGAAAATATTCGCTATGGCCGCGAAGGCGCATCGGACGACGCGGTCATCGCCGCAGCGCGGGCAGCATTTGCCGAAGAATTCATAGAAGACCTTCCTGAAGGCTTCAAAACGGATCTGGGTGAGCGAGCCACAACGCTGTCAGGCGGTCAGCGTCAGCGCATTGCTATCGCCCGCGCAATTTTGAGGGACGCCCCTATCCTTCTGTTAGATGAAGCGACCAGTGCCCTTGATGCCGAAAGCGAACTGGCGGTTCAAAAAGCCTTTGAAGCTCTGTCTCAAGACCGAACAACCATAGTGATTGCACATCGCCTGGCGACTGTGAAAAAAGCCGACCGGATTATCGTTATGGATAAAGGCAAGATCGTCGAAGAAGGCCAACATGATAAGCTTGTCAAAAAAGACGGTCTTTATGCGCGCCTCGCCAAACTGCAGTTTAATCCGATCAATTGATCTGGCTGGTTGATTCCCGCTCAATCAGATCATGTTCTAGAGAAAAGACCGTTTGCTCGCTATCTTCTTTTGATACCAAGAGCTTGGCCGCTTGATACCCCATTTCGGAAACAGGTTGACGAATGGTCGTCAAACGGGGCCAGACAGAGCTGGCAATGGGCGTATCATCAAAGCCCACAACCGAAACATCCTCAGGAACTTTCAAGCCCAGACGACCAGCAGCAGCCATAACGCCGGCAGCGGCATCATCATTACTGGCAAAAATAGCCGTTGGCTTATTGGAGCCGGATAGAATTTTTACCCCGGCCTCAACACCGGATTTATAGGTAAAGTCTCCATCTTCGACCCATTCGCTATAGACGGATAGCCCTGCTTTCGTCATGGCATTTTTGAATCCAGAAAACCTTAAATCGCTGGCGCTATGCAAAGGGTGTCCTTTGACGAAACCGATATCTTTGTGCCCCTTGGCAATGAGATAGCTGGTCATTTCTGCGGCAGCCCTAACATCGTCCATTTTCACGGTCGGCCTCTCACCGCTATCGTCCGTCGGCGCAATGGATATAAAAGGCGTGCCTTTGTCGGTCAGAAGCCTGACGACCTCCGCATTGTCACAAAGAGGCGGGGCTAATATGACACCGTCAACATTCAGCCGACTCATCAGATTGGAGACATCGCCCCGCATATCAGGGCGGCTGGTATCAAGCGGCTCAACAACCAGATAATAGCCGTGTTCACGGCAGGCTTGATTGGCGCCTTTTTGTAAGTTGATCGTGTAGCCTGGACTTGGAATGTCGTAGAGCATAGCAATGAGATAGGATTTGGCACCAGCCAGCCCTCTAGCCGCGCGGTTGGGTGTGTAGTTTAATTCTTTTGCAGCTTCCGCGACTTTCTCACGGGTTTTCTCGGAAACCGACGCCTCATTATTCATGACACGGGAAACCGTTTTCATGGAAACACCCGCGAGCCGGGCAACATCTATGATCGTAGCAGCCATGGGCGGGCTTTTAAGCCTTACATGTCAGGAGTGCAAGACAGAGGTCGTATTCATGCATGGGGCGAATGCCCCAAAATCTAACCGTTGAGCAAAATAGCCATCACAATGATGACGATTGTCACAAAAACATCTTTGATATTCATTTTGAAATCCTCTCTCAGAACCTATTACGTCAAATGTCGGTTTAGCCAAAGCATAAAATTGTGAAATTTACGCAACGCTTAGGCACTAATCGTAAAAATGGACAAGCTCCTCCAGCCCTGCCCGGTCTGCCCAGAGATTATTCACCTCTGCATCTGGATCGCCATACCCCATAGCCATACCAACCAAAACCTGCTCGTCTTCGGGTACGTTAAGGAATTTATTGACCGTTTCAGGGTGACGACGCCACCAACCCTGCGGGGCCGTATGTAATCCTTCTTCACGCGCCAGCAACATCAGGGACTGCACATAAATCCCGACATCAAGATGTTGGGGCATCAGTAGATCTTTGTGGCCTGTAATGATGATGCCGACAGGCGCACCGAAGAATTTGGCATTATTAGACAACCACAATAAGCGCCCCATTTTATTGTCACGTGGAATATCCAGAAACGCATACATATCCTCGCCCAGCTTGTAGCGCCAGCTGCGTTGTGGCTCCCATAACGGGCTGGGATAAGCCGGGAAAGTCTCCCCTTCCTGCACGCCACCTAGCGTGTTTTTGGCAGCCTCTTCCTTGAAATTCTCTAGGGTTTCGCCGGTCATGACATGGGCCCGCCAAGGTTGGAGATTTCCACCAGATGCCGTTCGTCTTGCTGTCTCAAAAATGCGTGTCAGTGTGTCTTGAGGAACTGGCTTATCCAAAAATCCGCGCACAGTGATGCGGGTCATCATAGCATCAGTCACACTGGCGGTTTTTTCTATGTTTAATGGCATAGGAGAAGTCCTCAAATGTAATGTGACTGCCTTACACAATAGAGCCTTGATGAAATCAAGCGATGAGATTATTTTTTGAACATATTTTTCAAGGCAACCACAAAAATGTAATCCGCAATCGTCAGGCCTAAACCAACAGCCAGCGCCAGACCAAAGTTATGATATTTCTGCCAAACCAGAAACCCGACGCCGCCACCAATTAAGATGGCTCCAAAAGCCGGACCTTCGTCAATTTTCATCGAGTGTTATTTTCCAAATTATGAATGAGAAACTTGAACACGAAAAAATCAGGAATGGCAAGCAAAGCGATTACTCCGGCAACCAAGGGGCCAAGTTCGTTATCCCATAATCCATATACCAACGCCGCAATGACCAACATGGATGCCGGTGCTATAATCTGAAGCTTCTTGAGAAGCGCAATCTGATTTTCACGCTGTGAGTCTGACATTTTAACCTCTGTTTTGTTGAGGCCTATCAAATATTCTTAACCAGGTTCTAAATGCGATTATGTTTTTAGAGCCCCAATTTATTTCGCAGAAGATCATTCACCGCTTGTGGATTAGCTTTGCCTTGGGATGCTTTCATGACTTGCCCCACAAAGAAACCGAGAAGCTTTGGATTAACCTTGGCTTTTTCGACCTGAGCAGGATTGGCAGCCAATGCTTCGTCCACAAGGGCTTCGATAGCGCCCATATCCGTGACCTGTTTGAGGCCTTCTTT
>JAHDEZ010000090.1 GCA_020628425.1 Hellea sp. | reverse complement strand
ATAAAGGCTCAAAGAGACCTCCCCTCAAAATTATTTTGAGCGACCATAAGCCTCTGCACCGAATCTGCAAGACCCTATTAACTTTTATCTTTCCACAGCCCCTCGACTCCTGTAGGGGACGCCCTCGATTTATGCGGAGTGCCCTATGTTTGAGAGTCTTCAAGCCCGTCCCACCGATGCCATTATGGCTTTGATGCAATTGGCCAAGGCCGATAATTCACCCAATAAAATCGATCTGGGTGTTGGCGTTTACAAAACTGATGATGGGGCGACCCCGATTATGAAGGCGGTCAATCTGGCCTCCGCGCGTAATCTCGAGACAGAAGATACGAAATCCTATGTGTCGACCATAGGTAATGCGGATTTTCGCAAACATATGCTCGAGCTGATCTTTGGTGCCGATTACGCGCCCCTACAAGAGGGCCGTATTGCCAGCGCCCAAGCCACAGGCGGTTCCGGAGCATTGCGCCTGGGCGCCGAGCTTATCTGGTCAGCCGGTGGCGACGCTGCCGTCTGGGTGCCGACGCCAACCTGGGCTAACCATTCTCCATTAATTGGCTCTGTAGGGCCCGAAATCAAACAATACCCTTATTACAACAAGACTACATTAGGCGTGGATTTTGATGACATGCTCACCTGCCTCAAGGATAACGCCAATCCCGGCGACGTGGTTGTCCTGCATGGCTGTTGCCATAATCCGACAGGCGCCGACCTGTCCAAAGAAGAGTGGGATATCCTTGCACCGTTCCTGAGAGATAACGACCTGATACCCTTTGTGGATCTGGCATATTTCGGTTTGGGCCACGGTATAGAAGACGATACTTATGGTTTGCGGCTCGTGGGCACGACCTGTCCAGAAACGATTATGGCGGCCAGCTGTTCCAAAAACTTCGCGCTCTACAAGGAACGTGTTGGTCTGGTGGCAGCAATTACGAATTCATCCGAGCAAGCTGGTCTGGTTCAAGGTCAGTTTGGTGCGTTGCAGCGTCGCCTGACATCTATGCCGCCGGACCACGGTGCTGCATTGGTTGCGACCATTTTAGGCGATGATGAACTCCGGAAAGTCTGGTCCGATGAGCTGGACGAGATGCGCGGTCGAATGCGTGCTTTGCGTCAGCAGCTTTCCGATGCCTTGCGTGTTCAAGGTGCGGAATTGATCGCTGATGCGGTCGTTAATCAGAACGGTATGTTCTCCATGCTGCCATTATCCGTAGAGCAAATTACAGCCCTTAGGGAACGTCATTCCATTTACATGATGAATTCTGGACGATTGAATATAGCGGGCGCTAATAGCGGGAATATCCCGCATCTGGCCAATGCTATTCTGGATGTGCTCTAGAGTTAACTATCTTCGATATTTCCGTTTCGTCATCCTGAATTCATTTCAGGAACCACAGCTTGGTTCGGATCCGGTGCACAGGCGAAGAAAGTGCATCATGGATCCTGAGACGAGCTCAGGATGACGGGTTAAATATCACTGACATTCACGCGCCCTAAACTCTTGCGCCGTTTTGGTCAGCTGATTAGATTTAGATTATGAGTGCTCCGTCAAATCAAGGTCAGTCTTTCAAAATCGTTTTCGCTATGTTCGGACTATTGGCTCTGGCCGGGTTTGTCCTGTGGGGCCCACTGGGTATCATTGGGGCTGTCGCGTTATCAGCCTTTTTGATTTATTCCGTCAGTCGGGCTTCGCCGAAAATGCTTCTGAAAATGTACAAAGCCAAACCATTGGGCCGCAGAGACCTGCCGGAATTGCAGGACCTGTTTGACCAGCTGGTAAACCGTGCTGAATTAGAGCACACGCCGACGCTTTATTATGTTCCGTCAAAAATGCTGAATGCTTTTGCGACCGGTAGAGATGAGCAGGCGGTCGTGGCCGTTACCCATGGTTTGCTGCAACATATGAATAACCGCGAAATTGCTGGCGTGCTGGCCCATGAGCTGGCCCATATCAAACACGAAGATGTCTGGGTGATGGGCTTGGCCGATGTGTTCTCCCGCTTGACGAATACAATGGGTCAGATCGGACAGTTTATGTTGCTCTTTTCGCTGGGTTCGGTCCTGCTGGGCGGTTCTGCGCCCTTTGGCTGGCTGGGCGTTGGCGTGCTTTTATTAGCACCTATGGGTTCGACGCTCCTGCAATTGGCTCTTTCCCGAACACGCGAATATGAGGCCGATCTCGGCGCCATCCGTATTACCGGTGACCCTGCCGGCCTCGCCTCCGCTTTGCAAAAGGTGGAGAAAGCCAAGAAAGGTTGGCTGCAGGCTGTCATGCCGGGGCGCAAAATACCTGAGCCTGCCATGCTCCGTACTCATCCGCCGACAGATGACCGTATCGAAAAGCTTATGGCTTTGACCCGGGACAGTGAAACCCGAGAGGCCTTTAATATTCCGGAACCGGCCGTTAACCCGCCGCGCGGTTACGAGGTTCGCAAACGCCCAAGGTGGCATGTGACCAGCGGGCTGTGGTATTAGTACCTATGGTATTAGGCTCAAAGAAAAACCCGGACCTGTTAAGGGCCGGGCTTGAAGTTTGGAGGGCGGCTTGAAGGGGAGAAATGCCGCCCGTAAGGGGTGAAACCTTAATGACGGAATTCATCATCAATAGCTATTAAACCTGTCGAGAGAGATTTGTGACGCTCACTGACGATTTTGTGAGTAGACGTGAAATGATCTCGAGCAGGGCAGGTGTTAGATATGGGTCGGGTTCTGGTCATTCCCGATACGTGGCCCCACATCAACTTGTCGGGACAGATCATAAGGATTGGGCTAGTTCGTGGTAGTCCAAGCCCGCTCCCCATAAGGATCCGGCCAGAACCCACCACGGATTAGATGACTTTCTATGTCAGCGGAGCTTTGATCGGTCACAGGGTTGGGTTATAGTGATGCAATCATGACCGTTAAATCTGCCTGTCAAACACTCTTGGTCCTGCTGACCGTCTTCATGGCCGGGTTTTCTGCTCAAGCCCAGCTATCAGATGAAGCCAAAGCCTATTTTGACGACCAGGGATTGTCTGCTGCTTCTTATGATGGTGAATTGCAAGCGAAAATCGCCGCGGCTTTTAACAAATTTTTGACTGAGCCGACGGCGTCGGACTCAGACAAAGCCGTTATACAGTTTTATCTGGCGCGGATTCTTCCCGAAGATGAGCTCGAGCAGAAAAATGCGCTCCTTAATGCCGCTCTGGAATTTAAAGCTTTGGATGATCAATTGCGATTGGACATTATTGATTATCAGCAATTGATTAATGGCGAGGTGGACGGATTTGTTGATGCTGGACCAATAGGGTTAGGTCGCCTGCCGATTATGAGAGTTCGGCCGAATATACCTGAAGAGGCCACGAAATCAGGTCATTGCAAAGTTAAGCTGGATGTTTCGGAAGAGGGCTATACGTTTAACATACGTATTTTGTCATGTTCAGAAGAATTGTTTTCCGAGGAAAGCAAACGAAATGCGGCCAAGCTTAGATTCCGGCCGCAAATTATTGATGGAAGACCTGTTGCTATGCAAGATGTGGAAACGTCAATCCGTTTTCGCGTTCTGGACAAGGAAGGTGCGCTCATCCCTGAGTAGTTAGCCAGCCGCTTCCATCTGGGCGAGGCGAGCCGCCTGATCTTCGGCGATCAGAGCATCAATGACATCCGACAACTCATCCCCCGCGACGATTTTATCAAGTTTGTATAGTGTCAGGTTGATACGATGATCCGTGACCCGGCCTTGCGGGTAATTATAGGTGCGGATACGTTCTGAGCGATCACCGGACCCGACTTGGCCTTTGCGTTCATCGGCGCGCTCAGCATCGATACGCTGTTTCTCCATATCATAGAGCTTCATCTTGAGGAGGCGTTCGGCATTGGCCCGGTTCATATGTTGGGATTTGGCATCGCAAACCACAACAACGCCCGTCGGGATATGTGTCATCCGCACGGCAGAGTCCGTCTTATTGACGTGCTGGCCCCCGGCACCGGAGGCGCGCATAGTGTCAACGCGCACGTCACTCATGGAAAAACCGATATCGATATCTTCAGGCTCCGGCAGAACGGCCACAGTCGCGGCAGAGGTATGGATGCGGCCCTGAGTTTCTGTCACGGGGACGCGCTGAACGCGGTGAACTCCAGACTCGAATTTCAATTTGCCATAAACTCCAGCGCCGGAAATAGAGGCGACAATTTCTTTATAGCCGCCCATATCGGCCTCGGACTCGCTTTCCACTTCAACCTTCCATCCGGCCAGTTGTGCGTAACGGGCATACATGCGGTAAAGGTCGCCCGCAAAAATGGCGGCTTCGTCACCGCCTGTACCGGCCCGGATTTCCAGGATGATCGACGCGTTGTCATCTTTGTCCTTAGGCAGGAGTAGGAGCGAGACTTCGTGTTCCAGTTCCGGCAGTTGTTCCTTGAGGGCCTGAAGCTCTTCCTTGGCCATGGCACCCATTTCCGGGTCGTCCAGCATGACCTCCAGATCTTCCATTTCGGCACGCACGCTTTGTAACTTGCGGACGCCTTCGACCACAGGCTTGAGCTCGGCATAATCTTTCCCGAGTTGCACAATTTCATCGCCATCCGTTGTGGCGCCCATACGGGCTTCGATATGCTCGAAACGGTCGACGACCTGCGCAAGTTTTTGATCCGGTATATGCATGGCGCACTCGTTAGGGGGGATTGGATAGAAATTCAATTAGTATTGTCGGGAAAAAATTGCACTCGGTTCTGATACGTTTTCTCAATTTGAACTTTGGCTCACCCCACCCCTTACCCTCCCCATCAAGGGGAGGGGGAATGTCTGACCCGTCGTCTCCCTCCCCCTTGTGGGGAGGGATTAAGGGTGGGGGTAATCCCGGTTTTAATTAAAACTCACCCCGCAAACCCACAAATATCGTCCTCGCTCGACCCGGGA
>JAHDEZ010000038.1 GCA_020628425.1 Hellea sp. | reverse complement strand
CCGACCAGTTCAATACCGCCTGCCGCCATGGACATGGGATTTAACGGATATGGAAATTCGACCGGAAAGTTGAAGAACTTCTGGACACCATGGGCCATGAACATAAGCCCAGCCATAACCCGAAACAGGGCATATGCGTGATCCTGAAATTTACTTAAACCGTTTAACATAAATACGCTCCGTCATTGTTTTGAGAGTGTAGCCGAATATGGTCATAAGACCAAAGTCATTCAGCCTTACGTTCCAACTTAAAAAATAAATCCCTGAATTTCGGTGCAAATAACAAGATCAAAAATACCATGTCGAGCACGGTCATGATCAAGGGGAATGTGATCGGGTTTTGTCCTTCCGGGACAATAGAGGGTTCACCGACTAAACCTACGGTCACAAAGTTTCCGATGTGGTCGACTATGGAAATGGCCAGATAAATAACCAATAAAGTCCAGGTCTCTAGGTTGCGCCATTTCCAGATAGCGAATGCCAGGGGCACGGCAAAAACGGCCGCGAATAAATCCAGATAGGCCGGAAACATCCAGGCTGGATCTTCATTGCCGGCGTTAATGTCCCCAATAAGCGTCAGCGCGATAAAGCGAGATAGCTGGAGGAGTATCCAGACAATCAATCCAATAAGAAAAATCTTTGAGGATTTTACAGCCACCGACGAACTCTCTTTTTATAATCCAGATATTCCCGGCCAAAAACCTGTTCCAGATTGGCTTCCTCGAAAGGTATATATTGATAGTTGCACAGCAGGAAAAACCCCAAAGGCGCCAAGAGCGCCAGAGGAGATGCTGCAAAAACACTCAGTCCGATCAGAGAAATTGTCTGACTAAGATAAATAGGATTGCGGCTGAACCGAAACCATCCGCTCGTGGACAGGCTTGAGGGTTTCTTAAACGTGTGAATTTGTGTTTTGAGCCGGGCAAATTTCATTGCGGTCATGACAACCGGAACAACACCCAGAATAAAAGCCGCTAGCCCTATCCATTTTATGGAAGGTGGAAGATGCCCTGCGAAAGGATCGAGAGATTTCATCAGCAGAATAAATCCGATACCAAGAAACCAAAAAACAGGAGGAACAATTCTCATTGCGCTCCCTCTGTCACATAAACATAGGACGATTTCACAAGCTCCGTTACAGTATTCAGCTCCTCAAAGTTGGCGGGCGTATAGATCATGATAAACCCGTCCCAGCCTGGATTCTGACCTGCCCAGGGATGCCAGGTGCCCCAGCCTTTCTCGATAGCCTCAGTCGCCAGATCGGGTGGCAAAAAAGCGTGCAGGCTGCCATCGGCGTGCAAGTGGGCAAATTCACGACCCCCTAACAATGACCGCGGTTGAGAGATAGTTACGTCGGGACTCAATCGAAAACCGCGCGCATCCGCCAATGAATTGGCCGTGTTGGCTGTATAGACACCGGGCAAATCTGATATCCGGTCGATGAGGGCCGCACTGAGCGCAGGATCAGGCGTCACATTATATTGAATATGCGGAACGCTATTGGTGGTTTCAGGCGCAGATGTTTGCCGTTCGGGCAAATCTGACGCCCAACCTACCCCCACGAAAAAGAAGGCGGATACCAGGCCCACAAAAACCTTAAGGGTGCGGGCCTGGTAAGGGAGCTTAAATCGTCTTTGCATTATTTACCGTGAAAGGCTTGGGAGACGGCAAAGCTGTCTTCAAACCAGTTCCAGCTTTTAACCTTGCCGTTTTCAACATGGACGCGGACGACCCAGCTAAACTTGCCGGTGTCCACGCCTGTATTGTTGGCGATGGCGCTCATACTGCCAACAAAAACAGCCTGATTGCCATTGGCGAAACTGTAATCCGTCGACCAGCTTGTGACTTTAAGGCCTGCGCCGAATTTTGGCATGAAGGTTCCCATGACTTCATCTTTGCCTTCCCAATTGCCGATCCAGGGCACGGAAGGGTCGCCTTCATTATGCCAAACAAAATCATCGGCCATGAGCTCCATTAGTGTGGCGCCGTCGCCACTGCCTGCGGCTCCAAGAAATTTTTGAGCCACAGCGAGGGTTTTCTGGCCTTCAGCGGCAGCCATTTTGGCTTCCTGGGCTTTAGGCGTTGTCAATTGCTGCAGCGCGCCGGCCCAATCTTCCACATGGTAAGAGCGGGCGATTTTGCCGCCTTCCAGCTCGTGTATATCAATAGTCAAAATATCAAAGCTCTGACCTTCGCCGTTGACGCCGAACAAAGGCCCTTTTGGGGTGCCGGTTGCACGAGAGCGGACAATAACGGTATTGCCGTCCTGATGTATGTCCTGCACGGCCCAGTTGAGATCGGGCATGAGTTTGCCAAATCCGCCAACCTGTCCGGTGAAAGCCTGCTTGTTTTTATTCTTGCCGGAATAGTTGCCAATGCTTTCCCAGTCGGATGTGGTCGCCTCGCCAAAAGCCTTGGCGTGGCTCTCTGATCCCGGATTGCTCAGAAAGTCATAGAACTTCTGAACGGTTGCTTGATCACCCGGATTAGCTGTTTCGACAGCCGGCGAACTGCAGGCCATCAGAGACATGGCCGTCCCGGCCATAATGGTTTTCATAATTGTAGTCATAATTTGCTCCCTAACATTTCTGTTGATCCTAATATGGACAAGAACTTATTCCATGATAAGGCAGTATAAATAATTTTGACTGTTCGGATTTTTTTAATAATGATAGACCGCCTCCGCCAAATGGCCATATTCGCGAAAGCCATTGACCACGGCTCCTTTCGCGGCGCGGCTAATGAACTTAAACTCTCGCCCTCTGTCGTTAGCCATCACATCTCCCAACTCGAGGAACATCTGGGCGTGACCCTAATCTATCGCTCGACCCGTAAACTCACTTTGACGACGGACGGGGAGCGCCTGCTGGCTGCGACCCGGAATATGCTTGACGCGGTTGAAGACGAGCTTCTGGATATATCCGGAACCTCCCGCGATCCCAGCGGGGAGCTTCGGGTCACTCTGCCCTCGGCTTTGTCGCAATCCAAGCTCACCGATGCCATCGCTCAATTTATGACCCTTTACCCTCGGGTTCGGCTGACCATGGATTTTTCGGACTCGACCAAGGAATTAATCGATCACGGATTTGACGTGGCCATCCGGTTTTGGCTCAAGGCCAAAAAATCCCCCACAACACGGAAGCTGTTTACCGTCAACCGGGTCCTGGTTGCATCTCCTGATTATCTCAAATCCAAACCGGGGATTAAGCTTCCTTCTGATCTGCAAGATTTGGACTGGTTGGCTCTGTCGCCGGTCCATAGCAGAGGCATAAGTTTTACCCGGAAAGACACAAGTGTGAAAATCAAACCCAATGCCCGGGTTTTTGCCAATGATGTGCGGTCTTTATACCGACTGGCGACCAATGGCCTTGGTATCACAAGCATCCCCAAATTCCTGGCCGCTCAGGGGGTAAAACAAAACCTTTTAGAATATGTCTTGCCAGACTGGCAGTTGGATGAACTCCATGTGTTTGCTGAATGGCCAGCCAACGCCCCAAAACATGGTTTGATCCATTTGCTCGTGAACAGTCTGAATGAATTTGATTACACCAAATAAACAGAGCCATTATCCTCACAAACTTGTGAAATCACAGTACTTGACCAAACGGTCAATATTATCTATTTACCCGCTCAAGGACCTTCGGGTCTTTAATTTTACATAATATTTGACCATGTGGTCAATAATGGAGACAAAAATGAGAGAGACACATTTTTTCGGCCAGGCTTTTGTTATCGGCGTTTTATTTGCCGTCACACTTTATCTGGGACTGGACATCTATACTGGTAACGAAACCCCCTTTGTCTGGTAGCCAAGGAAAGCATGCTATCTTGTCGTAACGACCATACAGTCTTCGGTCTCGACACGGCCTCGGTAGTCGGAGTTGTCATCATGATACAAAATATTGACTCAATTTTAGCCCAATTAAACTTCAATCCAGATGAACTGGCCTGTGTCGAACGCCGCGGAGTCTGGTATATGAGTATTAGCGTTATGGCCATGGTTACGATCAGCCTGGCGGTACTGAACATCGCAACAATTTTATGAGGGCTCGTCAGCGACGGTTTTCACTCGCACACTTATCAGAACCTTAAATGTTTTGTGGTAGATATTTTTCTGGCGCTTGATAACCAAATTTGACAAACAAGTTTGAGATAAAGGTGGACTCCGTGGGAACCAAATCAAAACTTAATATGATGGTCGAAAAAGGCCGTGATCTGGCGGCCCGGATGATGAACGGCATAGCCAAATCTGAACCGCCCTTTGAACAGCTCAAAGATAAATGCGCGGCATTGCTGACCGCCCGAGGTCAAGCCTCCGGCATTGCCATGGCGGGGGACGTTCATACGCTTTACAAGCTCTGTAACGATACGGAAAAATCGGAGTTTTTTCAGTTTCTGCTGGAAGAATTCGGCCGCGATAAAGCCACGCTTATTGAAACCTGCCGCCGTTATAGTGACGACCCCAGCCATGATAATCTCAAGGCGCTTACGCTGATAATGGAACCCAAGCGGCAAGAGCTTTTCAAACGTATGAACATGGCCCCCGGCGGCACAATGGCGTTGATCGATATGCGGACGGATTTGTTGCGGTTATTAAAAGCGCGTCCCGAGCTTAAACCCGTTGATATGGATTTTTTGCTCTTGTTCAAGACCTGGTTTAACCGTGGCTTTTTGACAATGGAGCCCATTAGCTGGAATAGCCCAGCTGTCATTCTCGAGCGGCTTATTGCCTATGAGGCCGTTCACGAAATTACCAGTTGGGACGACCTCAAACGGCGTCTCGACCCACCGGATCGGCTTTGTTACGGCTTCTTCCATCCCAATCTGAAAGACATGCCGCTCATCTTTGTAGAAGTAGCATTGTGCGAAGATATACCCGGTTCCATTCAGGACATATTGGCGCCGGCTCGACATGTACTCGAAGGCAGCGAAGCCCGGGTTGCGACTTTCTATTCTATTAATAACTGCCTTACCGGTCTCAAAGGTATCTACTTTGGCAATTTCCTAATCAAACAGGTTGTCGCTAATCTGCAGCTTACCCACCCGCATTTGAAAAAGTTTGTAACGCTCTCACCCATACCGGGGTTTAAGTCCTGGCTGACCCATGACAACCGCGCTGCCGATTTTGGTCTGAGCGCTGATGACCTTGAGCGCTTGACACAAACGGACTGGTTTAATGACGCCGAACTGAATGCGCGAATGAACCAAGTCCTGCGTCCCGCAGCCATACAATATCTCACCGACCGCCAGCCGAGCTCTCATCGTCTCCATGACAGTGTGGCCCGCTTTCATCTAGGTAATGGCGCCCGGATTGAAAACATTCATTATCTGGCCGATACCTCCCTCCGAGGTCTGACCAACTCTTATGGTGTCATGGTGAACTACCTCTATGAACGGGAAAAGATCGAAGCCAATCACGAGGCCTTTGCTGTTCGCCACGAAGTTAGCCTGTCATCAGAGATGCGAAGTCTTAAAGCCAAAAGCGAAAAAACATTCACGACAGCTAACAACCGCAAAGCCGGATAAAATTCCGCATTGAGCATTGAGTATCGAGTATTGAGTATTGAATTTTGCGCGGTGCGTCCTAATCTGCCCGCATCATGCGGCGTTTATTTTTAATTATTTGTCTAGGTCTTTTTCTGGCCCTTATCATCACCGGTTTTATCCTAACCCGGGACGGCAAAACCATAACGCCAACCGGCGACGGCGCAGTCACAATAGGCGGTCAAAGCTTCGAAGCCTTCCCGCTTCCCGACTATGTGAAAAATGCCCTATCGGGTGATTATAAAAGCTATTTCATCGAAGTTGAACCCGGCATAAAAGTCCACATGCTGGAGGTGGGCAGCGGTTATCCTGTCTATATGCAGCATGGCAATCCTACATCCGGATTACTATGGCGCCACGTTGCAGCCGAACTCCCCCATGAACAGGTGCGGATTATCATGCCCACTATGGTGGGACTAGGATTTTCCAGTAAGGTGCCGGCGAGCCAGCATACGCTGAATAATCATATAGGCTGGATCGGACAGGCCTTGGAACAGTTGGATATTGATAACATGGTCTATGTCGGTCAGGACTGGGGCGGCCCTGTCGGCATGGGGGTCATGGCCCGTCATCCTGATTGGCTCTCTGGCGTTGTCGCCATGAATACGGTCTTCAGCGCACCTACGGAAGAGCGGGACCTGTCCCCTATTCATAAAGCGGCCAAAACACCTATTATGGGCGAATTTGGTATCGCCTTTCGGGATGTTTTTGGCGGATTAGGAGAGATGCAGGGTGATCCGGAGTCCATGTCCGCCGATGTCACCGCACTTTACGGTAGGCCTGTAAAGAACAGTGGCAACACTAAAGCACCATTGGCCCTATTACGCATGGTGCCTGATGGCCCGGCGCACCCCAGCGCCGAGCAAATGCGCGAGATAGAAAGCTATGTTTCAAACCTAAACATTCCGGCAGAACTTGTTTGGGGCATGGAAGATCCAATTTTAGGAGAGGCCCTAACAGTCATGCAGCAAAGTCTGCCGGGTGCCAAAGTCACCAGAACCGATGCCGGACATTTCTTGCAGGAAGAAGTCCCGTCAGAGATCGCCGCTGCTATTATGCGCGTAGTGGAGCAGGCAAAGTAACAATATGACTGACTTTCTTCTCCTGGCCTTTATCTTCCTCTGTGCTGGCGTTGTCGCTGTTCCTATAGCCAAACGGCTGGGTCTTGGATCTGTCCTGGGCTATCTTCTGGCTGGCATCGCTATCAGCCCCATTCTGATTTTCCTGCATGTGGACGTGATCGCCATTCAACACTTTGCCGAATTTGGCGTCGTCATGATGTTGTTCCTTGTCGGCTTGGAACTTGAACCCAGGATACTTTGGGAAATGCGCCACAAACTGATAGGACTTGGCGGCGGACAGGTCTTATTGACGATCATCCTTATAACGGCTGTGGCTTTATTCTTTGGCCAACCCTGGACAATTGCTTTGGCTATTGGCTGTGTTTTGGCTTTGTCATCAACGGCTATTGTCCTGCAAACCCTATCCGAAAAAGGCTTGATGAAAAGCGACGGCGGGCAAGCCAGTTTTTCTGTATTGTTGTTTCAAGACATTGCAGTGATTCCTATGCTGGCATTGCTGCCGCTTCTGGCCATGCCGGAATTGGTCGAAAGTCTTCATCACGCGGCTGGAGATGACGAACATCACGGCGCAAGCCTGAGCCTGGTCGCAGGCCTTAATGGCTGGCAGACAACCCTTGTCACTCTCGGTGCGGTCGCAGCCGTCATATTGGGCGGTAATTTTCTGACGCGCCCTTTGTTCCGATTTATTGCCTCAGCCGGGCTGCGGGAATTATTTACAGCCGCGGCGCTTATGCTGGTCATCGGCATTGCCCTTTTGATGACACTGGTTGGACTTTCGCCTGCACTCGGGACGTTTTTGGCTGGTGTCGTCTTGGCTAATAGTGAATACCGACACGAATTGGAGGCGGACATTGAACCGTTCAAGGGATTGCTTCTGGGCCTGTTCTTTATTACGGTTGGGGCCAGTATTGACTTTGAGCTGCTCGGTGAAAATTTCTCAGAAATACTAGGCCTAACTTTAGGGCTGATGGCACTTAAAGCCGCCATACTTCTCGGCCTCGGATATGTTTTTAAAATCAGAGGCGCCGATAAATGGCTCTTTGCTCTGGGTCTGGCACAGGCTGGAGAATTCGGATTTGTCCTTTTATCAGTCACCATTTCAGGCGGCATCCTGCCTGAAGCCATTGCCGACCGGTTATTATTGGTCGTCGCCTTATCCATGCTGCTGACACCGGCACTATTTATCATTTATGACAAGATCATCGCACCAAGATTTTCACAAGTACAGGATCGTGAGACGGATGAGATCCACGCGGAAAATTCTATCATTATAGCAGGCCATGGTCGGGTCGGCGGTATTGTCGACCGAATGCTAAGGGCCGCCGGCTATTCTTCGACCGTCATCGACTTTAGCTCGAGACAACTCGATATCATCCGGAAATACGGAATAGAACATGCTTATTTCGGCGACGCTACCCGCCCGGATCTCTTACACGCTGCCGGTATTGAAAAAGCCAGGCTTTTTATTGTTGCGATAGATGGCAAAGAACAAATTACCGAGCTGGTGAAATATGTCATTCATCATTACCCTCATGTCCATGTCATTGCGCGGGCCGTCGACCGGAACCATGTCTACGACCTCTGGGCTCATGGATGCAGGGATATTATTCGTGAAAGTTACGACAGCTCTTTGCGCATGGGTCGGTCCGCATTCGAGGCCCTGGGGTCCAGCCGCAAAACAGCCGAAGCTCTAAAAGATGAATTTAATGATCTGGACCGCAAAGCCATGATCGAGGTGGCTGATGTTTACGACGTCGATATTCCCGCCCATGAGAACGATATCTATGTTGCAAAAGTCAGAGATGTGATTGCTGCCTGGGAACCGGAATTTAAAGACCGAATGGCAAGAATACTGAAAACGGACAAAGGCCCGCCCTCATGACTCTCAGGGCCGATTATTAGACAGCCCTGAAAACCCCGATTATTGAGCTTTAAACTACAGCAGTTCCTAGAGCTAATTCGACTATTCGAGTTTCAGACCCGGACGAAATGCCGATAAAAGATTTTATCCCTCGGCCATGTGCTTTTCCCGGGGATCCCGGTGTTCCTGATTTAGACCATATTCCATCAAATCTAAGGGTGACGCTTTTCTTATCATTGCCAGATTTGGCATTTTGATACCCCAGTTTACCATCCTTATCATAGTAGAGATTTATAATACCCACTCCACAACCAGTGTCTTGAACCTCTCGTCTGGATTCCCGGGCCTTAACCTTGGTTTTAAACAAACTATCCGTAATAAAAGGACGCCCATAACGTAATTCCACATCAAAAGTCAGACCATTTACCTCTACAATTTCGCTCACGCGGTCGACCATCATCTCTCTCCGTAATTCAATAATAAGATCCGGCGAACATCTTCCTTGTTCGCCGGATGTCGCCCATTAGTCTTCGAGCTGTGCCAGTTCGATAATATCGGAACTGTCAGAAATCATTTGATGATGATAAGCGTGCAACTCAACGCGGTCGATTTTCTCGACAATCTGCTCCATATAATCAGACGCACATTTTCTCAGGCCATATTGGCGAAAGGCGCCTAGCTCGTCTTTACAGATTTTCTCAGCCTGCTGGTTCAAAGCCTCATAAGTCTTTTCAACAGAGGCCTCGGGATTATAGCTGAAGGCCACCTCATCTTTGGCCTGGCTGGTTGTTGCAACACCTAGTGTCAGTACTGCGGCTGTCATAATTGATACAAATGTTTTCATTGTCTCGCTCCTTAAGCATTAATATCTATATTGCTTTCTGGGTCCTCCTTTTGGTGGATGCGCCCCAAATCACGAGACCAATTGAACGCATTTTTATCTTAGGTGCCTGTTGGAGCTTGTAGGAATGCCTTAGGAATATCTTAGGTTCGTGACCGGGATCACGCCAAAGCGGGAGATATTGGAAAATTCTATTTTCCCGATGCTAAACCGAAGATCTTTAAGCCGTCGGCCACGCTGTTACTGGCTCAAGAAAAGTTTACCGGTTCCAGCTCTGGTCCGCATTGATTTTCATTGAGTTGGGTCTTGCCACGTTTTAGTTAGTGTTAAATTTCGGAGGGATAACCATGGAATTCTCACAAGGTAAAACCATCAAAGTCACGGCCATACTTTTGTTTTTGGCTGCCATTACGCAGCCCATCTACACCGTATTGTATGAGTATGCCAAAAACGTTGACCGCTCATTTCTGTGGAAAGCGGAAACGCTGATATTCATCTTGCTATGTGCCTTTGCCGGTGCGGCAATGGTAATGACAAAACGTTATGCCGTCATCTTCTCAGCCATCGCATTTAGCGCCGTGTTAAACGTGATACAGGTCGGCATTGGCCTGATTCAGTTCAAGCCGTTTTTCTCCACCGCTGAGACAAACCCTGAGCTCGGCGCCATCGCCGGTTCGGTCGGCGCTTTGTCCTTTTTTCTCTATAACGCCGCCAAAATGCTCTTGGGCCTCGCGGCTTTGGTCATTGGCCTGGATAAAATCAAGGACGGTGCAACTGCTCTGGGTGGTCTGACCGCACTCGTGGGTCTGGTGGCTTTTCTGACGAATGCATTGGCAACCATTATCGGTCGCGGTGGTTTCATGCCGCCAGCCATTGCTGGTGGTTCAGGCGTCATCGCAACACTGCTTCTGGCGCTCTGCCTGTTCAGCATCGCCCGACAAGCCAAGAAGGCATAAGTCTCATCCCGCGCCATAATGTCCGCCTTTAAAATGCCATGAGGCTTCTTATCTAGGAGGTAAGATTTAAAGGCGGGTCATTTGGCAGACGAGAACAGCGGCAAAGACAAACGTAAAGGCACCGCCGTCCCGAAGGGACGGTTTTCCCGCTTGATGGGGCTCGGCGGTACGGTTGCCAGCGTGGCCGGCTCTATGGCGGTCAAAGGTGCCAAAGAATTGGCGAGCGGCAATCGCCCGAAGGCGCAAGACCTGTTGCTGACACCCAGTAATGCCATAAAGCTCACCAAGCGCCTGTCGAAAATGCGCGGCGCCGCCATGAAAATTGGCCAGATGATCTCTATGGATAGCGGCGACCTCCTGCCCCGGGAATTTGCCGATGTGCTGGCCAGATTACGGGCCGAGGCCCGGCATATGCCCTATTCACAATTGGAAAGCGTATTGTTCAATGAATGGGGCGAAGACTGGCCGGAGCGCTTTGATCATTTCAATCACTTCCCCATCGCCGCCGCGTCTATCGGACAGGTCCACCGCGCTATCCTGAAGGAAGACACTGGCGATGCGGTTGTCGCTATCAAAATCCAATATCCGGGTGTGCGGGATTCTATCGACAGCGACATCAGCAATGTAGCCTCTCTGGTGCGCATGAGCGGGCTCTTGCCCAAAGAACTGGATATCGACCCGCTCATCGAAGAGGCCCGCCTGCAGCTCCATCAGGAAGCCGATTATAAGCGCGAGGCCGCCTTTATGGTTCGTTATCAGGAACTGCTCACTGGTGACCCGACATTTTGGGTGCCGGATTATTTCCCGGATCATTCCACGGATAAAATCCTGACCATGTCTTATATTCCAGGCACGCCCATCGAGGCTCTGGCGGACACCGATTACGACGACCAACAAGACCTGCGCAATAATGTGACCGAACGGATGATGCGGCTTCTGCACCGGGAGCTCTATGAATTTGGCCTCATGCAGACAGACCCAAACTTTGCCAATTACCAATATGACGAAGACGATGACCGCATCGTTCTCTTGGACTTTGGCGCAGCCCGGGAGATCAGCCCGGAGATTACACAGGGCTACCGGACAATCATCCGGGCGATTGTCGCGGGCGACACACCGGGTACGTTTGAGGCGTTGACACAAATGGGTTTCATGCCCCCCGATATTCCCACGGACATCAAGGCGACCTTACTGGAGATTATCGCACTGGCGATCGCGCCCATGGCGACAGATCATGTCTTCGATTTTGGTAACAATGATCTGGCCACAACCATCAAGGATATGGCTATGCCCCTGGCCGGGCAAAAAGAGCTCTGGTACGCGCCGCCGCCGGAGACGGTTTTCATTCAGCGCAAAATCGCCGGCATGTACCTCCTGGCCACCCGCCTCAAGGCACAAGTCAATATGCATAGGATTGTGAAGGAGTGGGTTTGAGCCCCTCGTCAGACGCCATTCTCTTAACCTTTGCTTAACTATAACATTCAAATTGGATTCATCTCGCCTATGAGAACCTTCGTCTCATGGAACAAATATTTTCGAATATGGACTATCAAAGTCAGGCACCCAAGCGGCATTCGGAAACGTTGCAATCGCTTTTAGCCGCCGTCATGGTGGCCGACAAGAAACTGCATAAAAATGAAATATCCGAATTACTCGCGGCCATGGACGCGTTTGATGGCGCTCAAAAAGAGAACGAGAACCGCGAATGGCTCAAACAAAACATTCAGCAGATAAATACAATCCTACATGGCCCCAATCGTCAGCGGTGGCTGGCCTTGCAGTTTCTGAAACTCAGAGACTATGATCAGAAAGACGAAGCTTTGGATAGATTATGGCGCGTGGCCGTGGCCGATGGGGAGCTTCATGATAATGAAGCCGCTATCATTGACAAGGCTCTGTGGCTTTGGCGGCAATAGGACCACTTTACGAACACGCTTTCGTCAATGGCTCTAAGACAAATGGCTCTATGACAAATGTCCGGGCAGGACGATGACGCCCAGAAAGATTGCCGCCCAATGAATGCCAGCTGCGGCGACCACATGCATATGCCAGACGGCTTTGGACAGAGTCAGGGATCGGTTAACGTGAAAAATCACGCCGATGGAATAGACAAGCCCGCCAATCACCAGCAGCAAAAGTGAAATCCAGTGCAGCGACGCCATTAACGGCACGGCACAGATAACCGCAATCCAGCCCAGCGCCACATAAATCGCCACCCAGATTTTATGGGGAAGATTAACGCCGGTGAGCTTACCGATCACACACAGGCTGACAATACCCCAGACCAGGCTTGTCATCGCCCAGGCCCATCCCCCTGTCAGGGCCTGTGTTGTAAAAGGCGTATAGGACGCGCCGATCATGATAAAAATACCCGCATGATCATATTTGTTCAGCCCGTCCCGGCTCCTGGCCGGGGCGAAATTATAAAGCGTGGAGAGCGCAAACATGAGGATCATCCCCACGGCATAAATAGACACAGCCGCGATGAGCCCGGCGCGACCCGTGGCAATGGCAAAGCCCAATAGGATAGCTCCGCCGGTAATGGCCAGCGTGAGTCCGACCACATGGACAATAAGGTCAGCCGTCCGCGCCGCACGGGTCGGATAGTGGCGCTCGAGCTTGGTGAGGCTGGGTTTGAAACGGGAAATATCCATAGTTTCCCATAGGCAGGATTTTCAAAAATAACAATCCGTGGGCGCAGTCACTTTCTATGACAATGCGTTTATCATCAAACCAACCCCATGGCTTTCAATTCTTCTGCATTGAAATAGCGTTCGGGATAGGCTTCCATTTCCAGCTGCTCGTAGAGAAAGTCTCGAAAGCTTTCGGCGATGGCCTTGGAAAAAACCGTTTTGGTAAAAATATCATAGCTTACCACTCTGGCTGGTTCAGGGGACATGTCCAGACACCAATAGACTTCGTCAAACTCCGCATTGATGACAATAAAATCATCAGGCAGGTCGTAGCGCTTTCTACAATATTCTGTGTCAAAGAGAATTGTACCCGTATAGGCGGTCAAAGGGGCACCCGGAATAATACCGCTAATGGGGCTCTGTCCGAGCCCACCGCCCCCATAGGTCATTAAAAAGGCTCTAAATTGGTCAGGAATAGTAAGGTTCAGCCGCGCTTCGACGACCTTGATGTCGCCTTCACTTGCGGGGCCATACCATTCAATGTCTTCACCCTTGGCCGCAATTACACCCGTGAATTCAGGAACAAATTCAAACATGTCATTCCTCCGCTGGCAGGCCCGTCAGGGCCTCGTAAAAGGCTTTGGCATCGGTAATGGAAATATTTGGCGTGATGCGCGAACCCTCTGGAATATTGCCCGAGCCGGTTAGGAAAGCCACATGCTGATCTTCTGCCCCTTCGTCCAGCCCTTCGGCCTCTAAGGTGTCATTGAAACTTCTCCGCTCCAGACCTTCGATATCGTAAAGCCGCCCATTAGGGGAGACCATGATGTGGATTTCTCCGGCCACCGTGCCGCGATAGCGCCCAAAATCCGACGGGCGCGGCCAGGCGTCATCATCCATATCCGTCGTGAATTGCCGGGCTGTGGCTTCAACCTTTTTGACGACGCTGGAAGCCGGGTGATTATAGGCGGCTTCGCCAGCGGAATAGAGGACAAATTCCGGGTCGAGCGCTGCCAGTAAAGGCAGCGATGTGGAATGCTTGGAGCCATGATGATTGGCCCGGTAAATTTCCACATCGGTCTCTATGTTTTGCGCGCGCAGATACTGCACCAGCGGCCACTCCACATTCGTATAGGACCGCCCGGATCCCGATAGCGGATAACGGCCATGGCCGCCCGCGCCAGACAGATCGCCCGCCGTCCAGAATTCAAAATCCCCCACAGAGATTTTCACACCTATAGACAGGTCGTTTTCATTGGCGCTGTTATCGGCAAAATGTCCGGGATGGGTGGTTTCGTAATCCGCATGGACGCCCTGATGAGCGGCATGGGTCAGGCCTGCAAAAGTTATGACGTCCGCAGAGACGCCCGGGCCCAACTCGATTTGCTCGTCACCAAATTTCGGTCTTTGGCGGTGGCCCAGTTGCCCCCGCGCTAACCAGCGCGCAACACGTTCGTCAAATTTCGTCAGATTACGGCGCTTTTTCTCCGATAGAAAATCCTCTCCCAAATAGCCCGTATCGATGAGCGTGCCGATTTTAAAGCCCGGTTCACTTTTATCCATCAGACCCAAAAGACCCAGATCGCCCGTGCCCATATGGTCTTTGTGGAAATGGGTGATGATGGCATAGTCCACGCCAAACCTTCCGGTCAGATCATAGATGCGTTGGCCCACATGTTCATAGGTCCAGCGCCCCGTCTTACCCGGCGAGCTTGAACGGCCCAGATCAATGAGTAGCGAGCGCCGTTCCGGCCCCGGCCCCACTATCAGGGTCGCGTCCGCCTGCCCCAAATTAAAGACGAAAATTTCGAGACCATTGGCGCCGCTGACCGTGCCGCCGCCAAAGCTCAGCGCTTCGGTCTCACCGGTTTCACCGCGCTTTAGCAGCAGCACCCGTTCCCAGGGCTGGGTGAACGGCGAGGCGGGCGCATTCGGGTCTGTTTCAAAGCTGATCTCATCGCCCTCATCAATGGGTTCGTCCAGGCCTTCAACCTGAGCCAAAGCGCTCCCCGAGAGCTGGATAATCAGACCACAACTCACTATGAATGTCTGTATGTAACGAAAGAGCCTCACAACAACAGCGTAACACCGGCTCTACTCATTTGTCTATTTCGATGACTTTGATTTAATTTGTGAATTACATCAGCTTTGGCTACAATCGTGTCATGTGGTCGAAAATTCTATACTCGTTTTTACTCACTTTATCCTTCACAGGAACGGCTTTGGCTCAGGATACAAACGGAGGGCTCGACGACGACACACCGTCTGGAGATCACCTATTATCTGGAATCCGTCGATAAGGAAAAGTCCTGCGCCTTCTATGAATGGTTGGGATTTGAGCGCTTCGGTAAAGTCCCTTGCAGGAATGGCTATAACGCCATGTTGACCTATGGAAACGTCACACTTGTCCTGGGGTATGAGTCTCAATTCTCAAAGCTCAGAAGTTTGCCATTTCGCATACATAATAGAGAAATGCATTTACGGCGCCATGAACTTGAACGTTTTGGCGGGAAAGTTTATCCTGTCAATCTTAAGGCCTCCACGATGTGTTCCAGAATTGCCGATCCCGACGGTCATAGTTTCCAGATTTGTCCGTAAGGATGCAAATGGGGTCACACCCCAAACATTGACTTTTGAGTGAATTTTGGCTATATTAGGTCTATGAGAAAATCTGTTTATATCGCATCAGCCGCTATTCTGAGCCTGAGTGTGGGCACGATTGCCGCCGCCTGTGAATACCACGGGGGTTACGGCACGTTTAAATCCCGCTGGGAAAATTATACGCCGACCGAATCTTACTCAGATGACAGTTTCAGCTTTGAAGCCAATCAGGCGACACCTGTGGTCAAGCAGAAGCCTGTCTTCTCATCTGCGGCGATGAGAGCGTCAAATATCGCAAAAGCCCGTGTTGAGCGCAAAGCGGAGACCGAGGAGGTCAAAGCCGAGGTGGAAACAGACGCCAAAACCGAAGAAGCAGCGACGACCAAAACCGCCAGCCGCTAATGTAATCCCTTAAACGGGATTTCATGTCTCTTTCTCAATTTATGTCCGGTCTATTCTGGCCAATAAGCTAGAATGAGCAATCATTCTCACGGATTTTCATTTCAGCGCGGTCTCTCGAATGCGAGGCAACCAAAGGGCGGCGATGGAAATGGTGAATGGGGCTGTTGGGAAACTCAGGGGATAGCCGTTTGCACGTGTGTCTGCAAATAACTGATCTGCAATCACTCTGATAGAACAAGTTCGGGTTTTTTAAACGTCAATATTTTCGAGTATTGAGGACACACCCCGTTAAAACCTCACGCTCAACCCATCGGCCAATGACCGCTTGAGCGCCAATAGGGCCGGTATTAATCCCAGTAGCGCGGCTATGCCCGTAATGCCGAATATGACTTTGACGTCAAACCAGCCGGGCACCAGGTTGAGTGTGCTGATATTAAAGCGCGCCTCGAGCGGGGCTTTTAAAAGCCAGCTGGCGCCGTATAAAAGCCCGATTCCCAGACACGCGCCGATAAAAGCCAGCAGTGCCGCCTCAGACACTAACAGCGCCACAATATGAGGCGGGCGGGCACCCACACTGCGCAGAATTGCCATTTCCCGGCGACGCTCATTCAAGCTGGTCAAAATGGAAGTGAGAATACCGATAAGTCCCACCGCAATCACAAATGCTGAGACGATCGCCATGGCGCGCTCTACAACGGACATCATGGACCAGAGCTGCGACAGAGCTACGCCGGGTATGACAGCCTGTAAGGGCTCAGCGCGATATGTGTTGAGATCTCGCTGTATACGCAAAGTTCGCGCGCGAGACTTAGCCCCCAGAAAGGCCGCCGTGATTTCCTTGGGCTGAAGGTTGAGCTGCCGCAATTTATCCGGTGTCGCCAGCTTCGCCAGCGGAGTCGGCGTCCCGTTTTGCCAACCTTCATGAATAGCCTCTATGGCCGGCAGGCTGACAATCACCGATCGGTCTACGGGCGTCCCCGTAGGTGCGAGAATACCCGATATCTGAAATGGTTTGTCTTTGTGTTCGGAAAAACTCGCCACCCCCATACCGTGGGCCAGCGTGATCTTCTGACCCATTTCATAATTCAGCTCTCGGGCCACTTGCGCGCCGATGACGATATCAAACAAATCGTCAAACACCTCCCCCTGCGCAAATCCGAGCGTGCGGCCATCGGCATATTTGTAATAGGTAAAATAGTCCGGTGTCGTTCCGACCACACGGTAGCCTCGGTGTGAGTCGCCCAGGCTAATCGGCACGGTCCAGGCCACATCGTCCCGTCCGGCAATTTGTTCATAGGTTTTCCAACTCATATTATTCGTCGGGTCGCCGATTTGAAAAACGGAATAGAGCACCAGATTAATTGAGCTGGACCGGGCGCCAACTATCAAGTCCGTCTGAGTTATGGTGCGTTCAAAACTGGTACGCGCCCCCTGTCGCAAATTCTCTACCGCAACAAATAACAGCACGGCCGTCGCAATAGAAATAATCGTCAACAGCGCCGTAAGACGGCGGGCCATGATGGACTTAAACGCCAGAGACAGTACCGGAAACCCATTCATACGGATACCTCAAGCCTGGCCCGGTTCAGTTCCATAAGGTCGGCTTTACGGTCAAAGTGTTTCGCCAGCTCTCCGTCATGGGATACAAACAGCAGCGCCGTTCCGAACCGGGCGCGCTCTGTATTGAGCAGTTCTATAAAGCGGTCACGATTATCCGCGTCCAGCGCCGATGTGGGCTCATCCGCAATGATTAAATCAGGACCGCCGATGAGCGCCCGGGCCACAGCCACCCGCTGTTGCTGACCGACGGATAATTCACCGACCGGATTAGAAAGCACATCTTCGGGCAGCCCAAGACTGGCAATGAGCGCCTTGGCCTCTTCTGCGGGACTGGGATAGTTTTCGCGGGATCTGGCGCGGCGTTGCGCCGAGAACCGACAGGGCAAAGTCACATTACCCAAGACCGACAGATAAGGCAGTAGATTAAATTGCTGAAAAATAATCCCCAAATGGTCGGCCCGGATCCGATCGCGGGCTGCGGACGATTTTCCAACAATGTCCTCGCCCTTGATTTCTATGCTGCCTGTGCGCGGGGTCAGTACACCGCCGATAAGCCCCAAAAGCGTTGACTTGCCAGACCCGCTGGGTCCGCGCAAAAACACACTCTCTCCGGCCTTTAGTTCAAATTGCTCTATATCAATAAGCGTCGTGTCGGGCGTCCAGCCAAAGGTCAGTCCCGTAAATGTGAGAACCTGATCAGTAGTCATATTTCTCGAGATCAGTCAGCGCCACCTCATAGGCCGTATCCGCCAGATCCGAGGTAAACTCACCCGTGCTCATGACGCCCTCAAGCCAGTATGGTTCCTGAATATTGGCCACCTCTACCCCCTCCTCGGAGGTCACATAGATGATCTGATTTGGCGGCGGTGGCGGCGTGTGCAGACAGGCGCCGAAATACGGCACAAGAAGAAACTCTTTATATTTATTCTCCGCATTGAAATCGAGCGGCACCACATAGCCAGGAATGCGCACTTTCAATCCATTGAGACTGCTGACCACATTAAACGTGCCGATCTGATCCATTGTGTCATTGGCGGCCCCTTCGGCAATGGCATTAATATCGAAATTACCCGAGTCCACTTCCGCCTGTGCGGCTTCGGATAAACTTTGCTGACCCGCCAGTATACGGGCCTCGAGCTCGGCATAATATTCCTCGTAAAGCTGTGCCAGAACTTGCTCTTCACCAACAGGCATAAGGTCTTCCCAGGCCAATACCATGGCCTTGGCCTGTGATATTTGCGCCGGACTATCCTGAGCGGCGGCCTCTTTTGCTGGAGTTGCTTCTTTGGCTGTCGCGGTCTGAGCGTCCGAGCATCCAATCAGCATCAGTGATGCGGCTATAAGCGCGGGTATCATTTTTGTCATGCTTCTACTCATTGGTTTTCTCATTTTGTCAATTTCATCATATTGCGATTAGACGAAAGAATGCTTTGAATTTGAGTCGAAGGACCCAAAAATACTGTTTCCAATCCGCTCAGCTCAGGAAAAAGCGTAAAGAGCTCCGTCCGCATTTCGTTCAGTGCATCGGGAGATTTACAGGTAAACTCATAATCCAGTAGTGCCTCGGAATGACCGTTGTCATGACCGTCATCGTGATGGTCGTCAATGTCTGCAAATAGTTTCACAGGATCAGATGTAACGGCTTCACATCCAGCATCACTATTAAATGTAAAAAGATTGGATGGCAGAGCAAGCGCGGTCTCGACAACTGCCAGTCGGGCCATTTGTGCATCCGTTTTGGGCGCGTGTTCAAAACCTAAAAGATTCTGCAATGGTGTTTCAAGTTCTATAACAAGCGTGGACCCATCGAGCGCTAAAGCCAGCATAGCCTCTCCATGAACATGACTGCCTAATTGCCGGACATCCTCGCCGTCATGATCATCATGGTCATCATTTTGGTCATGGTCGCTTTCGGCGTGATTATCATGTTCCTTGTGATCATCATGATTGGTATCAACGCGATCTGCAGCTTCTTGTATCGCGTTATGATGGTCCTCATCATGTGAGTGATCATGGTCGTGAGGCTCACCACAAGCTGCGAGAAAAACAGTGATTGTCGCCAGTAACAGTAATTTGCGCATATAATATAACATCTTGCCTCTCATATTATGGCACATATGAACCGTCAAATCATCAAGGTGATCTGACGAAAATTTAATTCACCTAATCATTCATGGCTTTCCGCATTGCGTGTCTTGCCAAGACCCTTGTGCACCCTAAATAGGGGCCGATTATGTAATAACATAAATTTTTATCTGAAGCGAAGTGTCATATGTCCACTCAGAAATCTGTAAATCTTCATCTTAACGGAATCGCTGTGTTTTTCGTTTGCGTCACAATCTAACAGCGCGCCCTGAATTGGAGTAACGCTACTTAATTACATTACATTGCATTTGGCAAATCCATTCGTGAACTGCAATGTATCCGAAACGCCATGCACACCTTAAAACATACGGATCAGTACATCCAAGCTGGTCATCAGCAGTATAATCAGCACGACCATAGCCAATGCCAAACCAATGCTCTGTTTCCAGGAAAGTGACCCGCTTCCTCTGAAAAAACCTACATACATCCAGATAACGGAGCCCAATGCTGGAATGATGACGAAGGAATAAACTCTCGTCAGGTTCGTGATACCGCCTTGCACGCGGATGAGATCAATGATGGCCGTTGTGAGCATGATCCAGGACACCAGTGTTCCCATGACATAGAATGCAGCTCTGACGCTGACCCGCAAGGACCAGTCCGTTCGCCGCGCACTCAGCCAGCGTATAATCGGAGCAACCATAGTCCCTAAAATGCCCAAGACCACAGCAGCTCCATATATGGGCATGATCGTCCCAATCAGCTTCCAGATATTACCTTCGGCGGCAGCGCTTTGCACAGCCACGGCCAAATCCGGCCCGATATAAGATCCATTATAGCTGAGAGTTTCCGGTGTGGAGAGCATGGCAGCAATGATGAATGACAGCAGTAAAGCCAGCAGGAAATAAGCGCCCGGCGAAAGCAATACGCCTTTACGTCCATCCGGCTCATCATGGTCAATCAATGTCCGTAATCTGTCGGGTCGAACGATAGCGGTTAAGAATGTGGGAACAACGGCAATCATTGCCAAAGCAAAATTGGTCGCTAGCCTGTCCAAGCCCCCGAGGAAATTAGGTTTTTCCAAATCAATTTCAGGCCCGGACATACAGCGTCCCTTTCCTTGCCATTATGGCTCTAACAATAAAGCCTGATACTAAAATAGGAAGAGGTAGAAAGACAAACACTGACTACGGGTTGTCTATGGCCAGCGCGCCCAATTTGGGTTTGCTCGTCTCCAGACGCGGGCTGGGCTTATTCTCAATCCGCTGACGGGCCCGCTCAGAAATGCGCCGCGTGGACGTCGCAAAAACGGGGCGGTCTTTCACCTTTGGTTTGACAATACCAACCGGTTTCGCATCCGGCTTAAACGGTGCAATCTTATAGCTGCCGTTTTCCATGTGATGGCCCAGACCATAAAGCCCACAGGCGGCCGCGAAACCACTACTGGCCATAAAAATAAACCCGGCCATAAGAATACAAACATGCCTGAACATAAGACAAAGCTAGGCCCAGGTCGCATCTGTGTCAAATCTTGTTGGCAAACAGGGTACGGGTGCCAAGACTGCCAGATGATTTGTTAAAACACTGGACGTATCGCCCACAGACCCGTAAGGGGCGCGCCATAAGACTATAAGTCGCTTAGCCTGCAACCCTGCGGACCCGGCGCGAAAGAAAATATGACAGACTTCACCCAGGTTCACCCGGCATTGGCCGACGCCATTGCCGCGCGCGGCTATAAATCCCTGACCCAGGTTCAGACCGCCGTGACGGAAGCCGGGCTGGAAGATCATGACCTTTTGGTCTCGGCCCAGACCGGCTCTGGCAAGACAGTGGCATTCGGACTGGCATTAGCGCCAACCTTGTTGGGTAAAGATCTGGTCTTGCCGCCGGCCGACAATCCATTGACGGTCGCCATTGCGCCAACCCGAGAACTGGCCCTTCAAGTTAAAAAAGAACTTGAATGGCTTTACAGACAGGCGGGCGCCAAGCTTGCCACGTGTGTCGGCGGAATGGATATGCGTGACGAGCGGCGGGCGCTTAGCCGAGGCGCCCATATTATCGTCGGCACGCCTGGACGTTTGTGTGACCATATAAAGCGTGGCTCTTTGGTCATGGATGACATTCGCGCCATCGTGCTGGATGAAGCTGATGAAATGCTCAAAATGGGTTTTCGTGAAGAATTGGAGATCATTCTGGGGGCCGCGCCTGAAGATCATCGTTCGCTTATGTTCTCGGCTACCGTATCTAATTCCATCGCGCGCCTGACAGAAAAATATCAATCAGACGCCATACGTATTAACACCGCATCCGAGGCCCCGCAGCACAGCGACATTACTTACCGCGCTTTATCGGTGAACAAAAATGATCAAGAAAACGCGATCATCAATGTGCTGCAATATTATGACGCCAAAAATGCCATCGTCTTTGGTGACACCCGGGTTTCAGTTAACCGTATGACACGGCGCTTTACTAATCGCGGCTTTTCGGTTGTGACTTTATCGGGCGAGTTTTCGCAAAAAGAGCGCAGTTCCGCCATACAGGCGTTACGCGATGGTCGCGCCCGTGTTTGTGTGGCGACGGATGTGGCGGCCCGTGGCCTCGACCTGCCCGATCTCGAGCTCGTCATTCACGCGTCTATACCTAAAAACCGCGAAGCGTTACTGCACCGTTCAGGCCGCACGGGTCGGGCCGGACGCAAGGGTGTCAGTGTGCTGATCGTGCCGCATAATGGCCAGCGCAAAGCCGAGCGGATTTTGCGCGATGCCAAGGTCAAAGCAGAATGGGGACCTCCGCCATCGGCCGCCGATGTACTGGACAAAGATAATGAGCGCCTGCTCGGATCGCTATTCCTCGAAGACCAGGTCACAGAAGCTGAGCGCGATATGGTCGTACAGTTATTAAAAGCCAGCTCGCCTGAGACCATCGCCACGCTTTTTCTGCGCCAATTTCGCGCCAACCGCGCTGCGCCCGAAGAGCTGCTCGGCGCGCCGACTTATGATCCGGACCGACCCAGCAAAAGCTATAAGGACCGGCAAGAGCGGGCGCCACGCGGGCGCAACGACTTCGAAGACGGGGTCTGGTTTTCACTGAACCTGGGCCGAAAACAAAAGGCTGAACCGCGCTGGATTTTACCCATGTTGTGTAAATCCGGCGGGCTACAGAAACGCGAAATCGGCGTTATCAAAATCAGTGAGACACGCACGTTTATCGAGATTGCCCCCGAAGGCGTATCACGCTTTATGGAGAACATAGGTCCTGACGGCAAAATCGAAAAAGCCATCACGGCGTCACGTATTGACGGTCAGCCTGATTTTAACGCTCCGGATAACCGTCCTGCATTTAAACCCCGTGACAAGTCCAAATACCCCAGTAAAAAACGCGCTCGCGACGGGAAAGATGAACGCAAGAAGAGCGATAGTCAGCAGCCCGGCTATAAGGGAAAATCACTCGATAAATATGACAGCAGTCAATCTGTAAATCACAACAATGATCCGGGATTCAACCCGCACAAATTATCCAAAAAAGAAAAGGCCAAGTGGGCAGCGGCTCAATCCGGAAGTGGTGCAAAGTCTTATAATGACGACCCCAAACCTAAAGGCCCCAAAGGTAAAAAACCGCATAAGAAAAAGCTGGCGGCCGCCGCCAAGCGTGCCGCCAAAGCCGATAAGGGTAAGAGCGCAGGCGGAGCAAAATTAAAGCGCAAAAAGCGAAGCTAGGTGGGCTACGCCCTGTTAAGAATAGCGCGCCCAATCATAACCTCATTTTATCGCGCGGGACTAATCTTGTAGCCATCGCATGCGCCGCCGCGCGAAATATCGCCAAAGCGCCAAAACTCCAAAGAGCGCCAAACTGCTTATACCCACTTTGAAAAATCGTGACGCCCGCTGGGTGCGGGACGGACTGTCATAGAGGACGGAAGGTTTGGAGGCATAGTAGAAGACCTGAAAGGAGTCGCCTTGGTACAAAGTGTCAAAGGCATCTTCCGTCACACTCAAGCTCGTGTGGATCATATTAACTTGTTCAGGTGGTTTATAATCGACCCGGAAATAATGAGAGAGACTGCCTTTGGTATTGCGGGTAAACTTTTCTTTGATGGTCGCCTCTGCCGAGGACAGTTCCCAGCCTTGTAACTGCGCGCGAGCGGCCGTCGCGCCGACAATGGGACCGACAAGAATAATCATCACAACAGGCAGGCATAACAGCGCCATGACAATATCAAGCAATGAGATGCGCAAAAGTTTCATGGCGCCCTCACTTTCGGTCATCATAGTCGAATTTGGGCGCGAAGTCATCTGAATTTAGACGACGCGGTCGCGGCAGCACTCAGCGTAGCACATTAGCCGCCTTCGCCGACATGATGCTCCAGCAGTCTGAGGTCGCGCGTGGAGCGACCGGTTCACCTCAAAACCTAATACCAGGGCGGGGGATCGGGTATGGGCATGGCCTCCTGATGGTAATATTTACAGGCATTGCGCTGATTATCCCACATGTCCTGACTTTCATCCATAACCTCACGGACGGCGATAATTTTTTCATCCACGCCCGATAAATCGATCAACTCCCGGGCAAGCTCAACTCCCTCGTCATCGAAGGCAACAATAAAGGCATGATCCACGTTTTTCGAAACGTCGTAAATCTCCTTCAGGCCCAGTCGAAAACGGTAATAAGGTCGACCGTCAAAGGTCATGACCCCGCCAGAAAGGTCATCCTGCCCCGCACTCTTTTCAGATAGCGCGCGGACGGTTTCTCCGTCGACTGTGAGGGCAAACGTTTTAAATTCAGCTTGTGGGTCCGGAAATTGTGCGACCACTTCAATGGTCGGGTTTTCCGGGCTCATCCGATTATCCCTCAGCAGGCTGACTGAGCTTTCTCTCGAAGCATTAATCCAGTTACCCATCACACCATTGACAGCTGTAATCCGTCCGCCTTGAAACGGTTTCTCCGCCCAGCACTCCAAGCTTTTCCCATCTTTGACATCGGGATAAGACGCGCAGCCCGTCAAAAGCCAAACAGCCATGCAGATAGCTGATGTCCTAATGAAACGTCGATGGGGCATAGGGCGAGTATAGCGCAATATAAAAGAAATTGGGAGAGGTTGATCTGGAGTAATTTGCAAGCCTTCAGCCAATCAGTCCCGCATAACCTGCCCTAAAATTTAGTTTCTTTCCGCGATGACATGGCTGAGGCGGAAATTTGTCGGTCGGCGCAACAACCACTCATCCTTATTTTTGAACACGGTCACTTCGAGGATATACAGAGCATTGTGAATTGCCGGCGGGTCATATGCGGGGTCGTCCATATTAAAATGGCGCTGCATTTGACGCGGATCAAGCACGACCGTCGCGATCTTTTCAGCGCGCAATTTCTTTAACACATTGGATGTGACAGGCGCCCATTGAGCCTTGGGTTGCGGGTCCGGAGAATCGCGGCGAATGAACTGCCCCGCAAAGGCCACTGAGAGGCAGTCCTTCTCTGTGGGTTTATGGGCCTGGTCCATATCCAACAGAATACAATAAGCGCAACTGAACACCCCAAGGCGATGAAATGTCCGCCCCACCAGAAAGGCCGACCAGCCATTAGGTTTGAAATAGGTCTCTATCTCTTTGAAGGAACAATTTGTGACGGCGGATTGCTGGTCTTCTGTTGGGAAAGTGAAAATGTCGCCGTCAGACACCACGTGTTTCTGCGGAGATTTGACGACCTTGCGATTGCGGGGTTTTGGGTTTGGGCGCTCCCATTTTAATAAGAGTGCCTCGAGCTCTTTTCGCCGTTTGGCACGGTCGCTCTCAGACATATCCAGCGCTGCCATATTGCGATCATCCAGACCGCTCTCAATCATCCGCCGGGCATCCGTGAACAAAGACGGGCAAGACAGGCCGTATAGATAGAACTGATCTGCCAAGGCGATGCAATTAATGGACGCCGTTTCATCATCCGGATCGTCATAGGGGAAGTGCTCTAACAGGACCTGCAACAGCTCCGGACCGCTCTTTGGAATCCGGACAAACTCTTTCATCTTATCCGCAATATCACTCGCATCATCACATTGATATAGCTTCGGTCCCCATGCGCCCATAACGACAACCTCTCATAGTCTGGATTTGGATATTACCACAAAAAGGTCAGATATTGTACCAAGAACGCCGGATCCTAATTAAAACCCAATCCAGAGTGCGAATTGGGACCCTCATTCTGATCCCAGCGACGGGTCCGTAATCCGACATGTCAGGATCGCAACCAAAGGCAGCGGATTACGAGCACGCTCTAATCCGCCCTACTCGCTGCCTAAAATATGGGTTGGATATGAAACTTATAAGCCCGCACTAGACTCACTAAACTAAAACGCGTATTTCGATTGTAGGAGGGGGTAACTTATGGCAGTTGATAAAAGTTCTCAAGATAACTTTCAAAGCTCGTGGGTTACAGCGCAAGCGGTGATTGTTGGACTTGTGATAACTGAAGCACTGTTGAAGCTATACAATAATGTCGACCCCATAATATCCACCCAATCTAGTATACACGACCACTTAAAACATTTTGAGTTTTCTGTTTTTTTAAGTTTTCTAGTATTTTTTGTATTACTTGTAAGGTTTTACCTAGGAGCATTGAGGTTCAGTCAAATCCCCGAAGGAAGTTTGCCTCAAAATGCTTTCGGAAAAATAGTCGATGGCATAGGAGCCAGTGTATTATTTACTTTCTTCTTTTTCATGGCCTCATCATTGGATGACCCTAGCAGCTTCATAAAGTACATATTTTTTCTTCATATCGCCGACGTTTGCTGGTTCATTTTGAAAATTTTATCAGTCAAGGATGATAAAAACCGGAGGAGAATTTCAATAACTTTTTTGATATTATCGATTGTCACTGTACTGTTTTTCATCATTTGCAAAGATACGTCCTACCGAATGATTTTTCTCATTTTGATAAGTATCCTAGATTTCATTATATTATTGCGATTTTACACCAACAAGGAAACAAAACTGATATGGCAATTAAAAGAGTAATTATTGAGTCGCCCTACAGCGGCGACATCCCTCGTAATTTGCTTTACGCTCGGCTATGTGTTTTCGATTGCCTTAATCGGGGCGAAGCTCCGTACGCGAGTCACTTATTCTTTACGCAAGTACTGAACGATAACGATTTGGAGAAAGAACGTCAGTGAGGAATTGATGTAGGTTTAGCATGGGGTGAAGTTGCAGACACTACCGTAGTCTATACGGATTTGGGTATATCCCAAGGAATGGAATACGGAATCAAGAATGCGAATAATGCCGGGCGGCTAATTGAAGAGCGTAAACTACCGTCAGAAATATTTTCTAGATACCTTTCAGACCGTTTTGAACGTCAAATGTTGCTTTAGAAAAGGGTTGTGAAAACTTAGAAACTATCCAAACTGACTTATGCCAAGGACAGATGGTTTCGCGTGTCGGAGTTTTCGCTATTTTAGAGATTACCGAAAGACTCTCTTATATTTTCCATAGCGAGGTTATAGTCCTCACCCGTTTTAATACGGACGAGCGGGATTGCAACCGAGGCCGCTAGTTTGTTTTTGAAGTCATCGGATTGCTTTGCGCGTTTCGTGTTGTGAGACTTATCATCAAGCTCGATCCATAAAAGCGGCTGGGCGGTTTTAATATCGCAAATAAGAAAGTCCGCATGTTTTTGGCTGATCCTGGAAAACAGCGCGGTCTTTGACGTTGAGCCTTTGTTGGTATGAGACTTGACTCGGATGAAGTCAGCTAATCTGACTTTTGTTGTCACGATGTGATCATTAGAAAAATGTTTCAGGACCACTCGATACAGGGCGAGTTCGGATTTCGACATGACGCCGCTTTGAGCGGAATAGTTTTTCACGATAGATTTTATGTTCGGGCCTTTAGACGACGGCGTCTTCAAAAGAGGCATTAAGATATAGGCGATCGCAACAAAACCCAGCAGAATGCCAACGGGTTTAAAGAGTTCATGCAACATTGCGGTCTCCTGTCCAAATGTAGTAAGTTTATGAAAGCGCGCCAAACTACAGTCTATTATCTATAGTTGTTAATTGCAATGATATGGTTGGTATGCGGGGTGGGTCTTAATTCTGATCCGGTTGGTCTAGCCTCGTATCACGGTTAAAAAAACCAGAGCACTAGCCTCACTGCGAACCTTGTTCCCCGCTTTCGCGGGGACGAGCGGGGAAAGCCAGCAACCCCAAAACCTTCGGTATGTACTGGCGAAAGCAGGTATCCAGTTTGCAAAGTTACGCTGGTCACCGACTGGATCCCGACTTTCGTCTCTGCTCGATTTGTCAATCTCGCAGTCAGGCAGGCTTATGCCATTGCACTCAACCTGTTTTTTTACGGAAAATCATCAAAGATCACCCTAGCATTATTGCGCATGCCCGGATCCGCGACCTGAGAGGCGCCATCATCGATTTTGGCCGCTTCATATCCCATCTCTTCGGAGCGGGTGATGAGCGCGCGGCATTCAGTCTCTGGCATGAATTCATAGACGGAAAAGGAGTTATCTGAATAACGGTGTGTTTTCATGGGTGTGTCTTATACTTTCATATAGACATGTGAAAGCCGCAATCCAAACAGACCACGTTGAGCCGAAACTGTGTTAGGATGAGGTGAGAGAGGTCCCGCATCAGGTACGGGATGACAGGAAGGATAAAAAAACCTGCGCTAGGCAGGACGACACGGAGCAAACTGGAATTAGCCTTTGACGCAGGCATTGTTACCATTGGTACATTTGGCCCCCGAACGGAAATCGATTGGTTTATTTTCTGAAACAGTTGGTCCAGCTTCGTCGGGCACCTAAAATCGATACTCAATCGATTTTTTAACGGTCCTCCGTTCGGTGCACGGGAGAGTAGGCCGCCAATTTTATCATGAGTTGAAAGACCGCAATAAAAACAAAAAAAGCCCCGCACAGGGCGGGGCGTTTTTGGTTTTGTTTATGGAGGATATTTTCAAATTCTTGAGTAAACCGGGCAGCGACCTACTCTCCCGTGCCTTAAGACAAAGTACCATCGGCGCGAAGAGGCTTAACGACTGAGTTCGGAATGGGATCAGGTGGGGACCTCTTGCTATAACCACCCGGTTAACACAAGAATTTGAACCAATCCAAGAGGCTCGCCCTTCGTCCTTCGAGACGCCAGCGCTTCGCGCGGCTCCTCAGGATGAGGCTTCTTTTGGATTGTATGTAAAGAAATCGATTTTTTTTGGCAGTGCCTATGCTGTGAGCGTATTAATCGCCACGCATGGAACACCAATGCTAGTTTTATGAGAATGATTTCAAGAATGAAATTATTATTTGAGAATCAAG
>JAHDEZ010000037.1 GCA_020628425.1 Hellea sp. | reverse complement strand
AGGTCGTGTTTGGGGAACTCCCAAAAACGGCGACCGGGAAAATTCAGAAAAAGGTTTTACGTGATAAAGTCAAAAGTCTGACTTAAGCAGGGAACGTAAATAAGCTGGCTCATATAAAAAAAACTTTATATTTTTATGTGTTTGTGTAGAAGAGGTACATGCGTATCTCTCTTAAAAACCTCTTGGAACAAAAACAGCTTGTATTGGCAGATGGTGCAACAGGGACCAATTTCATGGATATGGATTTGGAACCTGGTTTTCCGCCAGACCTGTGGAACCTTTCAAACCCTGAAAAACCGGATGCTTTACATCAAATGTTTGTCGATGCAGGCTCCGATATTATTTTGACGAATACTTTTGGGGCTAATGGGCCACGATTAAAGCTGCATGCTGCCGAGGACCAAACTTATGAAATCAATAAGGCCGGCGCGGAGATTGCCGGTCAGGTTGCAGAGCGGGCTGACCGCCCTGTGGTCGTCGCCGGGAGTGTCGGACCAACCGGCGAGTTGTTTGAGCCCATGGGAGCGTTGACATTCGAGAGCTGCAAGGCTGCATTTACAGAGCAAATGCGAGGCCTGAAAGATGGTGGCGCGGATGTCATATGGATTGAGACAATGTCGGCAAAGGAAGAAATTGAAGCAGCGGCGAGTGCTGCAATCGATTTGGAAATGCCGTACATTTTTACGGCCAGTTTTGACACGGCCGGGCGAACCATGATGGGCATTTCACCTCGAGGACTTGATGAAATTGCAAAAGGAATGTCTGTGCCCCCATTGGCATACGGGGCAAATTGCGGAGTAGGGGCCTCAGATTTGATGGCGTCTGCCTTGGATATGACTTGTCAAAATTCTGAAGCCGTGATTATCGGCAAGGCAAACTGCGGTATTCCGGTGATAAAAGGCAAAGAGACTGTTTATACAGGTACGCCGCAACTCATGGGAGATTATGTAAAGCTTGCGGCTGATGCGGGTGTACGAATTATCGGCGGTTGCTGCGGGACTAAGCCAGAACACATTGCAGCTATGAGAGTTTCCATGGATGCTTATACAGCCAATGAACGGCCGACACTTCATGAAGTGATTGAGAAAATAGGACCGCTTGTTGCGCCGCCGGCAACTGAAGAGAAAAAAGCAGCTGCCCGTGGTCGTCGTAGACGCGTTCGGAGTTAGAAACTCAAAATATCTGGGGTTTCCCAGCCACGACGCATACAGGCAGCCAGTACGGTATTGCGCAGAAGGCACGCAATTGTCATGGGGCCGACACCGCCTGGCACGGGGGTCATTGAGCCGGCTGTCTCTAAGGCAGGGTGGTAGTCGACGTCGCCAACCAAATAAGTTTTACCGGGCTTGTCGGGGTGCGGAATACGATTAATTCCCACGTCGATAACGCAAGCACCCGGTTTAATCCAATCTGCTTTGACCATTTGCGGGCGACCTACGGCGGCCACCAGAATATCTGCGCTTCTGCAGACATCTTCAAGGTTTTTCGTCCGGGAATGAGCAATTGTGACCGTGCAGTTTTGTTCAAGAAAAAGCATCGCTGCGGGTTTCCCGACGAGAATTGAGCGGCCCAGGATGACGCAGTTTTTACCTGTCAGATCGCCAAGGGCATCTTTCGCGAGCATAACCGAGCCTACAGGTGTGCACGGACGTAGTCCCGTTTTGCCCAAAGACAAACGGCCCGCAGAGGTTTCGGTCAATCCATCAACATCTTTGCCGGGGGCTATCTCTTCTATGACTCGGTTTTCGTTCAAGTGTTTGGGTAAGGGCAGTTGAACCAAGATGCCGTCAACGGATTGGTCCTCATTCAGGCTGCGAACAATATTGACGAGCTCATCTTCTGAAATGTCCGCTTTCAGTTTGTGTTCCACGGAACGCATACCGGTTTCAGTTGTAAACTTAATTTTGTTTTTGACATATACCTTCGACGCTGGGTCTTCGCCAACCAGAACAACGGCCAATGTTGGCTGACCAGGTAATTGACTAACAGCGTTAGCAACCCGTTCTCTCAATCCTGCCGCATAAGCTTTGCCGTCTATTTTTATCGCGCTCATAATTCCCTCGATTTTTAAATTCTTTTAGCGGTTCGTGCCAACTTGTCACCGTTTATATAGGTGTCGCCTCCATTCATGAGAAAAACTTATATATTGTAGAGGTGCGGAAATAGGGAAACGCACCTAAAATTCGAAACTATAAGCTACGCTCGGCGGTTTAGAATGCGTGGTCTTTGACGGATTCCATCGCAACAAAGGTTGACGTACTTGCCACATAAGGCAATTTCGATATTTCTTCACCAAGTATACGCCTATACGATCTGATGTTTTCAGTACGGGTTTTGAGCAGATAATCATAAGCGCCGGCAATCATATGGCATTGCTCTATCTCGGGAATGAATTGTACGGCTTTGTTAAAGGCCTCTAAAGCGTTTTCGCGGGTGTCTGACAGTTTGACTTCTGTGAATGCTACATGTTCTTGTTGTAAAAGGACCGGGTTTAAAATGGCTTTGAAGCCCAGTATGTATTTACGTTCAATCAATCGTTTCAGCCGCACTTGGCAAGGCGTTTTGGACGCCCCTACGCGACGTGCGATATCCGTTACAGGTAGGCGGCCTTCTTGACTTAGGACGTCCATAATAGCTTTGTCTAGTTGGTCAATTAGACCAATATCAGCGTTTATTTTCATAATATAATCCAAAATAAGAGCTTAAATAAGTCTCACATACAAAAGCTGGTTTAAATTAGGTCTAACGGACTTTTTGGTCAATGCTATAGTATCTGCAAATGTGCGGAGCGTTATTAATGACGAAACTAGATAAGCTTAGGGCGCAAATTCACGACTATCATTTGATGGATGAGGCGCGGTGCCTGGCAGTTCTTATTCAGGACGCGAATATTACATTAAAACAGAGACAGGCTATCAGCACTAAGGCCGCCGCGTTAATCGAGCGTATCAGGGAAGACGAAAAGCCGAGCCTTATGGAGGTTTTTTTAGCTGAATACGGCATTGCGACGGATGAAGGGGTCGCGCTGATGACATTGGCAGAAGCATTGCTTCGAGTGCCTGACCGTAAAACCATTGATGAACTTATCGAAGATAAAATTCGTCCCTATAATTGGAAGTCACACAGAGGGCATTCCAACTCATTTCTGGTAAACAATGCGACAAAGGGCCTGACTTTAACACGCTCCATATTGGATGACAGCAATGTTCTAGGAAAACTGGCGAAACGCCTAGGCAAACCCTTTATCCGTTTCGCAGTCACACGGATCATAAAATCCCTTGGCGGCCAATTTGTTTTAGGGCAATCAATTGCCAAAGCGGTACGTCGAGGACGTCAACTTGCTGCACAAGGTTATACTTATTCATATGATATGTTGGGTGAGGCGGCGCTAACCCAGCCTGATGCTGACAAATACTATGATGCCTATAAGACAGCTATTATCGAACTTGGGCACAAGACTTCGCCAGACAATATCCATGATAGTCCGGGGATTTCCATAAAATTATCGGCTATTCATCCGCGCTATGAGCAAAGGCAATCGGCCCGCGTCATTGCGGAGCTTGTGCCTCGGGTCGTGGAACTATGCCGTCTGGCCAAAAAATATGACATGGGCCTGAATATTGATGCTGAAGAAGCGGATCGCCTCGATATTTCATTATCGGTCATCGAAGCAACATTACGTGACGAGACGTTATCGGGCTGGGAAGGATTCGGTGTTGTCGTTCAGGCTTATGGCAAGCGCGCCGCGCCAACTTTGGATTGGTTATATGAATTAGCCAGTGAGCTTGATCGTCGCATTATGGTTCGACTGGTTAAAGGTGCTTATTGGGATACCGAAATTAAGAAGGCACAGGTGGATGGCTTGCCTGATTTTCCTGTTTTCACGGCGAAATCGGCAACTGATGTCTCATATCTGTGTTGTACGAAAAAACTTTTGGGAATGACGGATAGGATTTATCCGCAATTTGCGACCCATAACGCACATTCCGCTGTTGCCGTTTTAGAATTGGGTGGGACGCGCGACGACTTTGAATTCCAGCGTCTTCACGGCATGGGCGAGGCATTGCATCGCCAATTGATAAAGAATTTCAATACCCGATGTCGAATTTATGCACCTGTTGGCGTGCACCGTGACCTACTGGCTTATCTTGTACGCCGTCTTTTGGAAAACGGGGCGAATTCGTCTTTCGTCAACCAGATTGTCGATCACGATATCCCGGCAATCGAAATTTCAGAAGACCCGTTCGAGACGGTTGAACGAGAACTCGTTCAAATGGCAAAGTTCATACGTATGCCCAAAGACGTTTTCCTGCCGACCCGGAAGAATTCCAAGGGGCATGACTTAAACGATGTGAGAAGCTTAAGCCATATCAACCAAATCAGATCCCCTTTTAAATCTTCAAAATGGGGTGCGGCTCCAATTTTGGGCGCGCAAACACAAGCCAAAGAAGCGCATCCTGTTTTTAGCCCGGTGAATCTACAGGACATTATTGGTCATGTAGCTGATGCAACCCGGGACAATGTCGAAACGGCGCTGCAGGCGGCCCGTGCCTGGGAAGCCTCTCCTAAAAAGCGGCAGGACGTTTTGTTCAAGGCGGCGGCCTTGTTGGAGGAAAACCGCGGTGAATTATACGCATTGCTCGCCAGAGAAGCTGGGAAAACGCTCATAGATGCAGAAGGGGAACTTCGAGAAGCCGTAGATTTTTTGTATTATTACGGTGCGCAGCTGGATGAATTGCCGGATAAGCCTCCGCGAGGTATTTTTACGTGTATATCCCCTTGGAATTTCCCTTTGGCTATTTTCATCGGGCAGATTGCGGCCGCCTTAGCAGCCGGAAATGCCGTTCTGGCCAAACCAGCTGAGCCAACACCCTTGATTGCCAACCGTGCTGTCGAAATTTTGCATCAGGCTGGTGTCCCAGTGACGGCTTTACAGTGTCTGCCAGGCAAGGGGAGTATCATTGGGGCCGCACTTGTATCTGATCCGCGTATCAGCGGTGTTTGTTTTACCGGTTCGACAGCGACAGCTCAGGCTATTCACCGAAACATGGCAGAGCATCTGGCGCCCGATGCGCCTCTGATCGCAGAAACAGGCGGTCTCAATGCTATGATTGTCGATTCAACTGCGCTTCCCGAACAAGCCGTCAAAGATATAGTTGACTCTGCTTTTCAATCCTCTGGGCAACGATGTTCAGCGCTTCGGATATTATATGTTCAAGAAGATATCGCGCCGCGTTTTCTGGAAATGTTGTTTGGTGCCATGGATGAACAGGCATTGGGTGATCCCTGGAGTGTGGAGACCGACATAGGCCCAATTATAACTGAAAATGCACGTGCGGATATAATGGCGTATATTGGCAAGGCTCGAAACGAGGGACGGGTGTTAAAAGAGAATCCGCCAGTGGGTGACGGGTATTCTCTTGGGCCTGTTGTTCTTGCGGTTGATGGTATCGGAAATATGGATCGAGAGATCTTTGGGCCAGTCCTGCATGTGACAACGTATAAATCAAATGAGCTTGAAGCGGTCATTGAGCAAATTAATGCAAGAGGATTTGGTCTGACTTTTGGGCTGCATACGCGACTGGATAGACGGATAAGGGAGCTTTCAACGGCGCTTAAGGTTGGTAATGTCTATGTTAACAGAAATCAGATCGGGGCTATTGTGGGCTCTCAACCATTTGGCGGAGAAGGTCTTTCTGGAACAGGTCCCAAAGCTGGCGGGCCCGCCTATGTGAAACGTTTTTACAAATCTGAGATTGTTTCAATCGCTGTTTCAGACAAATCAATAGATCCGATCAAGCCTGAAATCTTACAAAACGAAATTAATGCCCTGTCATCGGTCGAAAACACGCCTCTTTCAATTATCGATATGCCCGGGCCAACAGGAGAATCCAATCGGCTGAGTGAATATTCCAAAGGTATTATTTTGTGTATGGGGCCCGGTCAGTCTTTGGCTGACCGACAAGCCGAAATCGTAACTGCGGCCGGTTCGACGCCCTTAATAGCTTATGTGGAACAGGTAGATGATTTAATGTCATTGTCAGGGTACGCTGGAATAGCTTACTGGGGTCATGACCAAACAGCCAGGGAACTCCGCCAGTGTCTTGCAGCGCGGTCGGGGCCAATCCTGCCTCTTTTTATGGACCAGGACATGGCTCTATTTTGTCATTTGGAACGCCATGTCTGTGTGGATACGACAGCCTCGGGTGGCAATGTATCACTCCTTGGCTTATCTCACTTGAATTGAGGTTTTCGTTTTTCCAGGAATGCGCGGTAGCCTTCTTTAAAGTCGTCACTGACAAATCCGTCAAGAAACCAGTCCATGGTTTGGGCGTTTTCTCCAAACTGCCCTTGTTGATAGGCTGCGAACATTTTCTTATGAATTCGGGCAGATTGTTTTGAGAGGGTTGTGATTTGGCGAGCATAATCCAGAACGCATTTATGCAAGTCATCCGGTTTGAGCCGCTTGTTGACGAGGCCCATTTTTTCAGCTTTTTTTGCATTAAGAGCCCGCGCTGAGAAAATTAGATCTTTGGCATTTGAAATACCGACGGTTTCAATGAGTCGCTGCAAATCGGCGAAGGGATAGACTAAGCCAAGTTTAGCCGGCGTAACGGCAAATTTTGCTGTATTGTCGGCAAAACGAATATCACAACAAAGTGCGACGCCGCAGCCGCCGCCAACGCACGCCCCCCGTATCATGGCTATTGTAGGTAAGGGAAAATCGGCCAGTGCTGCAAAACCCGCCGATATATACTCTGAGATCTTTCTCGAACTTTCTCGAGATGCATAAAGGGTCTCGAACTCAGAGATATCTGCACCAGATGCGAAGTGTTCGCCGTCACCACGAATAATAAGTGCTTTTATGTCCGGTTTTTGCTGTGCGTTTTTGAGGATAACGGGAAGGTCCGACCACATTTGTGCGTTTAACGCATTGCGTTTCGAGGGTTGTGAAATCACAAGCTCATATATTCCGGGTTCAATTGGATTGAGTTGAAGGTTTTGTGTCGGCATGGCTTTCTCAGCGTATTGAAACCTCCTAATGCGCGGCGATTTCGCCTATGTCTATTTTTATCTTTGATATGAAACTTCTTTCATATATTGCAATGCCAAGACTAAAGGCTTTCTAAAGGAAATATCATGGCATTACCTCCAATTCTGCAAAACCTCAGGCTGCCGCTAATTGGCTCCCCCATGTTCATTGTCTCTGGGCCCGAGCTGGTAATCGCACAATGCAAGGCTGGTATTGTCGGTTCTTTTCCAGCGCTGAACGCCCGCCCAGAACACGTTTTGCATGAATGGCTTGATCGGATTACAACTGAGTTGGCGGAATATGATGAGAAAAATCCTGAGCGTCCATCTGCGCCATTTGCCGTGAACCAGATTGTGCATCGTTCTAATAACCGGCTCGAACATGACGTTGAAGCCTGTGTTAAGTTTAAGGTGCCAATTGTTATCACCTCTCTAGGTGCCCGCGTTGACCTCAACGAGGCCATTCATTCCTACGGCGGTATTACGCTTCACGATGTCATAAACCTCTTTTTCGCTCGCAAGGCACTCGAGAAAGGTGCTGACGGGCTGATCGCGGTAGCTTCCGGTGCAGGTGGTCATGCGGGCGGCCTTTCACCATTTGCGCTTATTCAGGAAATCCGTGAGTTCTTTGATGGACCATTGGCTCTGTCAGGATCCATGGCGACGGGCGGTGCTATAGCTGCGGCACAAGCGATGGGCGCTGATTTAGCCTATATGGGATCCGCCTTCATCGCGGTGGATGAGGCTAATGCGGTCGAAGGATATAAAGACGCTATCGTCGATTACGGAGCTGAAGATATCGTCTACACTAATCTTTTCACAGGGGTGCACGGCAATTATCTCAAGCCATCAATAGAGGCTGCTGGCCTTGATCCTGACAACCTGCCGGAAAGTGATCCGTCAAAAATGAACTTTGGTTCCGGCGGTAATTCTGATGCCAAAGCCTGGAAAGATATCTGGGGCTGTGGGCAAGGCATTGGTGCTATCGATAAACGCATGAAAACGGCGGAATATGTCGATAAGTTAGAAGCCGAATATGAAGCAGCCATAACCAAGCTCGTAGAAAGCCGAACCGGCTAACGTCTAAGAGCAGGCGTTTCGGACGTCAGACCATTCCCGCGCGCCATCAGATAGACTTCCAGCGCTATATAACCATCGGAGCCTAATGGGTGTGGTTCCGCGCGCACGCCTATATCGCAAGCTTCAAACCTGCGATGTGTAGAGCCAAGAGTCTGCCAGTCATTTCGATAGGCCGGGAAGCCATTTAAGTGACCCTGACTTATTGTATCGCCGCGCATTTTCTGTCCCCATTTGAGGTCATGACATTGATGGCATGAGAGGTTGAGTTGCCCCCGTCTCGTATAGAAATAGTTTTTTCCATCCTCGAAATATGGACGAAGGTTATCGGTAACGTCATAATCGATCTTTTGTCCGCGGGTAAGAGATTTAACATAGGTGGTTAAGGCGAGTAGGTCTTCGCTTTCATAGGTCAAAGGCGGCTTGCCTTGGTGCGTTCTGCGACAATTGTTTATGCGCCCCTCAATGTTCATGAGTGAGCCGTCAACTATCTTTGGATAGGAGAGGGGGGCAGTTTTAAAGTCTTCAGTTGGAATTTGATGGCAGGATTGGCAGGCTTTATCACCCTCTTTGAAGAGCTCTTCTCCTTTTTCAGCCCAAAGAAATCCTGGGTTTAAAAAACTATCATTTTGCTCTGATTGGCTGTCTTCACTGATAAACTCAAAACCGGATTTAAGTTCAGATTTATCAAGGTAGACATCGGGTTTGTCATTTGGTGAGGCGCCGCAACCGGTTAACAGTAAGAGCGATAAATATATGGACCTCACGCCACTACCAACGGAGCCGATTTAGAGAAAACCTGACCGGTCTGCTCTGTCCAGGAAAATGTCAGCGTGCCACTTTTTTCCGCTCGCATGAAAAATTTCATAAATGGATTGGCTGAAATTCCCGGATTTAAATCTGCGCTAAAGATCAATTCATCGTCAAAATGACACTGAAATGATTTAAGGATAAGCCGGGGAATGGTTTTACCATTCATATCTATCCGGTAGCCGCTTTCCATATCATGGCGGATCATGGCTTTGAGTTCTATAACATCGCCGGGCATGACGTTTTCAGGGACTGATAATCGGATCGCGCTCATGTTTAACCTGTTATGCAGGCTGCTAAGGTGACGATTGCCCCAGCTGACCCGCGCCATAGGCTTTCATCACTCATCTCTGCGATGGCATGAACTGTCTGTGAGCCGCCCAGTCTGATCTTTCCGGACACTCGGGCAAGACCTGAATTTGGGGTAAAATAATATCTGGAAATTAAAGGAATAGGATTTCGGTCCGAGAAGATAGAAATAGACTTTACATAGTCATCGGCCGTCATAGGGCTTTCGGCCTCGACATCCATTGAAACTGAATATCCGTTCTCGGCTAATGGGGGGATGCTGAGTTTTAGACGGCCTTCCCGAATTTTCCGGCTGCCAAATATCTCAGTTATGGCATCGCGCATATCAGCTTCGTCAGACCAGGCATCCGCAGGACGGAACGTTAGCGAAGCAAATCCACCAACACCCAAGCATATGATATGACGACGTGTAATCATTACTCTATAAGAAAGGCAATTATGTCTTCGATTTCAAGGGCTGTCAGCACAGTTTCACCAATTCTACCTTTTTCAACTTGATGGAGATTTTGGGTGCGGAAATAAGACGGCATTGTCGTCCCGGGTTTGATGTAATCATAATCCACGATGCGTAATCTGATTTGAGCTTCGCTCAGGCGTTGACTCACAGTTGACAAATCCGGTCCCATATTCCCCGGAAATTGTACGTCTATCCCGCTATGGTTGTGACAAAGCACGCAATGGGCGTCTCCACGCATTGAGAACAACGTTGAGCCGCGTTTCGGGTCTGCTGTTTGTGACGTAAGCGGCTTAGGGATGCCGTCATCCAAGACTTGATATGGCGGGCCGTCGTAACAGCCGACAAGGCAAAGTCCCGTTATCATCCATAAAGCTCTCAATGTCCAAACGCTTCGTTTGTAATAGTTTTGTACCAATCTCTGGCCTGACCCGCTTCGGCCTTTAATGTCGTCGCGTCAGCATCAATTGAGGTCGTACCTCCGGCGTCAGCTATGGATGCGAAGACGCCGCCATTGTTTTTATACACGCCTGAAACCGAAAATGCATGATACGGATCAAAGAATGAGTAGCATGTATTGGCAAGAACCGTGGGAATAGGTGGTAAGTTATTAAATCGGCGAACGATCTGAAGCGCGCAAATCTTGGCTTGCTGATTAGCTGAGAAGGCAGATTTCGGCATGGGATTGGCGATGGTTGCGTCGCCGATGATGTGAATGTTGGGAACTAACGTGCTTTCAAATGTCATAGCGTTTATGGGGCACCAGCCTGTTGCATCGGTGACACCTGATATACGCGCAATTTCAGCCGCTTTTTGAGGAGGAATGACATTGGCGATATCAACTTTGAAATTTTCGAAGTCAGTATGCAGGGTTTGTCCATCAACGCGAATAACCTCTCCGGATTCCGAGCTTGGAATTCGCTCAATGATGTCGGCATAATTTTCCTGCCAGACTTTCTCAAATAAGCTTTGCTTTGAAAACCGGTCTTGAGCATCCAGTATCAGAAGCTTGGAGCGAGGTTTATGTTTCTTTAGATAACAAGCGATCAGGCTAGCGCGTTCATAGGGACCTGGAGGGCAACGAAATGGCGGAGACGGGATGGAGATTGCAACAGTTCCGCCATCTCCAAGTTGTTCCAATTGACCGCGCAACTGAACCATTTGATCGTTACCTTGCCAAGCATGCAAAACATTTTTAGCTTGGTTCAAACCCTCTATCTTTTCCTGCAGAAGCTTAATACCCGGAGAGAGGATTAGCTTGTCATAAACGATATCAGCCCCATTTTGTAGCGAAACTTTGCGAGTATCAGGATTGATGGCTGTAGCCCTATCCCGTACGTATTGGACTTTGGCCGCTTTAAGAGCGTCATAGTTGAAAATCTGGCTCTCGAAACTTCGTTCTCCTGTGATTACCAGATTGCTGAACGGGCAAGCCGTATAGGTGGGTGAGGGGTCAATAAGTTTGATGTCTACATTAGCGTCGAGCCTTCGCAGGGCTCGGGCAACACTAGCGCCCCCAAACCCGCCGCCTATTATAGCGACCATTGGTTTGGCTTGAGCTATGGCAGGTTTCGGAAATGTGGCTATCGCACTGGCAGCCAACCCGCTCATGACAATCCTGCGATCAATATGGCTACTCATTGTGTGCGCCCAGAAAATCGGCAATCGCTTCGATATCCGTATCAGAATATCCCCGCATTATCCTGTGCATCACGGAATTCCCAGAACGGTCATATTTGAATTGCATCAGCGAATGAGAGAGCTCGGTTCGGTTCAGTGCGGATATTTCTGGGATAAAACGGTTTTTATCCGAATGACAGCCACTGCAAGAGGCAGCAAGAATGGCACCATTTGTCAGGCTATGATTTTCCGTTTTATTCTCTTCTTGTCCGCTGCAACCTGTTATCCCAATTGCATAAGTCAGGAGGAACAGGCGCAGTTTCATACGTTTACAGCCCACTATCCGCGCAAGTTTTGGTCCTTGAGCGGCAATTGGCGCGCCCGCTTGCCCGTTGCTGCAAATATTGCGTTTAAAACGGCAGGGGCTGCGACAGCGATGGTCGGCTCTCCAACACCGCCCCAAAATCCACCGGACGGCATAACAATCGTTTCCACCTCTGGCATATGACGGATTTGCATGGACGGGAAATTATGGAAATTCGTTTGGACAGGCTGCCCGTTTTCGAACGTCATTTCTTGAAACAGTAAAGCCGACAAACCATAAACAAAGGAGCCCTCTACCTGGGCCTCAATCTGTTGAGGATTGGCGGCATGGCCACAATCTGTTGCGGCAGTAATTTTGTTTATCGTTAGTTCGCCTTCATCACTTACGCTCACATCCGCACAGGCGGCTACGTAGGACCCAAATCCGTAAATACAGGCCAATCCTCTATGACGCCCATCATCCTTGCCCCAGCCGCCTTTATCGGCGACGGCTTGGAGCACTTTGGCCATTTCAGGGCTATCATTGAGATAGGCCAGTCGGAATTCCAGTGGGTCACGACCAGCCGCATGTGCCATTTCATCAAGGAAGCATTCAAGATAGACGGCGTTCTGGTTCAAATTGACGCCGCGCCAAAATCCGGGCCTGATTGGAGGGTTCTTCATGGCGTGATGGGCTTTGAGTGCAGGAAAAGAATATTTTAACGTCTGATCCTCGGCCATGGCGTGCGTACCAGGCGCTAAAAGACCTTGAAATGTGAATAGATCAATGCCGCCCATTTGCGCGAGGAAACCGGGCATGAGCGCAGCGACAATCGATTGGCCGGAAATCTTTAGGTCTAAGCCGGTCATATTACCATCGGCGTCCAATCCGCCTCGCATCGTTGCTTTGGTAACGGGGTGGAAAAAGCCATGGATCATGTCCTCTTCACGAGACCACATCAATTTAACGGGGGTTCCAGGCATTTCCTTGGCGATCATAACGGCTTGCACCGCATAATCAGACATGCCCTTTCGTCCAAACCCTCCGCCTAATATGGTTTTATAAACTTCGCATTTTGAAATATCATGACCGGACGCAGGTGCGATGGCTCCCAAAACAGCTTCGCCGTTTTGCGTCGGACACCAGACTTCACAGCTGTCTTCTGTCCAAAGCGCTGTCGCATTCATGGGTTCCATGCAGGCATGATTGAGGGCAGGGAAATTATAGGTCGCTTCTACAACCGTCTCCGCATCTGCTAGAGCTGCATCTATGTCTCCACTGGCATTGCCAATTTTGGATTCTCCATTCAAGCCTTCCTCGAGCAAGGCTTCAATGTCAGCGGTCGAATAGTTAGCGTGATCTCCGCCGTCCCATTCTATAGTCATGTCCTCGAGGACTTTGTTAGCTGTCCACCAGCTGTCAGCAACCACAACGACCGCGTTGTCCCCGAGTTGCATAACCTTTTTGACACCGGGGGTGTTTTCCGCATCAGAGGCATCAAAACTCTTGAGTTTGCCTCCAAGAATAGGGCAGGCTTTGACACTAGCCATGACCATACCGTCTAGAACGATATCCTGACCATATTTCAGCTTGCCTGTGAGTTTGTTCGCTGTGTCCAGACGTTTTTTGGGTTGACCCAAAATAGTCCAGTCTTTCTTGTCTTTGAGTGTGAATTCCGTTGGCGGTTCCATTGTGGATGCGGCTTCCGCCATAGAGCCGTAACCCGCCTCTTTGCCCGAAGCTTTATGGAACAAACGTCCTTTCTCTGTCGTGATTTCGTCAGCGGGCACTTCCCATTCCGACGCAGCAGCAGCGACCAACATGTGTCGGGCTGCGGCGCCACCTTCGCGGACATATTGCTGAGAATCTCTAAGGCCACGACTGCCGCCCGTTGAAAAATCTTTCCAGACGCGGTCGCGTCTCAGGTTTTCACCGGGTGTGGGGAATTCCATTTTGACTTTTTCCCAGTCACAATCGAGTTCTTCGGCGACTAGTTGAGCCAAACCCGTTGACGTACCTTGTCCCATTTCCGATCGGGCAATTCGTACGGTAACTGTATCGTCATGGTGGATGTGAACCCATGCATTGACCTCTGGGTTTGGCGGAAGCTTGCTATAGTCAGGCGCAGGCGGTTCCGCTGGTTCGCTGGAGCATGCGGATAATACACCGATTGAAAGGCCAGCTGCCGAGGAGCCCACAATAAATCTGCGACGGGATAGGGATATAGAAGGTGTCCGAAAAAGTTTTACCACGTTCACCCCCTACAATTTCTTCGCCAGATGAATGCCTTTGCGCACACGTGCAAAGGTTCCACAGCGACAGATATTGGTGATAGCTTCGTCGATATCCGAGTCAGTGGCGTTGGGCTTTTCTTTTAGAAGAGCTGAAACCGCCATCATCATTCCGGGTTGGCAAAATCCACATTGGGGAACATCCAGCTCTGCCCAAGCTTTTTGAACGGGATGGGTGCCGTCTTCAGAGAGGCCTTCAATTGTCGTGATTTTTTCAGAGCCGTCCAAAGCGCCGACGGGATAGGTGCAGGCCCGAACGGCATTCCCGTCTATATGGATGGTACAGGCGCCGCATTGTGCAATGCCGCAACCATATTTTGTGCCCGTTAAACCAAGGTCTTCGCGAATAGCCCACAAAAGCGGTTTGTCTTCATCCCCTGAATATTCAACGGTTTTGCCATTGACGTTCAATTTTACCATGCTGCGTCTCCTCTTGGAACAGAGTATAGATGAATCGTGCGAAGATCTAAATGACAATATTGAGAATTATGGATTGGGTGCCCTAGGGCGAACAAATACGGCTAGACTTTTGGCTGGAAGCTGGACGCCTGCAAGTGTTATCCGGCTTTGCCGTGCCGGATTATAAGCCCCATTAGACATTAGAGGGTGCAAGCGAAGGTTGGACGTTCTGGTTACGGGGAACAATAGAGGTTCCGTTCGTTTATTCGCTAAAATAATAATCTCATCATATTTGGAGTTTGAATAGTGTCGGACATCCCATCCCGCGACCGTGTGGAAGTTTTGCAAATCCAGAAAATCCGGAGCGCCCATGAGCGCAGGCTCACTGTTTCTGATATTTCGAAACAAGTTTAACGTCAGCGAAACAGGATGGGCTTCCACTTCATTTGGATAGCTTGATTCAAACAGTCGAATATTTTCCAGCGACTTAACGCTGTCCGCAGAGCCTGCTCCCAGCCATAGTTCCAATCCAATATCAACTAACTCTCCTTGTTTGATTTCCGGACGGGTTACTGGGATTGAGTTTGTGTTCTCAAGATTTCCGACTTTTATCAGCGTGCCATTTTCGTAGATTGCGATGACTTTCTGTCCGTTTGACTTGGATGAAAAGCGAAATGCCGCTCTGTCGCCCGTTAGTCCAGGTAACTCAGCTCGGGTTAATTGAAAAACAGAGGGTGAACGGTTGTCGTCGTGAAAGACGAAAAGCCGCTGCGTATCGCCGGCTTCCTCAAGAGGAACTATCACAAGATTTTCATATGAGGTGTAGGATGGCGTTGAGGGCCCCTGTCGTGCCAGCAGGCCGCTGACCGTCTGAGCGTTAAGTGTTTCATCTGTGTTTCCGGAACAGGCTCCGAACGCTAGACAAAGTGCCAGAATTTTATGTAGCCGCCGACCCATATCGCTTTGTCTGATCTTCACTCCAATTCTGCAAGACCAAGACTGCTATTTTTCACATCTTTTATCGTTCACAAGAAATAAAAGTTCAGTGGCCGCCTTTGCGTCCACCAAAGCTCTATGGTGTCCATTTAGGTCTATTGAAAACTCACGACATAAATTTGCCAGTGAGTAAGATTTAAGTCCTGGATAATACTGACGCATAGATGCGACCGTACATATTTTGGGGTAGCTAAATCGTCGTCCTAATCGTCCATATTCCTCACGTATGAAGCCGTAATCAAACCTAACATTATGAGCGACGAAAATCGCCCCTTCCATGAAGGCTTTAAAATCATTTGCGATAGCGTCAAATTTAGGGGCGTCTTTGACCATATCATTGGAGATACCAGTGAGGCGAGTAATGTTCGTTGGGATATGACGCTCGGGATTAAGAAGCGTTTGGAACTCATCGATGACCTTGCCGCCTTGAACTTTAAGTGCCCCGATTTCGGTGATCCGGTGATTGGATTTGCCGCCGCCCGTCGTTTCGATGTCGACAACCACATAGACTTGCTCCGGGTCAATATCCCACTGAATATTGGCAATCTGAACGTCAAACCCGGCCTCTTTTAATTGACGGATTCGAGTCATTTGATTGCGCCGAACAACGTCGCCCGGCGCTTTAACCTCGACGAATGAAATTTGACCATCCCAAAGGCGCATAAGATCCGGGAAGCCATCTTTCAAATTCATGTAATCCTGGGCCATGCGTCGCATGATGTCTATGAGAGGCTTGGGGTCCGCGTAGGAAATTAAGGCGTTGACCATGTCAAAGCCTTCTTGGCTCCACATAAATATCCCATTAGGTTTCCCATATTGGGAGCTAAAGGTTTTTAGCAATAAAAGTTGTATGCCTTTTTTGTTCCCTAAATGTGCAAGCTTTTTTTCAATATTCTGTTTAAAATCAATGTAAAATCGGCCATTCTTGAGGTTAGATGGTCGCCGTTGAAATGCATTGTGGTGGGCGGAGTTTTTTCCATAAAGTTCTTCCCAGAACAATAGGCCAAACAGCATGCGCCAGACAGTGTTTTCGCTTCGAAAGACCTCAAATCCCTTTCGCTCATAATATCGTTTAGTTGCATATTCCGGGAGATGTTTCAGGGCTTCGTCGACACGAATATCTTCGCCCGCGCGTCTTGTATCCGTCATTTTTGACGTGCGTTTTTTGTTGAACTTCCGAGCATAGAAATCAGTGGCGAAGTCGAATTCGCTATCGCAAATGGGCTGTTCAATTAATTCGATAAGACGGCTTTCGACCCAGTCTTTATCGCCCATCGAATATCGCATCCGAACCTCGCGCTCATGGCATTCGGGGCCTTGTCCTGCGGCATAGAGCTTCAATGCCAGTTCGGGCGCTTCATTTTTAAAATGCTTTCCAAGGTTGCAGGCGAGGCGGTCTCTCGCATTCCAGTCGGACTCACTTTCGGGTAATGGCCAATCCTCTATGCTGCGCGCAAGTTCAGTGAGTTTTGCGAGATCTTTTTGACGGGTTTTATGAAGACCATAGGCGTAGAAATAGGCACTTTTCGCTGCGTCAAAATCGTGAAATCGGGCCGCATATTCTTGCTTGAAATCCGGCACTCTTATGAGGCCCAAATCACGCATGGTGAAGTTCTGCATGTTCTCTTCGATTTTGCCAAAATACAGGAAGGTCAGAAAAGACAACGTCTTGGTTTGCCCTTGTACCAAGAAACGGTCGGAGAATGTAAAATCATTGAACCTCAGTTGTTCTCTGGCCACATTCAACAAGACGTCTTTTTTACTGGATTTTTTGAAGCTTATACCTTGCGGGACCTCTGTGAGAGCTTGGACAAGTTCCGGTTTGGTCAATATCCCCAAATAGTCCGAAAAGTCAGATTCGTGTATGGGATGTGCAAAGCCGGACTCAATCAACTCCTCAGAGACTTTATACAAATCCCCGATTTCGGGATAAGACAGTTTGGATAGATCAAAAACCCGGTTTTTCCGTCCGGCCATGCGTACATAGAAACACTGGGCAGGATGAGACATTTCATTGAAGTCGGACATAAAGGCGAGATGCGTTGTGTCCATAGCACCAGTATAGCGCTTTCGGACAAAGCGCAGCATATCGCAGAAATTGGTGTGATAATAAAACGTCGGCAGATCGGGCAGGGAACGTCGACGTGTTTGGTGGTTTTGACGTTTATGGCGATTTTGTTTTAGTGTTTTACGGCGCGCATACTGCATGAGAACAAAAATAGAACGATTTGTTTGTGGTTGTCTATCGATTTTTCGTTAACAGGCGTGTTTATTGAGCTACGCGGCAAAAATTTCTATTGGCAAGGCGGTCAGATCGGCTAAGAGGCAGTTTCGTTCGTTTTAAGAGCAGTTTGAGAATATTATGGCCTATCGTTCTGACACCGTGACCAAAGGTAATCTGGCAGCCGCTTCGCGCGCCCTTCTTCAAGCCGGCGGCGTAAAGGCATCAGACTTCGGGAAACCGCTCATTGCGGTGGCCAACAGCTTCACAGAATTTGTCCCTGGCCATGTGCACTTGAACGGTGTCGGCCGTATGGTATCCGAGGCCATTTGGGAAGCGGGTGGTATTGCCCGAGAGTTTAATACCATCGCTGTAGATGACGGCATCGCCATGGGTCATGACGGCATGCTCTATTCGCTGCCGAGCCGGGAGCTGATTGCGGACTCTATCGAGTATATGGTCAACGCCCATTGTGCCGATGCCATGATCTGTGTGTCTAATTGCGACAAGATCACACCCGGCATGTTGATCGCCTCCATGCGCCTCAACATCCCGACCATCTTTGTGTCCGGCGGGCCTATGGAAGCGGGCCGGATCAACGTGAACGGCACCACCCACCGCATGGACCTGACCGACGCCTTTGTGACCATGACTAATCCGGATCATCTGGGCGCACAGGCCAGCGAAGTGGAAGGCAATGCCTGCCCAACCTGTGGGTCTTGCTCGGGCATGTTTACGGCTAATTCCATGAACTGTCTGGCCGAGGCGCTGGGCCTGGCGCTGCCGGGTAATGGGTCTCTACTGGCCACACATGCGGGCCGCAAGGATCTGTTTGTGCGCGCCGCTAAGCAAATCGTCGACATGACCAAGGATCATTATGAAGGCGGAAACCAAAAAGTCCTGCCGCGCAATATCGCCACACGCGACGCTTTCATGAACGCCATGACCATGGACATTGCCATGGGGGGCTCGACCAATACGATCCTGCATTTGCTGGCCATCGCCCATGAAGCGGGGGTTGAGTTTACCATGGATGACATCGATGCCCTGTCGCGCAAAGTGCCTTACCTCTGCAAAGTTGCTCCTGCGACCAATGATTACTTCATGGAAGATGTGCACCGGGCCGGCGGCGTGATCGCCATTCTGGGAGAGCTGGACCGGGCCGGGCTTTTAAAAACCGACGTCAACCATCTGGCGGCTATGAGTGGCAATCTCGGCAATGTCTTGTCGGATTGGGATATCATGCAGACCGACGACGAACAGGTCCTCGACTATTACCGGGCCGATGCGTCGGGCCGGACTGGGGCGCAGGCCTATTCCCACGACACCAAGGGTAAGCTTGACCAGAACCGCGAAAGCGGCTGTCTGCGATCGTTGGAGAACGCCTATTCGAAAGAAGGGGGGCTGGCTGTGCTCTTCGGCAATATCGCGCCCAAAGGCTGTATCGTCAAAACCGGCGCCGTGAAGGAACATATGCTGTCTTTCACCGGTCGCGCCCGCGTCTTCGATAGCCAGGACAGCGCCATCAAAGCTATTGGCGGGCGCAAGATTGTCGACGGCGATGTGGTCGTCATCCGTTATGAGGGCCCAAAAGGCGGGCCGGGCATGCAGGAAATGCTCACGCCGACATCCATGCTCAAAGGCATGCGGCTTGATACGACTTGCGCCCTGATCACAGACGGTCGTTTCTCAGGCGGCACGTCAGGGCTATCCATTGGCCACATCTCACCGGAAGCTGGGGCCGGGGGAAATATCGCGCTGATTGAAGAAGGCGACACCATCAAGATCGACATCCCAACGCGGTCTATCGAACTGGATGTTTCCGATGAGGTTTTGGCAGAACGCCGCGCGACAATGGAAGCGAACGGGGGCTACAAGCCCGCAGAAATTCGCACCCGTAAAATCACGCAGGCACTCAAAGTCTATGCCAGCTTCGCGGCTTCAGCCGATCAGGGCGGCGTGCGGATCCTGCCGGAGTGACCCGCCATAAATCCGAAACAACATTGGCCATCATAACGCTGGCACTCACCCTCTTGCATTTCGTCCTGGAGACGGCTTATCATTTCAAATATGGGCAGCCGCTTCAGGCGCTCATCGTAGATTATATCTGGAATGCCTTGGCTATATTCGCGGCAATTACATCACTGCGTATTCGACCTAAAAGCGCAGCCGGGTTACTGGCGGCCAGTTGGGCCTTCGCCCTCGGATTTGGGTGGCGCAGTGTCTTTGGCCGACTGGCCCTCACAGATGCAGAACGGGCGGCGGGAAATGGTGAGCCACTCTACATCACTTATGTCTTGATAGGGGCTTTGTGTCTGGTCGGCATTTTCCTCATCTGGTCGCTTTGGCTGGCCTACCGACAAGCGCAACAAAAATAACACACAACAACGTGATTTGCTTTTGAGCGATCCGCCTCTCACAAATCATGTGAGAGAGTTATTATGCTTAGAAATAAAGTTCTGATTTACATTTTCGCGATGGCCTTCGTAAGTTCCGCTTGTTCGCAAGGGAAAGCCGCGCAAGACAACGGATCGGTGCCCGAGGCTCAGGTCGAGACAGAAACCGTTACCACTGCCAAAATGACTCCTGCGAAAATGGGGCGGGTCATCCTTAAATTTGACGCGGATGCCGAGGTGGAGGCTAACCGCATTACCTTCAAAGTCAGAGACCGCGATATGCTCTTAGTTTTTGATAAAGACGCCGACCGCATGCGCGTCGTCACCGGTGTTTATCAAGCCGGCGCCGTACCGGAGGAAATCCATGAACGTATGTTACAGGCCAATTTCGATGCCGTGCTTGATGCCCGATATGCCATTGCCAATGACATAGTCTGGGCGGTGTTCATTCATCGCTTGAGCACATTAACTGAGGATGATTTGCGGTCCGGGATTGCCCAGACCTATACGGCGGCGGAGACTTTCGGATCGACCTATACGTCCGGGGCCATCGTATTTGGTGGCGGCGACTCCAATGCCATTCATGAAGAACTACTTAAAGAACTAGAGAACGCTCCAAGCGAAGAGGATCAGGATATTTAACCCAGATATCTAAGTGAAAACTTGACTTTCCGAACGAGATTCGGAAAGTCTCTACGGACGTAACAGGAGGGGAGATCTGTGCGTCGTATTTTTTTGATTTTCTGTCTTTTGATGACAGCATTTCTGGGATTTCAGCTGTTTAAAATGCTGGAGCTCGGCCCAGAGCCGCCGCGTCCGGATCTGGACTTGCCTCTGGCACCTCAAATGGCTGACCCAACATCTGCTTCACTTGATATGGCCTTTGCGCCAAAGAATCCGTTTCTGGCGGACGGTGTTAATCCGCTGCCCCACGGGGATACGGCGCAACAAGACGCAACACCCATACCCGGGCCCATGGGTGCGACGCGCGCTTTATCGGAAAGCGAGTTGACCTATCAGCATTTGGGGCCTGGCTATTTCGGAATCTATACGTCTAACCCTTACGGTAATGGAGAGCGGGTCCTTTGGACCAATGGGGTGAACGGCATTTATAAGATCGACGAAGAAACTTACGACATTATCGATCATTACCCGTCAGAGTTGGCTAAGGATTACTCAGAGGAATGGTCGGATGAAATCCTGAAAACACTGGATGAAGACAATTCGCTCTGGTCACTGCGAACCGGCATCAAAGCGCTCATGCCGCTGACAAATCTCTCCGGCATTTACGCTATGGTCGGCTCAAATAACTGGTTTTACTTTGCCACCAAAGATGGTTCCATCATAGCCTATGGGGATGCTGTTGATGGCGATCCAAGTTCAGGCATCGTCGAAAAGGCGCGGTTTGATATGCCCCCGGGTGAGGCCGGGCCGAGTGTCGGCATCAATATGACCTATGATGGCTGGATGGTCTTTCCGACAGAGGACGGCATCATGGTCGCGGTCTCCATGGACCTCAAAGAATATAGATCTGTGAAAATGAAACACAGGGATGAGGAGGATATCGGCTCCCGAGGAACCGGATATGGCTGGGTACGAAATGCTATAGCCGTTGATGAGGACGGTGGTATCTATGTTGCTTCTCGTAATCATATGCACAAGGTCGTCTGGACGGGTGAGCGTTTGTCCACGGACGAGGCTGACGGCGCTTGGACGGCGCGCTACCGTAATGGCTGGGGTGAGGGGACAGGCGCCACGCCGAGCCTGATGGGTTTTGGCGATGAAGACCGTTTCGTCGTTATTACGGATGGCGATTACCGAATGAACGTAACCTTGTTATGGCGGGATGATATCCCATCGGATTGGCAACAGCTCGAAGGTGCACCGTCGCGCCGGATTGCCGGTTTGGCGCCGGTCAATATGGGCGAGCTGGATGTTCAGAAAATTCAATCGGAGCAAACTGTTATCGTTGCCGGTTATGGGGCGTTGGTTGTGAATAACACACCGCGAAATGCGCCGTTTTTCATTCCAAAAGAAGGCAGTGCGCGCGGTGTTCTTATTGGGCCGCTCGGTAGTCATCCAGACCACCAGCCCTATGGGGTGCAAAAATTTCAATGGAATCCGACTGCCAAGAGGTTAGAGCAGGCGTGGGTCAATGAAACGATCAGCTCACCCAATGGTGTGCCCTGGGTCAGTACAGGTTCGGGTCAGGTCTATTTCATGGGCGCAAGAGATAATCAGTGGGCGCTGGAAGCCGTAAACTGGTTAACGGGCGAGCCGACCTTTCATTGGAAGCTGCCAGGGCAGAAGTACAATAACCAGTTTTCCGGGCCGACCATTGATGAGAAAAATCGTGTCTTTGTGGGGACAATTTTCGGCCGTCTTCGAATTGAGCCTGCGCAGTAAATTTCTATATTTACTACGCAAAATACGCTTTAAAGCGGGCGGATTGCGCAAAATGCGTAGAAATTGCGTATAATATTGAGATAATCATTGCGATGCTTTGTCCTAAACGTCTAGATAGGATATATAAGAAAACGGATGGGGAAAATGGAAACACACGAAGTCGACGTGTTAATTGTTGGAACGGGGGCCGGTGGCCTGACGTCCGCCATTACAGCCCATGAGTATGGGGCTGATGTTCTTGTTGTTGAAAAGTCCGACAAGGTAGGGGGGACGTCAGCGACATCTGGTGGCGGAACGTGGGTGCCGAACAACCATTTGATGGCCAAACATGGCGAAAGCGATAGTCGCGATGCGGCTCTGACCTATATGAAGTCCTGCGTCGGTGATGATGTTACGGATGCGCGGCAGGCGGCGTTTGTTGATGAGGCGCCAAAAATGTTGCGCTTCATTATGGGGCATTCTCATGTGGATTATATCTCCACGCCCTATTCAGATTATTTCCCCGATAAACCTGGTGGTAAAGACGGATGGCGCACGCTCGACCCTGTGCCGTTTAATGCGGCCAAGCTGGGCGATAATTTGGATAATCTTCGGGCCCCACACCCGCAAACGATTTTCATGGGTTTCACAATCACCATCCCGGAGGCGTCGAAAATTATCACAAAAGCCAAAGGCTGGCTCTGGATTTTGATGAAGCAGAAAATTCTCTACACGCTGGATTTTCCGATGCGTATGAAAACCAAGCGGCATCGTCGATTGACCGGTGGAAATGCTTTATTGGGCCGTCTTTATAAAACGACTATGGATCGGGATATCCCTATTTGGCTGAATTCCGGTATGACGTCCCTGGTTGAGAGTGATGGTATGGTTACCGGGGCAATCGTTGAGAAAGATGGCGTGCCTGTTCGGGTCGTTACAAGGAGAGGGGTCGTTATGGCCGCTGGTGGCTTCGAAAGCAATCCGGAGATGCGTAGCAGCTATCTGCGCGGGCCGACAGATACATCATGGTCCGGTGCGCCTGGCACCAATAAAGGGGACGCTCATAAAGCGGCTGAGGAGGTTGGAGCCAGCCTATCTCTTATGGACGGCGCCTGGTGGGGGCCGACCATACAAATTCCCGGCATGGACCGGTCGATTGTCATGTTTGTAGAGCGCTCTCTTCCGGGAATTTATATGGTCAACGGTCAAGGTAGGCGTTTCGTCAATGAAGGCCTGTCCTATGATGTGGTTGGAAACGCTATGCAGGATTATGCTGATAATACATGGGTGGTTTTTGATGCCCGGGCTCGAAAGAAATATGCGATTGGCCCGCTTATGCCGGGCAGCGTGAAACCCGATGAGAAGGTTCCGGACTATATCATGAACCTCATCCACAAGGCTGATACACTTGAAGAACTGGCGGAAAAAATCGGTGTCGATAAAGACGGATTGCTGGCAACGGCAGAGCGTGTAGCGAGTTTTTCGGAAACAGGTGTTGATAAAGATTTTGACAAAGGTGGAAATGCTTATGACCGTTATTACGGCGATAAGTCGGTAGAGCCCAATCCTTGTCTTGCGCCGATTGAACGCGCGCCGTTTTATGCTTTTCAAGCTCGCCCCGGCGACATAGGCACTAAAGGGGGGATTGATGTTGATGTTAATGCGCAGGCTATAACGAGCACGGGTAAGCCTATTTCTGGACTCTATGCTATTGGGAATTGTTCGTCTTCAGTGATGGGGCATTCCTACCCTGGGGCAGGTGCAACCCTTGGGCCGGCTATGACATTTGGCTATGTTGCCGCGAGGCACATGATGGGCGTGAACGACTAACTTTGAACACTAATTAATTGGAGGAACTTATGAGCTACAATGGAACCTGGAACCTGACCATGCAAACCCCGATGGGCAACCGTGAAGTCAGTGTGGCCTTAACAGAAGACGGCGGCACATTAACCGGGACGGCGTCTGCTGACGGAAATTCAAATGATATCGGAAATGGGCGTGTCGAAGACGGTAAAGCTATGTTTGATGTGGATGTGACATCGCCTATGCCGTTGACCTTGTCTTTTGAACTGACGGCCGATGGCGACTCAATCTCAGGTAATTGCAAGCTGGGTATGTTCGGCAATGGGCCTGTGACAGGCTCCAAAGCCTAAATCGGAGCGTCTATGAAACGCCGCGTATTTTTCATCCTGCTGGCCTTGTTGCTGGCGGGGTTTGTCTTTTTCAAGCTCTATTACCGCACATCGCCGTCAACCGATTATGATTTCGCAGAGGGCGAAACGTCGAACATAGCGGAACTGGTAAAGACCCGTCCGGCCGATGCGCCAAAACCTAATGTTATCATCATGCTGGCTGATGATCTGGGTTGGGCGGACGTGGGATATCACGGTTCGGATATTAAAACGCCTAATATCGACCGTCTGGCCAAAGAAGGCATGCGCCTGGAGCGTTTCTATGCCACCCCTTTCTGCTCGCCAACTAGAGCAGCACTCATGACTGGTCGTGACCCCATTAAGCTGGGTGTGGCCCATGCTGTGTTCATGGCTTGGGACAATGGCGGTGTATCTCCCGAAGAACACTTCATGCCGGAAAGTTTCAAGGCCGCCGGCTATGATACGGGTATGGTCGGGAAATGGCACATGGGTCATACGATCGAACAGCACACGCCTAATGCCAGGGGATTTGATCACTTTTACGGCCATTTCAACACGGATGTGAGTTACTGGCAGCACGAATTTGCAGGCGGGCACGACTTTCAGGAAAACGGCGAAATCCGGGATCATGATGGCAAGTATGCTACTGATGTTCACGGGGAACAGGCCGTGCGTTATCTGCGAGATATTCGCGACAAGGATAATCCTTTCTTCCTTTATGTTCCGTTTTTGGCACCGCATTCACCGGTTCAGGCAAAAGACGAAGATATTGACAAATATCCGCGACGCCTTGATACGCCGCGCGCACCTATGCGGACCTATGCCGCCATGGTCGACAGCATGGATCAGGCCATAGGTGAAATTTTAGACGAGCTGGATGCACAAGGCATCGCCGATAATACAATTGTTTTGTTTTTCACTGATAATGGCGGCTTTTATAATTTCGGCGGGGTCAACACTCCGCTGCGTGAAGGCAAGCTCACCCCTTATGAAGGCGGCGTTCGGGTCGTTTCGGTCATGCGCTGGCCCGATGTATTGCCGCCGAACACGGTCAATGAAAATGTTTTCTCTGTGATGGATATGCTTCCGACTCTGACGACGGCGGCCGGCATAGAGAGTGGTCATGTAAAAGATATTGATGGAATAGATCGCTGGGATGCCATTATTGGCAAGGGAAAGAAACATCGCGGGGAACCGCTGATTTTTACATCTAATGTGTCCGAATATAACCTGTTTAAATATGGTGTACTGGATGGACCCTGGAAGCTTATTCAAATTGTCGACCATGAGCGGCGCACAACAACGGTTCAGAGCGAGTTATTCAATGTCTGGGAAGACCCGAGCGAGACGACCGATATCAAAGACCAGCACCCCGAGGAATTCGAGCGGCTGCAGGATATTCTGGATGCGCGATTAGCTCTGCACCCGGTTGGCGGGACCATGGTCAAAATTCAGCCCCATCCGGGCTGGCGTGCGCCGCTCGATTATGCTGATGTGGTGATTCCGGCAGAGAAGGTTAATCCGGATATGTGGGACGGCTTTGGCGCGCATGCCACACGCGTCCTGCAAAACAATTATGGTGATAAAGGCCGGATTAAATACGAATAATGGAAAATCAAGAGCTTTCAGACCGTTTCAAAATTCAGGACCTTCTGGCTGACTATTGTCACGCCATCGACACCCAGAATTTTGAGGCACTAGACGACATATTCACGGCTGATGCCTTTGTTGATTACACCGCCGTTGGTGGGGCCAAGGGCAATCTTGAGGAAACGAAAACCTACCTGTCCAAAGCTCTATCAAAGTTCTCGGGCATGCAACATATGCTGGGGCTGCCGCAAATCAAGATTTCCGGGGATACAGCAACAGGTCGAACGGTTTGTTTTAATCCTATGGTCCTGCAAAGAGATGGTGCGCCGCATGTTTTCTTTGTCGGCATTTGGTATGTTGATGAACTGGTCCGTACCGATGAAGGTTGGCGTATTAAACACAGGGCCGAAGAGTTTTGTTATTTCCATAATTTTCCAAGTGATTTCACCCCGGCGGACCCGACATGATTATTGATAGCTGGATTCAGCATCCCACCTTGCGCCATATGCAGGATCCCATGTTTGAAAGCTTGAGGCGTTGGACCAAGGGCACCATTCCTGATACGGAACTTCCTGTTTCTGTGACGATCGCAGCAATGAACGCCGCTGGAGTTGATAAAGCGCTCACTTCCGCATGGCAGGCGCCAGGTCGAGATATGATTTCCAATGATGAAGTGGCGGGGTTTGTCGCGCAATATCCCGACCGTCTTATCGGCGTTGGGTCTGTCGATATCTCAAAACCTATGGACGCCGTTCGGGAAATTCGGAGATGTGTTGAAGAGCTGGATTTTAAGGCTATTCGTGTTTTATCCTGGCTTTGTGAAGTGCCGCCTACGGACCGCAGGTTTTATCCGGTTTATGTGGCCTGCTGCGAGATGGATGTGCCGTTTTGTACGCAGATCGGTCATACGGGTCCACTGATGCCGTCAGAGGTCGGGCGTCCAATTTATCTCGATCAAGTCGCCATTGATTTCCCGGAGCTCAAAATTGTTGGCGGTCACATCGGCTACCCCTGGACGGATGAGGCCATTGCTGTGGCGACGAAACACCCCAATGTCTACATTGACACCTCCGCATATACGGCCGAGCGGTATCCGGCCCAATTGGTTCAATATATGAAAACTAATGGCCGGAAAAAGGTGTTGTTTGGGAGCAATTATCCAATGATCACGCCAGAAAAATGCCTCAAAGATTTAGAGCATTTGGATCTGACTGATGTGTGTCGTGATGCCTTTTTAGGCGATAACGCTCGTCAAGTGTTCCAGATTTAGAGATTTAGGCCGGCACGCATTTTATATTGGAAAGTGACCCGCAAACTTCAGGGTGTCCATTACAGCAGTTTTCAATCATTGATGCCAGCATAACATTTACAGTTGGAATATTAGGGCGATAGATGATGTGACGACCTTGGCGTTCAGATGAGACCAAATTCGCATCAGATAGAATGCTCAGATGTGCAGACAAACTGTTTGGTGCGACATTGAGTTTTTCGGCAATCACTCCGGCCTGAATACCTTCCGGGCCGGCTTCCATGAGCATTTTAAATGTCAGCAGGCGCGTTTCCTGTGACAATGCAGAAAGCTGCTTCAATGTGTTTGCCAAGTTCGCCATCAGTCTCGACCTTTAACCCAAATTCACTGCATTGCAATCTACTCTTTGAGATATATAGCATAAAGTTCAGGTATTATTGGCGATATATGGCCAAAAATATCATAAATATTGACTTTGAGCGCCGAAAAACTTTGCCGGGGTGGTTGTTTTATATTTTGCCAATGTATCAAAATCAGGCCTTGATTTATCCCACCCGTGTCCCGCCAATTCTGAATTCACGGGTCATTCATCGAAATATCAATCTTAAGATTGCCGTTGAGGCTAGAAGGGGCTGACCGCCAGTCAAGCTGGATGCCCGGTGTTTATACTCAAGGCTATGAAAAAGGAGATTGTGTTAAGAGGCGCGGTCCGCCTGCATTACGAGTTTTTTGTAATCTCGCAGATCACCGTCATAGCGTTTCGCCTTACCGTCTTTAACGAGCCATAACCGCTCAGCTGTCGCTTCCGCCAGATAGACATCGTGCGTGATCAGCAAAACCGCACCAGGAAAATCATTGAGCGCATAAATCAGCGCTTCACGGCTATCAATGTCGAGGTGAGAGGTTGGCTCGTCGAGTATCAGAACATGGGGCTTATCGATAGACATAAGTCCAAGGAGCAGGCGTACCTTCTCGCCGCCCGAGAGTTTTTCCACATGTGTTTCGACTTTCTCATACGGGAAGCCCATTTGCGCCGCCACGCCCCTGGCTTTGCTCTGGGGCGTGCCTTTGGGAAGTTTTTGCATAACATGGTCTAAGACGGTTTCGCCGCTGGTCAGCTCGTCTAATTGATCTTGTGAAAAATAGCCGATTTTTAAAGAGCCGGAGGCTTTGCGTTCGCCGGCCATGAGCGGCAGGCGCTGGGCTATAGATTTGACCAGGGTCGTTTTGCCTTGTCCATTTGCGCCAACAATGGCAATCCTGTCATCAGGGTCAAAGCGCAAGTTGACGTCAGATAAAATAAGGGCGGAGTCGCCATAACCAAGATTGGCCTCCTCAAGCACCAACATAGGCGGTGCCAATTTGCCTTTGGGTGCAGGAAAGTAAAACGGCGTTGTACGTTCGGCGATTGGGATAGCGATGTCCTGCATTTTTTCCAGCATTTTCACCCGGGATTGTGCTTGTCGGGCTTTGGACGCTTTGGCTTTAAAGCGGTCGACAAATGCTTGAAGGTGTGCACGTTCCGCATCCTGTTTTGCCTTTTGAGCCGTCAGTTGCGCATTCTTAGCGGCGCGGAGTGTCATCCAGTCATCATACCCACCGGGCGTTATGCTGAGCTGTTGGTGCTCAAGAGCCAAAGTATGGGTCACAGAGCGATTTAAAAGCTCTCGATCATGGCTGACCATGACAACCGTATGGGGATATTTGCGAATATATCCTTCGAGCC
>JAHDEZ010000036.1 GCA_020628425.1 Hellea sp. | reverse complement strand
GAGTGCCCTACCAGAGAAAGGTAAGTTTGCGCATGACTGCTCCACCATGGAGCAAGTGAACAATATTTTACCTTTCACTCAAGGTCAAACATTAATATTAGAAATGTTTTGCCTGAAAACCCGCCTATCATTAGCATTTTTTACGCAAAACCAGTGCTTTGCCTGCCCCCTAAACCATGTAAATTGCCTTTTTGCAAACCGTCTAGTGTCACGTTTTGCCTGAAAAACGGCATCTTCGTAGGAAATTTTGCCCGCTATAAATTCGAATAAAGGTGGTACGCCTATGGCCTTCAACACCGTTAAATCCGGGCTAAGTTGCATTTTTTTGAGCGCTTTGGCCTCATCAAGCCCTCCGGCATTGAGCATGCCCTCATACCGGGTATTGATTCTATCATAGAGTTGTTCGCGTTCCGGTAATAGGACAGCGCCTGTCCAATAACCCTTTGGCAGAGGAGCCCGCGTTGATGCGCGCCATGCGCTCAAATTTTTATCCGTGCCCAGTGCTACTGAAACAATACGCATAAGGCGATGCGGGTCATTACCCAGAACCTTATCAGTGGCCACAGGGTCTAATCGCTGCGCCTCGGCTCTTAAAGGGGCAAAACCGGCAGTCAACAGAGCTTCGGCCCGCTCATAAGCCTCCGGCGAAGGTTCTGGAATTTGTGCTATTCCCTCGGTCAAAGCTTTGAAGTATAGCCCCGTACCGCCGACCAATATGGGATGTTTTCCCCGCGCAAGACAGTCAAGAATAACATCAACAGATTCCCGCAACCATTGCCCCGTTGAATACTGAATATTCGGCGATACATGTCCAAAAAGGTGATGAGGAATACCCTGCATTTCAGCCCGGTCCGGGCGCGCGGTTAAAATGTGCAAACGGTCATAAACCTGCATGGAATCAGCGTTGATAATCTCGCCATCCACAGCCTGCGCCAATTCAACCGCCCAGGCACTCTTGCCGCTAGCCGTTGGGCCTGCAATACAGATGACCGGTTTCATATTATCCGGAAGAAGATTCATGTCGGCCTCTATATCCCATTGCCTCACCCTTGTCCTGCCTGAAAAAGACGCAAAGCAATTTGATAGAATTCTATCTTGTTTGCCAAATGGTGGCTTTGACGTCCTGTCAAATAACAAAGCCCTGGACTTCAAAGGCGAAGAAAAATCTCTGAAAGCGGTCTTGGCGGATGTGAGCACACGCGTTGCCGATCTGGACTACTGCCTGCAATTAAATGAGAACCGCCGGAAGAAACTCCTCATTTGCGACATGGATTCGACCTTGATTGGACAGGAGTGCATTAATGAGCTCGCTGATTATGCCGGTGTAAAAGATCATGTCTCTGAGATTACGGAACGTGCCATGCGTGGTGAGATCGGGTTTGACGGAGCACTCCGAGAACGCGTTGGCCTCTTGAAGGACTTGCCCTTATCCGTTCTCCAGGAGTGTTTTGATACACGTATCAGATTGAATGCTGGCGCGGTCATCCTCGCCCAAACAATGAAAAAGCACGGGGCTAAAACCGTTATCGTTTCTGGCGGTTTCACTTTCTTCAGTCAACGTGTCGCCGAAGCCGCAGGGTTTGAGCATCACCAGGCCAATATACTATTGGATAATGGCACGCATTTGACCGGACGGGTGGCTGACCCCATCCTTGGGCGAGAAGCCAAAAAGACCGCTTTGGAGCATTTTACGTCTGAACTTGGCGGCCCCGTAAATGCTGTTGCCATTGGGGACGGCGCTAATGACCTGGCAATGATAACGGCATCTGGACTGGGCATTGCATATTATGCAAAACCAGCGGTCGCAGCCGCCGCTCACTGCGCGATAAATCACTCAGATTTAACAACGGCCCTTTATTTTCAAGGATTTAGAGAAGATGAGTTTGTCTAAAGACTACGCGTTCTCAAAAGAATAGAATACGTAATTACCGCGGCGATTTACCAATAGAGTAATCGTCTGACTGTTCTCTGTCGCCAGATTAATCGCCTCTTCAAATTCCTTCGGAGATGTAACATCTTCGAAATTCACTTGTTCGATGATGTCACCTTCCTGCAATTTACCAGCAGCTGGAGACCGAGAACTAACGGACAATACGCGAACGCCTTCAGTTTCGGACTTGACGCGATGAGACTTACGAACATCGTCCGTCAACGCCTCAATGGAAATACCGATAATGTCCTTACTGGCATTCTCGGGATCAGGCTTATCACCTTTCAAATTATCGGCCGTAACTTTTTCTTTCAACCGGTCCGGAATAACTGACAGGATTTTTTCTGCCCCTTTTCTCTGGACCGTAATATCGACCGATTTACCGATTTCCGTTTCAGCAATAATTCGAAACAAGGCCCGGTTATTCGGCACGTCAACATTACCAACTTTTAGAATAAGGTCCCCGACTTTCAGCCCGCCTTTTTCGGCTGGCTTATCATCGACCACATTGGTCACAATGGCCCCTTTAGGCTCATCCAGCCCTAATGATTTGGCCAATGTTCTGTCGACCTCTTGAACACGAATGCCAATACTGGCGCGTCGCGTTTCACCGTATTCTCGCAATTGCTTTACGACTGAATCGGCAAGATCAGCGGGAATAGAGAAACTGATACCAACAGACCCGCCTGTTGGAGAAATAATCGCCGTATTCACACCAACGACTTCCCCCGCCATATTAAACAAAGGGCCGCCGGAATTACCCTTGTTGATGGCCACATCTGTTTGAATGAAGTCATCATAATTGCCCATATTGATGGAGCGGTTCCGGGCAGACACAATACCGGCAGATACAGAACCGCCATATCCGAAGGGGTTACCGATAGCCATCACCCATTCACCGACTTCAAGTTCTTCTGAATTGCCAAAATCAACCGCCGGAAACGGCTCAGAACGATTGATCTTCAGCAGGGCAATATCCGTTGACGGGTCGCGGCCCAGTAATTCGGCTTCATAGGTTTCCGAGTTAGGGAAAATAACCTCAATGACGTCAGCACCTTCGATGACGTGATTATTCGTGACGATATAGCCATCAGGGTCAATCACAAAACCGGAGCCCAAAGATTTGGATACTCGACCACTATTATTGTCTTGATTGAAAAAGTCGTTGAACCCTTCAAGAGGCGATCCTTCGGGATAGAAAGGCACTTCATCGGACACTTCAATGTTTTGCGCCGTTGAGATATTGACGACTGCCGGGCTGAGCTTTTTCGTCAGCTCCGTGAAACCTTCCGGCACGCCCTTGGCGTAGGAAATAGTGGGAACAGCCAAAGAGCTCCCAACAAGTGTCATGGAAATCGCAAGAGTTTTAAGGATCGTTTTCATAAGTCAAGAATAGCGCGTTATATGGTAATACCAAAGCACAATAGCGTGAAAAGTCTTTCACATATATTGCGAAAAACAGTTTTAGCCCATTATTTTCAGTCCTAGCGCCACAAAAGCTACGCCAACGGCCACACAAACCAACCCGGCCCTGTGCAGGCTTTTGTCCGACATGATCGAAATCATCTCCCGATACATGTCTTTTAGTTGATTTGGGAAAACGGCCCAAGCGGCCCCTTCCAACGCAAGGGTACCGCCAATAATTATAAGTATCAGAGCCGTTGCGGACATTCGTCTTTAACGACGTCCACCACGCTGGTCATTCAGGAATTCAAGAAACTCACTATCAGGTGACAACACATAGGTCGTTCCAGTCTTAAGGCTTTTCTTGTAAGCTTCCATGCTCCGGTAAAATTCGAAGAAATCCGGGTCTTTTTCGAAGGCGGCATTATAAATGGCATTACGCTCTTTATCGCCTTCACCACGTATGATTTCAGATTTCTCTCTGGCTTTCGCTCGGATTACCGTTGCGTCCTTTTCGGCGGTCGCTCGAATTTCCCGCGCGCGCTCTTCACCCTCGGCGCGTTTCAGTGACGCTTCCTGCTGTCGTTGTGTCACCATTCGAGCAAAAACTCTGACCGCGTTTTCACTGGGGAGGTCAGCACGCTTAATTCGCACGTCAATGATTTCCACGCCCAAATCCTGTAATTGTGCGACACCATTAGAAACATCCTGAATTTCCGCCATCAATTCGGCACGGCGGCCAGCGATAATTTCAGGCGTATCCACACGACCCAAAACGTCCCGTAGTGTCGAGTCCATGATAGAGTTCAGCTTTTGCGCCGCACCTAAATCATCACGAAGGGCCTCATAATATTTAGTCCCATCCAGGATGCGGTAACGAACGAAAGCATCCACGACCAGTCGCTCTTGGTCGGCCGCTAACAACTCAACAGGCTTAAGGTCTATTTCCAGATTTCGACGGGACAACTTAATGACGTTTTCCCAGGGATATTTGAACTTCAGTCCCGCATCAGAGGGTTCACCCCACTGATTTTCAACGCGTTTAGCTTTACCAAGCTCAAGAACAAGTCCCTGCTCCCATTCTTTCACGATAAAGGTACAAGACCAGATAAGCGCGAAAATCACTAAGGCAATAATGCCGTAAATAGGCTTCAACTTCATTTTATCGCCCTCCTTGTGCGCCACCGCGTGGTCTTAATTCATCCAATGGCAAATAAGGCACGACACCGGAACCAGAGTCGCCGTCGAGAATCATTTTATTGGCAGGGCCGTAAACTTCTTCCATGGTTTCAAGATACATACGGTACCGCGTGACCCGCGGTGCCTCGACATACTCACTAAGAATGGCCTCGAAGCGTTGGGCCTCACCATTTGCCTCAGCCATTACCTGATCTCTATAGGCTTCTGCATCCTGCACGATCTGCGCAGCTTCACCGCGTGCGCGCGGGACAATATCATTTTGATAGGCTGTCGCCTGGTTGACCAATGTTTCCGCATCCTGTTCAGCGTTTACCACGTCCCGGAACGCTGCGATAACCTCTCCTTCGGGCGGGTCAGCTTTTTGCAATTGCACTTCAACAACCTCGACCCCAGCTTGATATTCGTCCAATGTTTCCTGCATCAAGTCCCGAACCGAGGTCGTAATGGTCAAACGGTCCGTCGTGATGATTTTCTCTAATTCGTTTTTACCGACCACTTCACGCATGGCGCTTTCGGCCACAGCCGTGACGGCTACCTTGGTTTCATCAACAATAATAAAATAGTCGTGCAGATTTTTAATCCGCCACAGAACCGTGAAATTAATATCAACAATATTTTCGTCACCGGTCAGCATCAGGCTGGCTTTTTCATTTCCGCCGATTTCCGCTTGGTTCACCACACGTGTCTCTTCTTTATAGATTGACTCGATTGGAGACGGGAATTTGAAATTAAGGCCCGGAGCCGCCGTGCGCGTAAACTTACCAAAACGGAAGACCAATGCCTCTTCCTTTTGGTCGACTGTGTAGAAACAGGTCGAGATAGCAAACAAAGCTGCGATCAACAGGAAAATCCCAAATGGGCCTATTTTGCCACCAAATGGGGCTTTCCGACCGGTCGCGCCACCGCGACCGCCACCGCCGCCGCCAGAGCCAAATCGTTTTTTCAAATCATCGAAAGGATTTTGGGTTGGACGGTTCGGGGTAGGTCTTTGCGGTCTCTGATTATTGCCGCCGCTGCCCCAGGGGCTTTTACCGCCGCCAGATCCACCGCCTGAGCCGCCATTATTTCCGCCGGAGCCACTGCCCCATGGGCTCTTGTTTCCTGACATATTGTCTCCACAGATTGAGGTTTCACCCTATGTGGCGTGAGCCACGCTTCATATCAAGTCTTGTTTGCGTTTTTTAGCATCAAATCCGGTCCAGGACTTTGATGGTAAATCTAAAATCATCTTTGGGCCCGCGCAGGACTTCCTTTTCAGATCTGACTTTCCAATTCTTCGAATCAAGATCCGGAAACCATGCATCGCCTTTAATCTCCGCATGAACATCAGAGATATAAAGACGATCGCAATAAGGAAGGAGCGTATTATAAAGCATGGCTCCGCCGATTATCATAACCTCTTTACTCCCAGTCTCGCCGGCGATTTCGTAACCACGCCCCACGAGTTCGCGCACAGAATGGCAAATCTCAGCATAAGGCGAAAAATAATCCTTGTTCCGGGTCAAAACCAGATTGGGCCTTCCGGGCAAGGGAAACGGCAAGCCCTCCCACGTTGTTCGCCCCATGAGGACGGGCTTCCCCAAAGTGGTTTTTTTGAAAAATTTCAAATCAGACGACAAGTGCCACGGCAAGCCGCCATCACGTCCAATGACGTTATTTCTCGATTTAGCCACAATGGCCGATAATTTTGGATAGGACGGCATGGATTGCGGGTTACACGAGCAAATTGATTCCGTATAGAGGGACATGACCGAAATTACCGAAGAACAACCGACCAAAACCAGCCTCAGATATGTGAAATATACACTGTTTTATATTTTGCTGATCCCATTCATCAATTGGTCATTTACATGGGCACCAAATGTTGAACTGATTCAGAACTGGGCCTTTAACCCTGTCACAATTGTCACGGGCCTTGTATTGGTTTTCCGGGATTTTGCTCAAAGAGAAGTCAGTCATGAAGTCCTCATCGCTATGGCCATTGGACTGGGATTGACCTATGTGACAAGCGGAGGTTATCTGGCGCTGGCAAGTGGCCTGGCTTTTGCGATTTCAGAATTAGTCGACTGGGCCATGTTCACTTTTACGAAGTACCGACTCTCGACCCGCGTTTTGTTTTCATCGGCTTTGGCTGCTCCGATAGACACCTCAACCTTCTTGTTTTTTGCGGATAAAATGCCCGGTGAGTTTTATCCGGCAGACTACTGGACTATCCCAAAACTCATTTATTCGCTATTTGGAGATGCCGTCAATCCGGCACCAGCCGTCGATTTTTTCACCCTGCCCAATATCACCATGTCAATAATTGGTAAAATGGTCGGCGCTGTTGTTATCTGGTACCTGCTCAGGCGTCGGCGGCTTTAGCTTCGTCTTCCTGTTTTTTCTGAATCATGGAAACAGACAAAATCGAAATTTCATAAAGCAGATAGATCGCCGAGCCCAAAACGATTTGAGTCAATGGGTCCGGTGGGGTTACAAAAGCCGCAAAAACGGCGATGCCGACCACCGCATATCGTCGTCCTTTACGTAGCGTTTCCGCATCCACAATACCCGCGCGACCCAACAAGGAGAGAATAACCGGCAACTGGAATGACAGGCCAAAAGCGATAAATAACCGGGTTGCCAAGCTTAGGTAATCAGTGATCCGCGGTAACAATTCCACATTTGCACCACCGGAAAGATTTAAAGCAAACTCAATGACATAAGGAAAGACGTAATAAAATACGAGCGCAGAACCGAGAATAAACAGTATGGGCGATATAATCAGATAGGGCAGAAAAGCCCGTTTCTCGTTCTTATAAAGACCCGGTGCAACGAACCGATAGAGCTGATAGGCAAAAATCGGAAAAGCCAGTACAATTCCCCCAAAGACAGCTAACTTCACATAGACAAAAAATTGCTCCAGCAATTGCGTTGCAATGAAATCGTCAAAAAGAGGCCCCAGTCCTTCTGCTGCACGCTCAGCATTTATTTTACCAACGGCCTTCTCAAAGGGTGCCATCAGGAACCACAAAACCTGCTTTACAAAAGGTGCAACCAGAATACAGCAGACAACCAACCCCAAGAGACTTTTGATGACCCGCGACCTCAGCTCCTTAAGATGCTCAAGTAAAGGCGCCTTGCTCATCTCGACTTCATCAGCATCAGACTCGATTTTGGGCATAGAGGTACGGGGTGGCTTGCTCATGACGCCCCCTGATCATCTGACTTTGAACCAGCGTCTTTTGTTTTAGGATTATCCTCACTCATGGCATCGCGCAGATCCGTATCCAGATCTCTGAGATCTTTGTCGAGTTCACGCATTTCTTCTTTGAGGTCGTCGTCAGCGAGATTGGATAGTTTTCCCATGCTCTTAAGCTCTTCAATCTCTTTTCGCAGCTCCGCCATTTCTGTTTCGCGGCCCATTTCATCAAAGGCGCTTTTAAACTCACTGGCAAGCCCTCTGAGCTTGGCCATGAACTGGCCAATATTGCGCATGAGTTTGGGAAGGTCTTCTGGACCAACGAAAATGATGACGATCAACGCCAGCACAATCATTTCCATAAATCCAATGGATGGGATCATGATGAGCCCCGACGGGGACGAGAGCCGTTAGTCTAGCTCTTGTCCTTTTCTTTCTTGGGTGTGACGTCGATAGCTTCTTCAGCGGCGTCTTTGGCGTCCTGAACTTCGTCTTTCAGGCCCTTTTTAAAGCTGGTTATACCTTTACCAAGGTCGCCCATAATGCTTGAGATTTTGCCTTTACCGCCAAAAAGCAGCAGGACAAGCACCAACACAATAGCAATCTGCCATGGTCCTACCGCGCCAATTCCGATTAATCCGATAAAATTTGTCATTTCGACATCCAATCTGTTTTAGACCTCTTGGCTCTATATATAGGGCCTTGTGGCGCGATCTCAATCCTCGACTTCATTATCATCGCCGAGGAAATCCTCAAAAAACTCGGGCTCATCCATATCATCCAAAGGATCTTCGTCGTCGGTCAGGTCATCAGCCATGACCGGAGACGGCATTTCAAAATCCTTGGGTAATCTGGAATCCAGAAGACCAGCGGCCTTCAGATCATCCCGACCCGGTAAGTCTGTTATCGTCTCAAGGTTAAAATGCGCTAAAAATTCTTCGGTTGTTCCATAAGTTACAGGTCGTCCCGGCGTGCGTCGTCGCCCCCGCAGACGTATCCAGCCAAGTTCCATAAGGACATCCAATGTCCCTTTGGAGGCCGAAACGCCCCTCACATCCTCTATCTCCGCCCTTGTAACAGGCTGATGATAAGCAACAATCGCAAGGGTCTCGAGCGCGGCCTTTGACAATTTCCGAGGCGCCTCTCGGATATCAACCAGGTTTTTCTCCAGATCAGGAGCCGTTTGAAACCGCCACCGGCCAGCCACATGGACAAGGTTTACCCCGCGCCCGGCATAATCCCTCTGTAAACGAGCCAAAAGAGCCGATACATCTGCGTCATCGGGCATGCGTTCCCGGAGTGTTTCTATATCAATAGGTTCAACGGCCGCGAATAGCAGAGCTTCGAGCAGGCGAATTTCATGCTCCGTATCAGGCTTGTGACGCAGGCGTTCTGTTAGATCAACGACCCCGCTTTCGATACCCGCAGCGGCTTTTTCAACGCGATTTTCACTCATGATGAGGAGCTTTCTTCTTTGGTCTCTGATTGACCCGTACTTCTTACATAAATCGGCATAAATGTCCCGACTTGTCTAATCTCGATTTCACCATGTTTGGCAAGCTCCAAACTCGCCACCAAAGAACTGGCTTTGAGCGAACTGGTCGGAATATCTTCATTAAGGTCCTGGGTAATCGGCAAGAGCTCTGCCAGCTCAGTCCATTCCGATGTGTCATTGGAAACATTCAAAAGCGCCCGGCGTAAACGGGCTCTGGCGTCCTCAAGTGACATCACAAGCGGCTTAGGAACTTTTACATTTCGGATAAAGGCCTTGGAACGGCTTTCGCCATAGGCCTGCAACATATCAAACAAAGACGCTTCCCATAACGGTGTGGTCCGCGACCTCAGCCCTTCGGGATTGCCGCGCACAAAGACCTGCTGTCCCGCCTGAGGCACACGCATCAAACCCTCAGCGGCCCGACGCATGGACTCGAGCCGCTGCAATCGAAACGCGAGATGCGCCGCCAGCTCATCAGCTTCAGGCATAACAACTTCATCTTCGTCACGGGGCAAAATAAGACGGGATTTCAGGTAGGCCAACCAAGCGGCCATCACAAGATAATCGGCGGCCAGCTCTATTCGAAGGTCATGGGCGGATTTGATAAATGCCAGATATTGTTCGGCCAGCTCCAGGATTGAAATTCGGGCAATGTCGACCTTTTGCTGACGGGCCAGTTCCAGTAACAAATGCAACGGGCCTTCATAGCCCGTAATATCCAGCAATAATCCCTGACCCTCGTCTGCCGCGTCATCCGCTGCTTCAAACTTGACGTCTTCTTCGAAGTCTTCACCCATCGACATGAGAGCCCTCGACGGTCAACATCATATACTCTGACAATGCAGCTTTGTAATCAAAGTCGCGAGGATCTTCGGCGCAAAGCTCTGCCATATCGGCCCGTCTGCGGGCCTCACCCTCCAGATATCGAGCACCCTTCGCGACCCGCACCATACTCGGAAGCTTCCCGGAACATTGCAAGGCGATATCGCAACCCGCGCTCAAAGCCTTATGGGTCAGCGCAGACAAATCTCCGCTTAGCGCTTTCATGTCCATATCATCACTCATCAACAGGCCCTTAAACCCAAGTCGCTCGCGAATAAAGCTGATTGCTTTGGATGATAATGTCACAGGTTGGTTGGCATCCAGACCTTCGATCAGAATATGAGCCGTCATGGCCATGGGCGCATCGGCCAATTCCTTGAAAGGCAGGAAGTCAGAACCCATCAGACGCGGCACCCAATTTGTGATTTTTGGTAACGCCAAATGACTATCAACGGTCGCACGTCCATGTCCCGGAATGTGCTTAATCACCGGCGCAACACCCCCAACCATCAGCCCCGCCATGGCGGCCTGCGCCAAGTCGATGACCTGATAGGCATTCGCGCCTAATGCCCGATCAGAAATGATCGGGTCGGCACCTTTTACAGGTACATCCAGTACCGGGGCACAATTGGCATTTATGCCCAAGGCCCTGAGATCTGACGCAATCAGCCGATGATGCAGATAGATGGCGCGACGGGCCTGCCCCTTATTTTCTCTATATCCTGAAGCTAAAACCCCCAGGCTCGGGTAATCATACCAATGCGGAGATTTCAAGCGCTGAACCCGACCTCCTTCTTGATCGATAAAGATCATGCAATTTTTACCCACACATTCCCGTAAGGACTGCGTCAGCGCTTTTACCTGCGCCGGCGTTTCAATATTTCTTGCAAAAAGGATGAACCCCCACGGATTGGCATCTCTGAAAAAAGCCTTTTCCGAGGCTGTCAGACGTGGCCCCTGAAGGCCAAATATGACAGCCAATTGCCTCATTTAGATGTCGTAAAACAGGTTTGATTTCTAGCTTGAAGCTGACTACACACGCGATCCGCCATATTTTTATCGGACAGCCCCGCCAGTCGCAGACGGTAAAACGTACCTTTATTTGGCACTTCTGCACGCACAATATCCATATAGCTACCCTGCGGTAGAAGAGAGCCATGCTTGGATTTAATGCCGGACCAGGTATCTTCGGCTGCACCACGAGATCTCAGCGACGCTAATTGCACCACATATCGACTGTCCCCAGTCGAAACAGATGGGGATGTGACAGGTTGTGATTTGACAACAGGCGCAGGCGCTGGCGCTGGCGTCGGCGCCGAGGTTGACCCCGTTGACTCCGCAGCGCTATTTCGATCCTTCACTTCAATATTGACGGTCCCAGGTCGCTTAATGGGCATTTCTGCACTTTCAGTGATTGTGACATTCTCATCTACACTCTCACCTTTCATGGCGTCATATATGGCCAAGTCCTTTTCAATGGTATCGGACTGCTCTGCGACCACTTTATCGGGCGCATCCGCGGCCAGAATTTTTGGCGCCTCTTCCCTGTCTCTAAATCCAGACGAATAAGCCCTGAAAATAAAGAACCCAAGCAATAAAAGTACGAAAATGGCCAGCGCCAGCATCCACATGCCACGGTTGCTGGAATAGCCCTGCACATCAAATGGCACAAGCTCATCGTCTGCATAAGGATCCCGCTGGGGAACATAATCCGGTTCATTTGACATTACACAACCTCAAAATCGGCTGTCGACGCGAATCAATAACCGTGCCGACAGACTTGAATAATTTCTGTTAAATATCCAGTGTGAGAGGCTAAATTAAGGCAGTTAACCTTCCATTAACTCTGCAAATATCCGCTGACTGAAAACAGCTTTTTATGTTCGGCAATAGCAAAAGAGTCGGTCATGCCTGCGATATAGTCGCAAATAATCCGCGCCGTCTTTGCATTATGTGGCCCTTCACACATGACGCGCATTTCTGTCGGCAGAATTTCGGGGTCTTCGATGAACAACTCAAAAAGCTCCTGAACGACACGTGAGGCTTGCCCCATCATACGATTGACTTTGTAATGGCGATACATGTTTTCGAATAAGAACTTGCGCAAAGGCCGCTCTTTTTCCCGGAAGCTATCAGAGAAAGTCACAACCGCATGGTCCAAAGCCCGGACATCATCGGCAGATTTAGGCGCTGCATTTTCAACGCGCCGGTTGGTTTCATTGATGACATCCACAATCATGATCCCGATTAAATCGCGGATGACTTCGTGAATTATTCGATCTTCACTGGCGTCCGGGAAGCGCTTGCGGGCATCATCAAACGCGGATTTCACGACCGGTACTTGATCGGAAATTTCCTCAACCGTGAAAAGACCTGCCCTCAGGCCGTCATCAATATCGTGATTATTATAGGCGATATCATCGGAAATAGCGGCAACCTGAGCCTCTGGACCTGCAAATGTGTGCAGTTCGAGCCGTTCCCAATCCTCTAAGGCACGAAGCGCCCAAGGGAGTTTTTGGGATGACTCCCCAACTTGCAACAATGGCCCATTATGTTTGGCGATACCTTCGAGCGTCTCCCAGGTCAGATTAAGACCGTCATATTTTGCGTAGCGATGCTCAAGGCTCTCAACGATCCGAAGTGTCTGTGCATTATGGTCAAACCCACCATAGGGCTCCATAGACTCAGCCAGAGCTTCTTCGCCGGAATGCCCAAATGGCGGATGACCCAGGTCATGGGCCAACGCCAGACATTCAGAAAGGTCCTCATCCACACCCAGAACCCGTGCAATCGAACGGGCAATTTGCGCCACTTCCAGTGAGTGCGTCAAACGCGTGCGATAATAGTCGCCCTCATGCGAGACAAATACCTGGGTCTTGCCCTTCAGTCGGCGAAAGGCGCTGCAATGTATGATCCGATCTTTATCCCGCTGATAAGGCGTGCGCTCGGCACTGGGTGCCTGAGCTATTCTGCGACCACGGCTGTTATAGGGATCTGAGGCGTATTCAGCGCGCGGACGCATGGATAAAAAAGGTTTGGACATAGTCGCTCTTTGATTCTCGGCGAACATTCTCTATATAGGTTTACATCAAAAGCCTAGAGAATGATGATTATGGATCAAGTAACGTTAAGTGCATCTGCGGCAGCACAAATCAACGCAATAATGGCCAAGCAAAAACTCGGCAATTACTTACGCGTTTCTGTTGAAGGCGGTGGATGTTCCGGCTTCCAGTATAAATTCGACTTTGCTGATGCGCCTGAGACCGATGACATCGTCCTGGAGCGTGATGGCGCCATGGTTCTTATTGATTCCGTAAGTCTAGAATTTCTCGGAGGATCCGAGATTGATTACGCCCGTGAACTCATCGGCTCTGCCTTTAAAATCAGAAACCCAAACGCCGTTGCTGCCTGTGGTTGCGGAACTAGTTTCTCTGTATAAATTCTTTATTTTCTGAATAGGACAGTCCATAGGGCTTAAAAAATAATCAGGGCTAAACATGCGACTCGAAACGTCAGGGGGCGAAACAACCGAGCTGAAAAGGCCACCTTTGGGTTTGGCTTTGGGCGGCGGTGTGGCGCGCGGCTGGGCTCATATTGGCGCTCTGAAAGCTCTTATTGAAGCCGACATTAAACCCGACATTATAGCCGGCACATCAATCGGTGCTTTGGTCGGCGGCGTCTATTTGGCCGGAAAACTTGACGTGCTGGAAAACTGGGCGCGCGCCCTGAACCGGCGCCGTATGATGAGCTATATGGATATCCGCTGGGGTGGTTCGGGCTTGATGCGCGGGGATCGTCTCGCACGGGTTCTCAACCATTATCTGGGTGACACACAAATTGAGAACCTTGACCGGAAATACACGGCCGTCGCCTGTGACCTGAGAACCGGTTATGAAGTCTGGTTGCAAAAAGGCTCGCTCGTTCAAGCCGTAAGGGCCTCTTATGCCCTGCCCGGCGCATTTGATCCGGTCAAAATCGATGGGCGCTATATGATTGACGGGGCTCTGGTAAACCCGGTTCCCGTTTCCGCCTGCCGCGCGCTCGGCGCTCATATGGTGATTGCCGTCAGTTTGAATGGCGACGCATTTGGCCCCATCGGAAGTTCCCACGAACTGGATGTGGATTCAGGCGACAAAGAGAAAGTCGACCCCTTTCATCTGGCGTCACAATCCTTGAACAAATTACGACCCGACCGTCTCCTGCTGAAAAGCATGATGGGTGTGACCCCAGAGGGCAAAGCCCCGAAACTGGGTTCTGTGATGATGAGTACACTCAATATTGTTATGGACAGGATTTCCAGGTCGCGATTGGCCGGTGATCCGCCGGATGTCTTTGTGGCACCTAGAATCGGACATATCGGCATGATGGAATTCACCAAAGCTGATGAGCTGATTGAGCGCGGTTATCGCGCTATGCAGCACGAGATACCGCTAATTAAATCTGTAATTGACGTCCTGTCACAAATCCCGTCAGGCAATAGCGCCTGACAGGTTTATTCTCCCTGATTTTTCTGATTTTTCCCCTCACGGGTGCAAGCTCTGTCGCCAATTCGAAAAAGGCATAGATATGTCCATGTGTCCGAGAGAGAGCATATTCGGCCGTTCGTCGCAAATGACAACACCCCCCTAAACAATATGCCAAGGGGAGACGCAGTTGGCTTTAATGCTATGTTGCGTGAACGGCAAAATAACAGACGTCAACAGGCCTTGACGCTGAACGATGAAGTCGTGCCACAACGAAATTTCGGACTTTGGATTTCACTTTTGATATGGGCAGGATTTTGCGCCGCTACCGCCTGGGCTTTTTACAACTCAATGGGAACAGGCACCCGGATTTTCAGTACGATCGGCCTCATTTGGTCAGGATTGTGGACGCGTTTTTTGGCGCTCGACCATAAAATGCCACGACTCTCTGAGCTGGCAATCCTGACAACGTTAACGGGGTTTGTCTGCCTGATGATGACAGCAACATTACAAATGGGCTATCCCTTGTCATTCGCGGGGGGATTATTGACCCTGATGGCCGCCGCCCTGATAGTGTCTGTCATCAACAACTCCAAAATTGCGCTCATGTGTACCATAGGCGGCGGCCTTATCTGGGCTGCCCTGCAGATGGATGGCTATTTGGAAACAGGCACGCTTGGCATGTTCCTGCCTGCCCTTTGGGCTTTGGCTGTCTTACAGGCAATACGTATGAAAACGCTTACTGGCGTATTGGTGAGCGTTATCACGGGTTATATCTGGCTCGGTGGAAGTGCCTATCAGGCCTATATGTCCGAGACACTATCAGCGCTTTATCTGTGTACCGGCGCAACGGTCATTGGAAATTTGCATTACCGTGCCGCCAAAGCCGCCGAAGATGAGGGCTTTCCACTCATGGAATGGAATGTGAGTCTTGGCTGGATCATAGCGAATATGGGACTATTGGCGCTCGCACGCTTTGGGCTCGACCCAGCAAATGTATATTGGGCCAATAGTCATGATATATCTTCCGTCGTCCGAATTGCCTGGATGGGTTTGATGGCTGGTGCGATATTGATATATGGGGGCGTCAGCCTGATACGTCGTCGACACAAACATATGAGCGCTTTTGGAATATTCCTGACGACGCTTTTGCTCGCCGCCTTACCAGCAGCCATCTTGTTTTTACCCACAGTCGAAACGACCTTTCACGGGCTGACGAATTTAGAGCTTTATCCCGCCGCTGGCCTGTTCCTGTTCGGCATCGTCACGGGTCATATTTTGTTTTTCATCAGCAATGCTTTCCGCCGACATAAATATATTCAGGTTGTAACCGCCCTGATGATGACAGCATTTTTAGCCTATATGGCCAAAGGCATTGACTTGGCATTCCAAGAAGCCTGGGTGGTTTGGCTACTGGGGACTATGGCCGCAGCGCTTGTGTCATTGATAGCCGTTGAACCGCAATTAGCAGACCAAGACCCGGAACTTAGAGTGAGCGTGAGCAGTTCATGACACGGAAACGCACCCTGATATCCACACTCCTGACAGGTATATTGCTCGCAGGCTTCCCGCTCATGGCAATCGCCCGTCATAATTACATCCAGGAAAAAGACGTCAAATTCAAAGTCCAAACCTCAATTACGCCCAGGGTGAATGTGGAAAACTTTGATATCTGGTCTGATATCAACCGACTGGATCTTGACGAAATGACAGGTGGTGACAGCTTCCTTCGCGGTCAAACTGTGTATGTCCACATGTCCAAAGGACCAGAGCAGATTGCTTACCCCTTTGCGGTCACAGCGGATATGCCCGTTTCCAAAGAAATTGACGTCTTCGCCATCAAAGGCAAGGTCACAGGTCGACAGGATAACATGCTGCTCGTCCGATATAATTTCGAAACGTTCCTTCCAGCTGAAAATTTACGGGAGGCGGTCTATACCCATCCTAATGCCGCCTCATCAGCCATCCTCGCCATTAATGACGACGGTATTGCCAGATTAGTCAGCGTGGAGATGGACGGCATAACCTATCCTTACCGCCGCATAGACGGGTTTACACTGAACGGTTTGACCCAGAAATAAGATAGAACGGCCCCCGCTACAAAACCACCTGCATGGGCGACCCAAGAGATCGAGGGGTCGTAAAAAACGAGTATGAAGTTCAGAACGGCGAACGCCAGCGTAAATCTGGCAAGACCGTTTTTTCCACCTATTGCCCAACCCGTGGCTGCAAATAAGGCGGAAGCCCCTCCTGACGCCCCCAATGCAACGATGTATCCTCTGCCCATGAGATCCCATTCCAGCCATGAGGCAAGCCCCCCAGCAACAATGCCAATGAAAAATATAAGCCAGAGCCGAATAAGCCCCCCAATTCCAAACCCATACTTTGCCCTGACCCCCTGGAAACTCAACAGCCCAAAAATGAGTATACTGGCTGAATTCATCAGAAGATGACTGAAATCAAGATGCAGAAATCCATGTGTTAGCAATGTGTAGGCTCTATTTATGGGCTGCGAAACTTGCCCGGTAAAATCCAAAGGGTAGAGCGCAAATGTAAAAAACACCCAATCAGACGGACCAACAAAACTCCGCCAAATATGGACGGCAATTAAAACGCCGATCACAAAAATTACGGACGGCTCACGAACGTTAAAAAAAGGCTCTTTGTCTGACATATCCCCACCATATAAACAGGATTATGCAAAAAGATAGTATCCGGTGATTGCCTGTTTATTTTAGCTTGATTATGCCTGATTTGATTGCAGGAGAGTGTCATCGAAAATCTGGCGCAAAATAATGCCTATCCATGGTATGTGCAGGTCGAAGGGAAAGTATATGGCCCTTATGATCCATCGCAAATGCTGGCTTTTATTCGCGAAGGCCGCATAATTCCGGATTCATTGGTGGCGCAAAATCCGACAGCCCGTTTTGGTCGGGCCGGACAAACAAACCTGTTTCGCCCCATGTCGACGATTGAAAATCAACACCCGGCACCCTCGCAACCCATGCAGGTCAAAACCAGTGTTTTTTTGGTGATGGCGGAAATTAATTCTGAGCAGGCAATGCGATTCTTGCACCTTATTCAAAGGCTCGGTACAGCCCAACGCATTGGCGACACGGTATGGCTGCTAAGAGCGGCCATGGATATCGACTCTCTGCGCGAACAATTGTCAGCCTCACTGTCTCGTCAGGACCGGCTGTTCATTTTGGACAGTTTCAATAACAAGTCCGCCTGGCACAATATCGGCGCGGACATGGATGAACGCATTCGCAAGCTCTGGGAAAACAGCTAAGCTAGCTTAGACGCTCCAAATCTTTGGCAAATCGATCGGCATTTTTAACGTAGATTTCCGCATTCAGACGCAACATGGCGACCTGATTTTCATTCAGAGTTTTGACGACTTTTCCCGGCGCGCCGATGACCATGGAATTATCCGGTATCTCCTTGCCCTCTGTGATAAGAGCATGGGCGCCTATGATACAGTTCTTGCCGATTTTGACGTGATTCAGCACTGTCGCCCCGATACCGATCAAAGAATTGTCACCAATGGTGCATCCGTGCAGCATGACCCTGTGGCCGACAATTACACCTTCGCCGATATTCAGCGGCACGCCCGGGTCAGTGTGCAAGACTGAATTATCCTGAATATTACTCCGTGCACCGACCGTAATAGGGTCGTTATCTCCTCTAAGGACGGCCCCAAACCACACAGAGGCATGTTCAGCCAGTGTTACATTTCCAATCACAGAGGCCGAAGGCGCAACCCAGGATTTTTCATGTAATTGCGGGGAGAGATCGCCCAGGCGGTAGACAGCCATTATGCGCCGTCCAGATCCTGTTGCAGAATAGAGATATTCAAATCGTAAGAGATATCGTCCGGATCTTCGTCATCAATGTAAAGAAGTCCTAAAATCTCATTGTTTAAATAGACCTCGACACTGTCCTGAACCTTGCGGGGCTGAATGGTAATAGCTTCGGTACCTAGCCGCTTGCAAAGATAGTTTCTCACAGAAACAATTTGTTCAGGTGTCATTTTGCGTCTCCAATCGAGTGATCCATAGTTTGTGCCGGGCTTTCCAGACAAGCGCCGCCAACGGGTTTTGCCGGAACGCCGGCAACGGTACATTTAGCGGAAACCGGCTTGAGAACAACCGAATTTGCAGCAATTTTGGAGTCGTCCCCAATTTTTATGTTACCAAGAACGCTGGCCCCGGCACCAATCAATACGCGATTGCCGATTTTCGGATGGCGATCCTCATCAGCCTTCCCAGTCCCGCCCAAAGTCACGCCTTGCAGAATTGAGCAATCATTGCCAATAACGGCGGTCTCGCCCATGACAAAACCGGTCGCGTGATCGAGCATTATGCCGTGCCCTATTCGCGCGGCAGGATTAATATCCACGCCGAAATTTTCGGAGGAACGATTTTGCAAATGAAACGCGATCAAGTCGCGGCCCTGATTATACAGGGCATGAGCAAAGCGGTGTGTTTGCACGGCCATATAGCCTTTGAAATAAAGGAAAGCCTGAAGGCAGGTCCGACAGGCCGGATCCCGGTCAAGCGTTGCCATCAAATCGCGGGCCGCACTGTCAATGATAGTGGGATCCGCGTCTAGCGCCTCGGTCAATACCCGGCGCAGCTTTAACGGGGTAAAATCTGTCGTTGCTAATTTACCGGATAGGTGATTGACCAAAGCGGCACCCAGGTTTTCCTGCTCCAGTATTGTGGCGTGTAAGAACGAAGACAAGGCAGGCTCTTTGGTCGCATAGGCAGCCGCTTCTTTGCGCAGGCAGCTCCAAGCGCACTGATCGTTTTGATCGGCGGCAACATTTAATCGACCCATAGCTGTCTCCTTATTTTTGTAAGAGATAGTAAGCCTTGCTGGATTTGCAAAGTAAAATAAAGTTTAACCCCGACCGCGATAAGTGGGCACGCCTTGATCCGGCACCCATAAATTCGCAGGTTTTTCGCCCCACTGATAGAAAACATCGATGGGAATTCCGCCGCGCGGGTACCAATAACCGCCGATTCTGAGCCATCGCGGCTCCAGCTCTTTGACCAGTCTTTGCCCAATTCCCGTCGTGCAGGCCTCATGAAAATCACCATGATTTCTGAAGCTCCCCAGATATAGCTTGAAAGCTTTGGACTCGACAATCCATTTATCCGGGCAATAATCGATAACCAGATGTGCAAAATCGGGCTGCCCGGTCACTGGACAAATAGACGTGAATTCAGGACATGTCAGGCGCACCAGATAAGGCTCTGATGTTGGGCTTTCGACCCGTTCGAGCACCGCTTGGTCGGGTGACGCGGCAATGCCAGCATTTCCGCCTAATTGATCGAGCTTATTATAGGTAGGTTTTGTCATAGGCGCCCCCTAGCCCGTTCACCCGTGGGTTTCAAGATTTAGATAGGCCCTTGCGACGAAATCCGAATCTGTGTGCCATCAGATATCTATTAGCGGGCACTTCCACATATTTCTGCGTAAAGTGCGCGAATATAAACACACACACCAAATAGGGTATAAGGTACAGGTCACCGTTGAGGCCGTTTTTATACCATTCTGGGCCGAAAAACTTCGATAGTCCGACATTCGCAAAAGCGTAGAAGACGACGGCAATGATCATATGGACCATGTAAACCGAATAAGATATTTTTGCGAGATATCGAAACGGCTTGGCCATCATTATTCGAGAAACCAATCCACGGTCAAAAGCAAAAACCATGACAAATATGAACATCACAGGCGCTACCAGGAACTGAAGTTTACCGGAGCAGTAGATTACAAATAACGTGCTCATCAGGACCGTGAGAACTTCAAGAAAGCTCGCCATCCTAAAGCTCATATTTTTAACGGCCGCCTTGTCTTTGATCATGGCAAATATCCGCGCGGCAATGACACCGGTATAGAAGCCTCCCAGACACCGCAGAAATGCATAGTCATAGGTAATATTCATATCGGGTTTGACCTTGGACAATACCCCGTAGAGGACGGCAATCCCTAATCCTATCAGGACGAAATGCAGGTTCTTTCGAGGTGGTGCCCAGATCAACATGGCAGCGAATGTGAAATAGGCGAAAAACTCTACGCTAATTGTCCAGGCAGGCACGTTAAAAGAATTATAGTCATGCACGCCCATAGCCTGCGTCAGGGTCAGATTGGACAATAATGAGGTTATGGACTCGCTGGCGCCCGGTTGAAACGGCAAGACTTCGTTCGGCTCCAAGTCCGCGGCGCCCACAGCATGCAAGACCACTCTGAGACTTGAGAATAAAATAAAAATACAGAGTACGAACAGATGGAGTGGATAAAGCCGCGCAAATCTCTTCTTGATAAAATGCGCCCCTTGCGCAGGTGAACCTATTCGTCCAGCGTAAAGTGTGAACAATAGAAAACCCGAAAAAACAAAGAACAAATCAATGATCACCGGGCCATGGTTAAAAAACGCCGAGCTATTGATAAAGCTGAACCAATAGGTGTGATAGATAGCGACAAAAACCGCCAAGAGCCCACGAAAACCGTCCAAGGCACCAAAGAATGGTGCACTCGCGGCACGAGAACTGTCCTGAAATGGCGCACTTTTCACACTAATCTCCTATTTCGCTTATCAGGCTTCAAATTTGATGCCTAATTCGCGCTATTGGAGATTAAAGCGCCATCACGTTCCCGTTAGAAAAATGCCTGCAGTCCTGTCTGAGCCCGCCCGAGGATCAAGGCGTGAATGTCATGAGTGCCTTCATAGGTATTGACAGTCTCTAGATTCATTGAATGACGCATGATGTGATAGTCTTCGGAAATACCGTTCCCGCCATGTATATCGCGGGCAACACGGGCTATATCCAGCGCCTTGCCGCAATTATTGCGTTTCATCAAACTAATGCTTTCAGGAGACCAAGCACCGGCGTCCAGAGCCCGCCCCAGTGCGAGTGAGCCTTGAAGGCCCAGAGCTATTTCCGTCTGCATATCAGCCAGTTTCTTTTGAACAATTTGTGTCGCAGCGATGGGACGTCCAAAAACAATCCGTTCCAAAGCATAATCCCGGGCAGCGTGCCAACAAAACTCAGCCGCGCCCATGGCCCCCCATGAAATGCCATAGCGGGCTTTGTTCAAACAGGAGAAAGGTCCGCGTAGTCCTTCGACCTCAGGAAAGATATTCTCCTCCGGGACAAAACAGTCTTCAAAGACCAGTTCGCCGGTTATGGACACACGCAAAGAGAGTTTGCCTTTGATTTCCGGCGCGGAAAATCCGTCCATGCCTTTCTCCACGACAAACCCGCGGATCTTATCGTCCAGTTTAGCCCACACCACCGCCACATCCGCAACCGGAGAATTGGTAATCCACATTTTGGTGCCATTGAGCACATAACCGCCATCGACCTTTTTGGCCGTAGTGCGCATAGCCCCGGGATCGGAACCTCCATCAGACTCGGTTAATCCGAAACAACCAATATATTCACCCGTTGCGAGCTTTGGCAGATATTTTTGTTTCTGGGCTTCGGTCCCAAACTCTTCAATGGGGAACATGACCAGCGAACTTTGAACCGACATCATGGAGCGGTAACCGCTATCGATACGCTCAACCTCTCTCGCTACGAGACCGTAGACCACATGGCTGGCGCCAATACCGCCATATTTTTCATCGACCATGGCACCCAACAGGCCTAAAGCTCCCATTTCCGTAAAGACCTCACGATCAAAACGTTCCTCACGGTTTGCCGAAATAACCCGCGGCAGGAGTTTATCCTGACAATAATTCCGAGCTGTATCCCGGATTAAACGTTCCTCTTCGCTAAGTTGACGCTCAAGGAACAGCGGATCTTCCCACATATGTTTCAGGTTGTCGTCATATTTCGCCATGGTTTTGTCCTTAGGTTTTATGGGCCTAATAATGCGCTTTCACGGGGCCTTTTCGGGTTCTTACCAGTGTCGGATTACTATTCCAATAAGCAATCGATTCACCCGGATTTAAATCCAGTTTTTTGTAGTCGGCATCAGATATCAAAAGCCCATTGTCACCCATATTCGCCAGACATAGAATGGCTCTGAAATCTTTCACTTCGCCGGCACAGACCAAATGGGGCTGCCCTCCCGTCACCGACGAAACGGGAATAGCCGCGCAGGATTTGCGATTAATGATAGTACGAATGGTGTCCCGATAGGCATAAACAATCGGGCCGGCATCAAACAGGTCGATCGTCCCAGAGAAGATAAACCCTTCATATTGTAACATACGCATGGCTGCATTACCCGACGGATGAGGTTGCGCAATGGTCGCCCGCACATCCAGCGGAAAGCGCGAAACGTCGACCCTGCCAATTGGAACGATATCACCCAGGGCATCAGGATTTCGGTCAAAATATTCCGTATCGGCCTCAAGGAAGGTTTTCTCCAGCTTGTCTTTGAACAAGTGGTCGTAAAGCGGGCTTCCGTCCTTGCCGCAAATACCTCTTAGTTCGGCGATGACACTGTCACCAAACCGCCAAGGTTCGGACGCCATCAACAGATATCTGACCTTCGCCAGATATTTCCCAAGGCCGTATTCCCGGTAGTCCGGATGTAGAAACAAGGACCCAACCTCGGTGGCGCCAGTAAATCTGGACGATGCGACCAGATATTGATCTAGCCCCTCGCCTATGATGTCAAAATTGATAAAAGGGCTATCAATGCCGATTTGGGTTTTGACAGCCGCACACCCGATCAGCTTTTGGCCGTGATACATGGCCAGCAGATATTTATGCGGGTCCTCTATGGGTTTTTTACCGGCAAAACTGGCGATGGAGGTCTTGATATAATCCTCAAGAAATTCATGTCGAGGCTGCAGGCTGGAGAGTCCGCCACTGGACTGCATGACCATTTCCAGCAAAGCATCCGTATCGGACAGGCCAATAGGTCTAATCGTAATATCGTCGAGCCATTTTTTGGCCATGCGCGATTCCCCTGATCTTTTCGAAAGCATGCCATTATTATTAGGTAAATAGCAGTACCAATTTGCACAAATTCGTGTATTTGTTTTATCAATTTGATAAATTTACAGGCAAAATTGATGCAATTAACAGTGAAAGATCAGGCCTTACTCACGGTTTTAGGGCAAAATGCGAGAGCCTCAATCACTGACATAGCCGGTCAATTGAACATCTCTCGCTCTACTGCCCAGAAACGATTAGAAAGGTTGGAACAGTCCGGCGTAATAGACGGTTACACCGTCCGTCTGTCGCAAAGCTATCTCGACAAAGAGATAAGAGCTCATGTTCTCATCATTGTGCGCGCCCGTGATACGGCTGCAATTATCGGTAAAATGAAAAAATATGACGAGATTAAAACCGTCTATTCTGTATCTGGCCAATTTGATCTCATCGCAGAGGTCGCCGCTATGGATATCAGTCGATTGGATAGCATTATCGATCAAATCATTGAAATTGACGGTGTAGAGCGGACAGAGAGCTCCATCATTTTGTCGACCCGTCTAAAAAAATAGACTCCTTAAACCAGTCTGCTTTGATTCAACGCCGCCTTGATAAAGCCCGCGAAAAGTGGATGTGGCGCAAACGGTCTTGATTTCAGTTCCGGATGATATTGGACACCGACAAACCAGGGATGGCCAGGAATTTCTACGATTTCCGGCAGGACACCATCAGGAGATAGACCAGAGAATAACAGCCCTGCCTCCTCCAGCTTATCCTTGTAATCAATATTAACTTCATAGCGGTGGCGATGACGTTCGCTGATTTCATTGGAGCCATATTCTTCGGCCACCAGAGAGCCCTTGGTCAACATAGCCGGATAGGCACCAAGACGCATAGTCCCGCCCAGATCTGTGGCCGCATCCCGTTCGACACGTTCATTGCCTTTGACCCATTCAGTCATCAGGCCCACGATCGATGTACCCTTTTCCCCAAATTCAGACGAACTTGCATCCTTTATACCGGCCATATTTCTGGCGGCCTCGACGACAGCCATTTGCATACCAAAGCAAATTCCAAAATAGGGCAGATTTGACGTGCGCGCGATATTTGCTGCTTTTATCTTTCCTTCTGCGCCGCGCTCACCAAACCCTCCAGGGACCAATATGCCGTGGACCCCCTTGAGAACTGAAGACACATCTTCGGTATTGTCGAAGTCTTCGGCTTCCAGCCAACGAATATTGACTTTGACACTATTGGCAATTCCGCCGTGAACCAGGGCCTCAGTGATGGATTTATAGGCGTCAGGTAGAACCGTATACTTGCCAACGACAGCAATATTCACCTCACCGTCTGGGTTTTGCAGATTATCTGATATGGCTTCCCATTTACTGAGATCCGCTGGCGGTGGGTTATCAATTCCAAAAATCGACAACACCTCCGCATCAAGACCTTCCGCGTGATAAGTCAAAGGCACATCATAGATGGACTTGGCATCCAGGCCTTGGATAACGGCTGTCTCCCGGACATTACAGAAGCGTGCAATTTTGCGGCGGTCATCCTCTGAAATCAGACGGTCTGCCCGGCACAGCAATATATCCGGCTGGATACCGATAGAGCGCAGTTCCTTCACACTATGTTGTGTAGGTTTCGTCTTCATCTCGCCCGCAGCTTTAATAAAGGGCAGCAGGGTCACATGCATAAATAATGTCTGTCCCCGTGGTAGTTCCTGCGAAAGCTGCCGCAGGGCTTCGAAAAACGGCAAGCCCTCTATATCCCCGACAGTCCCGCCCACCTCACACAGGACAAAATCAACATCACCGGCATCTGAGAGGACGAAGTTTTTGATCTCATTTGTAACATGTGGAATGACCTGCACGGTCGCGCCAAGATAATCACCTCGGCGTTCTTTCTCGATAATATTAGAGTATATCCGCCCCGTTGTGATGTTATCGCTTTGCGCCGCTGAAACGCCCGTAAAGCGTTCATAATGACCAAGGTCCAGATCGGTTTCCGCTCCGTCATCGGTCACATAAACTTCGCCGTGTTGATAAGGCGACATCGTGCCGGGATCCACATTCAAATAGGGGTCAAGTTTTCTAAGACGGACTTTGTAACCGCGCGCCTGCAACAAAGAGCCCAAAGCCGCCGAAGCCAGGCCTTTGCCCAATGATGACACCACGCCACCTGTTATAAAAATATATCGCGGCATCGCCGATCCGTTTTTAAGACCGGCTAACCGGGAAAACGCTTATTCGTCTTCCGGTGTCTCTGCCGGTTCCGCAGGCGATTCTTCTGTAGATGCGTCTGGAGTATCCCCCGTATCGGCCGCTTCAGTTTCGCTCGCTAACGGGATTGTGGTTTCTTCTGAATCGGTCGGGTTCGTCAAGGCCTCATCGTCGTCTGTTACCGGATTTTCTGTGGAGTTATCCACGGGTGTAACAATTTCTTCGGCCTGTTGCAGCAGATCAGGACCGCGATTTTCTCGAGTCATTATCACAGACAGCCCCAAACAAATTACCAGAAAGAGGGTTCCAAGTATCCATGTCATGCGGCTAACTGAGTTAACAGCCGATCGACCACTCATGAAACCGCCGCCGCCACCGCCGCCAATACCGAGGGCGCCGCCTTCTGACTGCTGAATAAGAATCAGTCCGGTCATAATGATGCTGACAATCAGCAAAATGATTAGCAATACGGTACTCATGGCGTTCTCTTTAATCGGAATTTGCGCGCCCTTACATCAAAAGGGCATGAACTTAAAGCCCCAAATAGGGGCGAATGCGTAATTTGCAAGCCTTTAGTTTTTCGGAGCGCTGCGGGCAATGGCCGACAGATCGGCCATATTCAAACTCGCGCCCCCTATCAAAGCGCCGTTCACATTTTCTGTTCCCAGGATAGCTGCCGCATTTCCTGGTTTGACAGAGCCCCCGTACAGGATCCGTACATTATCGCCGACAAGTCCGCGGATATGCGCATGCATGGATTTGATATCTGAAATTTCTGCGACCTTCCCTGTCCCAATGGCCCAAACAGGTTCATAGGCCACAACAAAGTTTTCTGCGCTGTCTGGAACACTGCCTATGATTTGGGCTTCAACGACATTATTGGCATTGCCGGCTTCTCTTTGCTCGAGTGTTTCGCCGACACATATAATCGGCGTTAGACCGGCGCGAAAGGCAGCCGACGCTTTGGCACTCACATCAGAATCGCGCTCACCAGCTGCACGGCGTTCAGAATGGCCGACAATAACATATTCCGCACCGCAATCAGCAAGCATCTCTGCACTGACCTCTCCGGTATGAGCGCCTTTTTCGATAGCGTGACAGTTCTGAGCCCCAATTTTGATATGTCGCGCCGCGCTGGCCACGAACATTTCTCTGATAAAAGGATAAGGCGGGCAAATCAAAACCTCGATATGTTCTCGGTCTGTCGCCTCTAAAAGTCGGTCAAATCCGGCCGCCTTGACCGTCCAGGCCTGTTGACCATGCATTTTCCAGTTTCCAGCGATTAAAGTTTTCATGCCGACTCCATTTTGGCGCATCATGCTTTTTTGATCAAAAATCGCAAGTCTATTGCTTGCGGCTTGACAAAGGCATCGTTATGTAAGGCCAAATTCTTTCACACTTATTACAGGTGATTCCAAATTGTCGAAATCGAGAAATATTGTTGTCGGTATTATTATCGGCCTTCTAATTCTGGCCTTTGCGCTTTGGGGCTCCGAAGATGCCTTTAATCCGCAAACAGACAATCGTATTTTGGCAGTCGGTGAAGAATCCGTCAATGTGAACGAGTTCCGCCGGGACTATAACAATCTTATCCGGGCTAATACGGAGCGATTTGGACGTCCTTTGACTGTGGGCGAAACCAATAATCTGGCTAATTTACTAGTTGCGGAACTCCTGCGTAAAAACATCCTCCTGACTGATGCCAAAGAACTGGGCATTGGATATAATGCCCGAACGGCGCGCGAAGAACTTGAGAAAATTCCAATGTTTCAGGACCCGATGGAAGCCAAGTTCAGCTATGAGCAGGCGCAGGTCGTATTGGCCCGTCAAGGCCTGTCCACCGAAGATTTCGCGGAACAGATGATCACAGACAACCAGATTGAGCAAGTTGCCCCTGCTATCAATAAGGGGATCCTGCCGCCTGAGGAATTTGCTGAAATCGCCTTTGACTATAAGCGCGAGACCCGAGAAGCGTCTGTCCTCACACTGACAGCCGCCGCCGTCGAAGAAGCGCCTGAGCCGACAGAAGAACAATTACGCAGTTTCATTGACGATCAGGTCAATGAGCGTGGCAATACGAAATTCCTATGGCCTGAGTATCGCCGTATCACCATGATTCGGATGGAGCCGACGGATTTCCGCTTTATGGACGAAACCACTCTATTGGATATCGACCCGGAAAAGGCGAAACTCTCTTACAATAACATCTTCATCACTGAAGAAGAGATAGACCAGCAATATGAGCTTAAAATTTCCGCTGAAAATCTGGTGACGCCGGCAACGCGATCGCTCATTGTCTATCAGGCTGAAAATGAAACGACAGCCAACACCATTGTCGAGAAAATTAATGACGGCCTGACCGAAGAAGAGATCACAAGTCTTCTCGGCTTATCGGCGCCTGAATATTACACCAATGTGGAACAGTACGAAATTTTTGATGCTGATGTGGCCGAAGCCGCCTTTGAGATGAAGGTCGACGACGTCAAAGCTGTATATGGCTCTCTGGAGAATTGGGTGACCTTTAAAGTCACCGCCGCAACGGAAGAAATCAAACCCGAAAAAGATACGGTTCGCCAAGACGTACTCGCAACCATTCTGGAACAAAAAACCCTCGACGTGATCTACGACAAGATGGATGAAGTCCAGCTTGAGATATACGAAAACGGCCGGACGATCGAAGAAGCGGCTCAAATCGTCGGCGTTCCGTTTACAACGCTTCCCTTTGTCGACCGCGGTGGTCGCACTCAGGATGAACGTACATTACTAGGACGTCCGGGGCTTCCGGGAATTGCGACAGATCCAGAAATTATGCGGTTTATCTTTACGTCAAACCCCGGCACGGAGATCGATATATTCGACACGGCCGGTAAAGGCTCGGCGACAATTCGCGTTGACGCTGTTCTCGAGGAAACACAAAAATCCTTCGAAGAGTCGAAAGTCGAAGCTGAAATCATGTGGAAAGATGATTATGTCGAGAGCCAGTTAGAAGAGCTGTCATTGAATATTTCCACTCGCTTGGCCGAAGGCGAAAGCCTTGCGGACATCGCAGCCTCTATCGAAAAAGGTGCGTCTATCGAACAGGTTACGCTAATGCGTAATAGCCGCCCGCAGACCATGGGCCCAATTATTTTTTCTGGTCTTATCGAAGGTGTCGAAGGCGACCCGGTGATAGGTTCCGGTGCCCTGGTTCAAACCCGTCAAATCGCCACATTGGATAAAATTGTTGCCAATACGACCCCTATTCCAGATTCCGAACGGGCAACCGAAATGGACCGTATCACGGCAGAAATTGCTCAGGACATTGAAACCGCCTATCAGCAGGCCGTCATTGCGCAGCACCCTTATACAACCAATGAAGAAGCACTGCGCCGCGTATTAGGACTGGACGAAGCTGAGCAATAATGCCCTTGCAGATATCACCGGATAAACGGGATTTCACCAACCGCTATCAGGCCGGCAAGCCTCAACTTGTTTATATACGGGTCGTCAACGACCTTGATACCCCTGTCTCCGCCTATATGAAAATCGCCAAGGGC
>JAHDEZ010000035.1 GCA_020628425.1 Hellea sp. | reverse complement strand
AAACTTTTGATATCTAATTGGTCTTGCACAACTGCGCTTTATACAAATTTCGAAGTGAATTCTTGCGAATTCGCCAAGAACGTTGGGCATAATTTTGCTCATATCAGTCTTCAACCCTGGAAAGGCTGGAATCAAGGTGCAGGACGAAACGCTTTTACAGCACATGACCGCATTTAAATCGGCTTGCGAAAACTCTATCGATACAGTGGAGTTAGAGACGTTATTTGCACACTCAATTTCCAAAATCTCAGCGCAAAAATATTTTTACTGCCAATTTAGCGGCGGTAGTTCATCGCATCCAATATTTGCACGTTTAAAATCTGCTTCCGGGATTTCCCCAGAAAATATTGAGAACTATCGTTTAGGCTTGGGGGGGTCTATCGACCCGCTTATCAACTTCACATTAAAACGCATGAAAGGTTTTGAGTGGAAGGACTATTTCAACCAAACCCAGGATGAGCATTTTTTAAACGGTTTATTCGATGAGCCCTCTGGTTTTGGACTTGTATTGCCTGTCTTTGGTCCAGACATGAATAGCGGTTTATTTTGCATTGAATTTGAAAGCCACATTTCCAAAAATACAGAGCTTCAAAACACCCTCCTGCAATGGGCCTGTCAGCTCGCGCACTATCGCTATTTGGAACTGGACAATTAACCTCATGCCCACACGTCTTGTCACATAAATTATACTGGCATTCCCGACGCCAAGCCCTTAAAAGCCTCTCTCCAATCGAGAGGCAGAACCAAAATGGGCCAACAAAATAATATAAATCTCCCAGACGAGAACGGACGTTTCGGTGCTTTTGGCGGGCGTTATGTGGCTGAGACACTCATGCCGCCCATCCTTGAGCTGGAAAAAGCCTACGCCGACGCCAAAGCCGACCCAGCCTTTCAGGCAGAGTTTGACGACTTTCTCGCTCATTATGTGGGCCGCCCAAGCCCGCTTTATTTCGCGGAGCGACTGACAGACCATGTAGGCGGAGCCAAGATCTATTTTAAGCGTGACGAACTTAATCATACGGGCGCGCACAAGATCAATAATTGCATGGGTCAGATTCTGCTCGCACGACGCATGGGGAAAACCCGCATCATCGCCGAAACGGGCGCCGGGCAACACGGCGTCGCCACGGCCACTGTCGCGGCGCGCTTTGGCCTGAAATGTATCGTCTATATGGGCGCGACCGATATCGTCCGCCAAAAACCCAATGTGTTTCGCATGCGTCTATTGGGGGCAGAAGTGCGCGCGGTGCATTCGGGAACGGCGACGCTCAAGGACGCCATGAATGAAGCCCTGCGCGACTGGGTGACAAATGTGGGCGACACGTTTTACTGTATCGGTACAGTCGCCGGGCCGCACCCCTATCCCGAAATGGTGCGCGACTTTCAGGCGATCATCGGCCGCGAAGCCAAGGAACAAATCCTCGAGCGCGAAGGGCGTCTGCCGGACGCGGCGGTCGCTTGTATTGGCGGCGGCTCCAACGCTATGGGGCTGTTTCATGAATTTGTGCCGGATGAAAGCGTGCGTCTCATTGGGGTTGAAGCCGCCGGGCACGGCGTGGAAACAGGTCAACATGCCGCTTCGCTCACGGGCGGTGCGCCGGGTGTGCTGCATGGCAACCGGACCTATCTGCTGCAGGACGAACACGGGCAAATTAATGACGCGCATTCGATTTCTGCGGGGCTGGATTACCCGGGTATCGGCCCAGAGCATGCTTATCTGCACGATATCGGCCGGGCGGAATATTTGTCCTGTACGGATGACGAGGCTTTAGAGGCCTTTCAGCTTTGCGCGCGTCTCGAAGGTATACTCCCGGCGCTTGAGCCCTCTCATGCCATACCGCGCACCATAGAGCTCGCCAAAGAGCTGGGACCGGACGGCCTGATCATTATGAATATGTGCGGTCGCGGCGATAAAGATGTCTTCACCATCGCAGATGCGCTTGGTGAGCATATTTCCGAAGGGACAGAGGGATAGTGCACCCTGTTTCCTTGCTTTTGTTCGGGTTTTTATCGGCGGGTATTTTATCCGCCTGCGGCAGCGCTGAGGATACGCGCCCCCGCATCAAAGTCGGAAACCATTTTGACATTCCCTTACTCGATGGCTCGTCACTGACCGAGAGCTGCGACGCGGTTGTGCGCCGTGATCTGACCTCTGATATCACGGATTATGCCTGTGTCGCCCTGCCTGCACGGGAGGCCGGAATTGTCAGTAAAGGATGGGACTCGGATTATCTCAGGGCCGCCTGGGACAATGGCTGGACGCCCACGACGGGCGCGGCCAATATCTTCTGGTTTGAAAAACCCGTTGATGACAACTGTAACTATCAAATGGGCTTGATGGGTTCGCTCGAGACTAGCAAAGACTGGAATAATTATCTGGCCGGCGAATCCTATAATGATGACGCAATGACCATTCTGGTCTTTTTCCAATTGCCGGATAATCAGGTTTGCGGCGCTGACCGCAAGCTGTGAGCCCGCAAGTTGTCGCGTCCTGAGCACGACCAAAGTTAAGAAACTCTCAAAGTAATCTTCTTTTAACCTTCCTTAACAAATTAACGAGATTCCCTTTTCATCCAGTGATAGCGGTCAAGCTCTCACAGGGATTTATAAAGGGGACCTCAGATGACAATTCGTACCGGATTAATGGCGGGCGCCATGGCGCTGTCAATCGCAACACCAGCCCAAGCCAATAACGGAACCATTCTCGAAGGTTTGGTCGATATCCCGCGATTGTCCGCCACCGGTCCCGTGGACGGCTGCGGTAAAGTCACAAAGGGTCTGATTAATTCTGGCGGCTTTCTGGTGTTCACCTGTGAGAAACTCCTCCCTTATTTGCCAATCTCGGAACACGAAGTCAGCTTTGCCAATTACCAGACGGTCCTGGCGGCCGATGGCTGGAAACGCAAAGGCGGCAATCACAAGACGGCCAAATATGTGAAGGTCGATGAATTTGGATGCCGGACCCATCTTGAAATGACGCTCTGGACAGATCGCAGCATGAACGAGCTCCCCGTTCGTCCTGCATCTGACCGGGAGGCCCATCGTCAGATTGTGTTTAAAGCCAAATTTTACGGCGCCGCCTGTGAGCGTTATTACACCGTGGCGGAAAGCCTGGCCGGCAATTACGGATAGCGACCAATTAACACTGGAATTATCCCTTCGGCGCGCCTAAAAGCGCGCCCCTATGACCCAGAGAATTGACACAACATTTTCCCGATTAAAGTCAGACGGTAAATCAGCCTTTGTCGCCTATATGATGGGCGGTGATCCTGACCGCGCCACGTCTATGGAATTACTCAAGGCCATGCCAGATGCGGGCGTGGATATCATCGAATTGGGTATCCCTTTTACCGACCCCATGGCCGACGGCCCAGTCATCGAAGAAGCCGGCATTCGCGCGCGGGCCTCTGGTACGACACTGACATCGGTCCTAGACATGGCCACAGAGTTTCGCGCAGAAAATGACACCACGCCTATTATCGTCATGGGTTATTGCAATCCTATCCATCAAATGGGCTATGAGGCTTTTGCCGCCAATGCCAAGGCAGCTGGCGTCGACGGTGCCATCATTGTTGATCTACCCCCCGAAGAAGACGCCGAACTGCGCGCGGCTTTTGAGGTCTATGATCTGGCGCTCATTCGTCTGGCAACCCCAACCACAGACGCGGCTCGCCTGCCCCGTGTCGTCCAAGGAACAAAGGGCTTTGTCTATTATGTGTCCATGACCGGTGTGACTGGCGCTGCCATGAACAAACCAGGCGCTATCAAAGATCAGGTCGCAAAAGTGCGGGAGGCTTCTGGATTACCGGTTGTTGTCGGTTTTGGCGTAAAAACACCGGAGCGGGCAGCTGAAATCGCCACAGATGCTGACGGTGTTGTTGTCGGCACCGCAATTGTTCAAACCATGCATGAAGACGGTGTGGACGCTGCGCTGGCACTCATTCGGTCACTGGCGGATGCTGCGCATAGCTAACGGGTCATTGTTCTCAAATATCGATAGCGGTAAATACCCACATCTTGAGGACAATCATTAAGGATTTCCGGATCGCAATATTGCTCCCGCTCCACCTCGATTATAACCGACTGGCCGGGTTTATAATCATATCCGGCTATGGAGTCGTAAAACATTCCTCCGTTAACAATCAGACACTGCATGGGCGCCACGCCGACACAATCGACTTTACTCGGGCCAATTTCAAAAAGGATTTTTTTGCGATCGCCTTTCTTGCCGGTCGAAATGTCTTCAGTAAATTGTTGACCATTCAGCGCACATTGTTGTGGCCAGCTTTCCATGACAAGGCCGCCAAGAATTACGCAGGCTTCAAAGGAATCCAGGCTAATTTTATTTGAATTTGCGATCATCTTATCATTATCGCCCGTTGAACAGGCTGTTAACGCCAACAAACTTATAACCCAATATCGCATTAAACCCTCTGACTCTGAAGTAACCCTTCATTAATCATAATCCCCGAGCATTCATTTGTAAAACGGGGAGAGCTGTATGAGCCTGCTGACGATATTCTTGCGGTCGCTGTTAGTGCTGTTTGTTTTGGCACTTTTGTTCATACCGATCCGTATCAATCTGTCCGACCCGGCACCGGCTGAAGCCAGTATACCCGAAACAAATACGATAGAAACACATACGACATTACCAATTGAAGCCACAGGCGAACTTACTCCGGAAATCTTTGAACGCCCCGTTTTTGCTTATCTAAAGGCGGAGCGGCAGGACTTTATCCCGGCCTCCACCAACCGGCCCGTTGATGATACGGCGAACCGATTGATTGTGGCCAAAGACCTGGCTGAACAAAAGCAGTTCGAACGGGCGCTCATCATTCTGGGTAATGTCAAACCCGAAGATGCTGGCAGTTATGATGTGCGGTTTCTACGGGCCCGGATCATGTCCTGGGCCGGACAGCATGACGGCGCCGAATATATTTTCAGCGGTCTATGGCAGGAGTTTCCACAGGATGCAGATATCATGGTGTCTTACGGATACCTGAAATATTACAAAGGGGAGCACCGCACAGCCGAGGCTTTATTCTCTCAAGTGCTTGCACGCTATCCCGGTTACACAGACGCACAGGACGGATTACGGCGGGTGCGTTTGGCGATGCAAAATCCGTAAAGGTGTGAGGTATTCTCGCAGGGTCGTTGGAACTAAAATCGGTGAAAATTTCTCGTTATCGTGCTAGAATAGGTTCGGGCGCGAATTCATATATATCTTTATGGCAATAGCGCTCGTTTTACTGAAATTCATTATTCCAGGGAATATTGACCAACTCTAAATGGGGCGCAACCTATGACAGACTACACTAGAAACACTCGACACAACAAAACTCCAACAGCAATTCAGATATAATTGGGATGGCACGGATGACGGCGGACGCCCTGTGGGCACGCTTGAATCGCGTGTCGCCGCGGCACAGGTCATGACATATGGGAAGGTCGACGCATTGACAGCAGATCACACTCCCTACAAATTGGCGGGTGGTCCGGTGGAGATGTGGTTAAATGTTTCCTCTAAATCCCAAAAGTGGCTATTTAATAATAGACCCTCCGGTAACCCGCTTATCGTTGGTTCATATTCATCCTATTGCATATGGACGGACGGGACAGATGTCAGAATGTGGGCGCCCAAACCGGCAAATAATTCAAATCCACCCTCTAACGATGCCTGGGATAGTTTTGAATGGCAGGTCACATTGGGCGACCCTATAACGAGTTGATCAGCCGAAAATAGCTTATTCAATTAAAACAACGGATTGGGTTTTAATTCAATCCGTTATGGGTCCCGTCACAGAACGGTTTTCCCTCTGTCATTTTACAGCCGCAGAAAAATTTCTTACCGGATTTTTCGGCGGTCCATTTCATAGGCACGAAATCCGTGCCCTTGTGAGATCCATCACAAAACGGTTGACTGTCCGAGCGGCCACACGTGCACCAGAAATAAGATTTACCGTCCTCGACATCTATCGGGATGGGGGATTTCTGCGCGATAACTGGCTTGTCGGTCACGGTAACTCTCCTCTTGGCCAGAGTGTAAACGCTTAAAACGGATTTACAAATGAATTGTGGTGTGAGAGATTGTTATCGTTAATCAATATGAATTGGGATGCATATGTTGACTGGTATTAGAAGAATTTTTTTGGTCGTCACTTTATTAGCGACAATAGCCGCATTGATTTTTGGTATATTTGGGTATGTCAAATATTTTGGCGCACCGGGTTCAATCAACAATTACATCAACAAAAAATCTTTGACCCTCATGAGCGACAGTCCGGAAGCGATGACTTTCATGGGTCTGGACGGCGTCCCTTTAATTGACAATCACAGTCACCGTCTAGCCGACTATACCGAAGCCCAGTGGGATGTGTCGCTCGGCAAAGCTCAAGATATGCTGACCGGGCTAAAGGGATACGATCCAGAAAGTCTTGAAGGACAAGATCTCCTCTCTTACGAAATTACTAAATGGCTTCTTGAAGACCAGCTCGCATTGACTGAGATTCGCTATACCGGCTATCCGATCAGTCAGCTTTCTGGACCCCATGTCAATTTACCGTCTTTTCTAACGGACAGACACGCCATTACAAACCGCAAAAGCGCGAATAATTATCTGGCGCGCCTCAGAGAATTTGGCCGCGTTCTGGACGAAACCCATATGATGGTTGAGACGCATACGGAAAAAGGCGTCATACCGCCTGACTTCATTATCAATAAAACTATCGGAGTCCTGGAATCTTTTATCGAGGATGGCCCGGCGGAAAACCCTTTGGTCACAACGCTTCCCGACCGCCTGAAAGAGGCTGGATTAAGCGATTCCGCTCAGGAAGAGATCCTGGCCGAAGCCGAAAAAATCGTCACCGAAGGCGTGATACCCGGCTATGAAAAACTCATCGCCCAGCAAAAGGCTCTGCTGCCGAAAACCAATTCCGATGCCGGTATTTACCGTATTCCCCATGGCGAAGAAATTTATGCTTCGGCAGTTAAGTCAAATACGACCACCGACTTCACCGCTGACGACCTTCACGAAACAGGGTTGTCGGAAGTAGCCCGTATCGAAATTGCCATGGACAAAATTTTGATAGGTCAAGGCCTGACAGATGGGTCAGTCAGTGAACGGGTCCGCATATTAATGGAAGACCCGGATCAGCTTTTCCCCAATACGGATACAGGCCGCGAAGCCATGATCGACTATCTGGTAGAACTTAATACGGAAATCATGGGCAAAGCAGAGGGTTATTTCGTGACGCTGCCACCGCAAGAACTAGAAATTAAGCGAGTGCCTGAGTTTTCACAGGACAGCGCACCGGGAGGGTATTATCAGCCGCCCGGCATGTTCGACGACACTCCAGGACGCTTCTACATCAATCAAAAAGACACGGCCGACAACCCGAAATGGACTCTTCCTACCCTGCTTTATCATGAAGCTGCACCCGGGCATCATTTTCAATTGTCTCGATCTCAAATGATTGAGGGGGTCCCATTTATTCGTAAGATGAGCCCATTTACGGCCTACACTGAAGGCTGGGCCCTTTATGCCGAACGCGTTGCTGCCGAGGATATGGGACTCTATGCGGATAACCCGCTGGGGGATCTAGGCCGGCTACAAGCCGAGCAGTTCCGCGCCGTACGTCTCGTGGTGGATACAGGCCTTCACCATAAGCGCTGGACCCGCGAAGAGGCCATTGACTATATGGTCTCCAAAACCGGCATGACTGAAGCCGAAGTTACCCGAGAGATAGAACGCTATGTGGTTTGGCCCGGACAGGCCCTGGCCTATAAAACCGGACAGCTAGCCATCTTGCGCATGCGCGCCCGGGCGGAAGAAGAGCTGGGCGATAAGTTTGACCTGCGCCTGTTCAATGAAATGATCCTCGAAGACGGGGCCATGCCCCTGGGTATTCTCGACCGCGAAGTGGATAAATGGATCACCGAGCAGAAGGGTTAGTCCAAAACGACCCCACATTCTTCAATACCGGCTTTATGCCGGTAATCCATGGTGATTGCCTCTCTTGGTAGCGAGCCTCTATAGAGGTTTGGGTTGGAATTGCAATTCGCAAAGAATTTTGAAGCCCGTCTAAACACCCTTTTCCATTGAGATTTGCGTGTCATCCCTTATACGGGGCTAATGTCTGAAACCCCTCAGGATAAGTTTAAACGCGCGCTTGGGTCATGTACCAAGGCCATCTCTGGTGAGCCGGAACTGGAGATCAGTTTTGGCGGCGATATCGCCGGCATGGTGCGCGAGCAAGTCATGTTGCCGAGCCTGCCCAAAACCCCGGATACGGGCTCACTAGCCAAGGCGCGTGGTGAGGCGGATGCGCTTGCGCTCCGGATTGCTTTACACGACTCAGAGGTTCACTCCAAAAACATGCCCGGCAGCCCGCAAGCCCGCCAGATATATGAGGCATTAGAACAGGCGCGGATTGAAGCCTTGGGCTCTACCCATCTGTCCGGTCTGGGTGACAATCTTATGGCGGCGCTGGACGCCCGCGCCCGACGCAAAGGTTTTCACAAAGATACGCTGAACGATGAAACCGCCCCTCTGGCTGAAGCCATTGGTTACTATGCCCGCGAGATCTTCATGGAGCGGAAATTGCCGGACGGCGTTACGGGCATCATGGATGTGCGCCGTAAGGAAATCGAACAGTCTCACGGCAAGTTTGATTTTCTCAAGGACCTGATGGGGGACCAGGAAAAGTTCTCCCGTCAGATACAAGACCTGCTCTCGGATTTTGATCTGGCTGATGAGCCGGGTGAAGCCAATAATGATGAAGACGGCGACGATGAGAGCCGCGAAGATGACAATCAGGACCAACAGCCGGATCAGCCACCTGATACACCTCAAGAAGAACAACAGGGACAAACGGAAGTCTCTGACGCCGACGCCGTCGAAGATGACAGCGCTGAATTGACGGATATTGTCGATGCGGAAAATATTGACGGCGACAGTGAGGACTCAGACCAAACACCCGACAGCACACCGCAACGACCTACCCTGCCCAACACCGCCCCACCCTATCATGTCTACACCACTAAACATGACGAAGTGATCAAAGCCGAAGAGCTTTGCGAGGTGGAAGAACTTGAGCGCCTGCGCGGCTATCTGGATGGTCATATGGCGGGCCTCTCTTCGGTCATTTCCCGCCTGGCCAATAAGCTGCATCGCCGATTACTCGCGCAGCAACAACGCAGCTGGACCTTTGACCTCGAAGAAGGACAGCTTGATACGGCGCGACTAACCCGGGTCATCATCGACCCGACCAGCGGCCTGGCCTTCAAAGAAGAAAAAGAGACGGATTTCCGCGATACTATCGTGTCCATCCTGATTGATAATTCCGGCTCCATGCGCGGTCGACCTATTATGGTGGCGGCCGTCTGTGCCGATATTATGGCGCGCACATTAGAGCGCTGTGGCGTCAAAGCGGAAATTCTCGGCTTTACCACACGGGCCTGGAAGGGCGGGCGGTCGTTCCAAGACTGGCTCGGGGCCGAGAAGCCGAAAAACCCGGGACGGCTAAATGATCTGCGGCACATAATTTATAAAGGTGCCGACATGCCCTGGCGGCGCGCCAAACGTAATCTGGGCCTGATGATGCGCGAAGGACTACTAAAGGAAAACATTGACGGTGAGGCGCTCGAGTGGGCCTATACCCGGCTGATGATGCGCCCCGAACAGCGGCGGATCCTTATGGTCATTTCCGATGGCGCGCCGGTTGATGACGCCACGCAAAGCCAAAACCCGACAGGGCTTCTGGAAAATCACTTGCGTATGGTCATTGATAAAATCGAAAACCGCTCAGAGGTGGAGCTGGTCGCCATCGGTATCGGCCACGACGTCACCCGCTGGTATAAGCGGGCTGTGACCATTATGGATGTGGAACAGCTCGGCGGCGCCATGACAGAAAAGCTCGCCGAACTGTTTGATGATAATGGGCGCTAATCCGTAAAAACTAACCCGCGGTCACAGCGTCACCGAAATGTAAATGCGCAGCGTTTTGATAAACCGACTCCCCGCCATTCATGAAAAAGGCCGCATCTTTTTTCATGGCTTCTGCAATGAAATCATAGACCGCTCGAATACGGGCAGAGCGTTTCACATCTTCATGAGCTACGAGATAAAGCGCTTCAATTTGAGAGAAATTCGGGAGAACTCTAACCAGAGGTACGGTTTGCAGCATGCCACACGAACAAACCGGAATGGCACCAATGCCGTAACCGGCACCTAGTGCATTCTTGAAAGCCCAGATATTATTGGTCCGGAAAGTCACATTCTCTGGCATATGGAGCGGGTTTTTGTTTTCATCATGGATCCAGAGCGGATCATCATCATGAATCATGGCGATGACCCCGTCATGATTTTTAAGATCTTCGAGTGATTGGGGCGTACCTTTTTTCTGAAGATAGGCGGCAGAGGCGAATAGGCCGAAAGTGACATCGGCCACTTTTTTGGCAATCAAACTGTTTTGCGTCCCGGGGCTCTGCCAGCGCAGGGCAATATCCGCTTCCCGCTGTGCCAGGTTAAATTCTTCAAAACCAATCCCGACATCAAACAACATATCCGGATGGGTTTGGCGAAAGGCCTGAAGCACCGGTGGCAGCCAGGCTGTTCCTATACCTTCTGTCGCCGAAATCCGGACAACGCCCGATAAAGAGTCCTCGAGGGAGGCAGAAGAGCGATTGATGGCAGCCGCCTCATCCTGCATGCGCCTAACATGGTCCAAAACGCTCTGACCAAAAGAGGTCGGGATGAGTCGTCCACTGTCTTTTTTAAGTAAAGGCGTACCGAAATGATCCTCGAGCGCGCGGACCCTGCGGCCCACAGTGGGTTGGCTCATATTCAGCTTCTTGCCCGCGGCTGTCAGGCTGCCCGTTTCCGCAACAGCCAACAAAATTGGATAGTCTGACCAGTTATTCATACATTTATGTATGAAATATATGCGACATTTGTCAATAGCATTCTTTTTTGTATTGCATTAAATCAAAATCATCAAAAAAAGAAAGGTAACTTGCCATGACCCCCCTAAAAATGACTATCCGTAAAACTGTTTTATCCCTTGCCGCTGCCGCCATGCTGGCACCTGCTGTCGCTTTTGCCGGCGATGCGCCGACGGATTTGACCGTCAAATCTACGACGAATGCTTATGTTAAAATGTCAGTTCGCGCCTTTAATGAAGGCCGTTTTGAAGACTCCGCCAATTATTCCCGCAGAGCCCTCAAAGACGGTATGAGCAAAAGTCGTCGGGCCATTGCCTATAATAATCTCTGCGCTGCCGAAGCCGCACAAGGCAATATGGACGCGGCTGCTGAAGCCTGCGCCGACGCTCTGGAACTCCGTCCAGGTCTAGAGATCGCCGAAGCCAACCAATCGGCTCTGACGGTTCTTCTCGCACAAAAATAACCCCCATAGCTTCCCCCACCCCTCCTGGGATGGATGCAACTGACCGGACTCTCTGAGTCCGGTTTTTTAATTACCTAGATAGAAGAAAACCGCCAAGCCGGCGGTTTTCACAGGGAGAGGCCTCCCTCTGGGGTCTTGATAAAGGGTTCAACCCGTTAGTCTTTTGGCGCTTTCGCTACCTCAATTTTCATGGCTTCTTTTTCGAGAAGTGACGACATTTTCTTTCCAAAGAAAGTTCCGCGCGTTCGGTGGGTCCTGGCAGCGTACCTGAGCGCATCAGGCGTTTTTCGGCCTTTTCTCGGATTTAGTTTTTCCGTCACCGAAATTACCACCAACGGCGAATTTTCTTAAACTGGTCCCCTTGAGTATCAGAATCATCTTCACCAGAAACCTGTTCCCAGAAATAGGCACCACCCATCATTTGACTTACACGCCAATTGGGTGTGCTGGCCGACAAGGCATGAATATCTGAGTCGTTTCTCTTGGACGCGTCCCACACACAAAATATCCAGCGGCAACTCCACCCACCGGTCGTGACCTCATCAGCCGGTTCATACGCCATGGATTGGAAGTACAAATACGGAATCGCAATATGTTTGTTTCCGATATTCACGACAGGATTAATATCATCGATATAAAGTGGCTTCAAATCAGCATGGGCACTCATCATTCTGAGCTTAAGCATGCTGCTGTCATCACCCGGTAAAATTCCAGCAATTTGACCCGCGGCCGACGTTAAAGAAGATCTGTAAAATTCTAATGCGATATTTTTGCTTGTTAAATTACCACCAACAGCAACAGCCATTTCACCTGGTGTTTGCCCATTTGAACTCCAAGCATTTGAGTAGAATGGATCCAGAAGTGCGACCCGGTCCGGATTTCTCAATGCCTTGTCATCCATGATCAACTCGCTGGTGGCCATAACCAACTCATTGCCCATTGAATGGCCGACCAGACGAATTTCGGGTCCCGTATATCCCGTCATGGCACTTTTATAGTCTTCGTAGAAACCTTGGGCGGTTGGACGGCCATTGATCCAGATTGCTTTCTCTATTGCTACCGGCTCCTTACTGGCCTCTTCACCCCAGTAATAGGCCCCCACATTCCAGCTTTTCTGTGAAAAGTTTTTGGTTTTATCGCGCCAGATTTCGACCAAGTCCAATTCCAAATCCAAGTTTCCGTTTTCGTCTTCAAAGGCATTTTCGCAATCATGGTTTTTGTAATCAAACCGTTCATATTTATTGTTGGGATACTGATTTGCCTGACGGCCATGGACGAAAATAACGGTCGGCTTAGAGGGATCAAAAAAGTTAAGTCCCGGATTAGAATCGTTTCTGACTTTGGTTTCATCATCAGTGAACCAGTATAAACCCGTCGTCGGCATGTCGGGATGATACTCCTGATAATCACTACACTTCGCACTGGCCTGACTGCCAATTGCATAAGTGGATGCCATCGCCACAGCACAGAATTTCCCCAATTGTTTACCAAGCATTATGTCCTCCTTCTTGATCTTGCGTGAAAATTGATACACAATGGATACACTGCTCGTAAGCCGTACCATTGAGCCCCCTACTTAATAGCAGGGGTACTCATTCGCGCTTGGAACTGTAAAAGCCTGTCAACAATATGGAGGAACATCACCAGCCCAATGTCTGATTGTCTTGCAAATCTTCGACAGAAAATTCATGCCTGCTCTGCCACTAATGAATTTAAAATGCTGGAACTTTATCAGGACTATCTGGCGCGGAAACTAAATGCCTTTCAGGTGACCTGGTATGCAGGATATCGCGGCCAATTCGGTCGCAAACTCTGGCATACGGAAGTCATGTATGATTGGAAAATTTTCGACATAAAATTTCCGATCGGGACCAGTTTCGACAAAGTCGATGCCGCCAAAAAATATTATCTGAAAGCTCGTTCGACCGGCGCCCTGGACCCTCAAGTCAAAATCTCCGTAGAAAACGCCGGCAAGTCCAGAGTGCACCTTCTTCATGACAATATATCCAAAGAGGACTGGGACAAACATTGGATGAAAGTCATGCTCGGGAAATATGATATTGGGGAGCGGATGGCGGGTGTTTTTTCAATGACTGATATCGCCGAAAGCTATTTCCTCGTTGACCGGGGCTTTAACGAAGAGCCGTTTAATGAGTCTGACCGTCAGAGCTTCCTGGATGCCCTAATCAGTTTTCCACGTTTACATTACTGGCTGTTTTTAAATCGTGGCCTGATAGAACCAGCAACCCGTCCTTTATCACCACGAGAGAAGGAAGTGCTACAACTGGTTCTCGGTCCGAAAACGGAGGCTGAAATCGCTGACCAACTGGAACTGTCAAAAGGCACTGTCCATAATTACATCGTCGATATTTACAAGAATTTCGGGGTTAGCAGCCGATATGAGCTAACCCAGCTTTGGTTGGCCGAAATACCTCACAAAGCTAATAATTAGGCTTTCTCCACTTGAAATGTCAGACCGGCATGATCCTCCAGACGCTTGACCAGTGACATGCCCATAGCGGGCGCTGGCGTATAAATGCCGCCGGGAACACATTTACGGTCAATATCACGGGCCAGGCAGACCGCGCTTTCTGCGATCATTTTGGACGTAGATCCATAGCCTGGGTCTTTATCACCGGCGACGGAACAGATTATCCGTTGGCCACTAGCCGTTTCGCCCACAAACATGACATCATAAAAGCCGTTCTCGCGCTCTTCTTTCGTTGGCCCTTCCCCTGGCTTGGGGGCATTTTGAGACATGGAGTTATTCGCCTGCATGACGCCCTGCGCCATTTGTGCGCCCTTTTCACCGGGACCCGTCATCATCATTTCATCATAAACAAAGTCTTCGCCGTAAGCCCCGCCCAAGAGATAATTTGAGCGATGCACATTTTTCGTATTGATAGACGCCATAATAAAAGGCGCGGACCAGCTCCCTAGATCTTCTTCTTCTATGGGCTTGGCTCCGTGTGGCTGGCGCGGGCCTTCGAATTCTGGTGTGAGCGTAAAAGGGTCTTTCAGCCAGTCCAATACCTCAGGCTGTTTCCCGACACGGGCCATGGTTTGCATGAAACTGGCGGCCGTCCCGCCGGAGAACTTGCCTTGCATTTTACGTACGCGTCCCCGGATTCGTTGGCAGTTTTCGGCGAAGTGCTCACGGGCTTTTGCCTGCGTGTAAAAAACACCGAGGTCGAAGGGGATGGAATCAAAACCGCAGGAATGCACTATCCGGGCGCCACTGGTTTCGGCCTGTTTCTGGAAGTCCCGAACCGTGTCATGCATCCAAGCTGGCTCTCCACACAGATCCACATAATCCGTCCCGGCCTCTGCACAAGCCGACAGGACATCCGTCCCGTAAAGTTGATAAGGGCCTACGGTCGTCAAAAGAACTTTGGTCCGGGCGGCCATAGACTGCAGGCTCTGCGGGTCATCGCTATTGGCAACCACTTTGGCCACGTCGGCAGAAATACCCATTTCTTTTCCAACCAAATCGAGCTTCTCTGCAGACCGGCCTGCCATGGCCCAACGCAGGTCCGACCCGCCATATTGTTTCTGCATATATTCTGCGACCAGACGCCCCGTATAACCGGTGGCACCATAGATAATCACATCGAATTCGCGCTCTGACATAGTATTCTCCTGATATTCAAAAAATTGCATATCAGCTACATTGACAGGAGTCACCCCGACTTTTGAACCTACCGGCTAAAATCGTTAACAAAGGTAAACGAGGTAAATTTCAATTTCATTTATTTGTTAAAGAATTAGCAATATCTAGTAATTGTGGCGGGTCTGACATGCGCCCCATTTTGATCAGACCGCCACGTCCGTTTTAGCTCACTCACCCTATTGAGCTTTGTTACAGCAGGCCATCCGCCCCGATCGGCCTGCTGTTTTTTTTGCTATTGTGTTGGCGTACTATTGGGATCGGCGGGATCCGTGCCTTCTGCAATCTCATCGGCGTTTAAGAACTCATCTGCGTCACGGTCTATACCGATACGTCGTCCTTCTCCGGGCGGGACACACATAAAGGTCAGGCTATTTCCGCTCTGAGATGCCAGATTTCGGAGCTGGGTCATGCTGACACCCGTCTCCTCGACTTTGTCAGTATCAAAACTGCCATCGGCAACCATTACGGCACCGCGCTGCTCACCATCGACAACGCCCCGGGCTACCAAATCACATTCGTCGCGAGGTGATGTAATGCCCGCACGCGCTTCCAGCAGATCCAACCGAGCAATTGTGTCAGCGTCTTCAGCATTTGCCGCATTCAGAGTAACTTGCTGTCCTATGATAGGCGCAAGTTCGCTATCCATGGCAAAAACGAAATCAATCACATTGGCTTTGGCCTGTGGGCTGTCAAAAACAAAGCCAGCCCCGCCTGTCGTCGCTCCGCCCGTACTGTCTCCGAAAAATGAGTCCAAAGTATCAATAGCTCCGTCGTGCAGGAACCCATAGCCCCGGATTTGGTCGCCGGTATGAGGCTCACCATCCGTTGAGATATTGGTACTGCCGAAGCGGCCAACCTTGGTATATGTATTGCGCAGATGTGGAATTTTGAAATCTTCCGCCACTTGATTGCCTTCAATACTCATCAGGCCATTTGTCCCGAACCGGTTGAGATTGACATTGAGTTCATGGCAATCGTTACACAACAATAAGCCGCCGCCTGTGGAACCGACGTTTAAATAAGTATTCCGGCCATCCGCCTGCGCCGACGTCAGACTATTGTCCAGATTACGAATGGGATTAGGTGGATAAGTCAACTCCAGAGAAAACTTGGCAAACAAATCCATTTGCACATCCGTGAGCTGCCCGTCACGCCCCAATAGACCTTCGAATGCCGGATTAAAATCTTCAAATGCTTGTTCTTCGAGGGTCTCGCCCGCATCGGCAGTTTCACCCGTCCGATCCCCTCGCCAGTGCATGGGGCCATTTCCGGCCAGACCGCGCAAGGACTGTGTCGTCATCGGCCCTTTCATTGGATGAAATCTGGGATTGGCACCCACATTGATAGCATAGGCCCGCGGATTATTTTTCACACGGCCATCTGGCTCACCCAGATCCCAGGCTAATTGGTCCGCATCCCCAAAGATATGGCAGCTGGCACAAGAGTGATCACCACGGGAGGAGCTCAGCTCGGCATCATAAAGAAACGGGCGACCATCGACCACATGCGCGGGCTCTGGATTATACATCTGCAAGTGGGCCGTTTCAGATAAATCTGTGAGAGCCACGGTCGAAATGCCGTTATCAAACCGTGTCAAAACATAGGCCTGTTCACGGGCCTCATCCAAAACCAGACCGGTAGGACCTCCGCCGGTCAACTTAACCTGTGACGCGGCGCTGGGCGCGAAACTGTCATTCTCAAGCGCAGCCGTCGGATAACGCAACAATTTGCCATTGCCAAACGACACCGCGTAAATGTCGTCGCCGTCAGCCGTAACAGCCATTTCTAAAACCTGCGACGTGGACAGGGCATTTTCACTGGCTGTGCCCAGATCTTCATCATAGCTGGTTATATGTTTATTGAGATTCAAATGAGTCATTCCACCGTCGATGACAGATATTCGCGTTCGAACCATATCACCACGCACTGTGGTACTGACAGCGCTGTGCCCTTCGAAACGCACCTCATTTGCGGCCTCAGTATTGGAAACATAAAGCGTACCGGTCGCCGGATTCGTCACCATATTAAACAAGGTTGTACCTACTGACGCGTGACGGGCTGTGACACCGGGCGTAGCCGCAGCGGCATCAATTTCAAAAACATCGAAATCCGGTAGTGAAAATCTCACACGGTCATTCCAGACTTTGGGGGCAACGCCCGATACCGGATCTCCATTATCCTTCCAGTCAGTGCCGTCATAACGGACTATGAGACCGGTGCGAGGCGCCCTTACACCCTCGATGTTTTCTAATGGGGGTGGCTTATCCAAGCCCCCATTTGTGCGGGCGGCAAACAAGGTTGTTGTTTGGTTTCCGGAATGGAAGGCTGCGGCATAAACCGTATTCCCATCGGGCGAAACCGCCAAGGCGCGGGGTGTATCAGCGAACAGATTAGTAATGGTCACTGGCGTCCCGCCCATGGCCGCCCCCAGGTTTTCTGTATCAAATACCCAAACATCGGCACGGCCAATACCTGATGTGGTCAGTTGGGGATCAAAAGGTGCATTTTGTCCTCGATGAGCCGTCGTCACAAAAGCCTTGGTATTGCCCGCGCCGGCAAAGACAATATCCCGAGGCTCATCACCGACATTTAAAGTTCGAGACACAACAGGCTCTGCCCCATTGACATTTACAATGCTGATATTGTCGGACAAATGATTGACGACCCAGACCCTGTTATCAGGGGCAACAGCCACAGACACAGGTTCGAGACCAACGGGCACTGAAGTGGAAAAAACCGGGCCCGTATCCGTCAGATCAAAAATCTCCAGTCGGTTATCGGGCGTATTGACCGCATAAAGACGACTACCATCTGCACTCATAGCCAGAGGCCGAACCTGTCCGGATTCAAAAATCGTCATATCAGATGAGGTCTCAATCGCTGATGGCGGCGTCGTACCTGTCCCGCCGCCACTGCCGCCCCCGGAACCACCGCCAGAGCCTCCGCCGTCACCGCCGCCGTCTCCTCCACCGCCACCTGTCGGAGGTGGAGGCGTTGGCGTATCAGAGCCGCCCCCGGAACAGGCTGCAATCGCCATCGAAAAAACCGAAATAGAGAGCGCCCGCAAAAGTGTTGTTTTCAGACCCGCCACGCGAACCTCCCCTTTTAAAATATGGCGCCCCATTATAGTTCAGGCGTTTTTGACATATCAAATGGGTTTGAGCAAGTTCGCGATACGGTTGGCCTGTTCCAATGTATTTGTGACATGCAAAGACAATCGCAGCGTGTCGCCACGCCTGTCGAATTTGGCTTTCATCAGCTTTAACCCATTTTCTATCTGATCCGCCTGTTCACCCGCCTTGTAGCAAATCGTGCCGCCATTATCCGTAAAATCAAAATCGGTACGGGCCGTTTGCAAGAGTTCCAGATTGCGCGCGCGAATAGTCTCGACCCCCATATCCAGCACCGTTTCAATGCCGCCAAGCGCCATAGCATAAGGGGCCACGGACGGCGTGCCGTCCCAAAACTTTTTAGCCGTTTCCGAATACTCAAAATTTCGGATATCAAATTCAAAGGGATTGGCATGAGAGAACCAGCCAACGGTAACGGGATTTAGCGTAGGAAGCTCTTCTGCGCGCACCCACATCCAGCCGGCGCCTGGACCTCCGCATAACCACTTTATACAGGATCCAAAGACCGCATCCACGTCCCAGTCGGGAATATGGATAGGAATGACTCCGACGCTTTGGGCCACGTCTACTAACACACGTTTGCCTTTGGATTTCGCCAGACGGGCTATCTCTCCCACGGGTGAAAGAACTCCGGTCATGGAATGCACATGGGTGAGCAAGACAATATCGATATCTTCAGACAAATGGTCGGCCCAGACTTGCAGGTCCTGCGCCGGCTGAGTTTCCGGTATCAGGACTAATTCAAAATTGTCTGATTTTAAGGCGCTCACCACAAAACCCATGCTGGGGAATGCGTGTGCATGCATGAGAATTTTCGTGGTGCTCTTTTTCAAAGGAAGTGACAAAAGATATTTCGATAAAGCCGCAGAGAGGTTGGGTTGATGGGCAAATTCATCTTCGCCGCCCCCAAGAAGTTTTGACAACGCGCCGTTGAACCGATCCATGAGCGTCAACCAATAGGGCCAGGCCTGACCGCCCTTCTCTATCCACGGCGTCAGGTAATGGGCGTCAAGATAGTCCTTGCCCTTTCTGGTCATAGGCCCAATGGAATGGGTCAAATAATAAGGCCCCCCTTCAGGGATGATGAATTGTGTTTTTATAGACATCTGAAGCCTTCATAAATCCAAAGGTGTTGCAAGACTTATGGCAAAATGCCAACCTGTAGTCTAACAAAGATTTAGGGCCCGGTGTGAGCACAATTGCTACAGATAATTTTGATCAGTGGATCAGAACTGAGTTTCGCCAAATCAATACCGATTTGGAAGACATCTACTATCAACAAGACGACCGTTCCGCCGTCATTGGCGTTGGTAACACGCTCAAGAACCAGTTGGTGGAACAGGGTGAGCACCATGTTGAGGCACTTTTAACGGAAGGCGACACCCACCAGCCTTTTGATACGGCCTTCAATACGCTTGGCAATCTAGGGCTTTTTATGGCGGCTTTGCGCCGGCATGAACTCACTAATCCCGACAATGAAACAGAGTCGCCCTTTAACCGCTGTTCAGCGCTATGCCTGCGCATCGCGGCCTCTCTTGGCGTCGCGCCTAGATTTGTATCTCCACACCTGTCGGCAAATAACTATGCCATTAACGGCATTCAAAAAGCCTTTACCAATCTACAGGATGAAACAGTTTTTCACGACTATAACCTGTATAGCATTCTATATTTTAAACGCGCTGCCGAAGCGCTCATGCATATTCCAGCCCTGGGTGTTTCAGCGTCTGCGACGGCTTTGATGTTAAAAGAAACCAAATATGCGCTGGAGCAAGTCGCGTATTATAATAAAACGCTTTATGATCAGCTCGATGTCCAACGATTTTTTTATAGCGTCCGACCTTATTTCAAGTCGCACAGAGTCGGGAAGATCAATTTTCGCGGGGCCAATGCCGGGGATTTCGCTGGCATAAACCAGATTGATTTACTCTTGGGTTTATGCCGAGGTGATGACCTTTTTTACGGAAATATACTGGCTGAAAAAATGCAGTATATGAGGCCAGAAGACCAAAGAGATGTGCAACGCACATTACGGATTACACCCCTCTTAGATAAATTTGTTGAGGCCATAGAACATTATTCTGACAGGCCCTGGTTTCAGGAAAATTGCAGACTATTTCTAGAGGTATGCGAGGCCCATGGTCGAACAGCTATTCAGCATCAAAATATGTTGGTAGACAAATTCATAAAAAAGCCAGCGAAAGAACTCGACACTCGACACCTCAAACAAATAACGGCCAGCGGTCCGCCACTTGACGAATTAATGGGGCAGCTCACCCACCTACGCGATTTGCGAATTGCAGCCCCCCGAGATGATATTGAAACAGCTCATGGTCCGCTGGAACGTTTGAGAGCTGCACTCGCTATACAAACATCGTAATCCACAATTACGATCTCTCGATTTTTTGTCTTACGCCGGATCCTTTGGCCCCGGCCCAGTCCCTCTATCCCAGTCCCTCTATCCCAATCCCTCTATCAATAAGTCCCTGCCAGTTTAAAGATCATCCATCTGAGCGTGACTTTTGTCACGTCTTATGATAAGGGCATGTGTTAATTGGGCAGCGTTTGTTGACGGCCCGCTATCCCCACATGTAGCGGGCCGACCTTCCCATTGGCAGGATCCCGAATCCAAATTTTTAAATTTTGCGGGCTATAATCAACCCTGTCGCTGAATCTGCTGCTGAATTTGCTGTTGCTGAGCCTGTACAGGATTGGATTGCGCCTGTTGTTGCGGAGCTTGCTGCTGTGGTGTCGGCACCGGATTATGAGCATGAGGTGCCTGGGCCCGTTGCGTGACAGCCGTTGCCCCTGCATTTGGATTAACAATCGCCTGATTCATCACTTTGCGCACGGGCGCGATGAGACGGTTCTGGCCCTCATAAACCCGGTAGCCTTTTACGGCATCCAGACATTCCGCATACATATCGAGAATATCCGATTTGTTTTTCTCACCCCAAATGCCCTGACCCTTCAACTTGTTTAAGAGATCAAAGGCGACTTCTGTGTCGGACTTGCCGGATCCGGCGGTTGCAAATGGTTTTTGTTCATTGTCGGACATAACGCCCTCCTCACCTTATCCGGTTACCGTTTTGGTACCTGTTTGGTGAACGGCGCTATCACAATAGGCTTAAAGAAGGGTGGACAGTGTTAGATATCTGCACCCTTCATGAATCAGCATCTAATGAAAAAGCATGGATGAGCGGCATCTCTTCGGCCAGAACCTCCATGACCGCCCGGTGACGGCCAAGACGGCTCATACCGTCAAAAGCTTTTGAACGAATAATCACATGAAAGTGCGACTCTCCCGAACCATGCTCCTGTGCATGAGCCTTCGCACCGGCATGTCCGGCATGTTTATGGCTTTCATCCCGAACCTCCAACTGCGACGGATTGAAGGCAGACTCAAGTTTTTCCTTGATCGCGGCGGCGATTTTGCCCATTTTGCGTAGTCCTTTTTTAAACCTAATCTATCACTATATAGGCGCAATGACTGAGAATTATAAGTATAAACCCAAAGGCATCGACATCCGTGTCAATAAGGGCAAGAAAAAAGCTCCAGATGAGAGTCCCTGCGATTGGGAAGGCTGTGTGAGCCTGGGCGGCTGCAAAGCGCCCAAAGGCCCGGATCGGCTGCGGGAATATTACAATTTCTGCACATCCCATGCCCGCGAATATAACAAGAACTGGAACTTCTTCTCCGGCATGTCCGATGAAGATATCAAGGAATGGCAAGTCGGTGCCCGTCACGGTCACCGCCCGACCTGGGATGTTCGCAAGAATACGGCCGAACGGGCCAAAGCCCGTAAAAGCTCCAAAGCAGGTACGACCGCTGCCACCGCCGAGGGTTATGGTATTTTTGGCGACGGAACGCTGGACTCAGCAGATGCGCCGCGCCGTAAGCGCCTTTCAAAAATGCAGCTCAAGGCTTTGCATGATATGGGATTGGATGAAGGCGCTACGTCGGCAGATGTTCGTAAGCGCTATACACAGCTCGTGAAACAATTACACCCGGATGCCAATAAAGGCGACAGGTCATCCGAAGAGAGTTTCCAGCGCGTGGTCAAAGCCTATAAAGTGCTCAAAACAACGGATTTAGGTTAGTCACAATCACATAGTTTCGCATCAAAATTAATACTTCCCCATGTCGCCGGATTGAGCTAACGCAGGCGCCTATCAGGAGAAATCATGTCAGAACAGTTTCCAATCAATAAGCCGGATACAACCGTGCAAGCCCGCGAGGTTTTTGGTGTGGACTTTGACATGGAAGTCCCCGCCTTTTCAAAACCGTGTGAATATACGCCCCCAATAGATGACGCCTATATTTTTGATGACAAAACTACACAGGCAATTTGTGCAGGCTTTGCTTATGACCGACGCGTCATGGTTCAGGGTTATCATGGTACGGGTAAATCTACGCATATCGAGCAAGTTGCCGCGCGCCTCAACTGGCCACTTGTCCGTATTAATCTGGACAGCCACGTTTCGCGGATTGATTTGGTCGGCAAAGACGCCATCGTACTGAAAGACGGCAAGCAGATCACCGAATTCCGAGAAGGGCTTTTACCATGGGCTTTGCAAAACCCGGTCGCCCTGACTTTTGACGAATATGATGCAGGACGTCCCGATGTTATGTTTGTCATTCAGCGCGTGCTGGAGGCCTCTGGTCGCTTAACACTTTTGGATCAGAACCGCGTCATCACACCTCATCCGGCTTTTCGTCTCTTTGCGACGACCAACACAGTCGGACTGGGCGATACGTCTGGTCTCTACCACGGAACGCAACAGATCAATCAGGGCCAGATGGATCGTTGGTCTATCGTCACCCAGTTGAACTATCTGTCACACGCCCAAGAAGAGGCTATCGTTCTGGCGAAATCACCGACCTATAACCATCAAGAAGGCAAAGATCTGATTGCGGCCATGGTCCGCGTCGCTGATATGACACGAAACTCATTTATTGCCGGTGATATCTCTACAGTCATGAGTCCTCGAACCGTTATGAACTGGGCGGAAAACGCCCGAATCTTTGGCGGCGATATCGGACAAGCCTTTAGACTGACTTTCCTGAATAAATGCGATGAGCTTGAACGTCCGATCATTGCGGAATTTTACCAGCGTGCTTTTGGTAAAGACCTGCCGGAAAGTGCCGCCACCGCCATGGTCGCTTGATTAGTTAACGATTAAGTATCCTTACTCAGCATTAACTCTATTCATTCATTTGTTGTAACAAATATTAAGAATTCTCCGTTATTGCATCACTTTTCGGGGTATTCCCCCTGAAAGAAAATACAATTGGGGTAAAAAATGGGGAAGTATAGGTTTGAGGACCTGTCGAAAGACGACCTGCGACGTCTGGTTCAAAGTCTTGAAGACTCCGACATACCGATATTTTTGATCGAACCTGATAGCAGCCGTTTGGTTTTTGCAAACAGCGCTTGGCTAAACCATGCCGACAGACTGCACAAAAACTTTGTAAAAGGCTTGTCCCTCGAAGAAGCACTCAGAATCGAAACCGACGCGCTTGCCCCACATTTACCAGAAAATATACGTCAGTCAGTCGCGTCCGAATTTGCCAACACAGCTCGGAATGGCGGTGTATATGAATTTGGAGCTCCGGACGGAAAACTATTCAGAGGTAACTACACCAAAAGTGAACCTGATCTGACTCTTGGAATTTCCTTTGATGTCACCGAAATCAAGCAAAAGCGCTCTGAAGCCAAGAAAGCGCGTTCAACGCTACAAGCCACATTGGACGGCCTCCATCATGGCGTTATGCTTTACGATGAGACGGGTCATGTCAGCTATTTTAATGAGAGTTTTCGAGCCACCGCTGCGAGCCTCGGAATTACCATTGAAAAAGGCCTGTTCCACAAATCCCTCAGAGACCAATTACCTGATAACATTAAAGCCCGCTTGACCGCCGATGGCCGTCGTGACCTTGAGAACTTCGAATTCATTCAACAGACATCCTCAGGCAATTATTATCTGTTTGAAGGGCGACGCCTTCCAAACAACACAATGCTTGTGTCAACTGTGGATGTCTCTGAGCTGGAAACAAAAAAAGCAGAGACGAAAAAAGCGCGGATAATTTTGGAGAAAACGCTCGAGGGACTTCCTCACGGCGTTCTTCTTTATAACCACGCCGGACGGGTTGAATTTTTTAATTCCCGTTTTGCGAGCCTTACGGATTCGATGAATATGAATGTTGAAATTGGCATGTCTTTTCTGGACGTTTCCGCTCAATTGCCAAAATCATTCAAAGAAGAATTACTAGGTCATGAACCAGGGCAAGCTTTTGAAGTGATTCAAAAGCGCGCTGACGGCGGAAGCTTTCTTGTGGAAGGCCATCCTATTGGAGCCACAGGCTTTCTCTTGACAATCGTCGATATTACGGAAATGCAAAATGCGTTAGAAGCCGCCAAAGCCGCCGATATTGCAAAGACATCATTTCTGGCAAATATGAGCCACGAGATCCGCACCCCTATGAATGGGGTCCTCGGTATGGCTCAAGTCTTAGAACAAACCGCCATTGATGAACATCAACAGAAATGTGTCGACATTATCAAAAACTCTTCGGAAATGCTGTTGCGGATAATCAATGATATCCTTGATATATCGAAACTCGACGCCGAAAAGGTTGAACTGGATATTCAACCTATGGACATCGAGTCCACCATCCGTGATGCGATTAACATCGTCAAACCCAAGCTCCGAGACAACCCTAACGTAGAGATCATCAATGATTGTGTAGATATGCCCAAACATTGGCATATGGGCGACAAAGGTCGATTGCGGCAAATCTTGATCAACCTGATCGGTAATGGTGTAAAGTTTACAGCAGAAGGTCATGTTAAAATTTCGACACAAGTGAGGCCGCACGACCACAAAAGTGACAGAATTACCATCCGTATCGAAGACACGGGAATCGGTATTCCCGATAGTAAACGTGAGAAAATTTTTGAGCGGTTTGAACAAAATGATATGTCAACGACACGGGTATATGGAGGCACTGGTTTGGGTCTCTCCATTTCGAAAAAACTGATCGAAATCATGGGCGGGCGCATCAAACTCTGTCCAGAAAAAACTAACGGCGCCTGTTTTGAAATCGCATTCCCAGCCAATCGGTGCCCACGCGAAGTTGCCGAAGAAAAACCTGTCCGGCAGGTAGAATTTAAAAACACACCTGTCCTTGTTATTGACGATAATCCAGTCAACCATATGGTTCTGTCTAATCAACTCAAACCCTTGCAGGTCAAACCCTATTGCGTAACTTCGGCTAAAAACGGTCTGAATATTCTACAAAAAATGGCCGAAAAAAATATTCGTATCCCTTTGGTGATTTGCGATTATCAAATGCCCGAAATGACCGGATATGATTTTGTCAAAGCCGTCAAACAGGATCCGGCCCTTGCCCAGACACCCATCATCATTTTGTCCTCTGCTGATATAACCGCCCGCCGACGAAGCTTTATGGATATGGGCGTCGACCATGTTATTGAAAAACCCTGTTCAAATAACGAAATTCTGGGGGCCGTTTTAGACACGCTTCAACATTCTGTCCGTAATAAGAGGTCGCGAATTAAAGATTTTCAACATGCAGCGGCAACATCAGAAACGACTATGCAAAAGGGTCGAATTCTGGTGGCGGATGACGATCCGGTTAACCGGGACGTTTTCGCAGGCATGCTGAAAATGGCGGGTTACAAAAGCGATATCGTCGAAAACGGCTTAGAAGCTTTGAAGCGCTTTGGTGAACAACACTATGATTTCATCCTCATGGATATTTCAATGCCTGTGCTTAACGGGATGGAAGCCACAAGCAAAATCAGAGCCCTCGAGAAACGTGAAGGTCGCAAAAAAACGCCAATTATTGCGGTTACGGCCCATGCCTTGAAAGGCGATCGGGAGAAATTCCTGGCACACGGAATGGATGATTATCTGGCCAAACCTATTTTGAAAGATCCGTTCGAGGCCGTTCTACGGAAATGGTCGCCTGTAGACCGAACAACGGCACTGGCCAGCTGATATCATTCCATTGTCTATTTATTATTCTTAGACTTCTTATCAGATCGCGCGCGGGCTAATTCACCCAGATTGTCATCCAATAAATGGGCGGCGTTGACCACTGTCTGGACAGAGCCCTTGTAAAACTCCAACGGAATCGTTTCAAACTCATCTTTGTGGTGGTGATAATATTGATGATCTTCCACACCGAAATAGGCAAACGGAATGCCCGCGTCATGAAACGGGAAGTGGTCGGATAATTCCGTCCAATCCTGATCACCGTCCTCAGGGCGGTCATGACCCAGCTTTAGTTTAATTCCGGTACCGTGTGCCGCGCCCGATAAAACAGATTTGAGCTCGGGGTAATGATAAGTCCCAACCAGAAAAATTTCTGTTTCGTCCTGACTGATCATATCCAGGTTCAGGTTAAACGCTTTTCGCTCTCCGATGATTTTGTCATCGGCAACGACGGCAAAAGCACCTTGTAATCCTGTTTCCTCAACATCCACCCAGGCAAACAGAATATCGTGTTCAGGCGGGGCCTGTCGAAAGCTTTCGGCAATCGCAAATAAGGCGGCACAGCCAGACGCATTATCATCAGCACCGTTGAATATCTTTCCGTCGCGCACACCCAGATGGTCATAGTGAGCCGTGATAATCAAAATCGGCTTCTCATTCTTCGGGTCACCGTCAATTTCGGCAATCAGATTAAAGCCAGGGTAAGTGCCGGTTTGCTTGCCTTTCCGGTTATATTTTTTGGCCTCAAAAGTCTGAATTTCAAAACGGTCAAAATAGCCGGATTTCAATATTTGTGACTGAAGATATGATCGCGCTTTTTCATGTCCCGGCGTCTGCATGCGCCGACCTTCCATGGCGTCCGAAGAAAGCGTTTCAAAAATCTCGAGAGCCCGCGACATGTCCGCCTGAGGTGCGGAAGGTAGAATAATATCAGAATCGTCCGGTTCGCTGCCGCATGCGCTTAATATTGCAAGGGCTGAAACCGCCAGTAAAACCTGCCTCATCCTTTATTAAACAGGGCGATAGCCCCTCTGACCATAGCTTCGGTTCCAACAGTTATAGACGGGCGAGGTTTGACATTAAACTCTGGGGAATGATGAGACGGCGCGTCAGCCGGGTCATCGGTAACAGACCCTCCAACAGAAAAATACACACCACGAACACCGGTTTCCGGCGCCATGAGATAAGCGAAATCCTCAGCCCCCATACCGTCACGGGGGCGACTCATAAGATGATCGCCCATGCTCTCTTCCAACGCCCCGCGCACAATGTTGACAACGCCTGCATCATTAATGGTTGGCGGGGTTTTATTGGGCGCATGTTCGATGTCCGGCATGAGCTCATCCGGTACGCCGTAAGCCCGTGCCGTGTTATTAGTAACCCGCGTAATGCCTTCGAGTAATTTTTGACGGGTTTCCGGATCGTCCGAGCGCACGGTCAGGCCAAGCTTGGCCTCGTGGGGGATAATGTTGTTTTTCGTTCCCGCATGAAAGGTCCCGACGGTGATTATGCCCGGTTTCAGAGGCGCCACATTCCGTGTCACAATCGTCTGCAAATTCATGACAATCGCCGAGCCCAGCACTATTGGGTCAATGCCCTGATGGGGTGACGCTCCATGCGCACCGACGCCTTTGAGGGTGATATAGACACTATCAGAGCTACTCATCACTGTGCCGGATTCCATAATGATTTTACCCGGTGCCAAGCCCGACCAAACGTGGAAGCCGATGACATAGTCCGGCTTGGGGAAACGGGTAAACAAGCCGTCCTCGATCATGGCTTTGGCCCCGGCTATGATCTCTTCGGCGGGCTGAACAATCAGGACCAGTGTCCCCGACCACTCAGATTTCAAATCCTGCATCATCTTGGCATATCCCACCATAGAGGTGATATGAACATCATGCCCACAGGCATGATGAACCGGAAATTCAGTGCCGTTTCGGTCTTTCTGCATGACTTTAGAGGCATGTGGCAGGCCAGAATTTTCCTTCACCGGCAGGCCGTCCATATCCGCCCGCATCATCACGGTGGGCCCATCACCATTTTTTAAAACGGCCACAACACCCGTGCCGCCAACACCCTCGGTCACATCATAACCCAATGCGCGCAGTTCTTCCGCCATGCGGGCGGCCGTTTTATTCTCAACGAATGACAGCTCCGGATTTGCATGGAAATGCACATAGAGACTTTCAAGTCGATGATCATAATCGGCCTGAATCGCGAGATTTAATTCGCTGATATCTTGGGGCGTGATATTATCGGCCTTCGCCGTACAAGCCCAAAGGGCCACCAAACCAATGCCCATGAAAAGTGATGTCTTCATTATCTCTGCCTCTCAAAACTTACCTGCATTTGAAAGGCTAGACAGGCCCGTGTCAACGCTGTGATTTTGACATTTGCGCGAGAGCAGGCCAGCTCTCGTTAAATGAGAAGCCGTGTGAGCCAGAACTAAACAACGGCGCCCGCGCGTCATTCGCATGAATATGCGTCAAACCAGATAGAAACAGAAAAATTTGCCTGTGGTTTTAGGTAATAGCCTCAATTAAAGACTATAATATGAATAATTCGAGCAATTAGGCCCCTTTAATCGCCCCTCCTTATTCTCTATATTTGTCACAAGTTTTTTGAAGGATAAATCATGAGCAGCGCTATTCTCCACCTCGCTATTCCAGCCGGCGATCTGAAAACCACCGTTAAATTCTACACAGACGTATTAGGCTGCACGCTCGGCAATGGCGAAGAAGGCCGCTGGGTCGATGTCAATTTCTGGGGCAATGAGCTAACCCTGCACCAAAGCGAAGAACAGCTGCCCAATGTGCGTCATGATGTCGACATGGGCGCTGTGCTCGTCCCCCATTTCGGTATCCACCTGACCCAGGAACAATTTGATGGCGTCAAAGACCGTATTGCTGAGGCGGGCCTGGAATATATCGATGATCCCTATCGTCGGTTCAAAGGCGATAAATACGAACAGGAAACTTTCTTTATTGGCGATCCCAACAATAATATTCTCGAGATCAAAACCATGAAGAACCCGGAAGTTCTCTGGCCGAGTTGATCGAGGTATTGTA
>JAHDEZ010000034.1:20910-29297 GCA_020628425.1 Hellea sp. | reverse complement strand
TCAAGCACGCGCTTGACGGGAACGAGGACTTTCATTGTTTACTCCGAATACGGGATTCTCATTACGGCGGGACATATGCGGCAACCACTTTAGAAACACAAGCCTAGATTATGCGTCATATGCGCGTAATTGCATATGAAATTAGGGATGCTGATAGTTTGAACAGCATGCGTTAAGCGATTTATGGTTAACCCGAATTAGGGAGATTTCATCATTATATTAACCCGCAGATGATATAGGTGAAGCAAAGAAAAACGCGGGGTACAACGTGGCGGACTACATGAAAACAGGTATTTTAGGTATTTGTAGTGCGGTTTTAATGACGGTTTCTCCGGCTTCCGCTCAAACAATTGATTTGGAACAATCTATCGAAAGTGCCTTGCAATATGCCAAGGTTCAAGACTTTGACGCGGCTTTGTCGGCTCTGTCCAGTGTAAGTGCCGATGATAAGACGCGCTATACCCACCGTTTTACAAAAGCCCGAATTTTGACTTGGTCCGGTCGTCATTCCGAAGCAGAGGGCGTTTACTCAGGACTTCTGACGGAATATCCTAGCAATCCGGACGTCAAAGTCTCATATGGTTACTTGCAGTTTTTCAAAGGTAATCTTCAAACTGCCGAGAGCTATTTTAATAATGTTCTGACGGAGCACCCAACTTATTTGGACGCTTATGAAGGGTTGCAGCGTGTGTATGATTTGCGTCGCTCTTCTAAGGAAGTACCTTATGCAAATCTGAGCGATGCTGTGTCTTGCCCCACTGGCTATGGTGAGGCCAACGACGGCTCTTGTCATCCTCTTTCGACAAGCTTGCGGCGTTAGAGCTGTCAGATTTATCGATTGGCGCCTGGCACCCAGTTCACGTCTGTTTCGCCCTGATCATTGCACCAGCGGGCCGCCACAAACAGGAAATCCGATAGACGATTGAGATAGGTCAGTGCCGCTGGATTAACCGGTTCATATTCCATCATCTCGACGACGGTTCGCTCAGCCCGTCGGCAAACTGTGCGGGCCTGATGCAAATAGGCGGATGGCGGTGAGCCGCCCGGCAGCACAAAACTGGTGAGTGGTTCCAAGTCTGCGTTAAGCTCATCCAGTTCTCGTTCAAGACGTTTAGCTTGCTCTGGAATTATACGTAAAGCATATTCGCTGTCAGCCTCGCCTTTGGCGGGTAGGGGCGTAGCCAAATCGGCGCCTAGGTCAAACAAATCATTTTGTATACGAGATAGCATGTTATCGAGGGTCTGATTTTCCAGATGAAGACGCACTAAACCAATGACCGAATTGGTTTCATCGACCTCGCCATAAGCTCTGACACGGGCGCTCGCTTTGGACAGTCGAGAACCGTCTACCAGCCCGGTCGATCCGTCATCGCCCGTGCGGGTATAGATTTTGTTGAGTTTAACCACCGTTGCGCCTGACAACTACCATAAGCGCCAAAAGCGCTAACGCGATACCTTGCGCCCAAACCCGGCGCCACATCCACTTGTTTGATGCGGCCTTCGCGGCTTCGTCCTTACTGGTCATAGCCCGCCCGCCCATGACCAACGTAAACAAGACGGCGGCCAATGACAGGCCTAAAAGGACATAAATAATATATAGCATGCGTTGACTCCTGAGAGGTTTTTATCGTTTTTCACAGTCCTTGGCGATAACTATATCGTCACAGCGACTAGGTGGGCGTCATCGCCCGTCCCAAATAGATATACAGTTCCGGCAGAAGCCCCGGATCACCCACTGCGACGACCTGACCGCCATCAGCACAAGAACCGCCATGCCAATTAGTGATTTTCCCTCCGGCTCCTTCGATAACCGGGATGAGAGCTCGCACGTCACAAGGTTTGAGATTAGCCTCAATAACGAGATCTATACGCCCTTCTGCCAAGAGACCATAGGCGAAAGCATCAAGCCCAAGGCGCGCAAACCGGGTGGCGGAACGAATAATATTATAGGCGGCAAACTCACCGGCATTGAACATGGCCATAGGCTCTGTGCAGGCCAGAATAGCATCATTGAGGGTGGCGCAGGCTTTTGTTGTGATGTCTTGTTTTCCGTTGACATCTTCGCGCCAGGCATGTCCTGGCTCTCCCCAGAATGATATGTCGAGCGCGGGCAGGTCGATTAATCCCAGCAAGGGGCGTCCCAGATAGCTGACGGCGATCAAAGTGCTCCAGACCGGAACGCCAGCAACAAAAGCGCGCGTGCCGTCTATGGGGTCAAGTGTCCATGCCCAGTCAGAGGTTCCAGGGAGGTCATCAAATTCTTCGCCGACTATAGCATCATCAGGAAAGGCCTCTTGAATGATGGCGCGCAGGGCGGCCTCTGCGTCCACATCGGCCTGTGTAACGGGGTCGTAGCCGGTTTCGGCCTTGTTGACGGCTTCGATAGGGGCCCGAAATAAGGGAAGGGTGATGTCCCGGGCGCGAGCTTGAAGCGCCCGCATTGTCGTCAATCGTTCGAGGATATCATTAGAATATTCACGCATAAGGGCCACTTAACAGCGGCCCTTGCGAAAGTCATCAGAATTGATGCAATAATGAGACTTTGGATTACGGCATTACGAGACGCAGGCTGGCGCTGGCTTTCTCTGCATCGCTTTGCAGCGATTTAGCCAGATCCAGAAGATGTTTCCGCGGACCCTCATCCATTGAATAATAGGCGCGAACCAGGTCCATGGTTTCTTTCTTGGACAGGACATCCGGCGCGATAAACTCAGGTGCGTCCTGGATAGATTCGGCCTGTTCAGAGAGACCTTCATAAAAATACTGAATTGGGACAGACAGGGCTTCGGATAATTCGAATAAGCGGGCAGCGCTTATGCGGTTTGCACCACATTCATATTTTTGGATTTGTTGAAAGCGAATCCCCACCATTTCACCGAGCGATTGTTGTGTCAGCCCAAGAAGCCGTCGACGACGTCGCAGCCTCTTGCCAACGTGATAGTCAATTTCACCAGTCATCGGTTTTCCTTTCATTGTCCCGATTTGTTTTTCTCCAATTGATTGAGCAATTGACGTGCCAAGACAGGCGAGGGTTGATCCCCTTAAAAAAGAAGGAAAAAGGCGGGTTTCGGCCTGTTTTCAGGCGTATTGCGGCCCGCATGCCCCATATTGGGCGAGAAATTAACCATGGTACGTATTATTTCGGGACAAGCTTCGCCTGATACTTGAATAATAGGGAGGTTAGAATTTTGCTGTTGAATAGCGGGGGCTTGAAAGTCGTAAAATCGTTCCCACATATGAATCACCTGATAAGCGTCAGGTTTCCTCCCCTAAACTCAGGCCGTAATCATTACGGCCTGTTTCTTAGGTGGTTTCATATAGTATTATTCCGCGGCGAGCGGGATCTCTGCGGTTCGCGGCAATAACTCCCAGCAAATTTCCCGCAGGTCATTGGTCAGGCGCGCATAGCCGGGTTTGCGGGCAAAGCTGACCGGGTTGAGGTAGAGATCCTTGTTAATCTCGATCTGGATGACTTCTACATTGTTTTCTGGTCGCCCATAGTGCGAGGTCACATATCCGCCCGCATAAGGATGGTTACGGGTTACACTATAGCCACGCGCTTTGAGTAAAACCTCAAGGCGGGAAATAGTTTCAGGTCGACAAGAGATACCATGGCGGTCGCCAAGCACGATATCCGCGCGTCTTTGCCCTAATTGTGTGAATCCGGGCATGGAATGGCAATCCAATAAGAGTGCCTGACCAAATGACTGTAGTGCGTCATTAATTAGCCCCGCCAAGGCCTGGTGATAAGGGTGATACAGAGCATCCAGACGCGGCATGGCATCTTTGGCTTTCAAAGGTCGATTATAGATAGGCGTTTTCTCGGCGATTATGGTCGGTATGACGCCCAGTCCGATTTCCGCCCGGGCTGTTCCAATGGCCTCGTCTCTATCAAGCCAGTCTTGGGGTAATTCAGAGGCATCGCGGTTAACATCCACAAAACAGCGGGGAAACAACGCAGAAATAAACGGGATATCCATGTGCCGGGCAAAACCCAGTATTTGATCTATGTAACAGTCTTCATTTTGTCTAAGTTTGCGTAGCGGCAAAGAGGAGCGTTCCAGAAGGGCTTCTGGGTAAATACGCCCCGAATGCGGGGAAGCAAGAATAAGTGGCCCAGCGGGAGTTTCCGGCCTAAACAGCTCTATACCCGGTTCATAGGCGGCCAGGCATTCTGCCTCTCTATTGCGTCGTCGTCTTAGCACGAATTTTCTGCCCAAATTAACCTCTTGTTCAGAGAACGCTCAGACTTACTTAAGCCTTCTGCAGTAAGGTGACTGAAAATGGTCAGAAACTTGAGTAAATGTTCAGAACAGGATTTCATAGTTTCAATATAGGCCAGTAAAGCTTAAAGTGTCCAGAGCGCTGGACCTGAATAGGACAAAGAAGGCGGGGTAAAATGGCAACGATTTTATATGCTGAAGACGATGACAGCATGCGTCGGTTTTTCGAAAAGGCTCTAGAGAAGGCAGGGCACCACGTCATTGCTTGTTCTGACGGCGAGCGTGCCTTGCGGGCTTTGAAGTTTGCGGATGGCGCCTTTGACCTGCTTTTGACGGATATTATGATGCCCGGAGTTGACGGGATCGAGCTGGCTAAACAAGCTGAAGTCATCGCGCCTGGCATTAAAATCATGTTTATCACAGGGTTTGCCGCGGTGGCAATGAACGACCCAAATGCAGCCGAGAGTACAGTTCTCTCCAAGCCTGTCCATCTGCGCCAGCTCGTTGACGAAGTTGACAAACTGATCGCCGCGTAAAATTTACGAAATTCACACTTGATCCGCGTGGGGCGCAGCGATATACGCGCCCATTCCTGCTAACGGATGGTTTGAATACGGGCGATTAGCTCAGCGGGAGAGCACTACATTGACATTGTAGGGGTCACTGGTTCAATCCCAGTATCGCCCACCATCCTTATTTTATGTACTTAGCCAAGTGCTCGCGAATACAGTTGCGCAAAATACTCAAAAAACTCGCCTCATACAGCCGTGGAACATCGTGGAACATAGAGTGTTTTTCTATGCAGGGTGACTATTTAAATTGATAGCAATCATAACGACGACCGAATGTATATAATTGATTTAAAACTTCTAACGTAAATTCAAGGACAAGGGAATTGAGACGATATACTCGACTTTTAGGGCGCTGGAACGATTATAGTCCTCGTAAACGATGGCGCTGTTTGGTTATCCAGGGCATATTTTCTTGGCTCTCTGCGTAGCGGGCATTAAATAGTTTCAGGCGGCGGGCGACGATCTGTTTGCCGCGATAAAGTTGATAATAAATCGGCGCGACCTGATAGATAAGCCAAAATGTCAGCGCCATACCGGCATATCCCAGAATAAAATGTAAAATATCCAGATACCATAACTGGGTGGACTGACCGGTAAAAAGTACCGCATTTCCGAGTGCCGATGACACGATTAAAACAGAAATAACCGCGGCGACAAACTGGTAATCAATGAATGAACGAACTCGGGTCAATTTGAGCATAATCATCAATCCTGCAGCTTGTACAAAACTGATGAAGTATGTGAAGAATGTCTGCAGTTTTCCGCGGCTTTCAGCCAGCTTTATCAACTCATCTTCCGTTTGCCCAATGAGGGACTGCCAGAGGTCGTCAAAAGCGGTTGCATACCATATATAGCCCCATTTGGTGAAAGCAAAGCTTGCCAGCAGGAGCGCTAACAGGCTCGTGAGAGGTTTCAAGTATGGAATTATGCGGAACATAGGTGTCAGAGTGCAAATGACATGCCCATTTGGTCACTCTCACAACTATGTGTTCCCGTTTTAAATCAGATTATCAGCGCTTACCCATTCATTATTTCCTGCGAAGTAGAAACCTTCGATATTCTCGGCTGTGTCCGTGCCCCAGATTTCATGGGATATTTCAAAAGAACCGTCTTCGTTTTGTGTAATCGTATATTCTGACCTCAACCCATCATAATTGAGCTGGTCATAGGCACCTTGCCCATCATAGCTGTCATCGCCGACGCCGCCATAGAAATACTCCGTTTCGGCTGTACCGGTCATGATATCATCATCTGGTGTCCCATTCGTTACGCCGTCCGCGTCAACGCGAAAATCCGGTAGACCTTCTGTTGCGGCAATAGCTTCGGCAACAGTCATGGACTCGCCGGAGCGGCCAAAGAGAATGGTTTCGACACCGTCAATGGTTTTAACCCCCCACATGGCATGTGACATGGTCACCAGACCATCTGCGGTTTCACCAAATGTCCACTCAATAGCATCGCCGTCCACATTTAGCGTATCGTTGTTACTTCGACCCGTGATGGAATCATTGCCGCGCATGGAATAAAATGTTGTCGCTGTGGCGCTGCCAAGCAATACATCAGCGCCCTGCGTTCCCGTGTAGATGTCGCCGTCAAACGTTCCGCCTTCGGTAGTGGTTGAGCCGGCGATAGCATCTGCAATGGAATACCAGGCCGCTTCGCCTTGGAACCAGAGACCATCAATATCAGTCAACGTGTCCGTACCGAATTCAGAATGCGCTACGGTAACGGTACCGTCCGCATTTTGCGTAATGTCGTAGTCGGCCAAAGAACCCGCATAATCTACCTGATTATAGGCGCCGCCATTGCCGTCGATTGAATCATTGCCGTTTGAGCCTATGAAGACATCATTGCCGTCAGTGCCCGTGAGTGTGTCGTCTCCAGTTGTGGGGACGTTGCCCCCGCCAGAAGCGGCAATCGCATCATTCATGGAGTACCATGCACCTTCGCCTTGAAACCAAAGACCATCTATGTCGGTCAATGTATCGGTACCGCGCGTTGGGTGTTCAACCGTGACCGTGCCATCTTCGTTTAATGTAAAGGTATAATCTGCCAGTGCACCACTGTAATCCACCTGATTGTAAGCACCGCCATTGCCGTCAATTGTGGTATCACCGTCAGGGTCGACAAAAGAGTCGTCGCCATTGGTTCCAATAAGTTCGGTGTTCCCGCCTGGATTTGTTAATCCTAGCGCGTCATCGATGGAATACCAGGTCTCTTCGCCCTGAAACCAAAGGCCTTCTATACTGGTTAACGTGTCGGTTCCCAGTGTTTCATGTGTGACAGTGATGGTACCGTCAGGGTTTCTGGTAAAGACATATTCAGTGATCGCGCCCGGATAATCGACCTGATCATATTCAGCGCCTGTGCCAGCATAGCTCTGATTGCCCCGGGTTTTAATGAAAACCGCCATTTTGCGTGTCCTTTTCGGTCAAGTTCGCGTTGTTGACCTGTTTCATGCAAGAAGCGAGCCAAATACCCGTAACAGGCGAACTCTGTTTATAAGGCGTTCATAAAAAAGGCCGGGATAAACCCGGCCAAGTAAGTGTGTTGCTTTGTTTATGTTTGTTCTAGCCAAAGAAACCATTGAGGTTGATGAACTCATTAGCGCCATTGAAGAACAGACCTTCCATATTAGCAACTGTATCTGTTCCCCAGATATCGCTGACCAACGTGACCGTTCCGTCATCGTTACGGAAGATGTCGTAATCTGCGATAAAGCCGTCAAATGTGGCCTGGTCGAAACCTGCACCGCCGTCCATAAAGTCATTACCGACACCGCCGTAGAACATTTGATCGCCAGCACCGCCAACCATGACATCGTCAAATGGCGTTCCGTTGATTTGACCGTCAGCATCGACGCGGAAAGCCGGGAGGCCAGCCGTTTGCGCGATAGCATCCGCGACAGAGAGTGTCTGTTGTGAACGTGAGAAGATGATGTTCTCGATACCGGAGATGGTGTTCACACCCCAAGTGGCGTGTTGCATCGTTACCGTACCATCCCCATTATTGAAGAAAGTCCACTCAACAAGGTCACCATCGACAATCAACAGGTCATTGTTTGAGTTACCGACAACACTGTCACCAATACCCATACCGACATAGAAACTTGTAGCTTCTGCGCCGCCGACCAGAGCGTCAACGCCGTTTGTACCGGTAAGGATACCATTGACGAAAGTTCCGCCAGATGGGCCGGTTACACCGCCGCCATTTCCGCCGCCTGTGTTACCACCGCCGGTATTGCCACCACCCGTGTTTCCACCGCCTGTACCAGCTGCTGCCAGTGCGTCAGCGACTGAATACCATTGTCCGTCGCCGCCAAACCAGAAACCGTCAATGTCGACCAAAGTATCAGTTCCAAATGTCGGATGTGAGACCGTCAGGCTGCCATCAGCATTTTGCGTGATGCCATATTCAGCAATATTGCCGTCATAATCGACCTGATTGTAAGCTCCACCGTTACCATCGATGAAGTCGTTACCTTCCAAACCGATGAATATATTATTGATGTTGCTGCCGATCAGTGTGTCGTTGCCGGCTGTACCTTCGAGGAATGGTTGGTTGTTACCGCCACCAGTGTTTCCACCGTCTG
>JAHDEZ010000034.1:0-20810 GCA_020628425.1 Hellea sp. | reverse complement strand
TACCACCGCCAGTGTTTCCACCGTCTGTACCACCGCCAGTGTTTCCACCGTCTGTACCACCGCCAGTGTTTCCACCGTCTGTGCCGCCGCCGGTGTTTCCACCGTCTGTGCCGCCGCCAGTGTTTCCACCGTCTGTACCGGCAATGGAGAGCGCGTCGGCTAATGAATACCATTGGGCATCGCCACCAAACCAGAAGCCGTCAATATCTTCTATCGTATCCGTACCGAACTCTGGATGACTGATGCTAATCGTACCATTGGCGTTTTGAACGAATGTGTAGTCGTAAATACTGCCTTCAAAATCGACCTGATTATATTCACCACCATTACCATTTATGTAATCGTCGCCGTTACCGGAGAAGAAAACATTGTTCATATTTGAACCAAATAAATCATCATCACCGTTTGTGCCTTCAACAAAGGCTGAGTTTGTACCAGGGTCCGTTGTCGTTGGTGTTTCTGTGGTTGCAGAGCTTGCAAGCGCATCGTCCAAAGAAACCCATGTGCTCGAGCCAATAAACCAAAAACCTTCGATACTATGTAAAGTATCAGTTCCGAATTCTGGGTGATAAACGGTTACAGAACCGTTCGCATTCTGGGAGAAATTATAGTCTTCAAGCGTCCCGTCATAGTCCACTTGATCATAGACGCCAGCCTGGCCTCTAAAGGTGCTGTTTCCAGACCCGAATAGTTTTGTAAATACGGCCACTTCAATCTCCTCGCCTGTATAAAAATCAGTTGCAAGGAGAGGAGCAAAGCCTGTGCCAAGAAATACATAGAACGTTAACTATGAATTTCGTGCCGAGGGGGGAAAGCAGGCCGATATAATTCCCCTTTGAGGCGAAAAAACGCTTGAAATTTTTAAGAATGTTTCAATACGGGATTTACGAAACATTATCTAAACTCGTGTAGGCCTTGTTCAATAATAAAACTAAACTAGGTGAAATCAGGTGGCGGATAATCGTTCAAACGACCGTCGTCAGCGTCGTGCGGGGCTTGTTCAAAAGGCTCGCCGGTTGGTGAAGAAAGATCTGAGAGGCGTGGCCGCCTTCAGTCTGCTTATCAATGTTTTGATGCTGACGGGTCCAATTTACATGTTACAGGTCTATGACCGCATTCTGACCAGTCAGAGTATGTCAACATTGGTGGCTATCACGGTCCTCATGGTCGGCTTGTTCGTCGTTATGGGTTTTATGGAATTGTTCCGTTCTCGCGTTCTAGCCCGAACCGGGTTGAAGTTTGAGCAGACATTGGGACCAGATACGCTGCGCCTTTGGCTTTTAAGAGGACACAGTTTCCCTAAAGGCATGCCGTCCCCAATGAGAGATGTGGCGACTGTTCGCAGATTTTTGTCGGGATCAGCACCTGGTGCTTTTTTTGATATTCCTTGGACGCCGATTTATCTGGCCATCATTTTTATGCTGCATCCGCTTTTGGGTGTTTTGGGTCTCATCGGCGCTATCATTCTGATTGTGGTCTCTGTTTTAAACGACAAAGCCGTTCGCAAGAACACCAAGAATGTTGCCAAGCTGACAACCGAGCAGGAAATTCTGACCCATCAGGGCCATGAAAGCTATGAAACGATATTGTCTATGGGCATGCGTCCGCAAATGATTGCGAAATGGACCGAATTGTCCGGACGTGAGCAGCGCGAAGTTCTAAAGGTTTCTGATATTACCGGAGCCGCTCTGGCATTCTCGAAATCATTCCGAATGACCATACAATCTGCCATTTTGGGCTTGGGTGCCGCTCTGGCTCTTTACCAGATTATCAGTCCTGGTGCGATGATTGCGGCGTCTATCCTTTTGGGACGTGCGCTTGCGCCCGTTCAAATGGTTATTGGTCAATGGCAACAGTTCAAAGGCGCTCAAACCGCTTATAAACGTCTGACGCAATTCCACGAGGTTGCAGCAGAGGAAGAGGAGGGCACAAACCTGCCGCGTCCCAAAGGGCAGCTTTCCGTCGAAGGCCTAGTGGCAACACCACCAGCTATAAAGAAGGTCGTGCTGAACGGTATCAGCTTTAATTTAAATCCTGGTCATTCCATGGCGGTTATCGGGCCGAGTGCCAGTGGTAAGTCATCCTTAGCAAAGGTTCTGGTCGGTCTTTGGCCCGCTCGCAGCGGGGAAGTTCGTCTTGACGGAGCTACGCTGGATCAATGGAACAAAGACCTGCTGGGTCATTATGTAGGGTATCTGCCACAAAAGGTTACACTGTTCTCCGGGACGATTGGTCAGAACATTGCTCGTTTTAATCCAAATGCCACAGAAAAAGATATTATCGCTGCGGCTCAGGAAGCTGGCATCCATGAGATGATCCTGCGACTGCCGGGCGGCTATGACATGCCAATTTCTGATAGTGGTGAAAATCTCTCAGGGGGTCAGACACAGCTGATTGGACTGGCTAGAGCTGTCTTTGGTCGTCCCGCATTTGTCGTTCTGGATGAGCCAAACTCAAACCTTGATAATAAAGGCGAAGAAATTCTCAAAAACGCTATTCTGAGATTGAAATCCCGCGGTGCGACCGTCGTCGTCGTCGCCCACAGAGCCGGCGTGCTTAATGCGATTGATTATCTTCTGGTGCTGGAAGAGGGCAAACAAATTGCCTTTGGTTTGCGTCAGGGCGTCTACAAATTCCTAAGCGCCCGAAATCAGGCCGCCCAAAGCCGAGCGGCAGCCAGTGCCCCAACTGCTCAGTCTGCCCCTGTCAGACAGGTACCGTTACAGCCGGTTGGCACACAGGGAGGGCGCTAAGATGAGTTATTATCCTGAATTTGCGCAAAAACTGACCCATACCAAACGCTATATCCGAGGAGGCATGCTCTTAATGGGCGTTATGGCCATCGGTGTTGTTAGCTGGTCTGTTCTATTCAAAATTCAAAATGGTATCATCGCAACGGGTGTTGTTACCATTGAGGGCGAAACCAAGACCATTCAACATCTTGAAGGTGGTTCCATTCAATTTGTCCACGTCAAAGACGGTGACCCTGTTAACATTGGTGACGCGCTGGTTACCTTGGATACAACCGTTCTGACTGCAAGTCAGGCACAGCTCAAACGACAAAAGTTGGACCTGATGGGGCAAATTGCACGTTTGTCAGCTGAAAAGAATAATCAAAGCCGAATTGCCTTCCCCCATGAATTTACAGCGAATTCCACAGATCCGGATATTCGTAATATAATATCTAACCAGAAGAACATCTTTGAGGCGCGCAGAGGCGGTCTTTCCGCATCCCAGGCGCAACTCAATCAGAGACGACTGCAATATGATAGTCAGCGCAATAGTCTGGTTGAGCAGAGAAATGCTCAACAAGGCCAGTTACGTATTCTTGAAGATGAGCTGGGTCGATTGAAACGTGGATTGGATTTGGGTGTCGTGGCACAAGTGCAATTTGACGCTAAAGAGCGCGAACGTATTACAATTAACGGACAGATTGCCAGCCTGAATACAGAACTGACACGCGTCGAAAATCTTATCCGTGAAACCTATTCCGGCTTTGAACAGACATTGCAGGAACGCGAGGAACGGATCCATGAAGAGCTGCGTAAAGCCGAGTCTTTACTCTCTGATACGACACAAAAGCTTGAACAGGTAGATTATCAATTGACAAATGCGGTTGTGCGCTCACCCGTGTCAGGGCTTGTGCATGACCTGCAGTTGACAACTGTCAACGGGGTGGTGAAGCCGGGCGAAAGCTTGTTAAAAATTGTGCCGGACAGCAATATGTTCAGTGTCAATGCTCGTGTCCGCCCAACCGATATTGATCAGATCTTCCCGGGTCAGGAAGCCATGGTACGTTTCTCGGCCTTCAATCAGACAACAACCCCCATGCTAGAAGGGGCTGTCAGCTATAAGTCAGCCGACCATATCGTCGACAAATATACCGGTGAATCCTTTTTCGAGATCAAAGTGGATGTTCCTGAGGGTGAGTTTAAACGTATTGAGGGCCTGACTATTCATGCCGGCATGCCATCAGAAGTCTATTTGCAGACCCAAAAACGTTCTATTGCCAGCTATCTGATGAAGCCTGTCAAAGATGCTATGACACGTGTGGGACGGTCGGAATAGTGAAAAGGTTTCTTGCAATATTGCTCAGCACGTCGCTTTTAGTGACCGTTGATGCGGAAGCTATAACGCTGAAAGAAGCCCTGCAAGCGGCCTATGAGTCCAATCCCGAGATTATGGCGTCACGGGCTCGTCTTGCAGCCGTAGATGAGAGCTATAACATAGCAGCCTCGCAGAGTGGTCTAACCGCGGATATCGAAGGATTTTACGGTGCCAGTCGCCGCTCGCGTTCGTCTATTTTCTCCGGTCAAACGACACAAGACGAAGACATTGGCGGCGAGATTGGTCTGTCGATTCAGAAACCACTTTATCAGGGTGGTCGCGTTAGCGCGTTAAAACGCCAGTCCGAAGCCGACATTGAAGGCGCACGTCAGAACTTGCGCAGTGTTCAACAAAAGGTCTTTCTGGAGACGACCACGGCTTATATTGACGTGGTGTTTGACGAAGAAGTTTTACGCTTACAGGAGAAACATCAAGTAATTCTCTCTGAAATGCAAAACCTGGTGAACACGCGCGAGGAAATCGGCGTGGGAACCGAAACAGATATCTGGCGTATCAATTCCCGTGCTTCTGCCATCGAAGGCGATATTACCCGGGCGCAGACCAATCTGGATGTTTCCAAAACCGTATTCAAACAGGTTACGGGTCAGCCTGCCGGTCATATGAATTGGGGACAAAGCCTATCCGTGCCGCAAAGCTTAGACTCTGCCCAGAATATGGCCCGTAATAATAACCCGCAACTCTATGAAGCTCTCTCCAGGGAAGACTCTGCTGAGGCGGCGATAGATGTTGCAAAATCCGCTTATAAACCGTCACTGGCATTGGTGGGAAACTCATTCATCACAGATGACCGTATTGGTAATCTTGATAGTGACTTTGATGTCGACGGCGTTACGGTCGGCCTGAACTTTCGAATGCCGCTGCTCAGCGGCGGGGCGAATAAATCTCGTGTCAACGCTGCCAAGCACCAATTGGCCTCTCGACAATTTGAGACAGCTCTGGTTGAGCGGTCCATTAAATCTGCGGTCGAACAGGCCTGGGCTCAATACCAAGGCGCTCAAACAGTGCGCGATTCTATTGGTCGTCGCATGGAAAATGCGGAAAAGACCTATCGCAATATCAAGATCGAGTTTGAACTTGGAACTCGGACCATTTTTGATGTGGTTGAGGCCGAACAGGACTATTTAAATTCTCAGGTGGAGTTTTTACAAAGCCGCCGGGATGCAGAACGCGCGGCTGCCCTTTTATTGGCCTCCATGGGAATGACAGATACTATCCCACATATTCAACAAGTGTTACCATCAGGCATTGCTCAGATCACTACGCCAGACTATGCGCCTTTAACAAAAACGGACTCGCCGGCGCAACTCGGACGGGGAGTGCCGCTTCGTGTCGCTGATCCTGAAAGCCTACCGGTTCACCGGATTGTCCCAGCCGATAAGCCGTCTGTATTTGCGTCTCAGATGGAGTCGGACGCGCCAAGCGATCTTCGCAGAGGATTACGAACACGGTCGGCGCCGCAGACCATGACCGTTCCAACCTATCGTTCTTCGGAAATGAGCGTAGCCGATCGTCAGAAAGTATTTGCCTCTGTGTCGAGAACGGATTCGCCGAGCGCCTTAGGCCGACAGATTGTGATGCAAACAGCGCCTGTCACGTCGACTGCTGTACCGACCGTCATGGTGCCGACAACAAAACCAATTGTCGCACAGACGTCAACACCGGCGCCGACTCCGACAAGAGCACAGATATTTGCGCCGCAAATGGCAACCGACTCGCCTGCTGCATTAGGACGAAGAATGCCTGTTGTGGTTCGGTATATACCAACCCCGGTGCGAATTATGTCTCAGAATCAACCGCAGGCGAATGTTAAAGTGAGGTTCAAGCACGCCCTAGACTAGGGTCTCCAATCTAGAATCTTGATAAAAATATATAGCTGTATGAAGCTCCGCCCATATCCGGCGGAGTTTTTTTATGTCGATAAAACTAGCGGTATCATATTGAAATATATCGATTAACATATACAAAACAATTATAATCGATAAATATTTATTGAAAAACAATAAAATTTAGCCTAAAGCGTCTTTAATACCCGTCTAAAAGGGAGAGACGCATGACAAACCGAACGACACCACAAGGCCCCGAGGACCCACGCAGCGTTGGGTTGGTGAGAGTCAGTGAAAAACGCCTTTTGCTCCGGCGGTTTCTAACCTTTATCTTGCCGGTGCTGATTATCGCGGCAGCTGGTTTTGCCAATAGCTATATGTCTGGATTTAAGCCTGAACCTGAAGAAAAGGAAGAAGAGGCCAAAGCGATGCCTGTGTTGACCGCGTCTGCGGCCACGGAAACAGTGACACTGTCTGTGACAACGCAAGGAGAGGTTCAGCCCCGCACACAAATCAGCCTGGTCCCCCAGGTAAGCGGGGTTTTAACCTATATGTCTCCCAAGTTTATCGAAGGCGGGGCCTTCAAGAAGGGTGAGCTTCTGGCCCGCGTCGAACCGGCTGAATACGAGTTGCGTGTTGTTCAAGCCAAAGCCAATATCGCCCAAGCCGAAACAACATTGTTGCGGGAAAGATCTGAGAGCGAGATAGCGCGTCGTGATTGGGACGAACTCGGTGACGGTTCAGCTCCGTCGGCTTTGACACTCAGAGAACCGCAAATGGCCGAAGCCTCCGCCAGGTTGGATGCGGCCCGCGCGCAACTGGCAGAGGCTGAGTTGCAACTCGCCCGCACCGCAATTTACGCGCCGTTTTCAGGGCGTGTTATTCGACGCGATGTCAATGCTGGAGCTTATGTCAGGACCGCCCAGTCACTCGGTGAAATCTACAGTGCCGATATAATGGACGTACGTCTGCCTCTGACCAATCAGGATCTGGGGCGGGCTGGATTGACGGTTGGGTATTCAGCCAATGTCGGGCAGGGCATTCCTGTCACTCTCAGTGCGGATGTGGCCGGGAAAATTGCCACCTGGGACGCGGAAATCGTCCGGACTGACAGCCGGTTTGATTCACAGACAAGAGTGCTCTTTGCCTATGCCGAAGTTCGAGACCCTTTTGCCACTGGCCAGCCCCCACTTGTGCCAGGAACTTTCGTGGATGCCAATGTTGTGGGTGAGGATGTGGTGGCTGCGGTTACTATACCGCGCGGTGGTCTGAGAGGTGATGATCGTGTCTTCGTGGCCACTTTAGATGGCACACTGGAAATTAGGACCGTGGACGTGAGAGCTTCGGATCGACAACAGGCTGTCATAACTAACGGCCTCAGTGCCGGGGAAACCGTGATTGTATCTCCTATACGAGGGGCAGCAGAGGGGATGAGAATCGAGGTGGTAGAAAAATCAGTCGAGCTCAACACAGAGAACGGCGGGTAGGAGGTCATTATGAAAGCAATTGTAAAATGGTGGGCGTCTAATCCAGTCGCGGCCAATCTTCTCATGAAAATTTTGCTGATAGGCGGGCTTATCTCCTACATTCAAATTGAACGGGAAATGGATCCTTATGTGGAATTTCCCGGCGCGAATGTTTCTGTAGCCTGGCCCGGCGCGTCTCCTCAGGATGTTGAGGAACAAATCGTTGTACGTATGGAAGAAGCATTTTCCGAAATTCAAGGTGTTCAACGCATGTGGGCCTTCGCAGGAGAAGGGGGTGGTGGGGTCACTGTTATTGCCAAAAAGGGCGTGGATGATGCTCGTTTTATGCAGGATATCAAGCGTCAGGTTGACGCCATTAATACTATGCCACCAGCAGCAGAACGGCCTCAGATACGTGTGTTTCGAAATCGCAATGAGATGATGCGTTTGGCCGTGACCGGGGACGATTCCGTCTCGGAACGGGAACTGAAGCGCTTTGCAGAGAAAACGCGTCGGGAAATCGCTCTTCTGGGATATATACCAGCGGTCGAACTTTTTGGGGTTCGAAATGAGGAAGTTTCAATTGAAATCTCTGAGAATGCGCTCAGACAATATGGGCTGACATTTTCGGATGTTGCCAGTGCCGTGCGGCAGACTTCCGTCAATTCCTCCTCAGGTATGGTAAGAACCGATACCGGGAATATGCAACTCCGTATGAGCAAACAGGCTGACAGCCAGGAGGATTTTGAAAATATCATCATCCGGCAAGACCCGTCTGGGGCCGTTATCAGAGTTGGGGACGTAGCCACGGTGATAGACGGCTTTGAGCAGGTCAACCTACTGGCGACGGTCAACGGCGAACGTACGGTTCTTGTTCAGATTATGAGCGGCCCGCAAATGGACGTGGTCAAAATGTCCGAGAATGTGAACCGCTATGTTGAAGAGAATCTGGATAGCTTACCTAAGGGTATCAATATCACGCTGTGGGATGATGCAGCTGAAATTTTTAACGGCCGGATGAGTTCCATATTGAATAACTTCTTTATGGGATTGTTCCTGGTCTGTGTGACTTTGCTGTTATTCCTTCGGCCTATAATTGCGCTTTGGGTATCCATTGGCATTGCCGCGGCTTTTGCCGGTGGATTGGCTTTGTTGCCGTTTTTTGACGTCTCAATCAATTTTATCTCTTCGTTTGCATTTCTTCTGGTGATTGGGGTGATTGTGGATGATGCCATTATCGTCGGAGAAGCTATCCACTTTAGAACGGAAGAAGGTGATACGGGATTAGACGCTGCAGTTAACGGCGCCAATATGGTGTTAAAACCCGTAATATTTGCGGTTTTGACAACCATGATATTCTTTGCGCCGTGGATGTTCCTGTCTGGGGGGACCAGCGAGTTCACACGCGCAATTTCGCTTGTCGTTATTTTGGCGCTGACATTTTCATTGGTCGAATGTCTGCTTATCCTGCCGGCCCATTTGCGGCATTTAAAACCTGTGGACCCGAAAAGTAGAATTATGCGGTTCCAGCGTAGGATCTCGGATAGTCTGGTGGGCGTCGCCAATAATGTTTACCGACCTTTGATTACGACCGCATTGAAGGGGCGTTATATTACGGCGTCAATATTCATAGCTATAATGATGTTATGTATTGGATTGCTCAGCAATGGTTTCGTGAAGTCGACCTTTTTCCCGGAACCTGAGTCCGATCAAATTGAGATTACAGTCGAATTGCCCGAAGGCACGCCTTATTCTCGCTCTCTCGAGGTTTTGAAACAAATTCAGGTAGCCGAAAAAGAGTTGGAAGAAGAGGTAGAGGCACAAGGCGGTGAGCTTATTGAGAATTGGTACACCCGTTCGAGGGACAATAATATTTTGGCTTTGGTGAAACTCGTCCCACCGGAGAGCCGGTCTCTTGAAGCCAAGGAAACAGCCGAACGCTTGCGTGAACTTATTGGCGATGTGCCAGATGCAGAAACCATATCCGTCGATTATCGTGACGGCAATGATGGACCGCCTATTCAATATGTTCTCAATGCTAAGTCCTTTGATGATTTGAATGCGGCAGCTGATGATCTGATGGACAAGCTGCGTAGCTATGACGGCGTTTACAATGTCGTTAATGATATGGAGAGCGCTGCCGAGGAAGTTCAGTTTGATTTGAAGCCGGGTGCAGAGGCTCTGGGTATTACGCATGCAGATGTGGCCCGCCAAATTCGTCAGGGCTTCTTCGGCGAAGAGGTTCAGCGGCTTCCGCGGGACGGCGAAGACGTCCGAGTTTACGTGCGTTACCCCCGCACAGACAGGGAGTCACTGGATTTTCTAAACTCCATTCGAATTCGCACTGCCGATGGTCGCGAGTTACCAATGGAGACGGTCGCTGACTTGCGGTTTGAGAAAGGTGTTAGTCAGATATTGCGCCGGGAACGACAACGCGCAGTTATCGTAAGTGCAGAGGTTGTGTCCGATCGCATTGATGAAATTCGCGAAGATCTCAATGACAATTTCTTCCAGAAATTTGAACAGGCTCATCCTGAGGTGACGCGTGGTAATATCGGTCGTGCCCAGGGTGAAGAAGAGTTTCGAGCCGAGCTTTTCACGCTTCTGGCAATCGCACTGGGCTTTGCTTATTTCTTGATAGCGGTCTCGTTTAAATCCTATTTCGAACCGTTCCTCATTCTGCTTGCCGCCATTCCATTTTGTTATTGCGGGATGATCTTTGGTCACCTCGTTATGGGGGCGTCAATGTCACTCTTATCATTGCTCGGTATGTTTGCAGCGGCCGGTGTGGCAGTGAACGATAATCTTGTACTCATTGACTACGTTCATCGTTTAAGAGACAAAGGTATGGACGGTGCCGAAGCCATGGTAGAAGCCTGCACGCGCCGCTTCCGTCCGATATTGCTTACGTCCTTGACGACCTTTGTCGGTTTGCTGCCGCTCTTGTTAGAGCGCTCTCTGCAAGCGCAATGGCTTATCCCTATCGGTATTAGCCTTGCTTTCGGCGTGCTGTTTGCGCTGTTTGTGACGCTGTTTCTTGTGCCGGCACTTTACGGAATTGGTGCAGATATTCGTCGGAGCATCATAACCACAAAATCAGGTTATCGTCTTCCGGGCTTCACTCAGAAGCTCAGCGCAAAATCAACTTAACTGCCCGGCGTTATAGGAGTTGAAGAGGACGACGCAGAGTCTGCGGTTTTAAAACCTCTTCGCTCCATCGCGCCCCAGCTGGCCTTCTTATTAGTGAAGTGCTGCCAGACACCTTTCATACGCCAAAAGGAACTAAGCTGGCGATAGCCGAAGTTTTCAACGGTTGCCGTTAACAAGAGAGTCACCAGGTGACGAGGTTTAGAAAACCGCTCAATCTCATCTTGCTCGATGAAAATCGCCATAGTGCTTATAAAGATACCAAAGCTGAAAATGAGCGCCGTATAGGCCAGGAAGAATTTTAGACTAAGCCAACCTAACAGCCAGAATATGGGCATAAGGATAAGACCGAGCAATTCGACAATCGGGCCGATAATGTCCACGAGAAGAAAGAGTGGCATTGTGATCATTCCTAGTCGGCCAAAGCGTCTATTGAACAACATATATTTATGACGCGACAAGCACTCTAGTGCGCCTCTTTGCCAACGCACGCGTTGACGACCCAGGATTTTTAAACTCTCTGGTACTTCAGTCCAGCAGACCGGTTCTGGAATATACATGACCTCATAGTCTTCGCCTTTTTTGTTCATGTAATTATGCATTTTCAGAACTAATTCTAAATCCTCTCCAACCGTAGAAGTGTCATATCCTCCAACGGCCACAGCGATTTCCCGACGGAAAATACCAAAAGCCCCTGATATCAAGGTCAACGTCCCTTTGCGGCTTGCGGCCAGACGTGCCATCAAAAAGGCTCGGATGTATTCAACAACTTGAATGCGGGCGAGGAATGTTTTTGGGATGTCATATTCCTCAACATGACCATTGCGGATGGTACATCCGTTGACGATTCCGATTGTCCCCCCAACTGCAATTACATTTTTAGAAGTTTCTACAAATGGCCTTATGGCTTTGAGGAGAGCATTAGGGTCGAGCAGGGAGTCGGCATCGATCACACAAAATAACGGGGTCCGAACACAAGTAAGGCCGGCGTTAATGGCATCGGCTTTCTTTCCGTTCTCCTTATCGACAAATAACAGGTTAGAATATTTGTCGGAGCCGTAAATCTGTCGAATCGGATTGTGCTTGATTGCCCCAACATCGCGGACCCGACTGACTTCATGCATTTCGAAGGCCGAGACCATGGTTTCGGCTGTCTTATCCTTGGAGCCATCATTAACGACTATGATTTGATAATCTGGATAATGCAAGTTGAGCAAAGCCATAACGCTTTCGCGAATTGTGGCTTCCTCATTATAGGCTGGTACAACAATGGTGATTGGCAGGCTGGTCTCGGAACGCAGCAATTCCCACTCTGCATGTGTGTCGTCTTTTTGTGACCGTTCATTAATTTCAAGCCAAGCATGCGGGATGCTCCACGCATAGACGATATTTTGAATGAGACCCACCAGAATGATCATCATAGACAATACGATTATAAAGGTTTCGGCCCAGTCTGGCAGGATGACGGCATTGAGCAACATATCAGCGCTCCTTTAAGACATCGAAGGCGAGCTCGCCTACATCTGTCCCCTGGCGTGCCAAAGCCCTCATAAGCGTTTCGCCAGATTGACCCGTTTTCAAGGCGGCCTGCATGGCCCAGTAGCGAACCCACATAAAAGGGTCATTCATCAATCGGTAAAGATCCCCAAATGTTTCCTTGCGATTTTCCTTGGCGGCAACTTTTAAGGATCGAATCGTGACAGTTCTATTTCCATCGGCCAGGCCGTCCAACAGCAAGTCGCGATGATTCAGGCCATGCGTTAACGTCGACAAATCGACAGCCGCCGCCCGCACCCGTTCGTCTGCGTTTTCCATAAAAGTATTTAAGTCCAGAGCGGTGCGCTCGGGGCGAAGCAACACTAATGTTTCTAATACCCCGGCTTTAATAGTTGGATTTTTCGTATTATCGGCCAGTGTTTCGATACGCGGAACGGCTTTACGACCGAAACGGCGCAGGACGTCTGCCAGAATTCTTTCGTCATACGGGAATGCAAAGGCGATAGCTTCAGCCACTTCTGAAATCAGGCTCATGACCCGGCGGCGCGCCAGACACCGGGCGACACTGAGCCGAATATATTTGTCGCTTGAATACAAATAGTTAGAAATCGTTTTCAATGAAGAACTGCTATCCAGGAAAGACAGGACATGAAATGCCCGCATGCGCTTTCCTCTGTTACCCCAAGTGATCGCGTCTTGAATGATGGGTTCAAGATTGAGTTCCTCGATAATGATTTTCAGACGCGTGGCATCATCACCTTTGACCAGTTTGAAGAACTTTAGGAGCGCACCTGTGACTGCGGTTCGGTCGGAGCGGATTTCCGATGGCAATTCAAACCCGTCAGGAATATCTTCGGTGATGAGGAGCTCTTGCAAAATGGCTTCAAACTGTGATTGATACCGGGCTGTCCGGTTATCCCAGAAATTTCGCAGGATTCGGCGAACGCTCAGCCAGATCGCGACGGCAAGGGATAAAACGATAAGACTGGCTGATATACACCAAAGGGTGAATAGCAGGACATTCTCAATATTTTTGAGTAAGTCCAACATTAACCCCGTCACTTACAAATATGTTCTCTCTGTCATCTCTGGTATAAGTGCCGTGAACTTCCAAACCGTCTGTGAGTTGGTAAGTTAGGCCGCCAAAAATGCTTTCCGTATCAATGACAATCCCACCAATGGTTTCCGGGGCATTCGCATAGCCCGCCCGTGCGCCAAATCTGTCGCCCAAAGGTGTATATCCCGAAACCATGAAACCAGTTTGATTGTCGACACCGGACTGCATGACATGAACCAGACGGCCGGTGAAAATCATACCGTTATCGAGATATGCCATGATCTGTGGCGAGATTTGATGAATCGTGCCCGTCAGCTCAAAATCATCAATCTGATATCCAATCGAGCTGTGCAGTACCGTACTGTCATTTAAATCAAATTTATAACCCAGTCGTGCCAGACCCGTCAGCTCAGCCCGGAAATCTGCATCGGGTGTAAATCCGGCACCAATGTTCCAGTCAAATGCGCTATCCGTGTTAGAGCGCATGCCACCCAGGAATTGTATATCATTGAGGCCAAATCGCTCGTATCGCGTCGCGCCCCCGTAAATTCCAACGGACCCTGGAACATGTTCAATTCGCAAACTTTGATGGTTCCAGTCAGCGGCTCCGTTATCGAAACTGTTAAAGCCACCATTGACGTCAATCCGCCATCTGTCACCGGAATTTCGCTGCGCTTCTTTGGCCGCCAATACCCGCTCCAAGCCGCGTTGGGCATCTTCATATTTAGGGCTAATGGCCAAGACTTCGCGGAAGTAACTTTCGGCCGAATTCAGGTTTTCCCGGTAATATTCCAGATAGCCATAACCGTTGAGGATGTCCGCATTGCCCGGATAAGTTTCCAACAGGCTGTCATAAAGCGCGGCTGATTGTTTGTGTTGTCCGTCCCAAGCCAGAATCCGAGCTTTGGTGGTCAGCACATCATAACTGTTTTGAATTTCATTGTCTTGTGCCGCGATCAAGGCGAGGGCGGCATCAAAATCATCCTGTCCGGCATATTCCATGGCCTTTTGGGCAATATCTGCGGGTGTTTGCGCAAACGCCCAAAGCGGCAAAAGCATGGCGAATGCGGTGCCTAATAAAAGGGATTGTCCGAAGGTTCTTATTTTATGCAGCATCTTTGTCGATCCTCAAATGCCTCAGGGCGCGCAAGACGACTTCATCCGGATTAAAAGGTTTTGTGATGTAGTCTGTCGCACCGCGTTTCAACCAGGTTATGACGTCGTCTCGGCTCGTCATGGCTGTTACTAACATGACAGGAATGGATTTTAGGTTAACTTCCTGCTGAATTTGATAGAGTACGGCACCACCTTCCAGACGCGGCATCATCCGGTCCAGTATAATCAGATCCGGTTTGTTGGAACGCAAATATTCAATGGCTTCAATACCGTCTTTCGCCGTGTCTACGCGCATGCCGTAATTCTCAAAGCGCTGCTCCAGCAAGTCTCTTACGGCGGCATCGTCATCAACAATAAAGACCTGGTATTGCGCTTTTTTGAGCAAGTCTTTGACGTGGCTGATAATAGGTAGCACTTCCAGGGCATTTTCGAAACAGTCTGTCACGCCGGCTTGAACCGCCGATACAATATCTTCAGGTTCATCAGAACTCATGATCATGACGATCGGCGTATGGGCCAGACCTTCAACATTTCGAATAAACCGGGTCATGTCGATGCCGGACATATCGGACAAATCTTGTTGCATCAGTATTAGATCTGGGGCCTGATTGACGGCGCTGGCCATAGCCTCATGGGCAAAATCGCAACCTGTCACCTCGACATCTGGTTCCAGCATATTGGTCATAAGCTCCCGAATCCAGCTGTCAGAATGAACAAGTAAAACCGAGGGTCTATGGCTGGTCAGCCCATAGCCCTCGGTTTTTATTGAGCTGTCTTTCCAACGGTCATGGGTAGGGTCACGTTGGAAAGTATCAGACTCAAACTCGGGTTCATCAGGCGTGGTGGCCTGTGAACGAATATCGTCGATAGAATTGATAAGTTTTAAGAGGACAGCCTGTCCGTGGACATGGTTGTCTGAGGTGTTACTCGTCAGGTATTTTTCGGCATCGCGGGCTAATTCACCCAAAACCCCGTAGCCATACATGAGTGCATTGCCGGCGATTTTATGAGCAGCGACGCGAGTAACTTCGCGTAGGTCTTCGCTCAGGTCACCTGCCGTCAAACTATCAAGGGCTTCTGAGAACCGGGCATGGGCCCCGGCCAGATAGTCCATGTAATTGAGGACAGCCTTACGGTGATCTATATTTTTGTTTTCACTCACCCAATTTACCCAAAACGCCCGGAACCACCCGGACATAACCCTAATTGACCCCAAACCTAACAAAGGAAGGTTTATTTGCCGTTTGGATTTGTGGTTAAAAAATGGTTGTCCTAAAAGCTCAATCTCTGACTTGCGAATGATGGCTGATACGCCTAAACCCCCGTTTCAGAATAAAGGCCAGACATGAGCAAGAAAAAGCAAAAGCCCAACCGTCCTAAAGCCCGGCGTCCCCGTGGATTTGAAGATAAATCTGCCGATATCATTCGGGCGGAAAATAGACTCATTGCGGCGGCTTTTGCCGTTTATGATCAAAATGGTTTTGAACCTCTGCAGACACCAGCTTTTGAGTATGCTGACGCACTTGGGAAGTTTCTTCCTGATGAAGATAGACCCAATACGGGCGTATTTGCCTTGCGTGATGATGACGAACAATGGATGTCTCTTCGCTATGATCTCACAGCCCCATTGGCACGTTTTGTGGCTGAGAATTTTGACGCTCTGGCAAAGCCCTATCGTCGTTACCAAGCTGGGAGTGTTTTTCGCAATGAAAAGCCGGGACCGGGCCGCTTTCGCGAGTTTGTCCAGTGTGACGCGGATAGTGTAGGCGCCCCTGGCGCAGCAGCGGATGCGGAGATGGTCATGTTGGCAGCGGATGTTATGCGCGCTGTAGGGCTGAAGGATGGGCAATATCAAGTTCGCGTCAATAACCGCAAGTTGTTGGACGGTATTCTAGAAAATACGGGGGTACCGAATACGAATGAGGGAGCCATTCAGCGTCTAAAGGTTCTCCGGGCCATAGACAAGTTAGATCGCCTCGGAGAGGCAGGTGTTGAAGCCTTACTGGGCGAGGGCCGTGAGGATGATAGCGGCGACTACACAGAAGGCGCAAATCTCGGCAAAGACGCCATTAAGGCCGTTCTCGGCTTCACAATTGCCAGCGCTGGTGGTCGTGTAGATACGATTGCTAATCTGGAAAAACTGGTAGGCAATTCAGAGCGTGGGATGTCGGGTTGTCAGGAATTAGTGGATATCGATCATATTTTAAGCGCCGTAGGTATTGGCGATGATCGGGCTGCATTTGATACCTCTATTGTGCGTGGACTTGGTTATTATACGGGCCCCGTTTTTGAGGTTGAATTGCTCACTGACATCAAAGACAGAAAGGGTCGCCCCGTTCGGATTGGGTCTATCGGCGGCGGCGGTCGTTATGACGATCTGGTTTCGCGCTTCCGCGGTCAGCTGGTTCCGGCAACTGGTTTTAGTTTTGGTGTTTCCCGGCTATTGAGTGCGTTAGAGCGCCTAGACGCGCTGGAGAACACGTCAAATCCACCTGTCTTTGTAACAGTTTTTGACCGTGCGCTTCTGGGTGAATATTTCAAAATGGCTGATGAAATGCGGACTGCAGGCCTCAGGGCCGAGGTTTATGTTGGTACGGGCAATATCACAAAACAGATGAAATATGCGGACCGACGGGGCGTGCAATTGGCTGTCATTATGGGCGAGGATGAACTTTCCCGAAATGAAGTTACTGTTAAAGATCTGGCCTTGGGTGCTGAAATGGCCAAAGCTATTAAATCCAATGAAGAATGGAAATCTGCTCGCCCGGCTCAGGAAACCGTCGCCCGAGAAAACCTTATCGACTACCTGAAACAGGCATTAAACAAGTGATAAAAAAACGGCCTGCTGGAGACAGGCCGAATTAAAGGGGGTGTGTCTTTTGGAAAAGACATGTCCCGTCTAGATCGTTAAAATGACATTAACATATTAAAGCTGTGACGTTTTGATGAAATTTTTACGGATTAAAGAAAAAAACCCTGCCACGGAAAAGCGACAGGGTCAGTAAGAGAGAGACAACTCATCAAATCGACAAGTTAGCTTGCAATTATGACAATCTGTGTGAATGTTATCTGAACATAAGAGAAGGCCCATGTCCGAGAATTCATCTACCATTCAACTACGTGTCATTCCCGTAACCCCGTTGCAGCAAAATTGTTCGATGCTGTGGGACAGTGAAACCATGGAAGGCGTTTTTGTCGACCCTGGCGGGGACTGGGAAAAGCTTAAACAAGTGGCCGAAGAAACGGGTGTGACTATTAAGGAAATGTGGCTTACACATGGTCATCTGGATCATGCGGGTGGGGCAGAGGATTTAAGAGCGGATCTGGGCGCCCCGGTCATCGGTCCTCACAAAGAAGATCTATTCTGGCTTGAACAAATCGAGACACAATATGCGAAATACGGCATGCCCGGCCTTGGCAAGGATGTCATACCGGATCGTTATTTGGAAGACGGCGACGTGCTGACGTTAGGAAAAACCGAATTTAATGTTATCCATACGCCGGGCCACACGCCTGGACATGTGGTCATATACAATCAGGACCTGAAAATCGCCTTTGTCGGTGATGTTCTGTTTCGCGGAAGTATTGGCCGTACGGATTTTCCAAGAGGCGACTATCAAACACTGATTAATTCGATCACGGAAAAGCTTTGGCCGCTGGGCAATGATATGCGCTTTATTCCTGGTCATGGTCCCGCCAGTACGTTTGGGCAGGAGAGAGCCAGTAATCAATTTGTCGCTGATCGAATTATCGGAACAGTCGGCGAGAATACTGACGGCGTAATGTAAATCCTATGCGGCGGCCTTTTCCATGGCTTTAGCGAGGGTCAAGTCTTTTTCTGTGACGCCCCCCGCATCATGTGTTGTTAGGGTCACGTCCACGCGATTATAGACATTAAACCATTCGGGATGATGGTCCATGCGGTCCGCGATAATAGCGATTCGGGTCATAAAACCAAAAGCCTCGGCAAAATCCTCAAACTTAAATACTTTGGTGATAAAGTCATCGCCGCCAGTCCATCCGTCCAGTTCTGCAGCGACATCTTTTGGATCTAAAACTGTCATTATTGTGCCCTGATTAGTGGTTATTTAGGATGTCCTGCTATAAACCGCGCGAAAAAGAATGCAATCCATGAAACCTGATTCTACAAAACTCTGGTACATTTCCGCTTTCCCCAGACCGTTTTTTATTTGGTTGGTCGTCATGGGGTGGGCCGTTTTTGCCATAAGTTTTCTTTTAATTTCGGGTGGGTCTATGATCAAAACTATGGCGCCGCCCAGCGGAAGCAATATGGATAAGCTAATCCATGCCGGCGCCTATGCTGTTTTAACGGCAGGTCTGGTTTTTGCGTGGCCTAAACGGTCGCTTCTTATAATATTCTGCATATCTGTGGGATTTGGCGCGATTATTGAAGTGCTTCAGCATACAGTCGCGACTGGACGCACAGGATCTTTGGCGGATGCCGCTGCCAATGGCGTGGGCGCGTTGGCCATTATATTGATTTGGATGGGCGTTTGTCCCCTTTTGAAACATTATCCCGCCTTACGGGATTAGGCCCGATAATGCTCAACGCCAGGGCTTAGCAGATAGCGATACAACTGAATTTCGGCTACATTAGACTGTATGAACCGTTTGAAAAGCGGGGCCTTTTGAACGTATTAAGGGGCCATTAACCACGTAACACATGGAAAGTAGTGGGGAAAATTATGTCTATCACGCTCAAAAAATCAGGGCTGTTGGCTGTATCATTAATCGCTTTGAGTGCTGTTTCAGCTCAAGCGGGAGATGGATATGTACCGCCACTGCCAAGCGCCATCCCGTCAAACCCCAATCCAGGGGAGTGCTATGCCCGTGTCAAAGTGCCTGCGCGGTTCGAAACACGTCAACAACAGGTTCTGACGCAAGAGGCCTATACCGAATATAATGTCGAACAGCCGCAAATCTCCAGCCGTGCCCAAGAAGTCATGGTAAAAGAGCCGAGCGTTGAATACCGAGTCCGGCAACCACGCTATACCACTGTGACCGAACAAATGCTTGTACGTCCGGCTTATGAGAAGCTTCAGGTCTCACCGCCGGAATTTAGAACTGTGACCGAGAACATGCAGGTTACAGGTCCGCGTCTGATTTGGAAGCAGGGTAATCCTGCCGATCTGCGTGCTCAGGGATATATCGTTCATTCGACAGCCAATGGTGGACCTGGTGGTCAGGGTTTCCATTCAACCACACAATACGGCGCCATGCAGGCAGAGCCACAACTTTGTGGCGATAGCTGCGAAATCTGGTGTCTGGTCGAAGAGCCTGGGCAATCTGTCAGTTTCACGCGCCGCGTCATGACCAAACCGTCAACCGTTCACCGCGTACCGGTTGATGCGAGATATCAGACCATCACCAAACAAGTTCTGGCCGATCCGGGTGGCGTCGAGGAAATTCCAATTCCGGCTGAATACCAAACCGTTATGGTCGAGGATGTTCTTCCGGCCCGTGTAAACGGTGCTTATGAAACGCCTGCGCAATATGACAATGTCTCGGTGAATGTCCCTGTAGAGGAAGAACGCTATGAATGGCGCCGTGTGATTTGTGATACGGGCGTACCGCTTGAGCCGATGACGCCGGCCCCTGAGCCCATGCCTCCGGTCACCTATGGTGGACATAGCTCAGGTTATATTGCACCTCCAGCGCCGACCTACACGCAACCAAGCTATCCGCAACCGACATATCATCATCAATATGAAGATGTGACTTGCCGTGACGGCGACAAGCGTAAGGAATGTTATGGCCATGATGTTATCAGGGCCTATGAGCAGTCGCGGGCCTCATCCGGTCACACACAACATCACGGCTCAGGGCATACCAGCTATAGTGGTTATGGCTATGACGGTCAGGAGCGCGGCGGTATCACTTATGATCAAGCTACAGGCTATTACGAAGATGCCCGCCAGGTTTATGATGCCTATGAAATGGTAGAGGACCGTCGAGAGCGTCGTCGTAGACGATAAGTCGGCCAAAAAGTTAATTCAGAGACACCCCGCCTTGGCGGGGTTTTCTTTTGGCTAAAGGGTCTTTAACAAAATCCAGTCTTCATCCAAATGGTCACCGACCTTGAAATAATACTCACTGATTTTTTCAAATCCGTAGCGGCCATAAAGCTTTTGAGCAGGGATGTTTTCACTGAACACACTTAGCACCATTTCTGTGATACCGTGGTTACGTGCATGTTCGATAGCGATTTCGATGAACTTTCCGCCCCAGCCTTGACCTTGATATTCGGGCAGAAAATAGAGCCGGCCAAATTCCAGTGCATCAGGGCGAGGAGGCTCACAGGGCAGGTCATTGGGGCGTAATTCCATATATCCACCCAGCTTACCCGTTTCTGTTTGCAGGACCCATAGATGGCGGTCGGAGGCAGCAATAGCCGTGCGATAATAGCCTTCCGATTGCCGCTCTTTCAGGAATTTCGCCAGATCTTCGGGTGCATAGAGATGTCCAAACGTGCCCGCAAAAGTAGCGGCCCCTAACTCAGAGAGCGGGGCCGCCAATTCATCTGCGTCCGATGACAATACCGGACGGATTTTCATT
>JAHDEZ010000089.1 GCA_020628425.1 Hellea sp. | reverse complement strand
ACCGACGGATTGTTGCAGCGAGTGTTTAAAGTGGATGATTTTATCTGACCTTGCGAAGGCGCTTCTGCTTCCCTAAGTTGAAATTTGAGCGAGTCTGAATTTAACCCCTAGTGAGTCAAACCGACAAGGTTTGACATCAGAATCCAAAGTAAAAATTTATTTGACTAGCAATTGCGAGCATGCTTTTTGTAGAATGCAATCAAAAACCAATTGGGGACAACTTATGAATTTACCTAAATTAACACTCATTTCTTCTGTTGCTCTTCTGGCTAGCGCCTGCGCCAGTACTTACGAGCCGATTCCTTTCGACCGCACGGCGGCGGGGGTCAAAAGTATAGCCGTCATGGATGATGCTCTTCCAGAAAAGCCGACTGTTTACATGGCTGCCACAGTCGGTTCCAATCTGGGACTTCTCGGCGCGCTTGTGGATGGAAGTGTGCAGAGTTCACGCCAGAAAAAGATGTTGGAGATTTTTGATGGTCAAGGTGTAGACGCCGAGAATGTTTTGGAACAACGCTTGATGGCGAACCTCAAGGAAAAGGGCTACGACGTGTCTATGATGGATACCGGCGAACGTGATAACCGGAAACTACTCAAAGGTTATGATGGTATGGGAAATGGTACAGACGCATTACTTGATGTGGTGTCTGGCGGATATGGTTATGTATCGGCTGGCTTGAAGAAACCATGGCGTCCGTCTGCTCACTTCAAAGTTAGAATGATTGACCCGCAAACGGGTGACATTTTGATGGAGAACTATATTGCTTACAATCCATTGGGTTTTACAGGGCAAGAAGCCAAGGTTGGTGCGATCACTATCACGCCTGACCCAGTCTACGCGTTCACAAAGATGGAAGACATGGAAGCAGATCCAGAGAAGACAACGGCTGGAATTGTCGCGGCTCTAGAGTCTGTTGCTGACACTATGGCAACTTTGGTTGACTAAATTGTCTCGTTTCAATTTGTTTACAGCGCTGGTTGGAAGCTTAATGGTTTCTGCCTGCGCGACAACGCCGCTTGCACCGGTTTTGGCGAGCCCGTCCGGATGTTCGTCCAGTCTTGACCTTAGTGACGCAATCAGTCTGACGCCGGAAAAACCAAAAAAGCGGTTTAATGTGGAAGTGCCTATTGGTGCGGGATCGAAATGTATTCGTTCCGCGGATGGCAGTAACGATTATTATGAATTGTTCGAAATCCCGGAAAAGACCGACAAAAAAACATTCACGATCGGATCTGTTGTTGAGCCTCTCCGGATTTTCCCGGCAAAGGTTTCGACTTTGGATGCCGATGGCAATATTATGCGGACTATTGATGACAGTGACATGCATTTTCGCAGTCTACTGTATTCGGGGCAGTTACGGGCGCGAGACAACGAAGCCTATATTCTGGTTCGTTCTGACTCGTCCAAAGTCGGGGAAGCATATGAATCGATTTCAACGAGCTTTTCGCCGGCATCAAACTATACGTTTTCCAAAGGGGCAGATATAGCCAGTACCCGCAAATATTCTTATGAGGGCGATCTCATGATTAATGTGATCGATCTTTCCGGAGATAAATAGAAAGCGAATATATTCGGCAAATATAGCGTCTCCTTTTAGGGGGCGCTTTTTTTTAACCCCGGTATTCGAATGAGTTCGTCTATTTTTATTTCCGCAGGAATTTAATAGGGACAAAACTGCAAATTCATGCTCTCGGCAAAAAGGATTCCAACTGTTGGTTCAGTTCCAAAAATCCGCCCGTGACCATCAACTATATCGACGCGCAGATTAAGCGATTGAAGCAAATGCAATAGACCTTGCCTCTCGCGCCCAGAGACCCTATCCTTTGACCACTTCCGAGGAGCGCCTATCCGGATGGGCCGGGTGGGCTGAGACGTATCCTTTGAACTTGATCGGGTTCACCCCCGCGTAAGGACGGAAAATGCAGGACTCTGACATCCGCCATATTATCGAAAACGAGCTCACCTCGGGCGAGCGGCTCCTATGGTCGGGCGCGCCGCAGAAACCCTATTGGTCACCGTTAATGATATTCTATGTGATTTTTATCTGCCTTTGGCTTCTGGGTGTTTTAAGCTTTTTGATCGGAGCTCTATACCAAATGGGTGAAGGTCCCACGGGCATAGTATATTTGGCCGTCCCGACCTTTATGACTTTAATAGCCCTAGCTTTCCTTTGGCTGTCCTTGAAAGCCCTTCGCGCACCCGGTCGGCAGGTATACGGCCTGACAAACCGCCGGGGGCTAATTGTCGAGAATTTCGGAAAAGGTCGGGTCCGTAGCCTGGGCCCAAACGAGCTGGCCAATCTGACCCGTAAAAGCGCTATTAAAACGATGGGGACACTGCAGTTTCAAGGGCCGAGTTTTTATCAAATTTCGTTCGATTCATCCAATCTATTGGGCATTGCGTTTTACAATATTGCCGATCCCAAAGACGTCGAAAACATTATCTTCAACAAGATATTGGGTGACCGCCGGTGACTGACCCGGAGATCAGAGAAGCAATCGCGCCGGATCACATCGAAGATGAAAAATAATGAGATCCGTTTTCGCCTCATCGATTTTTCTGGCGGCAGCCACAGTTTGCGTGGCCTGTACTCCCCAAGCTCAGAATGAACGGTTGGACATGACAGAGATAAGTAAGGACTTCTCCAAACTCGACGCAACCAAACACATGTTGGAACTGCTTTCTAGTAAACCATATGACGTCATATGGTCCGATTTTGAAGAAACGTTACAGTCCCAGGTATCCGGTGCAGCGTTGCGAAGATTAGCAGTCACTTCCGACCCCGATTGGGTAACGGTTGGCAATCGTGAAGAAGAAGATCCAAACCAACTGATCGTCACCATGATGGCTGTTGCTTTTGAATTTGAGTTAGAGGTTTGGTCAGACGAAAGAAAATTCGAAACGCTAAATGGGGTATATAGCTGGGCCGCCGGAAACATGCATGATCCAGAAAATCGAAAAGGCCGCATATGGTCTGACATCAACGGCACTCTTGACGAATTTGGATCAAAAGGCTTGCTGGAAGAGCGCATGCGTTCTTTAGTCAATGAAGAATAATGGAAAAACCCCCATGAACGCCATCCCGGATAAAATCAAAATTGGCCGAAGAGAAGACTGGCACACCCATTATGTGGGTACTTATGACAATGGCAAATTCTTCCTTGGATTTCCGTTTTTCGGCGGCCTGTCGCAGACCCGCCCTCTCGCTGTTTTACATCTGCTCGACGCGGACGGAAATCATGAACGATCCCAAATATGGGAAACAGAAAAAATGTTTATGGCAGAGAAGGAACTGAAGACAGCCGTTCAATCCCTTAAAGATTTCCGCTATGGGGATATCATGGCCCGATGTTTTACCGTAGTTCTCAATGGGCTGACCTTCGGACTTGTGGCTGATGAGGATTTGAAACGCGTAACTTATGTCCCTTATGATTTGGCATTTTTCGCCCCCTGGGACGGAACCTATGACACCTGATAAACGCTGATAGAAAAAGAGAAAAACGATGAACAAAATGACCGACCAGAGCGAGTTTCAGACTCCCACCGTTACCACCGGCCCGCTGCCGAGCTCGAGTAAGGATTACACCAATCCGGCGGCGGCTCCGGACATCCGCGTGCCGCGCCGTCTGATCCATTTGCACCCGAGCGCGGGTGAGCCGGATGTGCCGGTCTATGATACGTCTGGGCCTTACTCTGATCCCAATGTGGAGATCGATGTGGAGAAAGGCCTCGAGCGCCTGCGCACGGCTTGGGTCTTAGAGCGCGGCGGTGTTGAGGAATATGAGGGCCGTGAGGTCAAGCCCGAAGATAATGGCGGCGCCACGGGTAAATATCTGGCCCGGGAATTTCCGGTCAAGAATAAGCCCTTGCGCGGGCTCGACGGTGAGATGGTCACGCAATATGAGTTCGCCCGCGCGGGCATCATCACCAAGGAGATGATCTATGTGGCCGAGCGGGAAAATCTCGGTCGGGCGGAAATGCTCAAGGACGCCAAAGCCCGGGTCGAAGCCGGCGAGAGCTTCGGCGCAGAAATCCCGGAATTTGTCACCCCCGAATTTGTGCGCGACGAGATCGCCAAAGGCCGCGCCATTATCCCGTCCAATATCAACCACCCGGAGCTGGAGCCGCAAATCATCGGTCGCAACTTCCTGGTCAAGATCAACGCCAATATCGGCAACTCCGCCGTGGCGTCCTCGGTCGAAGAGGAAGTGGATAAAATGGTCTGGGCCACGCGCTGGGGCGCGGATAATGTCATGGACCTGTCCACGGGCCGCAATATCCACAACACAAGAGAATGGATCATCCGCAACTCACCCGTGCCTATCGGGACCGTGCCGATCTATCAGGCGCTCGAAAAGGTCAACGGCGTCGCCGAAGACCTGACCTGGGAGGTTTACCGCGACACGCTGATTGAGCAGGCCGAACAGGGTGTGGACTATTTCACCATCCATGCGGGCGTGCGCCTGGCCTATATCCACCTGACGGCGGACCGGGTCTGCGGCATCGTTAGCCGCGGCGGGTCTATCATGGCCAAATGGATGCTGGCCCATCACGAAGAGAGCTTCCTCTACACTCATTTCGAAGAGATTTGCGACATCATGCGCGCCTACGATGTGAGCTTCTCCCTCGGTGACGGCCTGCGCCCCGGCGCTATAGCCGACGCCAATGACCGCGCCCAATTTGCCGAGCTCGAGACTCTCGGCGAGCTCACCAAAATCGCCTGGGCCAAAGGCTGTCAGGTCATGATCGAAGGCCCCGGCCATGTGCCCATGCACAAGATCAAAGTGAACATGGACAAACAGCTGCGCGAATGCGGCGAAGCGCCTTTTTACACGCTGGGGCCGCTCACCACAGATATCGCCCCCGGCTATGACCATATCACCTCAGGCATTGGCGCAGCCATGATCGGCTGGTTCGGCACGGCCATGCTCTGCTATGTGACGCCCAAAGAACATTTAGGTCTGCCCGACAGAAACGACGTCAAAGTGGGCGTGATCACTTACCGCCTCGCCGCCCACGCCGCCGATCTGGCCAAAGGCCACCCGGCCGCCCAAATCCGCGACGACGCCCTCTCTCGCGCCCGGTTTGAGTTCCGCTGGGAAGATCAGTTCAATCTCTCTTTGGATCCAGAAACCGCCCGAGACTTCCACGACCAGACCCTGCCCAAAGACGCCCACAAAGTGG
>JAHDEZ010000088.1 GCA_020628425.1 Hellea sp. | reverse complement strand
GGGCCGACAATGTCAGCGACCGGGCATCACTGGCGAGTAATCCCTGATCGTCAGACCCGGCCTGTGTCGCGTAATCCCCATATTCCATTAACAGGCTGACTTTGTTGACGCGGGCGCTCAGCCCAATATTAAATTCTCGACCAAAATCTCGGCGGTTATAATCTGCATCAAAGTCATGATACCCGATCCTGGCTTGAACCCGCTCAAAAGGACCCAGATCACCGAGATCATATTGGCCACCAATATGGAGATCACGCAACCCGTCATTGGGCGTACGAAAAAACCGGTCAGTGACACCTTGAAATTCATGCAAAGACCCCAGCGGCGTTTGCAAAGCCGTGCCATCATCGCTGCCTAAAACCTCATAGCCGGCACCGATTTTGAAATCACCGAATTCCAGGTCCACACCCAGATTCCAATAATAGGCCGCATAGTCATTCGGGTTTTCAGCATAGTCCGATTGACGCGCTATGGAGGCCTCCCAGACAAACCCAATATCAGATCCGTGGCGACGGCCATGCCAGCGCAGACCTGTCGTCTGACTAGACAGTGTATTGTTGGGGGAAGCCGTCAGCCCCGTCTCTAAGTCGAGCGCATAATGGAAGGCTGATAATTGTCCCAGCGGCACCGGATGGCTGACATTGAACACAAATGAGTCACCCTTAAACTCCCCGATTGGGCTGTCATCGCCAAAATGACGATGGACCTTGTTGAAATAGCCGAGATTGAACCGGGCTTTACCTAATGTGGTTTCGGCCCGAACCGCGTCATAGCTTTGCTGGTTTTGACGAAAATGCCAGGCCCCGAGAAATCGCCAATTGTCCAGTGCAAAATCCTGCCGCCCCAAAGTCAGGCGCGTTTTTGGGATGATTTCAGTCTGGACTTGCAAGCGGTTAAGCTCAATTCCTTCCACATCCAGTATGATGGGCGCCTCAAACCGTCCATTGGTTGAATCATTGAAATCATCAATGAGTTGTTCGCTGCCTTCGAACTCAATCAGTGCCGTAAAGAGATCGGAGACTTCGAGCTCGAGTCCCGCTTTGACTCCGATGGTCAAGGCCTCGCCCTTTATATCCAGATTATCCTGGTCCAGTATCTGATAGCGGAGGCGGCCATCGGCGAAAAAATTAACATCCACGCCTTTAACAACAGGGCTATCCGTCGTGCCGGACTGCGCCCAACCAGCCGAAGACGCCAGAAGCGCTACCCCCAGCGATAAGAGAAGTTTCTGCTGTTTTACTCTGAGGTGCACGCCGAGACGGTCTCAAACAAACCATTAGTCTTGGCCAAAGCCTTTTGCGCGCTCTCGCAGGCGGCGGCGTCCGCAAACATAATCCGGTATTGGCTCTTGTCATCCGGCCCGGACGCGACGACGGCGTCATGTTCTGTTAAAAACTCTGTCAGGCTCTTGGTTGATGCCGTCTCATTCAAGCGTACAAAAATATGAGCAGGGTTTTCGCCATTTCCGGCCATGACATATTGATCACCCCCATCTTTATCAGCACCCATGCCGATAAAGACGGCCTGCGCTACAACAATACAGGCCAAAGCAACAGCGGCGTATTGCCAGAGACGGGTCGGGGCCCGGTCATTGGCAGCATGTGTCGGCATTAATTGCCCATCTTCATATTCATCAATAGCTTTGGACAGGCGGGACCAGCCAAATTCAAGACCGGTTTCGTCGTTACTGTCTTCTTTCAAACTTAATCCGAGGGCCTTCTGAAACTCCAAATCGGCCGCAAAATCAGCGTCTGCAGCAGCCAGAGCTTCAATCTCCCGAGCTTCCTCAGCCGAAAGTTCTCCGCGCAAAAAAGCGGGTATTTTTAATGATAATTCTTCGCGATCAGTCATAGATCAACTCTCAAAACAGGTGTTGTCAGGTTTAAGACGTAGGGGCGCACAAAAAGGTTCAAAATTATTTTTCATTTTTCTTCACAGTCTGCGCCAATTTCTTTTTGGCATGCATAATTCGGGTTTTCACAGTCCCGGTGGGGCATCCTTCTATCTCTGCGATTTCATGATATTTAAGATCTTCAAAAAAGGCTAAATGCAGGACACGGCGGTGATTTTCCGAAAGTTCTCTCATGGCCGCCCGCAGCCCTGCTGCATTCTGTGCCGCCGCTAACAGGTCGTCAGCGCCCATCTGGTCATCTGCGGTTTCCGGTACCTCATCCGTATAGGTCATCCGTGAATTTTTGCGATTGGAGTCAATAGATTTGTTTCGGGCTATCGAAAATATCCAGGACTTTAGCGAAGACCGACCTTCGAATTTGTGCGCATTTTTCCAGACTACCAACATGGTTTCATGCACCAGGTCGGCGGCTTGGTTCGGATCTGCCAACCAGTTTCTGACAAAGCTGCCGAGCGGACCCGCATGGGTTTCATAAAGTTCGCGCATGGCCGTTTTATCACCGGCGGCAATGCGCTGGACCAGGGCCATATCCGCCTGTTTTCCTGTGGCGTTGTCATTCATGAATTCGCGCCTTTTAGTAACGTGGTAGTGTTTGACCTTAGACCTGTCGCCTTCTCAGGAAAGACTCAAATCACACTTTTGTCAAAACCAATTGATCAAATTTTTTAATATTTATTTTGAACCATTTGTGCGGCTCCCGCGACTTCGAACCGTAAGTTCAATTCTGCATGTGCAGAGAGTTAAGGAAGAGTCAAATGACCTTTAAAGCCAAATTATTCATTACAAGCCTTCTTGGCGCTGCCGTGCTCGCAGGTTGTAGCGACACCGCTACAATCGACCTGCCGCCACCCGATCCCACTAATGGCGGCACACCACCCCCAACGGCTGATCCGCAAGGGGATTGCCCGACAATCGGAAATTTGATCCCAGAAGAAATTCAAGCTGGGCAGTGCTTGATTTCCGGAACCCTGGACCAAGACGCTACCCTGACCTCAGACACGACCTGGTTCCTCGATGGCGCGCTTCAAATCGGGAATAATCAATTCACTTCGACCCTTACCGTTGAGGCCGGCACTCAGATCCGCGGGTCTGATACGGATCATATTCTGGTCTGGCCGGGCTCCACTATTTTAGCTAATGGAACGCGATCTGATCCCATCTGGATGCTCTCAGATGATGACGGTGTTGACGGCTCCGGCGAATGGGGCGGCCTGTTCCTGCGCGGCTTCAACGGCCTACCAACATTATCAGGCACGCAGGGTGCCAACCGACTGGACTATGTGGTTGTAGCCGAAGCCGGTGCGTCTGTTGACGTCACTATCGACGGAAACACGGTCAACTATCAGGACAATATTGTCTTAAACGGCGTGGACAGCACAACCTGGCTGACCTTCGTGCAATCCCACAACTCAGCCCGCGACGGCTTCCATATCCTAAACGGCGATCCGCGCAGTTCCTGGCTATTATCCACGGGTGCCGCCCGTGACGGGGTCTGGTACCGCGACTTCACAGGTTTGATCAAAGACTTGATGGTTATTCACAATTCTGACTCAGGTCGCTCCGGCATTTATGCCAGTGAAACGGTTGCCGGGGATTCTAATCCACGGATCGTCAACGCCACTTTGGTTGGCCGTGACGGCGCCAGTGAATCGGCTGCCAATGACACGAGCGCTAATGAGTTTGGTATTTTGTTTGCTGATTACACAGATAATATCCGCTTGGCTAATGTGCTGATCGCGAACTTTCGCAATGGTTGTTTCGAGGTCGACTCTGAGGCCAATCTCTCTAATATCGATACAGCAATGCCAGGGCCATCCTATCTGGACGGTGTGCACTGCGCCAATGAGGCCGGGGCTAACGGTCAATTTGGAATTGTCCGGGCCGGATCCACTGGCTTCCCTGCGGGTACAGTGGCACCAAACGGATCCAATGGTGATGGCCTCGTGTATTATAACGGAGCCGCAGCGCCAATCACCTTCACTGGTGAAAACGCAGACCTCTCTGAAAGCTTTACCGCCAGCTGGTACCTAGCCAGTATTGGTAATTTTACGAATGGACTTCTTGGCACTGGTGCTTCAATCCTCAATGGTTTCCTGGATGGTGACACCAATAATGACGGTGTCCTCAATGCCGATGATAATGGGTCTCCATTTATCATATCGGATAATGCGTTTAACCGCGATGTCGCTTCGGATACGGGTGGCTACGACTTGACCCATATTGGTGCCGTACGCAGCGGAAATCCGGCAACAGCTTCGCAGTTCGATAATTGGACTGTGGCAACCGGCGCCGGTGAAGGCTTTGTTGTCGGATCATCCTCGGGAACCAGCTCCTCATACCCGTAAGGTCTAAAAGCCATAGGCTCTCTGGCGAAGGCTCCCGTTTCGATGGGGGCCTTTTTGTATATCTGTTCTAAGGGTTTAGATTGTTACGAAAGGCCATATTGGAAATTCCTCGAATGGCCGCTTTTGCGGACTTATGTAGCAAACGCAGGAACATTTTAAAACAAAACGCGGTAAAAGCTCGTGATGGACTATCGCCTTTCACTAAGATCCAAAGGAAAACAAAGAAAACTACGTTCTGGCGGTTATTCCGTGACCATTAACGGGTTAATGACCCGTCGTTCTTTGCTGTTTAGTGAAAAGCCAGACACTTTAACCGATGATCTGGCCGCTATTGATTATGTTGTAAAGTTACTAGTCTTCAAAGACGGCCTGCAAACATATATGCTAGCTCGCCGCAAAAAGCTACGCCCCATTCATGAATAAGTCAGCTGCGGCAGGGGAATTCTTAGTTGCCCCACATCAACTAAGGATTTGCTTTGATTGCTTAGCTCTCCCGTAACCTTATCCAGCGAATTCTAATATATAATCCAAGTAAGTAGAATTAGACTAAAGAAACCTACCGCCCCTACCATTCAAGCAGCTGAACATATTGTTAGCCCAGCATGGGTCCCAAATAGATAGCGCCTGTTATCCAAGACCTAAATCAGCTCTGAAGTTACCCAGATTTAGGTTGGCGCACTGCTGAATTTTTTTTTTGTGAATAAGCGGACAAATTCCCCGCGTTAATTGCAATCGGACGTAATCCTCTCAATGTCTCCATTTCGTAGATTTGACTACTCTGTTTACCTGCCATTCGTTTGCGCGGTGACGCGTAAACTATTCCTTCGGCTCCGCCTCCGGGCCATCCCTTACCACTGCGTCGACCGTGGGCGGTCTTTGACACAGAGGCACGATGGCGAATGAGCCGCAAGCGCTTCCCAATTCACTGCTCGCTGCG
>JAHDEZ010000033.1 GCA_020628425.1 Hellea sp. | reverse complement strand
TAAGGGCGTGAGGTGTTGCCTCGACTTTTTGAAGTTGACCCAAAAAGCTCATTCCCAATAAAGATGTGCTTAATCCATCTGGAACAACAATTGCTCTCACATTTCTGAGGGTCACAGGACCAATGGATATGGATTTGAGCGTAACCGCAGCCGCAACGTTTTGTCCGCCAGCCGTTGAAATCGGGATATTGTAAGTAAGCTCATTTAAACGGATACCCGCTTTGATGGCGTCCTCCGGTGTTAAGGCGACTGTATTTGCGCCTGTATCAACCAGAAATCGGACCATGCCATTATCGACACGGGCCTCGGTCCAATATTGTCCGTCGACTTTGGATTTGGGAATAGAGACTGCCACGCCCTGAATTTTGGTCACAGGTGCCGTAACATTTCCATTGGCGTTTTCTGCAGATTGCTGGGCGTCTTCATTGGCTGTTGATGTCGGAATTTGAATCCCGAGATAATCATAGACCTTTTCTTTGTGTATGGCTGCCGTCACCGTGGTTAGCGCAATCCCGCCAATAATTAACGCATCTCTTAAAATTGTTCCCGCCATTCCCATCTCTTCGTGCTCTATATGTTATCGTTTTGTTAAGTACATTTTTTAGACAATCTTCCCAGATAGAATCGATTTAGAACACAATAAGATAAACATGAGGTAAAGCGTCGGATGAATTCTACGCCATTGAACGATATAAGGGGATTGATCGAAGCTGCGCCTGACGGTGATAATGCGGCTGCGAGCAATGTTCAGGGGATTCTCGCTGAGTTTCCCGGGCCGACACCCATTCTTGGTGTGTTGGAGAAACATCTGGTCTGGCTGGCGCGGTGGCAAAAACGCCCAGTCCCTTTTATATCTAGGCCATTAATAGCGGTTTTTGCAGGTACCCATGGGGTCGCAGAAACTTTCGTTGGCGGCGACCTTATCAATTCAGCTAGAAAACGCGTAAACGGCCTGACGGAGGGGAAGGCTGCCGTTCGCGGCATAGCTGCCCATTTAAATGCGGCCTACAAGGTTTACGAAATGGGGGTAGAGCACCCGGTTGCTAATATTCAGCACGGCGCAAGCCTGTCTGAAAAGGAATGCGCCGGAGCTGTCGCTTTTGGCATGGAAGTCGTCGCGGAGGGGGCTGATATCATTGCGCTGGGAAGCGCAGGTGCAGGTTCGGCAACGGCCGCAGCTGCGATCGCATTAGCCCTTTATGGTGGCACGGCCGATTATTGGGCGGGGGCTCATGATCATTCCGCCAAAGACAGAATAGCGGCAGTTGAGGCGGCCTTTGCAGCGCAAAAAGAAGGCGGAACCGATCCGCTGGCTCATCTGCAATATTTCGGCGGACGGGATATTGCTGGCATGGTCGGGGCCATTGTCGCTGCAAGGCATCAGTCCATTCCGATTATACTGGATGGTTTTGTGGTCTGCGTTGCGGCGGCCATTGTCCATGCCGTAAATCCTTCGGCTATTGACCATTGTATTGCGGGTAGCCTGACATCGGAACCCGCCCACGAAGCCCTGTTGGATAGATTGGGGCTGGAGCCGCTTACTGATTTTGGTGTTAGCCTCGGTGATGGAACAGGCGCAGCCTTGTCTCTGCAGCTCTTGCAGTCAGCGGCGGCAGCCCTGACAACATTGCAATAACTTGTATGTCGCTGGCTTCCTTGCGCATATTTGTGGCGAAATTAATGAAATATAGGCATTTCTATCCTCATAGTCAGGGGTAAACCGAGGTAAATATCCCGGAGTCGCTCAATGTTTGACAATCAGAATTTTGCCGACCACGAAAGTGTGCATATGTTCTCGGATCAGAAGTCTGGTCTTAGGGCGATCATTGCTGTTCACAATACGGCACGGGGCCCCGCCGCTGGTGGAACCCGTTTGTGGACCTATCCCAATACCAGTGCTGCACTCGAAGATGCGTTAAATCTTTCCAGAGCCATGAGTTATAAAAATGCCATGGCTGATATTCCATTTGGCGGAGGGAAAGCTGTCATCTTACGTCCTTCCGGGGCGTTTGACCGGGTTGCGCTCTTTCAGGCCTATGGTCGGGCTATCGAAAGTTTGGGCGGGGTTTATTGCACAGCCGAAGATGTCGGCGTGTCGACAGCGGACATGGAAGAGGTTCGCAAGGCGACGGCCTATGTCGGTGGTCTGGACACAGGGGCGGCCGCATCAGGCGACCCATCACCGATTACCGCTGAGGGTGTATTTCGCGGGTTACATGTTGCTGCGAAAAATGCATTCGGTCAGGCTAGCGTTGACGGCGTGAAGATCGCTGTCCAAGGGCTGGGACATGTCGGATATTCTCTGTGCGAGAAACTGGCCGGCGCCGGCGCCAGATTATGGGTTGCAGATATTAACGAAGCGGCGGTTGAGAAGGCGCATCAAGAGCTCGGTGCGCATATTGTGTCTCCCGATGAGATTTACGGGCAGTCCGTAGATATCTTCGCACCTTGTGCGCTTGGCGGTGCTGTCAATGCTAACTCAATCGATGTCATCAAGGCCAAAATCGTCGGCGGCGCTGCCAATAATCAACTGGCCTCACCCGAGATGGGGCAGGCGCTCCGAGATCGAGGTGTTTTATATTGCCCGGATTATGTGATTAATGGCGGTGGTATCATTAATGTCGCTGCTGAGTTGTCCGGGGCTTATGATCCCGATTGGGTTGACGGGAAGCTGGATGGTTTAAGTCAAACTTTATCTGAGATTTTTACTACCGCTGATGCCGAAAATCGGCCTACAAACGAAATTGCAGACAGCTTGGCAGAGCAAAGAATACAAGCAGCCGCCCATCGGTGATGCTATAGTCTGGGGGAAATAATGAGTGAAATGAAGTTTTCCGAACGTCGGTTCCTGCGGGATTGCTTCGAGCAAAAAGACTTTACGACACAGTCCGACGAGGGCTTTGAGCCGGGTGCTGAGCAGTTTTTGCGAGACTTTTTCCGGGATGCCAGGGAAAGCGGATTTGCTGATTACAAACTTGAAGAATTGACGGATCTAGCCCGGGCGTTCTGGATGTTTCCGAACCGAAAGAAAGCTGGGGAGATGCTTCTTTCGATCGAGCCCATGGCAAAGTTTTCGCCCGCCAATGCGGAGCGTTCTGAAAGTGTCATAGCGATCGTTGTGGATGATATGTCGTTTTTGGTCGACTCGCTTGTAGCGGCCGTGTCATCTTTTGGCGTAAACGTTACAGGCCTTTTTCATCCCGTTGTTAACGGAAACAGGGATAAAACCGGAAAATGGGTCAAGTCAGGCGGGACGCCGGTTTCCGAGTCTATGATTCTAATTACGACGCCGCTGATTAGTGCCCAGCAGTCCAAGCGACTGAAAGGTGAGATAAAGGCTACGCTCAAAGACATTGGGTCCATCAATACAGATTTTAAAAACCTGATTAAGAGTGTCCAGTCAGTATCCGAGGAATTAGGGCGATTGCCTGGCGCTGAAAAGGACGAAGATATCAGAGAGGGACGGGAGTTTCTGGAATGGATTGCGTCGGGCAGTTTTGTTATTTTGGGTGCCAGGCGCTATAACTTCTTAAAGAGCGCCGTGAAAGGCGGTCCGAGTCCGGATTATGCAAATCCGTCGGTTGTCGCAAAATCCCAATTTGGCTTGCTCAGAGACAAAGATGTAAAAGTTCTTCGTCAAAGTAATGAACCGGCCGTTATGGCAAAAAATGTGGCGGCTTTCGTCAAAAACAGCCCACCTGTGACGGTGGCCAAGTCAAACATATTTACCCGGGTCCATCGCCGGGTCAGAATGGACTACATCTCCGTCAAACATTATGATTGGGCCGGTGATGTCACTGGGGAAACTCGATTTGTAGGGTTGTTCACTTCCGAGGCCTATAGTCGCTCGCCGCAATATGTGCCGTTAATCCGTCAAAAAGTTTTGCGGGTCATGGCAAAGGCCGGTCACCCGGAAGGTTCCCATAATGCGAAACGTCTCGACTACGTTCTCTCCAGCTATCCCCGGGACGAACTGTTTCAAATAGACGAAAAAGAACTTTTGAAAATCTCGACTGGAATCGCGCAAGGATTTGATCGTCCCAGAACGCGGTTGTTTGTCAGACGAGACCCGTTCAACAGATTTGCTTCGGTTTTAGTCTACGTCCCGCTCGAGCATTACAATACGCGGGTTCGTCTAAAAATAGGCGAAGCCTTGAAGACAGCCTTTGGCGGGCGAATATCGGCCTTTTATCCGCAATATAGCGACGCCCCGATGGCACGCGTTCATTTCATTATTGGCATGGATCCGGACACCGGATTATCACCAAACCTTAAACGGCTTGAAGCGGAAATTTCCGAAATTGCGCAGCCCTGGTTTGACGGTGTAGCCGCAAATCTGGAAGAGGCTGAGCTGTCGGGCGTCGATGTCAACGCTTATCAAAATGCCTTTTCTATTGCTTATCAGAACAGATATTCTCCGAAACAGGCCTTCGCGGATGTGTCAGAAATTGAACAACTGACCGAAGATAACCGAATTAATGTCAAGGTCATTGGCGCGGCTGGATTGACGCCGGATTTTAAAGCAAAAATCTTTAGCCTCGATCGCATTGAGCCCTCTGATATTATTCCTGTCCTCCGCAACTTCGCGGCCCATGTGACGGCAGAAACAGGATATGAGGTCAAGCGCGCTAACGGTGACGCGGCTTGGATCCATGATTTCGAAATCCGTATGCCGTTTGATATCGAGCAACCTGAAGGCTTTTCGGATGTTTTCGAGGAAGCCTTTCTCGCGACTTGGAAGGGGCAGAATGAGGATGATGGCTTTAACAAGCTCGTCCTACCACTGCTTGCCAATTGGCGCGATATTGCGCTCCTTCGTCTTTTGGCCCGTTATCGTCGTCAAAGTGGAATGGATCCGACCGAGGCCACGCAGATTGAGGCGTTGGAGCTTTATCCGGCGCTGACGGGTAAATTGGTAGAGTGGCTCAAGCAAAAGTTCGATCCTGCGGCCTTTTCCGATTTTAAGAAGCGGAAGACGGCGGTTAACAAGATGGAAAAGGAAGTTCTGAACGGTCTATCCAACGTCCGTTCACTGGAACACGACAAGGTCATCCGTCGCATGGCCATGACTATCAAATCCGCGCTGCGTACAAATTTCTATCAGACAGATGATAACGGCGCGCACAAATCCTACATCTCGGTCAAAATTGACAGTCAGTCTATTGAAGACCTGCCAGAACCAAAACCCTACAGAGAAATCTATGTGAGCTCTCCGCGGGTTGAGGCCGTCCATCTCCGCTTTGGTCCTGTGGCCCGCGGCGGCCTGCGATGGTCCGACAGACGCGATGATTTCCGCACCGAAGTCTTAGGTCTGGTTAAGGCACAACAAGTCAAAAACGCCGTCATCGTACCCGTGGGCTCCAAAGGCGGCTTTTTTCCGAAGCAGCTGCCAAAGGCGGGCACGCGAGATGAATGGCTAGCCGAGGGCATCGCATCTTATAAAACCTTTATTTCTGGCGTCCTTGACGTAACGGACAATTACAAAGGCAAGGACACTGTCCCTCCGGCGAATGTTGTTAGTTGGGATGATGTGGATCCATACCTGGTTGTTGCCGCCGATAAAGGCACGGCGACCTTTTCCGATATAGCCAATGGTATTTCTCAGGATTACGGGTTCTGGCTGGATGATGCTTTTGCGTCGGGTGGGTCCGTTGGTTACGACCACAAAGCCATGGGCATCACAGCCAGAGGAGGCTGGGAGGCGGTAAAACGCCATTTCCGTGAAATCGGCAAGGACATTCAAAGTGAGGATTTCTCAGTTATTGGTGTCGGGGATATGTCAGGGGACGTTTTCGGTAATGGCATGCTTTTATCCAAGCATATCAAGCTGTTAGCGGCGTTTAATCATCTTGATATTTTCATCGATCCGGATCCAGATCCGACCAAATCATTCAAGGAACGTGAGCGCATGTTTAAACTGCCACGGTCTACCTGGCAGGATTATAACAAAAAACTGATTTCCAAGGGCGGCGGGGTGTTTTCCCGTTCATCCAAATTCATAAAATTGACCCCGGAAATTCAAGCGCTGACGGGCGTGTCTGTTGACGAAATGACGCCGGATGAGCTCATACATGCGCTGCTCAAAGCGGATGCTGAGTTGATGTGGTTCGGGGGTATCGGCACCTATGTCAAATCCAGCAGCGAGGCTCATAGTGATGCTGGCGACAAAGCCAATGATAGTCTGCGGGTGAATGCCAATCAGTTACGGGCCAAAGTGATCGGAGAAGGTGCTAATCTGGGTATGACCCAGGCCGGTCGAATTGAGTTCGCCCGCAATGGTGGTCGCTTGAATACGGACGCGATAGATAATTCTGCGGGCGTCGACAGTTCAGACAATGAGGTTAATATCAAGATCCTGTTGCGCGGGGCTATTGAGGCCGGAGAACTGGCGCAAAAAAGCCGAAACAAATTGCTGGAGGATATGACCGACAATGTCGCGGATCTGGTTCTTCAACACAATTATGACCAAACCGGAGCCTTATCGCTTGCGGAACTTAGAACGACGCTCGACCACAATGCTTATGAGCGGTTCATGGCGTCACTGGAACGCCGCGGGCTATTGAACCGTGATGTTGAAGGCTTGCCAAGCCGTGAAGATATGCAGATTCTCGCTAACCAGAATTTGGGTCTTTCGCGTCCAGAAATTTCTGTGGTAATGGCCTATTCCAAAAACGTCTTGTTTGATGATATCATTGAAACGGACGTCGCCGATGATCCTTACATGGATAAAATCCTGATCGACTATTTCCCGCTCAAAGCCCAAAAATTCAAAAAGGCCATGGCATCACATCGTTTGCGCCGAGAGATAATCGTTTCGCGCCTAGTCAATAAAATTGTGGATGTCTGTGGGCCTTTATCTGTCATGAGGCTTCAGGAGCAAACACAGGGAAGTATCGCGGAAATCGCCAAGTCATTTGTGGTTGCTTACGAAGCTCTTAATATCGCTCAGCTTCGTGCGGAAGTCGACAAGCTGGATAACAAGGTTGACGCTAGGGCACAGACAGAATTGCACCAGGAAATCGCCAGAGTACTCATGCGGGTTATTGCGTGGCAGGTTCGCCGCAGCGAAGGCGGAAAAATTGTGGATCGTATCGAACGGCGTAAGGGGCTGGCGAGGGTGGTCGATAATCGCTGGCTTAAATTACTGTCGCCTTATGATCAACGCCGGGCCGAAAGCCGTGTGAAATGGTTTGAACGGGCCGGAATTCCAAAGGGCTTGGCGGTCGATGTCGCTCTGTTAAGGTCTCGCGCTTCCGGATTTGATGTGCTGGAGTTGGCTGACAAGGTGAAGTGGGACATTCCACAAGCTGCAGATCTATTTTATGAAATTGGCGGGCGTTTGAAAATCGACCGGGTTCGGGCGGCCTTATTGTCGACCAGTTCTTCAGATCATTGGGAACGTCTTGCCATGCGTCACTTGCAGGAAGATTTTTTCAAAGCACAATATCGATTTGCGGTGGATGCTGCCAGCTATCATAAGAAGCAAAAGCTCAAGAGTTTTAACGCAGAAAAGCTAATAGAGGCTTGGGTGAAGGCAAGATTGCCACATATTATGGCTTATGAAGAGACAGTCGCAAATATGTCCAAAAAGGGCGGTTGGACCGTTTCTAAATTCGCCATCGTCAATGCGCAGTTATCGGATTTGATGTCCGGCCTTTAGTTTCGTTGCCCAGACGGATTGTCTTTGAAAATACTGGCCCGCTTATTGTGTGGGTCAAGTTGGGTAATGATAGCGAGTTGCTCGGCCGTCGGAGCCGGTGTTTCAGAGAGGCCTTCTGGTTTAATCAGATCAAAACCCGTATTGTCTTGGACCTCATCAAATGAAACCCCGGGGTGAAGGCTGCGGACTCGAACAGCGTGATTGGGTCCCTCGAAATCCATGACGCACAGATTGGTAATGATTTGACGGATATCCAAACCGGGCGGGTATTTGCCATCAGGATAGCGCGCCGGATTATAGCCGGCACCGCTGACCATATCGACTTCGCCCTCGACCAGAGCTCGTTTATTGTGTGAGGCAAAGAACATAGAGGTCCGATTATTGACGGTATTACCCGGCAGGCCTCTGACACCGAGGAGTGTGACTTTGGGGTTGGCGTAATCACCAATGGCCGAAAGATTCATTTGTCCATATTTATCAACCTGCACGGGGCCGACAAAGGCATGGCGGTTACCTTTTGGGATTAGGTCGAAAACCCGCTCATATCCGATACGACCTTCTTTTTTGGGGGTGTAACCATTGCGCGGGCCAACGGGAACTGGCTCGTCGACAAAGTAAAATTCTCCGTCACTCATCATAAGGCCTGGCAAAAAAGACTTTTTGGCGAGAGAGCCGCCAAGGCGTGGGATCAGACCAATCAAGGTTGCGAAAACTTCCGGATGTTCATCTCGGAAAATGTCGGCGCCAGCGCAAATACACAGTTCTGCTAATGTATAGTCACTCATCTTATCGTGCTAAAAAACCGGGAGGGGCAGGGCACGAATGCGGTCTGCTCCGCCAACATGTTCTACATAGTCCTCGGCGCCCACATAGTCTCTGACATAGTTGTCCCAACCCTCTTTGGCGGTCGCGCTATAGGCTTTGAGATGGGCGACATCGATACCGTAATCCGGTCCGCTCGATGTCGGGTGTGCGCCAAAGGGGACTTCGGCGACACCGGCAATGAGGTTGCGTTCAATGGGCATGCGCATGATTTTGTGGTCATCATCAAAAGCTGCGGTATCGACGAGGCGCTCGCAGGACAGATAGGCTCTGTCCGCCGCCCTGCAAAACCATTCATCAAAAAACGGGTCGGGGCCGCCAATAAAACTATTGCCCAAGCGGTCGGCTTCTGTGACGTGGCACAGAGCCACATCCAGCTTAATGGCGGGCATGGCAACGAAATGTTCGTCTCCATAGGGGTCCTGTATGGTTTTGATGTGAGGATTATGGGTCATGACATCCGTGCCAAGACCGGCACGACAGGGCAGAAAGGACAGGTTTTGTGCCGCGGCTTTTAGACCTAACTGAAACATGCCTTCATCAACTTCCATAACCTCAAACTCGCCTGCTGAACGGGCGCGCCGGAAATGGGCTTCCAGGGGAATAACATCCAATGACACAAAGCCAAAAATCAGTTTTTTAATCTTTCGAGCACTGGCCAACATGCCCACATCACAGCCGCCATAGGCCGCAATTGTGAGATCTCGGAGGTCAGATTTTACAATCTCTCTTATGATGGCCATGGGCTTGCGGCGTCCGCCCCAACCGCCAATGCCGATGGTCATTCCATCCTCAAGCGTGTTCACAATCTCCGACACGCTCATTTCTTTGTTTATCATTGTCTTTCCCCTGTACGCCGCTTCAACATACGAATGAACCGTCCTATTACAAGTCCGTCATAATTTTTGAGTTGTAATCAAACATCATTCAATATATGACAGCGCTGTCATTTAATGTTGGGAGACAAGCATGACAGTAAAAGTCGCAATAAATGGATTTGGCCGCATCGGACGTATGGTTTTGCGGGCTCTGATAGAATCGGGTCGTGACGATGTCAGTGTGATCGCACTTAATGATTTGGCGGCGCCTGAAAGCCTCGCCCATCTCTTGAAATATGACAGTGTCCATGGAGCTTTTCCGGGTGAGGTAAAGGCGGGTGACAAGTCTATCTCTATTGATGGCCTGAATTATCCTGTGTTTAGTGAGCGCAATCCGGCGGACCTTCCATGGGGTGAGCTGGGCGTCGATATTGTGATGGAGTGTACCGGTATCTTCCTGACCCAAGAAAAAGCCCAAGCCCATATCGATGCTGGTGCCAAAAAAGTTCTGTTTTCGGCACCTGCCAAAGACGATACGAAAACGGTTGTTTACGGTGTTAATCACAAGATTATCGAGCAAAGCGATATTTTTGTTTCGAATGCATCCTGCACGACCAATGCGCTCGCGCCTCTCCTTAAAGTTCTGAACGAGAATTACGGCGTGGTCAGCGGCATTATGACAACCGTTCATGCCTATACCAGTAATCAGCCTTTGCACGACTCCATGGGCAAAGACCCTTACCGGGCGAGAGCAGGGGCTGTGTCTATTATTCCAACCACCACCGGTGCTGCCAAAGCCATTGGTAAAGTGCTGCCTGAACTGGACGGTAAAATGGAAGGCGTTGCGGCACGCGTACCTGTGCCTAATGTCTCTATGGTCGATTTGACTGTGCAAATTGAAAAAGACGTCGATGCGGATCAAATCCGTGCCGACTTCAAAAAGGCCAGCCTGAACGGCCTCAAAGACGTGTTGGCTTATATTGACGAACCTTTGGTCTCTATCGATATCAATCATGACCCGCACTCTTCGAATTTTGCCGCCGATCAGGTTTATGTTACCCATAGCGGTCTTGTCCGGGTTATGGCCTGGTATGACAATGAGTGGGGCTTTTCGAACCGGATGCTGGATACAGCTTGCGTCATGGCAGGCTTGCGTTAGGACTGAGTTCACACGGATATTGAGGTGATCTATGGCTGAGTTTATTCCAGTCGAACCATTTGACATCGTTATATTTGGCGGCACAGGGGATCTATCCAAGCGGAAACTTCTGCCGGCCCTTTATCACCGTTTCCTGGACGGGCAGATCCACGAGACTTGTCGTATCATTGGTGTCGCCCGCTCCAAAAGAACGCGAGAGCAGTTCATTGAGTTGGCAGAGGAGGCCTGTAAAGCCGCCAATGGTGAATGGGACTCGAAGAAATGGAAGGCTTTTGCCAAACTCCTTGAATATGATGCCATGGATATCACCACGGCTGGCAAACAATGGGACAATGTAAAATCCTGGCTGACCAATGATGGGCGCCCGCAGATTTTCTATCTGGCGACCACGCCGCTGATATATGTGGATGTCTGTAAGGTGCTGGGCGAAGAGGGGCTGAATACCGAGCATGCGCGTCTTGTTTTGGAAAAGCCTATCGGGAAAGACCTGGCATCTGCAGAAGCTATCAATGCCGGCGTCGGTGCCGTGTTTGACGAAAAAGCCATTTACCGGATTGATCATTATCTCGGCAAAGAGACCGTACAGAATCTGTTGGTCTTACGGTTTGCCAATGCTCTGTTTGAACCTGTCTGGTCTCGTAACGCTATTGACCACGTCCAGATCACCGTGGCCGAAAGCATCGGTCTTGAAGGACGCGCCGATTACTATGACCGCTCGGGTGCCGTGCGCGACATGATCCAGAACCACTTGCTGCAGCTCTTATGTCTGACAGCCATGGAGCCGCCAAACTCTCTGCATGCGGATGATGTGCGTATGGAGAAAATCAAAGTTCTCCGGGCTTTAAAACCTTTCACCGAAGAAACGGTCGCGCAGAACAGTGTCCGGGCGCAATATGAAGCCGGGCTGGTTGATGATGAAAAAGTTCCGTCTTATCTGGAAACGCTATCCGGCGATGCCCCGCAAAGCTCCACGGAAACCTTTGCCGCGCTTAAGGTCGAGATATCCAATGGGCGTTGGGCGGGCGTGCCGTTTTACCTGCGGACCGGAAAACGTATGACGGACCGGCGCTCTTCGATCATGATCCAGTTCAAGCCAACGCCCCATCCATTATTTGACTCGGCGGACCGCGTGCCCAACAGACTGGTCATGCGTCTACAGCCTGATGAGGGCATGAAGCTCTTTATGCAGATCAAAGAACCCGGGCCGGGCGGGATGCGCTTGAAATATCTGCCCCTTGATTTGTCTTATGCCGAGAATTTCATGGTTCGATATCCCGATGCCTATGAGCGTTTATTGATGGATGTTGTACGGGGTAACCTCTCTTTGTTTATGAGCCGCGCCGAAGTTGAGGCCGCCTGGCGCTGGGTCGATCAGTTGCTGGCCAGCTGGGAGCAATCAGGGCAACCTCTTGAACAATATCCTGCTGGGACACAGGGGCCCTTACAATCGGCCATGCTTCTGGATCGAGATGGACGCGAATGGTGGGACGAATAGAAGAATGACGAAGGTTATCAGTTTCAAAGACCGGGCGAGCTTGCATGAGGCGGCCACGCAACGGATCGCCGGCGAACTTATGGAAGAAGCTGTGCGTTGCGATGCGCCCAGCCTGTTGCTCTCGGGCGGTTCGACACCGGGACCTGTCTATGAGGCCTTATCCCAAACCGATCTCCCGTGGGAGAAAGTGACAGTCGGGCTTGTCGATGAGCGCTGGGTAGATGAGGGCGACTCCGGATCCAATGCGGCACTCGTCAAGCGTACGCTTTTAAAAAACCTGGCGGGTGATGCCAAATTTGTGCCTATGAAGACCGAACATGATGACCCCTTTGTGGGACAAGCGGCCGTACAGTCTGCCTATGATGATGTGGTCAATGAGTGCAGTTTTGCCGTTCTGGGCATGGGGACGGATGGCCATGTTTGTTCCTGGTTCCCGGACTCCAAAGGGCTGGAGGCGGCTGTTGCGCCGGATTCTGACATGCCCGTGCAAGCCATTGAGGCCCAGCGAACAGAGGTCACTGGTTCTTATCTGGAGCGTATGACGCTGACGCTTGGCGCGCTCAAGAGATGCAAATCCGTGCTCCTTTTGATAACGGGCGAAGCCAAGAAGTCCGTATTGGATAAAGCCCTGAACGGGTCCGGCATGGACTTGCCTGTGTCGCATCTGTTATCCTTACCGTCAGACAAACTGACGATTTTTTACGCACCATAATTTATGACCCAATCTATACATCCAGAGCTTGAGTCCGTTACGCAGCGGATTATCAAGCGCTCCAAAGACACGCGTGCGGCCTATCTTGAGGTCGTAGAACAGAACCGACCCGATGGTCCGGCCCGGGCCAAACTCAGCGCCGGTAATCAGGCCCATGCCTATGCGGCCTGTGCGCTCCATGACAAACAAAAGCTCGTTGGCGCGTCCTGGCCCAATATCGGTATCGTCACCGCCTATAATGATATGTTGTCGGCCCATGCGCCATATGCCGCTTATCCTGAGATGATAAAGCAGGCGGCCAGAGAAAACGGCGCCACAGCCCAGGTGGCGGGCGGCGTCCCGGCTATGTGTGACGGTGTCACCCAAGGTAAAGACGGGATGGAGCTCTCGCTCTTCTCGCGGGATGTCATCGCTATGAGTGCGGCCATCTCACTTTCCCATGACACATTTGACGGCGCGCTATATCTGGGTATTTGCGATAAAATCGTACCGGGGCTCGTTATTGGGGCTTTGCAGTTCGGCCACCTCCCAGCCATATTTGTGCCCGCCGGGCCCATGCCGTCCGGCCTGCCGAATAAAGAAAAAATCCGCATTCGTCAGCTCTATGCCGAAGGCAAAATTGGTAGGGACGAACTCCTCAAAGCCGAGATGGAAAGCTATCACAGCGCCGGAACCTGTACCTTTTACGGCACTGCCAATTCCAATCAGATGCTGATGGAGATTATGGGTCTGCACCTGCCGGGCGCGGCCTTCATTAATCCAGGCACGCCACTGCGGGATGCGGTGAATAAAGCCACGGTAAAACGCATGTCAGAGATTACCGCTCTCGGAGATAACTACCTGCCGATTGCTAAAGTCGTCGATGAAAAATCCGTCGTCAATGCCATTGTCGGCCTGATGGCGACAGGCGGATCCACCAACCATGCCTTGCATATTCCGGCCATCGCCAGAGCCGCCGGCATATTGGTGAATTGGGATGACTTTGACGCCATTTCTAAAATTACGCCGCTTTTATCCAAAGTCTATCCAAACGGCCCCATGGATGTGAACCATTTCCACGCGGCCGGTGGCATGAGCCTGATTATCAAAGAGCTCCTGGATAACGGGCTTTTACATGATGATGTGACCACGATAATGGGGCAGGGGCTGCGCGCCCATACACAGGAACCGATCCTTGTAGACGGTGAAGCCGTGTGGCGGGATGGGCCGGAAAAGAGCGCGGACACAGAGATTGTTGGCACATGCGAAACACCCTTTAATCCCGACGGCGGCATGACGGTTCTGGACGGGCCGCTCGGTCGCGGCGTCATCAAGACGTCCGCCGTGAAACTTGAGCATCAGATTGTCACCGCGCCTGCGCGCGTCTTTGAACACCAAGACGATCTGATTGCCGCCTTTAAAAATGATGAGCTGAACAAAGATGTGGTTGTGGTCGTGCGCCATCAGGGCCCCAGTGCCAATGGCATGCCGGAGCTGCATAAGTTGACACCGTCGTTGGGCGTGCTTCAGGATAAAGGCTTTAAGGTTGCCTTGGTCACCGATGGCCGCATGTCAGGGGCCTCCGGTAAAGTGCCCGCGGCCATTCATCTGTCGCCCGAAGCCGCCAAAGGCGGGCCCTTATCCAAAGTGCAGGACGGCGATGTGATTACACTGGACGCCACAACCGGCCGTCTGGATATTGATGTGGATCCGAGCATTTTTAACGCCCGCACACCCCCGATTTACGCGCCTAATAACAAGCCTATCGGATTTGGTCGGGACTTGTTTGGGGCCTTCCGCCGAGCAACTCTGTCCGCCGAAGAAGGCGCGTCGAGCTTTAACGCGTAAGGATTGTGATATGACCCCTCAAGACAAACTCGATAGTGCCATTGCGCAAAATCCCATTGTGCCTGTGATGACAGTTCAGAGCGAAGCCCACGCTCTTGAGCTCGGAGAAAAGCTCGTCGACGCTGGTTACACGGTTCTGGAAATTACTTTGCGCACGGACAGTGCGCTGGACGGTATTCGCGTTATCAAAGAAAAATGGCCAGACCTGATCGTGGGTGCGGGGACGATCCTCTCACGCCAAGACGCGGACAACGCGCTTTCCGTCGGTTCGGATTTTATCGTAACCCCGGCCACAAGCCCGCGCCTCGCCGAAGCGCTGCTGGATTTGCCCGTTCCGGTCATCCCCGGTATTTCAACGGCCACCGAAGCCCAGACCCTCTATGATATGGGCTATAAACAGCTCAAGTTCTTCCCTGTAGAATCCTGCGGCGGTGCGAAAATGCTAAAGTCCCTCTCATCACCTTTGCCGCATCTCATGTTCATGCCCTCCGGCGGCATCCGCAAAGACACAGCCGACGACTATCTGGCCCTGCCCAATGTCTTCGCCATAGGCGGTTCATGGATGACGAAATAGGGGGGAGTTGGGGGGTTATGCTACTGTTATCCCCAAAACGGACTTAACCTTTTAAGCGGATTTTGGACACAGTTGGAACATTCAGCCCTACCTTGTGTTTGCCCATCACCATGGAAGAGCGAAATCGTCGAACATTAGAGTTTTCGAAAAAAAGCGTGTGAGTCAAATTTTCAAAATCATTTGCATCTTTAACCAAGCATATCAGCACAAAATCTGTTTCGCCGGTCACATAATAGGATTGTTGGACTCTCGGTTCCAAATCAATCTGCTTTTTGAATGCGTTCAACTTATCAAGGGACTCTCGTTCGAGTTCCACCATGACAATAAATGTCATGCTGTAGCCAAGTTTTTCCGGAGATATGATGGCCACTTCCTTTTCTATTATGCCATTATCACGAAGTTTCTTCAGGCGCCTTTGGACAGACGGCACTGAAAGATTAATCGCCTCGGACAGCACATCCAGATTGATCCTAGAATTCTCCTGAATCAAGTGGATGAGCTGTAGATCACGGTCATCATGATTATCAGACATGCGCTATTTACCTCATTCAATTCATCTATATCGAAATATTGTATCGAAAATAGACCGATATATGAAAAAATTAGTCAGGGAAAAATGATATAAATTTCAAATGAGATTAAACGAAGGCATAACATTTAAACCAAACTTCAAAAGAGCCCTCTCTTACATGCGTTACACAGAAACTTATTCGGCAACGCCTCTCGAGATCGTTAATAGTGGTTTGGGATTTACAGTCATGATTAAAAACGAAAGTGACAGAATGGGGCTTGGCTCATTTAAAGCCCTTGGAGGCCCCTATGCAGTAGCGCAGTTAATTATGCACAAATGGCAGATAGAGAAAGGGGAAAAGCTGGAGCCGTACAGACTGCACGATTCAGATGTGATGGCGTTTAATGCTGAGCAAACATTTATAACCGCGAGCGCTGGAAATCACGGCATCGGCGTCGCGGCCGGCGCTCAAGCGCTTAGCGCGAAAGCTGTCATCATTTTATCCAAAACCGTACCAAAGGCCTTCGAAAACCGTCTAACTGATTTTGGCGCAACAGTCCTTCGGGCTGGCGACAATTATGATGATAGCGTCGCGGCGGCTATCGTAGAAGCCGAGTCGAGGGACGCAATATTGTTGAGCGATGGATCTTGGCCAGGGTACACAGAACCCCCCAAACTGGTGATGGAAGGATACACCGTCATGGCGGAAGAACTTCGCACTGGCTTCGAAGCGTCCAATCAATGGCCAACCCATGTCTTTTTGCAAGCTGGTGTCGGCGGGCTCGCAGCCGCAATCTCATGGATGATTCGCCACAATTGGAGTAAGCAGCCGGAGATTATTATCGTCGAGCCGAGCTCCGCCGCTTGTTTGAGAGAAAGCCATCGGGCTGGGAATATAGTCTCTGTTACAGGTCCCATATCAGATATGGGACGCTTGGACTGTAAGGTGGCTTCGCTTGTGGCATGGCATGTTCTTGAAGCCTGCGATGTAACATATATGACCATCACCGACAGAGAATCCATAGATGCGGCAACCGCTCTAGCGAACTTTGGCTTCCAGACTACGTCTTCAGGGGCAGCAAGCTACGCTGGGCTAGTAAAACAAATAGGACGCACCAGTTTAGATAAAACGTGTCGCCCGTTAATTTTTTTGACAGAGAGAAAATAAACCGAGACAATAGTCTAAGTCCGCTTCGCCCCCAAAGCACAACATCACCCACCAAACCCCTATCCCTGATCCTCAAAATAGGCGGCGGCGCCGATGAGGGGGGCGTGGGGATGGGTGAGCAGACGGATTTCGATATCTTCCATATAGCTGCGATAGTGTCCGCGATTGAGGAAGCGCTCCATGGCTTTGGGCGCCGTAAAGAAATCGAGCATGCGTTCGCTCACGCCGCCGGCCATGACGATGCCGCCGCGCGCCCCGCCTGAGAGGGCCATGTCACCCAGAGCGCCCATGACCGCATTGCCGCGTATCTCGCAAATCTCCAGACAGACCGCATCGCCTGCCTTAGCCTTCTCCCGGATGATAGCCGGGGAGAGCGGCGAGTAGGTTTCGCCCAGTCTTTTGCAGACGGCCTTGTGCACATCGGGCAGGCCAATCCCGGCTGCCACACGTTCCAAAGAGACATAGCCGTGCTCCTCCTGCAGGATCTGCAACAGCTCTAATTCGCGGGCCGATTGGGGGCTATAAGCCTGATGGCCGCCTTCGGTACTGAGCACCGCCCAGCTATTATTATGGGGCACAAGATAGCCGACCCCAAAACCCGTTCCGGGCCCGGCCACCAGAATAGCCTCATTGGGATTGCGTGTGCCGTCCTTGATATGAAGGAAATCGCTCTCCCGCAGTTCAGCCACAGACCGGGTCATGGCCGTGAAATCATTGGTGATAAGACAGCGGTCCAGGTCGAATTTGGACTTCAGTTCCTCCGCATCCAGCACCCAGTTGCGATTAGTCAGCGTCACCTTATTGTTGGTAACAGGGCCGGCGACAGAAAAAATCGCCGACTTTGGCGCGCCGTCAATCCGCTCGAGATATTCCCCCAAAGCACATTGAAAGGTCGCATAATCATCGCCTTTGAACTTCTCATAAGCGTCAATATCCCAGAAGCCATCGCCATTACGCGATAAAAGCGCAAAGCGGGCATTAGTCCCCCCTACATCGGCGGCCAGTATTGAATGAGGCAATGTCTCTATCCTGCTGAATTATTTGTATTTTTGCGCGAGACTTATAGCGTTTATTTACATCGAAAGCAATGTTTCTTCTATGCCTGAAACCTTAAACTTACCTCATCCTGAGGAACGGCGTTCAGCCGTGTCTCGAAGGAGATTCCAGTGTAAAACCACCGGCTCTTACTGGAACCTCCTTCGAGACGCGACTTTGTCGCTCCTCAGGATGAGGTTAGAGGATGGGGCCGATAAGCCTACCGGTTCTTCCATTTTGCGGGTTGTTTGGTCAGGAAGGCCATGAGGCCGATTTGCAGATCTTCTGAGGCAGCGACTTTTTGCAGGGCCTGTGTTGGGCGGTCGAGGGCTTCTGCGGGGTCGAGGATGTCTTTGCCTTCATACATCATTTCAAGAGACGCCGAGACGGCGGTTGGGCTGACGGCGCAGATACGTTCGGCAATTTCCCGGGCCTTGTCCATGGCCGCGCCGGCCTCTGTTTTATAATTGACCATGCCGTGCTGAACGGCCTCATCCACATCCATGGATCGGCCTGTCAGGATCATGTCCCGAGCGATATGTTGCGGCAGGATTTTCGGCAGGCGATGTACGCCGCCCGCCGCCGCGATAAGTCCGGTTTTCACCTCGGGCAGGGCGAATTTGGCAGTGGCATCCGCGACAATGATTTCACAGGCCAGGGCGATCTCGAGGCCGCCGCCATAGGCAAAACCATTGACCGCGGCGATGACGGGTTTCAGGCGTTTCTTGCGATGTGTCAGCCCGGCAAAACCACTCTCGGGGAACCAGATGGGCTTGCCCGTGCCCATATATTTGAGGTCGTTACCCGCCGAGAAAGATTTTTCGCCTGCGCCTGTGAGAATGGCGACCCATAGGGAGCGGTCTTTGAGGTACAGATCGAATATGCGTTCCAGCTCAAAATTGGCTTCGGGTGTCAGGCTGTTTCGGGCATCCGGGCGATTAATCGTGACTTCGAGCACACGGCCATTACGGGTCACAAGGCAATGTTCAAATTCTCCGTCCAGACTGTCCGGGACGGAGGGAATAAGAGTCTCGGTGGCGTTCGGGCTAAAGGTGAAACGATTGCCAGGGCCTTTGCTGGTTACATAGACGGTTTTGTGAATTGGGTCTTCGGCGAGCATTTCGGCGACCGTTTCTGTGTCGCCTCTGTCGGTGGAGCCGATAAAGGTTCGGCCATCTTCCAGCCGTCCGACCATATAGGCGCGCTTGGGGCCCTTGCGTCCATACTCCACCGAATAGCCGTCTATGGTAGCCCGGCCATCGGCGAAATAGGCGGTGTCCGGTTTGGCCTGAGCCTCAACTTTGGCTTTGAGGGCGTCTTTATCGGCCATGACCCAGTCGCCCGGCCTTTTTCCATAAATGCCGACGCAATGTTTGGTAATAAAGCCGCCATTGGCTCCGACTAGGCCGTAACCATCCCCGGTCTCGCGCAGGCGTTTCACCACATTGACGATGCCGTGCATGGAATAGTTGTTACCGGGGCCCCCAAAAAAGGGCAGGCCACCTGTGACCGTCAGCCCGCGCGGGTCAGTGGTTTCAATGCCCAGCGCTTCACAGGCCGCAAAAACGGCGACCGGGAAACAGCTATAGATATCCATGCAACTGAGATCCTCAGCCTTAATCGCAGCGGCCTGCAAGGCGCCGTCATAAGCTGCGTCCATAGCCACAGAGCGACTAAGGTCTTCTCTAAACGGCAGGCTGGTATCCTCAGCGTCACTACCGGAGAGGGCGTAGATCCATTTATCCTCGGATATACCCAGCGCGCGGGCTCGGTCTTCGCTCATGAGGATAACCGCTGCCGCTTGATTGACGCCGTCTTTGGCGGTCATGGCGCGCGGGTAAGTATCGGTCACCGCGTTATTGGTTTCGGTGATTGCCGCGATGTCTTTGGCGGACATTGCGTCTGGGAACATAGAGTAGGGATGTGTGGCGGCAACTTTCGCCAGACCTTCGAAGAGCTGCCCGCATTCGCGCGCGTAATCCTCTTGGTTTAGGCCCAGTTTTTTGCGCCGCGCCTGTTCCATGATCGTATAGGCCGACGGGATATGGGTGAACTCATTATGGAGATGGGCGATGTCAAACATATTGGTGATTTCTGGATGACGCCGCTCAGAGGGGCCGTCCGTATCATCCCGCCAATTGGCTTTGACTTTTGCCTTTTTGAGCGCCTTCTGATTGGCCAGCGCTTCGCCGCCCACCAGTAACACCGCCTCGCGTTTTCCTTGCGCAATCAGACCCGCAAATTCATTAACCAGTTGCTGCGGCACCTGACCACCAGAACAGGAATAAACCGCATGTTCGGGTGATAGGCCGGTCCGGGCACATATGGCTCGTGGTAGATTATCCGGATCGCCAAAAGGGCTTTTAAGCTGCGCGCCGGATTCAGAGAATGTGCGCACAGCCGCAATCGTGTCGATAGCGCCGTCAATATCCTCGACGCCGCAATCGGCGAGCGCCTGTTGCGTCGCCTGAGCCATGAGATCCAAAGGAGATGATGCCTGTTCCAGATTGTCCGGGACCTGCTCGACGACTTCACCGACGCCGACAATGACAATTTTTTTCATTGGGTCTCCGTAATATTTAGATCAGCACCAGACGACTTTTTCCTGGCATTCATGCCATTCCAGATATTGCTCACCAAAAGCCTTATCCAGATTAAACCGTTTAACTTTGAGGGTTGGCGTTAGAAACTCATTATCCATGGTCCAGGGTTCCGATTGGATAACGGCCGTTGATATATGTTCGAACTTGGCGCGGGTTTTATTGAGCTCCGCAATGGACTGCACGATAGAGGCTTCGACGTCCGCCTTGTCAGCCTTTTGTCCGATTTCCGACAAATTATAGAGCGCAATAGGTTGGGGGATGCCCAGGCCCACCACGCAGACCTGTTCCACAAAATCATTTTTCGCGAGGACTTCTTCCAGCGGGTTTGGGGTGACGTAGCTGCCCTTGGCGGTTTTGAAGGCGTCTTTGACCCGGCCGATAATGCGGACAAAACCCTGATTATCAATGGTGCCGCGGTCACCGCTCTGCAGCCAGCCGTCCTGTAGAACTTCGTCTGTCTTCTCTTGGTTTTTATAATAGCCCTTCATCATATAAGGCGACTTCATCAAGACTTCGCCCGTATTGCCGTCAATGCGAACCTCGCCGCCGGGTATGGCTTGGCCAACCGTGTCCAGAGGCGCGTCGCGCATGGGGGTATTCGTGATGGAGCCTGCCACTTCGGTCATGCCGTAGGCCTCAACAAGATGGATATCCAGCTTGTGGTAAAACTCTTTGATGAAGGCGGGCGTGATGGCGGCCCCTGTGGCGGCGATTTCGATAGATCCCAGACCCAGAGCCTTTTTCATCTTCTTTTTGATGAAGCCGGAAATAATCGGCAGTGACAACATGCGGTTCAGCTTTTTCTCGGGCATGGTTTTCAAAACGCCCAGATAGAAATTGGTCCAGATGCGCGGCACAGCAAAGAGCATGGTCGGCTGCGTATCCTGAATGTTTTTTACAAATGTCGGCAGGCCTTCGGCAAATGACATGGTGCCGCCCATCCAAATGGTCGGAAGCGCAATGCCGATACGTTCGGCCACATGGTTCAGAGGCAGGAATGAAAACGTCCGGACTTCGGATAATTTGCCGAGTCCCATCCAGTTTTCCCGTAGCTCGTCGACCATTTGAGCTGCTGGCGTCCGGTGAATATGCATGACGCCTTTCGGTGTGCCGGTTGTGCCAGAGGTAAATTTAATGGTCCAGAGATCGTCCAGATCCGGGACGTAGTTCTCGGTCTGCGGGTCGTGGGTTTCCACCAGCGTGTTCCAGTCTGTTCCCACTGTGACGTCTGCATTGCCTTCGTAATGAGGGAATTTCACGCATTTTAATTTTTTGGGGATGGCTTTGATATGACCGTCATCCCAAACATCAAGCTTTCCAATGAAAAGGCCTTTGAGGTCGCCTAAATCAATGACCTGTGCCAACTGATCCCCGGGAAGGCTGGCGTAAAAAGGAACCGACACATAGCCCCCCATATGGCAGGCCAGATCTGCCAGCATCCAATGATAACAGTTTTTGGAGTAAATCCCGATATGGTCACCTTTCTCAAGGCCCATAGCTTTCAGCCCGGTGACGATCCGGCGAATTTCTTCCCCGGCCTGTGCGTAGGTGATTTCTTTCCAGTCACTCCCTTTGGGTTGACGGAGGAACACTTTGTTCGGGGTTGTGCTTTCCCAATGATAGAAACGTTCAATAACGGTGGGTATTTTGGGATCGGACATTCGGGCGGGCCTTACTTGATAATGGTGTCGGTTCTGAGTGCGTCTATCTCATCTTTCGTCAGGCCAATTTCAAGCAAAATTTCTTCTGTATTCTCACCTTTCGCAGAAATGTGAAACTCGGGTTCCGCCTCGCGACTGTCAAAGGCTGGAATAGTTCGGGGGTGAACTAATTTGTCATCAGTTTTAAGTCCGCCGCGAGCGATATTTTGTTTGTGAACTAAGGCTTCCTTGTAATCCAACACAGGCGTAACGCAGGCGTCTGAGCCGTCAAAAACGGCCGCCCACTCGTCCCGGGTTTTAGAGGCGAAAATCTCTTCGAGCTTTTTGTGCTGCTCAGGCCAGGCTTGAGGACTGAGTTGATGACCGAATTCTTTCGGGTCGATGTTCAGTTTTTCCAGCATAAGTGCGAAGAATTTAGGCTCAATACAACCAATGGCCATAAAGCGCTCATCACGGGTTTTATAACAACGGTAAAAGGGCATCGCCCCATCCAGCAAATTAGAGCGGCGCTTTGTTTGCCAGAGTCCGAGTGAATCGAGGCTGTAAATGACGCCCATCATGGATGAGACGCCGTCAATAATGGCTGCATCCACCACATCACCTTGGCCGGTGCGCTCAGCCCTGAGGAGCGCAGCAAGAATGCCGCTGACGAGATTCATCGTGCCGCCGCCATAATCACCCAGGAAATTCAACGGGGGAAGCGGTGGATTACCTTCTTTGCCTATGGCCTCAAGGGCACCTGTGATTCCGATATAGTTGATGTCGTGACCCGCCATATTGGCCCAAGGGCCCGTTTGCCCCCATCCCGTCATGCGGGCATAGACGAGTTTGGGGTTTATCTTGTGACAATCCTCAGGGCCGACGCCCAGCCGCTCTGTGACACCGGGTCGGTTGCCTTCGAACAAAACGTCCGCTGTCTCGACCATTTTTAGAACTAGCGCCACACCATCGGGTTTGCGCAGGTCAATGGCGATGGATTTTTTGCCGCGGCGGTCAACGGTTTTGGCTCCGTCTCCGGGCATAAGCCCGGGGCCAGGGCGTTCGACGCAAATGACCTCTGCGCCCATATCCGCTAGAAGCTGACCCGCATAGGGGCCAGGGCCAATACCGGCCAGTTCGATGATTTTAATATCTGTGAGCGGTCCAGACATATGAAGGCCTATCGTGGTGTCATTCTAATGCCGCCATCCATACGGATACACTCGCCATTGATATAGTCATTTTCGACAATCTGTTGAGAGAGCATGGCGATTTCGTCAGGCTTGCCGAGTCTCTGTGGGTTCAATACGGTCGCCTCGAGGCCTTTGAAAACATTTTCCGGAAGCATGTCGAAGAGAGGCGTGTGGATGAGGCCAGGGACGATGGTATTACAACGAATGCCCAGCGAGGCCAGGTCACGGGCAATCACAAGGGTCATGCCTATCACGCCGCCTTTGGAGGCTGTGTAGCCTACCTGACCTATTTGCCCTTCATAGCCCGCAACAGAGGCCGTGTTGATTATGACACCGCGCTGTCCGCAATCCGTGACCGGTTCATTTTTCGACATAGCCTGGGCGGCGAGGCGGGTTACATTAAATGTACCAATCAGATTGACCTCTATGACCGTCTTGAACGTTTTCAGAGGATGCGCGGTGCCTTTCTTGGCGTCATAGGTTTTATGAGCGGAGCCAATGCCGGCATAATTATTACAGATATGGATGGCGCCGAAGGTTTCGACCGTGCTGTTAATAGCAGACTGCACGGAGTCTTCATCCGTTACATTCACATTAAAAAACAATGTGTTATCGCCGAGTTCTGCAGCAAGCTGTTCGCCTTTCTCAGCATTCATATCGAAAATAGCGACGTTGACGCCTTGCCGATGATAGCGTCTGACAGTGGCCTCACCCAGACCGGAGGCGCCGCCGGTCACGATGGCTGTTTTTCCATTAAGTTCCATGACTTCCTCTACTGCATATAATTAGAACATGTTCCATTTATTCTATTGCGAGGCCAAGAGCAAGCTGTTATCCACGCATGGTCCAAGGAAAGAAATGCATGACGCCCAGGCAAAAAGAACAACAGGACCGTATATTTTCTGTCGTCCGGGATTTGGTCTCCAAAAACGGTTATGAGGCCGTATCCATGCGGTCTGTGGCGCGGGATGCGGGCGTGGCAACAGCGACATTATATAACCTCTATAACAGCAAAGACGGATTGGTCATGGCTGTCTTGAGAGACAGCATTTTTAAGGTTACCCAGTTTGACCGCGCCTCGTTTGATAATCCCATCGATCTGTTTTTTGCCCGCACACAGGCCATTTATCAAGATCTTGTGAAGAACCCGAATTTTGCCCGGGCTATGATGAAAGTCTTTTTCAATGCCACGGAGACAGAAGAAATTGTCGAGATCATTGCCCGCACTCGTCTGAAAACTGATCGACAAGTGATTATGGATTTACGGGAAGCAGGTTTGTTGCATGACAATGTGGACTCGGATGTCGTGGCGCATCGATTAACCGGTAATTCCTTGTCTGGACTATTATTTTGGGAGAAGGGGCTAATGCCCACGCGCGCGGTGCCCGACTATGTTCGTCAGAGAGATGTGGAAGTCTTTCGGTCTATTCTGAATGATAAGGGTTTGGGTTTGTTGGGATAGAGATGCTGGACTTGTTTCAACCTTTTCCCGTCATCCCGAATTTATTTCGGGATCCACGGCTGCGTTCGGACAGGGCGCACGGATGACAAACATGGCACTGTGGATCCTGAAACGCGTTCAGGATGACGGGGGTAACCTAGTACGGTGAATCTCCAACCCGAATATTACACCCGTAGGATGCATGGAAGTGGCGGCATGACAGTGGAGCCCTGCATTGCACCATGCGCTGTTGGGGGATGGACTTGGTTGAAACGCTTGGTGCATTACGCTGCGCTCCATGCTCCCTACCGGTTTGAGCTAAATGGCGAGCCGATTGCGTATTTTTCCTGACTGTCAAGCAATGAATTATGCATTAATTCCTATATTGTCCTTGTGAGTTTTATTTCGCCCCTGTATTTACATCCCTACGTTAACGACAGCAGACCAGTTCCCTCGCGCGAGATAAGGAACGGCCCTGCGAAGGGGCTTGTCGATGGAAGGCAATAGGTTGCGCCCGGCAAGTAGACCCTGGCTTATTTCGGTGACATTTGTCACCGGATAAGACCTATTCTGTGCAACCTGCGACTCAGGCGCGCCTGCAAAGCTCGTGAAGCAGCCCCTCCCTCATGGAGGTGCTGAACTCCCCCGCTTCCAATGGGGGCCATAAAGAGAGGCTCTCTGTAGAAGAGCCCTCGACCGATAATTTCAACGACCATAGACGGCCGACCATAAAACCCTGCGTGGGTTTAAGCGTGGCCATACAGAGTAACGACTCACACACGTTGTGTTATCAAACCAACTTGCCCTCTCTTACACTTGTAGGAGAGGGCTTTTTTGTTTGTTAATGGCTGCTTGCATCAACCCGCTGCTTGCTGATACGATTTTGAAAGTACAAAAGGGGAAGAATATGCGGCTAACTCCGAAGAGTCCCGAGTGGTTTTCAGAAGTGGAGGCAGCCCTAACCGTAGACAATGTTGACGCGGTGTCTTGGGCTTATGAAGCGGATGCCATCATTGTTGGTCTCGGTGGTGCCGGCGTGGCCTGCGCTTTACAGGGCTTGGAGGAAGGACTGTCCGTTGTCGCTATAGACCGCTTTGACGGCGGCGGCGCAACTGTTGCTTCGGGTGGTGTTATTTATGCGGGCGGTGGCACAGCCATACAACAGGCCGCCGGGATCGACGATGATGTCGAGAATATGTTCAATTATTTGAAAATGGAGACGGGCAATATTGTCAAAGACTCCACGCTTCGGGATTTCTGCAAAGAAAGCGCACCGACCATAGACTGGATGATAAGCCACGGAACAGATCTACGCCCGACGCTTTATCCGCACAAGACGTCTTTTCCCGCACCGCAATATTTTCTCTATCACTCAGATAATTCGCTTATTTCGCCCTATCGAGATAAGGCCCGACCTGCAGCCCGCGGACATCGCGGCTATGTCCCGTTTGAGCAAGGCAAGAAGGCTATGGGGCTAGGAAATGCGTTGTTCAATCCATTATTAGATAGTGCGCGAAAGCTTGGTTTGGATGTCATGACAAATACTGAGGTTCGGCAAATGGTAACTGATACCAAAGGCCGTGTCGTCGGCGTCAAAGCCTTGCGGTTTTCTAATGATGAGACTTTGCAGGCCTATCTCAAGGTCAGAGGCAAGGCGAGCAAATTGCTGAGCCGTATCGCACCGGCCATTCCAGGGTCCGGGTTTTTCCTCAAAAAAGCCCGGAAATTACAAGCAGAGGCGCAAGCCATGGCGGACGGAAGGGAAGAGATATTCATTCGTGCCCGCAAAGGCGTCGTCCTTTCGGCGGGCGGGTTTATCTTTAATAAGAAAATGCTGGAACATTATGCGCCCAAATATGTTGGGGCTTATCCATTAGGGACAGATGGTGACAGTGGTGCAGGCATACGTCTCGGTCAGACAGCAGGCGGGATCGCCGATAATATGGACCGGGTGACGGCCTGGCGGTTTATCAACCCGCCTTTGTCCTTTGCGCGCGGATTGATTGTCAATCAACAGGGCAAACGCTTCATCAATGAAATGTCCTATGGTGCGACCATGGGCATTGAAATCATCGAAAATCAAAACGGTGAGGCCTGGCTGATATTGGATAAACCATTGGCCATGCAGGCACTCGAAGACGTCAAAGGTGATAAGGCGTTAAACTTCCAGAGAATTCTGGCCAAGATCGCCGTTCGTTTTACGTCCAAAAAGGCTAATACTCTGGAGGGGCTCTGTGAGAAAATCGGTGTGCCCATCGAAGCCTTAAGGCGCGAGATCGAAGATTATAATGGGATCGCGACGGGGCGGAATAATGACCCATTTATGAAAACCAGAGACGATGCGGCCGAAATCGTGAAGCCTCCATTTTACGCCATCAATGTGGGTTTATCTGCGAAATTGCTGCCATGTTCCACGCTGACACTCGGCGGTTTGAGAGTTGATGAAAAGACGGGGGCTGTTCTAAACGATAGCGGCAAGCCGGTTAAAGGCCTCTACGCCGCTGGCCGGAACGCTATAGGTGTCGCATCATGGCGCTATGTCAGCGGACTGTCCATCGCGGATGGTGTTTATTCGGGACGGCGTGCTGCCCGAGCTATGGCCAAGGCGACGTGATTTGATATGATAACAGGATTGCCTTAGCCTGACCGGCTTGAGGCGCCTGCGCCAATAGACATAGACGCGCCGACCAAAAACCCGAAGTCGTAAAATCCACCCGTATTATTCGCGTTATAGATGGCGATATTGTCACTGAAGAGCGAGCCGATAAAGGAGAACAGCAGAATAAATCCATGCAGCAAACCATGGAAGAACCCGTCGGGTTTACGGGTCACATTCTCAGAGAGGTCTACGGGTTCCGCACATCCTGTCAACAGCACCGCAGCCAGACAAATAAGGAGAACCCGAACAGCCATTATTCCGCCGCGTCAGGCCAAGGGTCGCGCGCTGTACCTTTGACCGGATAAGTCCCGTTGACGGCTTCCTGATATTTCTTAGCGTCTTTCAGTGGGTTGTAGAATTGCTTGTACCAAGTCCGGGTTTTGCCAAAAGGTCCATCGCCGGGCACTTGCATGACCTTCAGGCAAGGTTGCTTGTTCCCCCATACATCGAAGTCCTGATAAAGCGCCGCCCGTGACATTTCCTGATAAGCGGCGATGGCACCCATATCTTCTTCGGACGGTGGATAATTTGGCGGCTCAACCATGAGCGCATGCCAGGCATGGACAGTGCCGTCTTCAACCGGCGTATTAGCGACCAACATGAGGGAGTTATAATAGCCGTCCATTTTGCTCATCAGCAGGCCCGGGCCCGTATACCAGGTATCATTCACCAAAATATCATCGGATAAAGTCTTGTGACCGGCCGCGAGCTTTTGCCAGACTTTGTGGTCTTCATAGATGTTTTCGAAATACTGAATGTCCTGAGAGCCGTGAATAGGCTCCAGATGGGCTTTGTCAGTGATGTTGTCGACAACTTCCTGCGCATGACAATTCAGTCCGCCTAGGTCGTCAATCTTCCAGTTGACCCACTTTTCGTCATCCCATTCGGGCAGGGGATGAGGTTCGTAATCCGGTTCGTTCTCTTCTTCGTCATGCCAGATGAGGACAAGTCCGCCCCATTCACGCACCGGAAAGCTGCGGATTTTGGCGGCCTTGGGTATAGGGGCCGGTGAATAGGGGATCTCGTTACAGACACCGTCGGGCCCGAATTTCCAACCATGATAAGGGCAGCGAATATCATCGCCGTCCACCTGTTTGCCGTCCATGACCACATAGCTTGTGGAGTTTTTGGCGAGGTGTGTTTTCATATGCGGGCAATAGGCATCCATGACGGCGACTTTGCCGCTCTTGCCGCGATACATGATCATGTCGCGACCGAAATAACGCAGAGAGACAGGCTTATTGGTGGCGTCTTTGGCCTCGCCGACGACAAACCATCCCCGCGGGAAGGTAAATTCGCCAATTCCGTACTCAGCTGTGGTTGCCATAATTCATTCCCCGAAACTGTTTGTTTCTAATTTGGCGCAATTTTGCGCCAAAATTCTACGCAATTCAAGGTCTGAACCTGTAAAATTGGCTCAAATGCGTAGTGAACGGGGGGAATGACTACGCGCCAAGGCGCTCTTTCTTGTCGGTTTTAGGTAAAAAGCGGGGTTTTAAAATTCAAAAATAAATATCATCCGGCACAGTCTGAACCAGACGTAATCACATCATTAACTTGGACTTGGATCCTGTTTTTCAGCAGGATGAGCGTTGTAAAGGATAAAAAGAGGGTAAAATTTTAATGGGATTAAGGTAGGCATATGCTGGTGAATAGACACGTTTCAGACGATGCTTATACGAGAAGCTCAAAGAAGTGGACAGGCAGGATCCTTGCTTGGATTACGATTTTGAATCTTTTGGTTATAGGCGGATTTATAATCTGGTACTATTTTGACCCGCTCGTCGTTGGTTCTTTTTTGGTCGTTGGATTTTATTGGATGATTCCAGCCATAACAATAACAATTTTAACAAACTTAATAGTGGGCCTGATCTGGTTGTTGGGTAAAATTTGGCCTGTCCTGCATGAGCCAGATCCCCTTCAGAACGTCATTGCTAAAGGTAATGACATCATGAATGAGCAGCATAGGCGTTAGCCTGTAAAGATTTATGAAAAGTCTTAGACCTTATTTTCCCCGTAATTTAGACCTTATTTTCCCCGTAATAAAGAGTCACGACATGTTTGGCTTCGGCAAAGAAGAGCCAACGTTCGACAACCAAGCCAAACAAGCTCATTAGACCAGCCAAGATGACGGCGACTAATGCGAATTTGCTGAAAGTGACAGAAAGCATGACCATAACAGCGGGCAAAACAAATCCGATTAAAATAGTCAGGACCCGGAGCTTGGCCGCGTGTTTGCGGGCAATCTGATATCCCATTTCTTTCAACAGGTAGTTATCCGCTGAGTGGGGACTTCCTGCAAAACTCACTTTACCAAATTGACCTAAGCCTGTGGCGCTTTCGGCGGTGCTGACGGCTGGGGCCTTATGGATATGTGTCCAATAAAGGACTTTTACAAACAGGCCTGCAATCAGTAGGCCGACCACATAATAGGCTAAATCCGGTAAAGTATTTTGACCGGTTATGGTCTGCAAAATATAGAGAATAACGCCACCACTCATGACGCAAAGCACTAAATAACCCAGTTTGGTCCAAATATTATGCCAGGCCGGAATGGTCTTGAGGGACGCGTAAATCATGGCTGTGGTGAAAACTGTTATCAATGACATCATGCCGCCGATTGCGATAAAGACGGTCGCGATGCCGTCGCTCCTGCCCAGAAACAGCCAATTAATGGCGAATAGTGATAGCGGGATAAATGTTAGAATGGCCATAACGCCTTCGCGGGAGAGCCAGCTTGAGCGCCACTGCGAAAAGGCCCGCCATGCTCGTTCCGGATGGCCGAGATGAAGTGTGGATGACAACAGCCCACCGACAATCAAACCAAAGCCAATAATCATACTGGCCCAAGCAAAGACAGGATTATTGGGTATCTTGCCCAGCAAAGCCAGCACGCCCAACCAGAACATAAGGCCGTATCCAGCCCCTGTGGCGGTTGTGAAAAATATAACAGACTTAGCCGGATGCATTAGCTGAGGACCTTATCGACCCAGCGGGCCAACAGACCTGCGCCGTCGGCGCTGTCGTCTCTGTGCTGAAGCATGCGTGGGGCGGTTGTTTCGATATCTACGGATCCGCACCCATTCATTTTTGGACGCGGTGGCAGATATTTATTCACCGGCTTTGTGC
>JAHDEZ010000087.1 GCA_020628425.1 Hellea sp. | reverse complement strand
GAATCCAGCGCGTCTACCGGTTCCGCCACATCGGCTGATCTGTGGAAGGCGCGCACCATAGCCACAGAGGCGCGTCCGTCAATAAGAATTGTCAAAGAATTGACATCAGTTTTGAGCTTTATTTTGTCTGATTAAAAGCCGGAGGTGTGAGCGATGCCACGTTTTCGATACGACGATCATCACTTTTGAGCCAAAATTGCTCTTTTGGCGTTTCCACCAGCTTATAGAGCTGATTATTCAGATAAACATTAGAACTGGTTTCCACATAGTCCTGAGATGTAGACTGTTTAATCTTATACCCGCAATACAACATGCGATCCTCCCTTTCGTGAGAGAATATAAGAATTATGCCGCGTTGTTAAGACGGTTTTCGCACATAACAGACCAGGCTGTGTTCGCCTTTATGGTTTCGACCGCTTTGAAGTCACAATAAAAAGACCAGACGGCGCGGGCGGCTGTTATATTCGCCCGGTGATGGATCAGTAAAAAGTGGATACAGGCCTGCTCTGCATCATAAGGGCGCCCATATCCTAGCTCTGCGGCCGCTGTGACCGCACATTGTTCGGCGTCGGCCTCATTTCGAGATTTCAGATTACCCGTCAGCTGAAACAAATATAGTTCAACCCGATGCGTAATCAGTGACGAAAAATCCATCTATTTAATCCGTGATTTGATCCACTGGCTTTTCCCGTGTCAGTCGATCAAGAAGTTGAAACCATAGAGTATTCAAAAGCTTTTAAGCCTTGGTTTGATATTTCAACTTTTCGCGTTAACCTTTGATAAGATTTACCTTAAACAGGCACACCCTCTTCCAGACAAAACTCTTGGACATGTTTGCGTATGGTCGACAAACGCGACTCAACTGAAATCAGGGGCGTGATCAGTTTTCTCAGCCTGTCTGCATCCAGAGCCAGAAGCGCCGCTTTGACGGGTGCGATCCCCGTAACCGGCATTGACAATTGATCAAACCCAAGTGCCACAAGACAGGCGGCCTCTAAGGGGCGGCCAGCCATTTCGCCACAGAGCGACACCGGAACGCCCGCCGCATGACAGCCTTGCGCAATAAACCGGAGAATAGACAGCGAGGCCGGGTGCAAAGGATCATAACGATCGGCCACCCTGACATTATCCCGGTCTGACGCAAAGAAAAACTGCATAAGATCATTCGCGCCGACAGAAACAAAATCCGCATGATCACATATGGCGCGCACAGACCAGGCCAGAGACGGGGTCTCGAGCATGACGCCAACTTCAATTTTATGGGGCAGAGTTTTACCCAGGGATGAAGCTCTTTTGACCTCCGTATCAAATAGAGCCCGCGCCTCGATAAATTCATCAACCGTGGTCACCATCGGGAACATGACGCGCAAATGCCGATTGGCGGCCGCGGCAATCAAGGCACGGCACTGATATCTGAGCAAAGCCGGACGGTCGAGGCCGATGCGGATCGCTCGCCATCCAATGGCGGGATTTTCCTCGGGTACCGGATCCATATAGGGCAGGATTTTATCTCCCCCGAGATCCAATGTCCGAAATGTCACGGGTCTGTCGCCCGCCGCAGTCAAAGCCTTTTGATAAAGCTCCGTCTGATCTTTTAAACGCGGCATAAACTCCGAAACCATGAATTGAAACTCAGTCCGGAACAGGCCAATACCGTTGGCCCCTGCCGTATCCAGATGCGGCAGGTCTACAATCAATCCAGCATTCAATAAAAGAGATACATGCTGTCCGTCTTTTGTGATGGCCGGCTTTAAACGGATCGCTTCATAGGCTTTATCAAGCTCACCTCGAATATTCACCCGAAGCTGAAAACTATCCCGACGGCTTTTAACCGGGCGAATATGAATCTGCGCATTCTCCGCATCCAGCAGGACTTTATCCCCCATTTCGATACGGTCGAGAATTCCTTCAGCGCGACCTATCAGGGGAACACCTATGGCTCTGCAAATGATCGATGTGTGCGAACTGTGCGCGCCTTCTTCGAGCACGATCCCGGCTAATTTGTCCTTATCATAATCCAGTAGCTCAGCCGGTCCAAGATCCCTGGCGAAGATAATCGCGTTATCAGGAATATCCTTTTTGCCCGGGCTCAGATTCTCGCCGGACAGGGCCCTCAGCAGACGATTGGCCAGGTCTTCCAAATCATGGAGACGGGCGCGCATATAAGGGTCAGGTGATTTTTTGAGACGGGCCCGGTGTTCATTGCGTACCCGCTCGACGGCAGCTTCGGCTGTCAGACCGGAATGGACCGCCTCACGAAGGCGTTTGACCCATTTCCGGTCATAGGCAAACATCCGGTAGGTTTCGTAAATTTCTTTAGATGCCCGGGATAAAGAGGCCGCCTCCCCGCTAACCATGGCATCAACAGAGGCTCTTAACTGCGCCACGCCTTCCTCAAGGCGTATTTCCTCAGTGGCAATGTTTTCCGCCAACAGGTTGTCTGGCGGTAATGGCGGCATGTGTAAATGCGCTATACCCTCGGCCAGGCCGTCGGCGAAAGTCTTGGCTTCAAATGTTTCGGGCTTGGTCGGGACCAGGGTAATGCCTTTTAACCGCCCTTTTTTGCCGCCGATCCGTTCATCATCAATGATAATCTCTGCCAGCACCATGGCGACCGTCAACAGGTCTTCAACTTCTTCCTCGTTAAAAACACGACGCGCCTCGCTTTGGGCCACTAATACGCCCAAGGTTCGCCCGCCGCGTAGGATCGGCACACCCAGGAAGGAATTATATTTTTCTTCCCCTGTTTCCGGGCGGTAGGAAAAGAGCGGATGGGACGGCGCATCGGCCAGATTAAGCGGCCGGGCTGTCTGGACCACATGACCAACCAGGCCTTCATCGGGCTGCATCAGGGTCTTGTGGACAGCGGATTTTTTGAGACCCCGCGTGGCAGAGAGTTCTAACTCCCCGCTCGGCCGGCGCAGATAAATGGAAGCCACAGCCACTTTCATGGCCTCCGTGATGGCGTCCACAAAATCATCCAGACGCTCCTGTACGGATTCTGTGCCCGCCATGGCGCTGCGGATCGCCCGCATAAGTTTCGGCGGACGGGTATTGATATTAGGATCCCTGCTCACAGATATATCCTACACCACGCAATAGTGGCTGGACTAGGGCAAAGCCGAAATATTTTTGAATTTAAAGCGCCGGACCTTAAATATCAAACTTCACGGCCCGAAATTCATCGAGCCGCTTGTGATTGCAGATCTTCTCAATATGGGCGACAAGCTCCGGGTGGTCTGCCTTGGCCTGCTGCGTGGTCTCGGCATTGGAACGTGGCATGTCTCCGGTCATTTTCACGCCGAGGAGGTTCTCAAGTTCTGTTTCGATTCTTCCAGACAAGTCTTTAATATTCAAGACAATCCGCTCGCAATCGCCCGTCCAGTACTGATTGGCCATTTGCCACTGGGTTTTGATACTGACGCAATCAGCGACGACATCTCTGGGGCGCAATGAGAATACATATTTAGCATCGATATTACCGCCCGCCAAGCGATGATAGACGCCGGATTTATAGCGGGCGACCAGATCGTCACGATAAAGCAGAATGACTTTGGGACGGGCCTCAAAGAACCAGTTGACAAAGGCGAGGTTTCGACCATCCAGAAGGTGGCTCGACAATGCCTTAAAACCCATGAGTTTCATATTATCATGATCGGCAAAATAAGTCCGCGCGAAATCATAGGGAAAGCGGTTACGCCGACCCATTTCAAATTTTTCTGCCTGTTTCGTGCTGGTGCCGTGGAGTTTGTTAGGCCCCAGGATTTCACCATGGCATAATATGCCATCCTGTTGGTTCAGCCAGGTCCGAAGAGACGTACTGGCTGTGCGCGGCATACTATGGATAAGGAATGACCGGCCCGTCAATTTTGAGGATTTTGGGATCATGGGTTGCGTCGCCTTTTCAACCTTTTTCTTAAATCTTTCTGTGAATTTTCGCATTTAAAACCAGTCTTTTCCGAAGGCTGGATTAAGCCCCATTTTGCTCAAATCACAATAGGGAAAATTTTCCTTGATAAACGTCATATCCTTGTCCAGGGTATCCAAGTCTGGCAATCTTTGCCCGTCCTGCCACGACTTAAAGGGCACAGGTCCGAGTATTTTCCCAAAGGCTTTGTTATAAGAGGATTTATATCTAAGCGCATTGGCGCGGTCATCGGAAAAATAAAAGGGCCGGACAAAACGGTCCTGTTTCATCATTAAACGGGTCATGTCGCCATAAGGCAGGAACATGGCATTGGCGTGATTAGCGGCCATTTTCATCCACAGAAGGTTTCCGCCCAGAGACGGGTTCCGTTGAACCACTGTGAAACGATCCGGTGCGGTAATGTCCGCTTTATCCAGAAAGTCCGAGATAATATCCCGGTTCTTAAGTAAATTGGGATGAAACCAGCCCAGCTTGAGATCACCGAGCTTTCGCCACCTCCGGATAAAGCCTTTAGCCGGATAGCGGTTTTTACAAAATGTAGTAAAAGTCTGAAATTTCGGTTGGTTCTGAACGGCCTGTCGAAAGGAAGACACCATGTAATCCGCAAACTCCCGCACATAGCAAATGACCTCTACGCTGGCGCCCGGAAACTGTTCGGTCAAAAATTTGACCCAACGGGTCGAGGATAGATTTTGAAATTCCTCGCTGGAAAGCAGAATTGTGTGGTGATGGGATTGCACTTCTTTGGTCATGGCTTCCGCCACCATGGCAACCGTTTGATCCCCTTTCTTGCCAGTATGGCACATATGAGACAATTCATGATGGGCCAGACCGTTTTTTCGGGTCCCGGCCAAGGGATAAAGCACACCCTGAGCGTCCAGAAACTCCCGGTGGGTCGCAAAGAAATGCTGCAGGGACGACGTCCCGGATTTATGCCGCCCGATATGGAATATGATACGCCGGATCGACATCAGGGCTTCCGGCTATCATGGATTTTCCGGTTCAATTGCATCAGCTTTTCAGCCTCTGCGCCAAGTCCATCAATTTTACTGAGCGCGTTCATATAACGGGCCGCCTCGATTAACAAATCATCTTGCTCGTGCAGCTTGCTATAGGCTTTCTCCAATAGCTGCGCGGTATAATGAAACAATTGATCAGTGGAAATCTCATTTTGTTCGCTGGTTTCAAATGGCGGAAACAAGCGATCTTCTTGAGGGAAATATCGGGACCTGACAGCTTCATTTCCCTCTGCAAACACAGACTGGATTTGCTGCACCTGTCCGGGGCTCAACATATCCTTACCGTAATCCCCGGATCCATCAATAATAGCGATATCTCGGATCATCTGATCCCGGGCGAGGTTTTTCCGTCCGTCCCGGCTATGGGGCATATTCGGATTGATTTTTCTTAAAAATTCCGCCCCCACCAGGCTTAGAGATTCATTAGCCCTGGGTCTCATAAAGTTTTTGCCCTGCTCGCCCAGGCCCAGACAATGTATGAAGTCCTGCACCGGATCATCTTTTACCA
>JAHDEZ010000086.1 GCA_020628425.1 Hellea sp. | reverse complement strand
ACCCCGTCATGTGGAGATACAGGTCTTTGCGGATAAGGCTGGCAACACTATCCATTTGGGCGAACGAGATTGTTCAGTACAGCGCCGTCACCAAAAAGTTCTGGAAGAGGCCCCCTGCCCGGTCATGACCGAAGAACTCAGAATGGCTATGGGTGCCGCCGCCGTGAAAGCCGCCAAGGACATCGGCTATGTGGGCGCGGGCACGGTTGAGTTTATGCTCGACGGGTCGGGAGAGTTCTATTTCCTCGAAATGAATACGCGCCTGCAAGTAGAACACCCGGTCACAGAGCTGGTAACGGGACTAGACCTGGTCGAGCTGCAAATCAGAGTTGCACAAGGTGAGGACTTGCCTGTGAGCCAACGGGATATTGCTTTGACGGGTCATTCGATTGAAGCACGGCTCTACGCTGAAGATCCGACGAATGACTTTCTACCGGCGACCGGACGCGCGGATTTGTTTCTGGCGCCATGTGGCGAGGGCATTCGCGTCGATAGCGGTATCGAAACCGGTAGTGAGATTTCGCCCTTTTACGATCCCATGATCGCCAAAATCATGGCCTATGGATCAACAAGAGATGAGGCTCGCGCCAAACTGGTTCAGGCGCTGAAAGACACGGCCATTTTTGGCGTCAAAACCAATCGCTCATTTTTGATTGAAGCTTTGGAAAAAGAAGCCTTCGTACGAGGCGAAGCCACCACCGCTTTTATCGCTGAAAACTTCAAAGCAGATGATTTGGCCGAACCAGAACTGGACGCTCGCTCCGCTGCTATATCCGCCGTTTTGCAATATGAGAGCGCGCGTGATCAAAGCCTTTCCAAAGCCCTGCCCATCAACTGCGAACTGCTCGGCTGGTCAAGTGCGAGTGCTATCCTCACACCTTATCAATATGGCGATATGCGCGTGACGGTGACTCCCAATGGAGTTGGCTATACCGTTATGGCGGATAAGACGCCTATTTATGTCTCCATTCTGTCTCGGGACACGAACACGGCCTTACTGACCGTGGACGGTAATCGGGTCAAAGTCGCTTATCTTAAAAAGGGTCCGCAAATAAGTTTGAGCACAGACGCTCGAAATTTCGAACTCACAAACGCCAATGAAATTTACAGCAGCGCCGCTGACGAAGGCGGAGCGGGTATCATCACCGCCCCAATGCACGGCGCGGTCATTGAAGTTTTGGTTAGTGAGGGCGAGACCGTCAAAACGGGACAACGCCTCGCCGTATTGGAAGCTATGAAAATGCAACATGAAATCCTGGCCGATATAGATGGCGAGGTTTCGAGCGTGATTGCTATAGCAGGCAATCAGATTGCGGCAGACAGTTTAATGTTTGAGATTATATCTGTAAGTTAATTTGCATTTATATCCAATTCATTGAACAAAGTGCGAGGAGGTTAATATGAGAAAAGTTGCTACTCTCGCCGTTCTGGGGTTTTCATTCACAGCGGCTGCTAATGAGACTGATGTTTCCAACAATAAGGTTTTAGAATGCATGTCGAAAACATCCATTTATGCTCAGACAAATTGGGCCGGTACAGAGTTCAATATGGATACACATTCCAATGGTTCCAAGATAGAAATCCACCCATTACCATCTGGGCTAAAGGAAGGCAAAAAATACTATTATCCCATTAAAGTTTTTAGCCCCAATCAGATCAGATTTACCACTCAGGAAAATGAAAAATTTATTCTGAACCATGTCGAATCTGAAAACCCCTGTGAGCTGGAATTATTTCTTAATGGGTATAAACTTGATATCGCAGTTCGACTTAAAATGAAGAATTGAAATGACACCTAAGAAAACTTCAGAGGCCATAGATTTCAAAGCGGAATGCGATGCCATCGCCGCGCTGCTGGACGAACATGATGATGACGTGTTTGACAAGGTCACTCTGTTCAAGGATTGGACCGTGCACGACATTATCGGACATTTGCATCTCTGGAATATAGCCGCCGATGAGACTCTAAACGCGCCGGAGCGGTTTCAAGAATTCATCACCATGGCCATGACAGGCCTCATGAAAGGCGGCTCGCATCAGGCGCTGCAGGATCAGTATTTCGGCGATAAGACACCGCGTCAGGTCTATGAGGAATGGAAAGATTATTATCCGTCCATGGCAGAACGGTTCCATAATTCTGATCCGGAATTTCGTGTTAAATGGGCCGGGCCGGATATGTCCGTCAAATCCTGCATCATCGCCCGCCAGATGGAGCATTGGGCTCACGCGCAGGCCATTTATGATGTGCTGGGTGTGGAGCGGGTCAACGCCGACCGCCTGAAGAATGTGGCCCATATCGGCGTGACCACTTATAGCTGGTCGTTCAAAGTCAATGGCCGCGAACCTATCAAACCCAAACCCTATGTGCGCCTGACTGCGCCCAGCGGCGCCATTTGGGAATGGAACGAGCCACAAGACGATAACAAGGTTGAAGGCAGTGCCACCGAGTTTGCGCAGGTCGTCACCCAATGTCGCAATATCGAAGACACGTCCCTCAAAATGACCGGCCACGCCGCCAATGAATGGATGGCCATTGCGCAGTGCTTTGCAGGTGGAAAAGAAACACCGCCAGCGAAGGGGGTGCGGCGGAAGGCTTGAACCCTGAAAATCAAGCTTGTTCCGATCGCATGGTTCTGTCATGTTACGTAGACAGAAAGTGGGGAAGTATGCGTGCAATTATTGTAACCATCGCGATTTTGTTTTCCGGCCTGATATTCAATCATGCAGCTGCAGACGATGACCATCCAACGCTGCTCATCAAAGTCATGCTGTCTGATGATATGAAATTTCGGGCCGATAACTTCACACCGGAAAATATCCGCAAAGACTCTATCAATTCCAAAGGATTTGAAGAAGACGGCAATTACGGCATGGAAGAACTGGAGGGCTTATTAGAAGAGCTCGAGGAGGATCTGGATGATCGCCTCAAGAAAAAGGACTGGACACTTGTGGAATCCCAAGAGCCCGTGCCGGATTTTCTTTTGCAGGTTGTTATTATTGATGCGCGCAATAACCGTCCAACAGCGACGCAAAAATCGGCAAAGATCATGGATGGCCATAAAGTCGGCGGCGCGACCATTCTGGCCAAGCTGACCGATGTCTCCAATCCGGACGCTTTCAAGGTCTTCAATTATTCCAAATATAGCGCGAGAGAAAATGCCCGAACCTGGAGCAGCGCCCACATAGCCTTTCGGGATTTCGCCAGCGCCCTGTCAAAGGAAATGCCAGACGCAGAAATTGAGCTGGATACAACTGCCATTGATTTGAAGAAATAATCATGATGCGAAAAACACTTTTAGGTCTGGCAATCGCGCTCGGCACTAACAGTCTCCCGGCCAAGGCACAAGACAATGCGACGACCGTTTACCTGCAGGTCGTTCTGTCCGAAGATATGTTGTTTCGCGCTGAAAACACGCCCAAACAGGATCTGGAGTCACGTCATGACAAATTCGCCAGCGATGGCGATTACGGAATGTCCGAAGTTGAGAAACTCGTCAAAATGCTGACAGAGGAAATCACCGAAGAGTTTGAAGATGAAAACTGGGAATTCGTTTCAAATTTCGAAGACGGGCCGGACTATGTGTTCCAGGCCCTTATCGTGGACGCCCGAAATAACCGCCCCACCAATCATCAACGGGCCGGCAATGGTTACAAAGTCGGCGGCGCGACCGTGTACGGCAAGCTGAGCCTTGTCGCAAATGAGAACGAACACAAGGCATTCAGCTTTCAATATTACGACAATGGCAATGGCCAACTCACATGGAGCGGTGCGCATAGAGCCTTTGCCAGATTTTCAGATAAAGTCATGAAAGAAATCACGGCCCCCGACTTCACTCTGGATGGCCATGTGGTCGTTTTTGACTAGGTATAATTCAGCTTATTCCTACTGACAGTTCCGTCCCGTCCGGCTAGTGTACTGGAAAAATTACAGGACAGACCATGAAAGCCTTACAAGTCACAGAATTCGCACCTTTTGCTGAGCACAAAGTCGTGGACGTGGAGAGCCCAGCTATTAAACCCGGCCATGTCAAATTACGGGTTCGTGCTGCAGGGGTGAACTTCCCCGATATCCTCATGGTGCAAGGTCAGTATCAGGTAAAACCACCCTTCCCTTTCATTGCCGGAGCAGAATGCGCAGGCGACATTATAGATGTAGGTGAAGGGGTGAAACATCTCAAGGTCGGGATGCGGGTTGCGGCCCTGCCAGGTGTCGGCTGTTTTGCTGAAGAAGCGGTCGTGCCCGCCGAAATTTGCGTGCCCATATCCGATAAAATGTCTTACGAAGAAGCGGCTGGTTTCGTCATGGTTTACGCGACGTCCTATCACGCGCTCAAAGACCGGGCTGATATCAAAGCGGGCGAGACCATGCTCGTTCTGGGCGCAGCGGGTGGTGTGGGCCTGACCGCCGTAGAGCTGGGCAAGCATATGGGGCTGAATGTGATTGCGGCCGCCTCGACACAAGAGAAGCTCGATGTCTGTAAGGAATACGGCGCAGATCACGGTATTCTATACACGGAAGAAGATCTGAAAGCCCGGGTTCGGGAGATCACAGGCAAAGGTGCTGATATTTGCTATGACCCGGTTGGTGATAAATTCGCCGAGCCGGCCCTGCGATCCCTCAAATGGGGTGGACGTTATCTCGTGATTGGTTTTGCGGGCGGGGAAATCCCAAAAGTGGCCTTTAACTGGATGCTGCTCAAAGAGCTCGATGTGCGCGGCATTCACTGGGGGGCCTGGATACCGAAAAACCCCAAAGGCCATATGACCAATATGATGGAGCTTATGCAGATGTATAATGAAGGCAAGATCAGGCCACGTGTCAGCGGAGCGCACAAACTCGAGAACTTCGCCGATGCCATGACCGAATTATCAGAGCGCAAGGTTATGGGTAAGGTTGTTTTGACGATGGGGTAAAAACCTCCCTCACCCTGAGGTGAGAAGCGCAAGCGTAGCCTCGAAGGGTCTTCGCTGGAATATCATTCGAGACGGACTTTCTGCCCTCCTCAGGATGAGGTAAGACGAATTCAGGAGAAATCACATGCATTCATTTCAAACCGTATCCGATATTCGCATAGAGCCCGGCGGGGCGGCCAAGCTTGACCATTATGTCGACGGCCTGTGTGCCAATAAGCGTATCGCCATGATTACCGATGCCGGTGTCAAAGGCCTCGGGCTCATGGACGAAGGCGTCGAAGCTCTGCGCTCTGCGGGATATGATGTGATGATTTTTGACGAGGTCGTCGCGGACCCACCCGAAGAAGTTGTCCTGAAAGGCGCGGACGCCGTCAGAGATTTTGACGCTGGACTGGTCATTGGGTTTGGCGGCGGTTCACCTATGGATACGGCCAAAGTCATTGCCCATCTGGCGGGATGCGACCAACCGCTTGAGACTATGTATGGTGTCGGGCTGGCCAAGGGACCGACACTCCCCCTCCTCCTGATACCGACCACGTCAGGCACGGGCAGTGAAGTCACCAATGTGGCCATCCTGACGACCGGAAAAACGGCCAAGAAAGGCGTCGTCGCGGACAGCCTCTATGCAGACCGGGTGTTACTCGATG
>JAHDEZ010000032.1 GCA_020628425.1 Hellea sp. | reverse complement strand
ATAAGTGGTCGGAGTGATTGGATTTGAACCAACGACCTCTCGTCCCCCAGACGAGTGCGCTAACCGGACTGCGCCACACTCCGAGACCACTTGGAGCGGCTATATAGTCAGAGTTATCGCCCATGGCAATTACAAAGAATTAGGATAATTGCGGCGGAGTGTCCTGCTTAAAGCTCTGCCATTGACGCCGTAGATCCTGAAGTCTGGCAAGGGCGAGTTCCAACTCGTTGCGTTCGGTCTCTGACAGGCCGCTCGGCATTGCTTCGATGGAATGGATTGACCCCAGCAATCCCTTACCACGCACTGGCTCTTCTTCTGGAACCGCTATGGCTTCTAATTCTTCAACAGGCTGTTCTATGATGGGTTCGACGACATCAGCGACGGCTTCGGGAGCGGGTTCAGGCTCAGACGAACCATCTACAATCGCGGCGACCGTTTCTTCAATATCCGCCGTGTCTTCGGACGTGGCTTCTTCGGATAAATCTTCGTTGATATCTTTGTCGGGCACCGATTGATCATCACCCTGAGATTCATCGGCAATAGCGTCCTGCGGGAAGAAACTTTCCCCCTCGAACTCGTCCGTTTGATTGTCTTCTGTTACATCTATATTTGTTCGGGTCGGGGTGCCGCGAACATATTCCGGGACGAGGACCGTATCTTTGACGTCCTTTTTAATAGCCGCCTTTTTGATGGAACGCCCCAATTCCGTAACCCGGGCGGATCCTTTCACTCGGATAAGCTTTTGAACATCTTTGATGGGATGGCGCTCATCATGGAGCAGTATTTTAATTCCGCGTAAAAACTCGATATCTTCGGGGCGATAGAAGCGTCTGCCCCCTCCACGTTTTATGGGTTTAAAACTTGGGAACTTAGATTCCCAGAATCGCAATACATGAGGCTGCAGGTCAAGCTCTTCAGCCGCCTCGCTAATTGTTCTAAATGCACGCGTTGTCTTGGACTGCATGCCTGGCCTTATCTTTTGCTCAGTGCCGCATCCACACGATCCCGCATCATTTGCGAGGGTTTGAAGGTCAATACACGCCGGGACGTTATGGGCACTTCCTCGCCTGTTTTCGGGTTTCGTCCGATTCGTTCTTTTTTGTCACGCAGAGAAAATGTTCCAAAGCCTGCAAGCTTAACCACTTCGCCACGGATAAGCGCTTCAATAACTTGATCAATAACCGCCTCTACGAGCGCGGCACTCTCAGTCCGTGACAAGCCTATCTCTCTATAAAGTGCTTCCGCAAGGTCTGCACGGGTAACAGTATTTTTTATCATATGGTTCCCCTGATGGGTGGCATATAACTGAATTTACGGTTTAAATTCAATAGTTAAACGATGTTCCCTGAAGGGATTTTAACGAATTAATAGCGTAAAAGCGTGGCACCCCACGTAAATCCGCCCCCAAATGCCTCTAAAAGCGTCAGATCCCCTCTTTTGATCCGGCCATCTTTTACTGCCACATCGAATGCCAAAGGTACAGATGCCGCCGAGGTATTGGCATGTAGTGCCACCGTCGAAATAACTTGCTCGGACTTCAGGCCAAGCTGTCGACCAACGCCGTCCAATATGCGTTGGTTTGCCTGATGGGGAACCATCCAGTTGACCTCCTGAATATCAAGTCCAGCTTGTTCAACGCATGTCCGCATCGCGCCAGCAATGTCTTTGACCGCATATCGAAAAACCTGTTTTCCGACCATGCGGACTTTACCAACGGTTTGGGTTCGAGACGGCCCACCATCTACATAGAGCAAATCGCAATGACGCCCGTCGGATCGAATGAAATTATTCAACACGCCTTGTTCGCCACCCTCAGCGCGCTTCAATACCATTGCACCAGCACCGTCTCCGAAAAGCACACATGTCGTCCTGTCTGTCCAATCGAGAATACGCGAAAATGTCTCTGCTCCGATAACCAGAATATGCTCATAGAGGCCTGACTTCATCATCGAGTCTGCAACATGCATGGCATAAATAAAGCCACTGCAAACGGCTTGAATATCGAATGCTGCCCCGTCACGAATACCAAGCTTTTCCTGTACTATCGTCGCTGTCGAAGGAAAGGTAAGATCCGGCGTTGTTGTGGCAACGATGATCAAATTTATATCCTGTGGCGATAGTCCAGCATTTTCTATGGCTTTGAGGGCGGCGGCCGTGGCTAAGTCTGAGGTGTACTCGTCATCGGCGGCAATGTGCCTTTGCGTGATTCCGCTGCGTTCACGAATCCATTCATCAGAGGTGTCAACCATCTGAGATAGTTCTTCATTCGTCATTACGCGCTTTGGCAGATAACTCCCGACGCCTTGGACGACGGAACGAATACTTGTCATGCTACAAATCCGATATCTTCATCTTCGTCATGCAAAGCATTGAGCGCCCCTTCGACTTCGTTCAAAAAGTCAAATTCGGCGAGCTCGACGCCGATACTGACAGCATTTGCAAACCCTATGGCATCTGTACCACCATGGCTTTTGATGACGACACCATTAAGTCCCAGGAAAACACCGCCATTAGCCCTGCGCGGATCTAGCCGTTTTTTCAACCGTTTAAACCCAACATAGTTCAGCATAGAGGTGAATTTTGACCATAGGGATTCTTGTACGGACGCCTTGAGATAATGACCAACCAGCTTTGCAGTTCCTTCAGCCGTTTTCAGGGCAATATTCCCGGTAAATCCATCGGTGACGATCACATCGACATCACCGAAGGAAATGTCGTTTCCTTCGACATAACCCCGATAGTTCAGCCCCAATTTAGAATTCTGGAGCCGCTCATGGGCCATATTTATAGTCGCGTTACCTTTGAGCTCTTCAGTGCCCACATTCAGCAACCCAATACTCGGCTTGTCTTTATGGTATAGCGCCCGATAATAAGCCTCACCCATAACCGCGAATTCTGTCAGATGTGACGCATTGCAATCAACATTAGCCCCCATATCCAGCATGACACACATACCCTCAGGCTGGGGCCATATTGCCGCGATAGCGGGCCTTTGAACACCAATCATTGTCCGCAACTGCACTAGGGAAATCCCCATTAATGCGCCCGTATTCCCCGCAGACAAAGCAACAGCTGCCTTGCCTTCTTTTACGGCTTCCACTGCATTCCACATACTCGAGTCTTTGCCTCTGCGAACTGCGTGAGACGGTTTAGCGTCCATGCTGATTTCTTTGTCCGTGTGCAATACGTCAGACCGGGCTTTGGTGAGCGGGGCTTTGTCAAGTAGATTGGAGATAGCTTGTTCATCACCATGAATAAGGAAACGGACATCGTGTTCGGCACCCTGGGTCTTGAGATAGTACTCAAGTCCATTGATGACGATATCAGGGGCATTATCACCGCCCATGGCGTCAACCGACATTATAAAAGGTTTACTCATAAACGCTTTTCTCTCCCGCCGCCCCTATAGAGTAATAAACGGCGAATGCCTATAGCTCAGTTGGCAAAAGCCGGGAAATTAAAACTACCGTCATAGATCTGGGCAATGTCACCGCTTTTGAGCTCTTCGTGGAATTTCATTGCGTATCTTGCTGCCGATTTCACAAATTTTTCATCGGTCGCTCCGGCCCCATCATCATGAATAGCGGCGCGCAAGCCCTCCTCATCGCCCAGGTTTTCTGTAAATTGTTTCAGACGTGCATAAAAACGCCCAACCATAGGCTTAATGCGGCGTTTCACACCCGAATCGGTAAACCCTTCTTCCCTGAGCGCCGTGTCAAAGTCTTTGACCATCACATCAAAAAGGCTCTGGCAGAAGTTAGAGGCCCGGACGGTATCGCCATGTTTTTGCTCATCCAGATAGCGACTCCCATCCATGAGCGCTGCCATATGCAAGGTCAAACAATCAAGACGTCCATCATAGCTGTCGATAAACCGGCCTTCCCCGTAAAATTCCTTTTGGCGAGACTGATTCATCACTTTCCGGTAAATCCCATATTCGGGTGCTAACGGCGGTCCGCCGCGCAGAAAAGATTTAATAAAATTCATGTTTTTCCATCAGATTAATTACACAAGAACACTTGCATGATTAGATGGGTTTGGCTACTGCCATTGCAATTGATTTGCCGCTAAGTGACAAAATGACAAAACCCACAACCAAACTCTTTGCTCTCGCTCTTTCTGGATTGTTTTTAACTGCTTGTAATCCGACTCTTCGGAACCACGGTTATATCGCAACGGCCGACAAGCCACAGGCCGTGGAAGAAGGCAGCGATACAAAAGCCAGTGTCCTGGCGCGCTTAGGCAACCCGTCTGTTAAGGGCACGTTTGACGAAGAGCTGGAGACGGATACCTGGTATTATATGTCTCAGACACGCCAGCGGTTTGCCTATCTGCGTCCTAAAATCGAGGAAAGGTCTATCACGGCTATTTCATTCAATGGTGACGGCCAAGTTGTTCAAGTCGCAGAATACGGCATCGAAGATGGCCAATATGTCAATTACGTTGACCGTAAAACACCGACACGCGGTCGTGAAGTATCTATCCTTGAACAAATATTCGGTACACTTGGCCGACTGCCAACAGACAGAATTGGTGGGCAACAAGATGTCCCAGGGGGAGGCGGAGGTCCTGGCGGCCGCTAATACGGCGCCGACTTCAGCCTTTGAAAACCCGGTATCCGTTTAAAGCGGTGCCGGGTTTTTCATTTGAAGCTTCCTTATTTCTAGAAATGAGAAAATCCGGTTTTTCGCAACTCAAAAGGCTGCCCGTCTTTTAGCAGGTTAAGGCCTTCACCTAGTTTACAGCTCCCTACTCTTGTGACATCGAAAGGCAAAGAGCTGGCGGCGCTTTCTATCCCCGCCCGATGTTCCGAATGGGCGGTAAATATAACCTCATAATCGTCACCGTGACTAAGTAAGGTTCGGATATCTCCTGCGTGGGATTGAAGCCATTGAGTGAGTTCGTCAGGAAAATTCAACTTATCAATATCCACACTAGCCGACACGTGGCTGGCTTTCAAAACATGAGACAAATCTGAAGCAAATCCATCAGATATATCAACGGAGGCACTGGCAAATGTTCTCAATATTGATTTAATCTCAAGCCGTGGAGGCGGTTTGTAGAAAATGTCGCTATTGCCTTTTGATTCGGTTATGGCACGCAAACCAAAATACCCTTTCCCCAAAAACCCTGTGAGCCAAATATCATGTCCCGGCATAGCCCCGCGTCTTTTGACAGCCATGCCCTCTGGGCACTCCCCGATCAATGTTGCAGAAAATACAGCGGGACCGTCGATAGAAACCGTATCTCCGCCCCAGAGCTTAATTCCAAACTGTTCCCCCGCGGATTTGAGCCCGGCTGCAAAATCGGCCATCCGCGCCACATCAATTTGTTTCGGCCAAGCCAGCGACAAAAGATATCCACGCGGTGACGCGGCTTTTGCTGCTAAGTCTGAGAGATTCACCCGCAATAATCGCTCTGCAACACCCGCACCATATTCACCATTTGGAAAATGAACCCCCTCCACCATAGAGTCTTTTGTGAGGACCAAGTCAAAACCGGGGGTTGGTGAAAAATGGGCAGCATCGTCCAGAAGCCCCTGCCCTTCAGGCCCCGCCAAGGGCGCAAAATAACGGCCAATCAGGTCAAATTCATTCACGGACTACCGACGAGCCCAAACTCTGCCGCCCGGACTTTTTTCGCATATTTATCCAGCACACCATTCACAAAAGCCGGCTCACTTTGTTCAAAAAAATCAGCCGCAATGGAAACATATTCATCGATTATAACTAATGCTGGGATATCCGGGCGACGGGAAACCTCATATGTTCCCGCCCGCATGATCGCGCGCAAAGTCATATCGAGACGTTTCATAGACCACTTTTCAGACAAGTGCTCTGCAATATCTGTATCGAGCTCTTCCTGGAACTGAATTACGCCTTTCAAAACGTCTTCAAAAAAATCGGTATCAGTCTTACCAGGATCCAATCGGTGCTGGGTAAATTCCTCAACAACTGTATTGATCTGGGTGCCACTGATATCCATTTGATACAGAGCTTGAACCGCGGCCATACGCGCGCGACTGCGTCGTTTGTGATAGTCTTCGTTGACGCCAGAATTACTCATTCGCCGTCTACGTCCTTATTCAGTTCGTCGCGGATTTTTATCATTTTCAAGACAGCGTTAGCAGCAAATCCGCCTTTGTCTTTTTTATCTTTTTTAGCGCGTGCCCAAGCCTGATCTTCATTCTCAACCGTTATAATACCATTGCCAATTGCAAGTTGTTTATTGACCGCCAGATCCATCAATGCGCGTGCTGACTCCTGACAAACATAATCGTAATGGGTCGTTTCCCCTCGAATGACGCACCCCAAAGCAACATAGCCGTCGAAGTTTTTTGAGCCAGTCTCTGCCATTGAAATGACATGAGGTATTTCGAGAGCACCTGGAACTGACACGCGTGTGACCTGAACACCTGGCTGTTGCAACACAGCGAGGGCACCCTCCAATAACGCATCAGAAATTTTGTCGTAAAAACGGGCTTCAATGACGAGTATATTCAAAGACATATAGAACTACTTATATTGTTTGGGCGGCACAATACCGACCAGTTCAAGATTATAGGCTTCGAGACCAATCAGTTTAGGCATAGTATTGGTAATCAGCCGCATTTTGCGAACTTTTTGATCTGTCAGGATCTGAGCACCGACACCATATTCGCGAATATTTTGTTCCTTGCGATCAACAGTTGTGCTCGTTGCGCCCAGCCGTTCAAGAAGCGTATCAATACTCCCTTCCCGGATAAGCACCATAACCGCATGGCCTTCATATTCAGCCAATTGATGCATAGCATGCCATATCATCCCTGACCGCGGGCTATTTTCATGCAAAATGTCGCCGGCAAAATCTATTTTATGAACACGGACAAGCGTTTCCTTGCCTGGTATTGGCTCGCCCTTTGACAAAGCAACATGTTCCAAACCGTCCAGATAATTACGGTAAACATGTATTTTGAAATCATGACCAGCTTGGTCTGTAAATTCCGAGGACGCCACATGTTTGACGAAATGGTCTTTTTGCATACGATAGGCGACAAGGTCCTCGATCGTTCCGATTTTCATTCCATGGAATTGTGCGAATTTCACTAAGTCCGGCAAGCGGGCCATTGTGCCGTCATCATTCATAATTTCGCAAATAACAGCTGAAGGATTCAGTCCTGCCATGCGGGAGATATCAACAGATGCCTCTGTGTGGCCGGTTCTTACCAACACCCCACCATCACGGGCTATAATTGGAAACATATGACCGGGTGAGACGATATCTCTTTCTGTTGAGTCCGGATCAATCGCAACTTGAATGGTTCTGGAGCGGTCGCCAGCACTGATACCGGTCGTAACACCATCGCGAGCTTCGATTGATTGTGTAAAAGCCGTCTCAAACCGCGACTTGTTTTCTGCCGACATGTTCCGCAAACCCAAAGCACCTGCGCGCGTCTCTTCGATAGCCAGACAAATGAGCCCTCGACCAAACTTAGCCATGAAGTTCACCGCATCCGGCGTCGCAAACTGAGCCGGTATGATCAGGTCACCCTCGTTTTCGCGATTTTCCGCATCTACCAGAATATACATACGGCCATTGCGGGCATCTTCGATAATCTCTTCAGGCGACGCCAGATTATAGACCTCGTCTTTGGTCACTTTATTGAGTTCTTCAGCCATTTCGGTCTTTCATATGAGACAAGTAGCGGGCCACATAGCGCGCTATCAGGTCGATTTCCAGATTTACTTTGTCCCCAACGTCAAGTTTTCCCAGTGTCGTTACATCTGCCGTATGGGGAATAATGTTCACCTCAAACCAGTCATTCCCGACATCATTGACGGTCAATGAAACGCCCTCAACGCAAATCGAACCTTTGGGCGCCACCCCCATCATAACATTTTGAGGTGCCTGAAACCTTATGCGCTTCGACCCCGCAATTGCTGCAATTTCACTAATTGAACCTGTACCGTCCACATGCCCGGTAACCAGATGACCGCCCAATTCGTCTCTGGCCGTCATGGCGCGTTCCAGATTGATAAGTGTTCCGGACGCCCAATCGCCCATAGTGGTTTTTGAGAGACTCTCATCTGACACATCAATACTATACCACCCAGCATAGCTATTATCCGATAAGTGACCTTTCTCTACAACGGTCATACACGCACCGGAGTGCGAAATTGAGGCGCCAATATCAATGGTATCAACATCATAATTCGTGTGTACAAGCATTCGGGTATCACCCCATTCACCGCCTGTGCCTCTCGTGACGTTGGAAATCATGCCTATATCTGTAATAATTCCGGTAAACATCAGTTCACACGCTCCAGAATTTCGTAACTGTCTGTCTCAACTATCTCGAGTGATTTTCGCGCATATCTAGGCGTATTGTCCAGTGACATAAACGCCATATCACCTATGCAGTTAAGACCATCCCCTCCCAATATGACGGGCGCTCGAAACCAATGGATTCGATCTATTAAATCAGCTTTTAGAAAACTGGCCGCCAAAGTGCCGCCGCCTTCTACCAGCAAAGATGAAACTCCGATATCAGCCAAAACATTTAAACAGTAGTTCAAGTCCAGTCCCTCTGAATGATGGGGCACTGCAAACACACGAACCCCCATAGATTTCAAAAGGTTAGACCCTGTTTTTAAAGCCTGATTGCAAAAAACAATGACAGGTACTTCACCAGCGGTTTGCGCAAGAATGGAACCCGCTGACAATCTCAACCGACTATCAAAAATAATTCTCATAGGATTGTTCTGGCCTTCAATACGGGTGGTCAGCTGGGGATTGTCGAGGACAGCTGTATTCGACCCAATACAAATACCGTCATGTTCCGCCCTGAGCTCACGGCCCTTTGCCCGTGAAACCTCTGAGGTAATCCATTTGGACTGACCATTAGCCAGTGCAATTTTTCCGTCCAGAGACGTTGCAAGTTTTAGAGATATGAAAGGGCGGTTCACGCTAGTTTTCTTCGCCCCTACTCTTCTTCACCTTTGGATAGCTTTTCTTCCTCGATAAAAGCTTCAAAGTCATCAGCGGCCCGGAAATCTCTATAAACGGAGGCATAGCGCACATAGGCCACCTTATCGAGACCGGCTAGCCCCTCCATCACAAGCTCACCAATTTGATCAGATGTGATATCAGAACTTCCGCCACTCTCGAGCTGTCGAACAATTCCACTAATCATTTGCTCAACGCGTTCGGGGGCAACTGGACGCTTCTGCATGGCTATCATAACCGATCGGGATAATTTGTGCCGATTAAACGGTACGCGCTGACCGGTTTTCTTAACAACATACAGCTCTCGTAATTGCACGCGCTCAAATGTCGTAAATCGACCAGCACAAGCATTACAGAGACGCCGACGACGCACGGCTGTTCCATCCTCGGCCTGTCGGCTGTCTTTGACCTGGGTGTCTTCGCTATTACAAAACGGGCATCTCATGCTGCGCCGAATATAGGGAGCCGTTTAGCCGCGGTAAATAGGAAAGCGTGCCGTAAGAGCTTTTACTTCCTCTTTGACCTTAGCCTCGATTTCCGGATTTCCATCTGGATTTTCAGCCAAAGCATCCAGGATCTTGGCAATCATCTGACCGATTTGGCGGAATTCCGCCGGACCAAAGCCGCGCGTTGTTCCAGCCGGTGAACCTAGCCGGATACCTGAGGTTATCGTAAACTTCTCTTTGTCAAACGGAATACCGTTCTTATTACAAGTGATATAAGCGCGTCCTAACGCTTTTTCCGCTGCGTTCCCCTTCACGCCCTTTGGGGACAGATCAATAAGGGCCAAATGGGTATCTGTTCCCCCCGAAACAACGGCATATCCGGCTTCGACAAGAGCCTCGGACATGGCTTTACAGTTATCGATAACCAGCTGACTATAAGCCTTAAATTCAGGCTTAAGTGCGTCCCCGAAAGCAACTGCCTTGGCCGCGATCACATGCATTAACGGCCCACCCTGGAGCCCCGGGAAAACAGCCGAATTAATTTTCTTCGCTATCTTCTCATCATTAGTGAGAATCATTCCGCCGCGAGGTCCGCGCAGAGTTTTATGGGTTGTCGTTGTCGCTACATGCGCATGGGGGAACGGGCTTGGGTGCGTACCGCCAGCCACTAGACCTGCAAAGTGAGCCATATCCACATGTAAATAAGCACCTACTTTGTCTGCAATTTCGCGGAACCGGGCGAAATCGATGACGCGCGCATAGGCTGAACCGCCACAAATGATAAGCTTTGGTTTATGTTCCAGAGCCAGAGCCTCGACCTGGTCATAATCGATCAGGTGAGTATCACGAGTAACACCGTAAGATATGGCATTGAACCACTTGCCAGACATATTTGGTGGAGCGCCATGTGTCAGGTGGCCGCCTGATGCCAAATCCATCCCGAGGATCGTATCCCCTGGCTTTAGGAGGGCCAGAAATACGCCTTGATTAGCCTGGGACCCTGAGTTGGGCTGAACATTGGCAAAACCACAATCAAACAGCTCGCAAGCCCGGTCAATTGCGAGGTTCTCCGCCACATCCACATGCTGGCAGCCACCATAATAGCGCTTTCCGGGATAACCTTCTGCGTATTTATTCGTCAGAACGGATCCTTGAGCTTCGAGTACAGCCTGCGAAACGATATTTTCTGACGCAATCAATTCAATTTCATGCTGCTGACGATCAAGTTCATCCTGCATACTGGCATAAAGCACGGGATCACGTTCTTTCAGGCTTTGAGAAAAATAATCACTCAGATGCGCAAAGGCTTCATTGGAATTAGCGGCGGACATGAGACTCTCCGATTTTGTGAAGGCTTCCGATATTTTAGTAGGTAGCGAGTCGCAATGACTTTTGCGACATTTAGTGTGATTTAAGCGACTTTTTCACGTTTCAGGTCAAACTCGTCCCAAACTTTGTGCAACGCTTCCATCAGATTTTCCATCATCGCATCCGAGTGGAAAGGACTGGGCGTGAACCGCAACCGTTCCGTTCCTCTCGGAACAGTTGGGAAATTGATAGGCTGCACATAAATCCCGTGCTCCTCAATGAGCTTGTCGGAAATCGCTTTGCATTTGACCGGATCACCGACCATCAATGGAACAATATGGGTATCGCCGTCGATAAATGGGAACCCGGCGGCTCTAAAAAGAGATTTCAAATTATTGGCTCGTTCCTGATGTTGCTCACGCATTTCTGGTGAAATTTTCAATATTTTGACGCTCCGAAGGGCACCCGCAGCCGTGCTGGGCGGAATTGACGTCGTAAAAATAAAACCGGAGGCCATAGATCGTACAGCGTCTACAATCACTTCGTCAGCCGCGATATATCCGCCAATCATGCCGAATGCTTTGGCCAAGGTTCCTTGAATAATATCAACTCGACCCATAAGTTGTCGCGCTTCACAGACACCGCCTCCACGCTTACCATACATGCCAACAGCATGAACTTCATCAATATAGGTTAGCGCGTTATATTTGTCAGCCAGGTCACAAATCTCTTTGATAGGCGCGATATCAGCGTCCATAGAATAGACACTTTCAAAAGCAATGAGCTTGGGACGGTCGACGGGGGCAGCCTTTAGCTTGTCTTCCAAATCAGCCAGGTCGTTATGTTTAAAAATATGCTTCTCACAACGGGCTCGCTGAATTCCGGAAATCATAGAGGCGTGGTTCATCTCATCGGAGAAAATGATCAGTCCTGGCAGGATTTTACTCATCACACCCAGCGTTGCCTCATTGGCCACATAACCCGATGTAAACACCAAAGCGCGGTCTTTATCATGTAACTCGGCCAGCTCTTTCTCGAGCTGAACATGATAATGTGTTGTTCCTGCAATATTACGCGTCCCACCAGACCCGGTACCAGCCGCATCAACTGCGGACTTCACGGCTTCGACCACACAATCATTTTGCCCCATGCCGAGATAGTCATTGGAACACCAAACCACGATCTCTTTCTCAGAGTAGTCGTCTTTGTACCAAACAGCTTTGGGAAATTCGCCTTTGATGCGTCGAATATCCTGAAACACGCGATAGCGCCCTTCGCCCCTCACGCTATCGACAGCGCCATCAAAATATGTCTTGTAATCGAAAGGCATTTTTTGTGCCATCCTGTTATAAACTCAATCTTTCGGAGAATATCCGATTTTCTCTAAATAATCCATTGCCGAAACGCCGCATCAATATCATAAATGAGTGATTAGGAGAAAAATTTTGCCTGCATATCCAAAAACCCGTTTACGTCGCCCTCGTCAACATGACTTTTCGCGTCGGCTTGTCCGTGAATCGACTCTTTCGACGGATGACCTGATCTGGACAATGATTGTCTCAGATTCGGTTTCTGGACGCGAAGCTGTAAAAAGCCTGCCGGGTGTTGAACGCCTCGACATTGACAATCTGGTCAAAGATGCAAAACGCGCTCACAAGCTTGGCATTCCTGCCATTGCCATCTTTCCGCATATATCCTCCCACCTTAAAGACGGATTGGGAACAGAGGCTTTAAACACGGACGGTCTGGTTCCCAACGCCATTAGAGCCGTCAAATCCGCTGTCCCAGAGCTGGGGGTCATCGTCGACGTCGCACTGGATCCATTCACCAATCATGGCCATGACGGGGTAATGGTAGGCGATGAAATCATCAATGACATCACAGTAGATGCTTTGGCCGATGGCGCTATCATCCTGGCTGATGCAGGCGCTGATATTGTTGCGCCCAGTGATATGATGGATGGTAGGGTTGGGGCTATACGCGAGAACCTAGACAAGCACGGCCACCATAATGTCATGATCATGTCATACGCGGCTAAGTATGCGTCAGGATTTTACGGCCCCTATAGAGATGCCATAGGGACATCAACAGCCCTAAAAGGCGACAAACGCACCTATCAGATGGACCCTGCCAATAGTGACGAGGCCATTCGAGAAGTGGCGCTCGATCTTAAGGAAGGAGCGGATATGATAATGGTCAAACCGGGTCTACCCTATCTGGATATTATTCACCGCCTTAAATCAACATATGCGGTGCCGACCTATGCCTTTCAGGTGAGCGGAGAATGTGCCATGATCATGGCCGCTGCACAAAACGGATGGGTTGACGAGAAACGCGTTATTCTGGAGAGCCTGATATCATTCAAGCGGGCCGGTTGCGATGGAGTTTTAACATATTTTGCACCAAAGGCGGCTGAATGGCTTTCCAATTAGCCCTTGTGCTTGCTGGGCGCGACACCAAACCACTTTTTATAAGCCCGAGTAAAAGCCGGCTGATCGCTATACCATAAACCATGCGCTACATCTGAGAGCGCCATTCCATCAGCAATCATGCCAACCGCAAGGTCTTTTTTCACGTCCTCGAAAATCGCCTTAAAAGACGTATTTTCTTCTTTTAAATATCTCCGCACTGAACGATCGCTCATCCCGATTTTACGGGCAATAGATTTTTGAGACGGCTTCTCAATTTCTATCTGTTCTCGAATAGCCAACTCAACCCGATGCACCAAGTCTACCTTATGCATGAAGGACGCAAGAATTCGCTCTTGTCGCGCACGTAGAAGCGCGAACTGCGCAGGACTGGCTGTAGGTAAAGGTTCCTCGGCGACACCGTCACGAAGAATAACCGAGTATTCCCCCGCTGAAAATTCGACTTTGCAATCCAACAGCTCTTCATAAGCCGCTTTGGAAGTAACCCCGTCATGCCCAAGACGAAGAACTTCAACGCCTTTCCCCGAACTCCATGCCAACCAATCCAGAGACGTAGAATAATTTGTCATGACATATTCCAGAATGTGGCGATTTTGCGCGCACTCATCTGGTGAAAAACTAGGCGTCCACCTGATTTTGTCTTTACCACTATCGTCTTTGATTATGCCGGATGGCTGCCCTATCGTATGTACGAGCGGCGCATATCGTGCGTTCACATCAGCAGCTTGTCGAATATTATCGCACATTGCCAAGATATTCCCCAATTTGGTGAATTTTGGTATACGGAATTTTCGACCGCATCTTATGCCCAATAAGGGTCTGTTCAGTTTTTCGGCCGCAAAGGCAAACACGCCATTTGCCACTTTTGCATCTACGCGTAATTTCGGCGATTCTTTTGGCAAGGCTTCAATTCCCACTGCCGTAAGACAATCTTGACGATCTACGCCTCTTTCCTCGATCAGGTCGAGAATTCGAATAAAATATGCTAATGAGACCTCTGCCATGATGCAAAATTATCCAAAATGGCCTGAAATGACAAACGAAAACACCGAAAAGATCAATATTTCATGTATCAATTAATATTATAACATCAACATCGTTGGGGCGTATTATGCGATAAAAAGCCGAGACCAAGGGGCAACTGGTTCTCGGTTTTTCGCTATTTACAGTGCATTTATTTCAATCGCTTCAAAAGACTTGATGTGTCCCAACGCCCTCCACCCATTTTTTGAACGTCAGAATAATAACCATCCACTTGTTTGGCCAGCGTCAGATCCGCACCAATCTGTTCAGCGGTCCTAAGGGCAATACCCAGGTCTTTGCGCATCCAGTCGACGGCAAAGCCGAATTCATAAGCATCTTCGTCCATCGTGACGGCCCTATTGTCCATTTGCCAGCTTTGCGCGGCTCCCTTACCTATAGCGCCCAATACGTCTTCCATTTTCAGGCCAGCTTTCTGAGCAAAATGAACGCCCTCCGCAAGACCCTGAAGCGTCCCGGCAATACAGATTTGATTGATCATTTTAGTCAGCTGTCCGGCCCCGCTATCGCCCATTAGTTTCGTCGCTTTGGCATAAGCGTCCATGACTGGGTTGGCAGCAGCAAAATCCGACGGATTACCGCCGCACATGATCGTCAACAACCCCTTCTGTGCGCCCACTTCTCCGCCAGAAATAGGTGCATCAACAAACCCAACCCCTTTGGCCGCCGCTTGCTGATGGCATTTACGAGCACACTCAGAAGACGCTGTCGTATGATCGACCATAACAGCCCCGGACGTCATGGCTGGAACGGCCTGATCCACAACGGCATAAACATCCGGATCGTCGCCAACACACAAAAAAACAAATTCGCAACCGGAAACAGCCTCAGCTATTGTCTCGGCAGCCTGACCGTCATAATCCTCGGCCCAATTATCTGCTTTTGAACGTGTCCGGTTCCACACCGTTACGTCATGTCCAGCGGCCACCAAGTGTCCAGCCATGGGATATCCCATGACACCTAATCCTAAAAATGCACATTTTGCCATTGAGCCTGATCCATTCCCAAGTTTCTGTCTAAAAATCCTATGAAATCCATAACTTACATGTTAGCTCGAAAGCAAGAACAAGGGGTAGAATTATTGTGCCTGAATTGGCAGTGACATGGCAGACCTGGGCGACAATGGCGATTATTGCCGTTGCGGTCTACCTGTATTTCCGTGAACGATTTTCCATTGAAAGCATTTCTGTCGGCATTATCGTTGTTTTCCTTGTATTTTTCCATTTTTTTGCGCCGGCGGGCGCTGAAAACCTGGATAGCCGGTCTTTACTTTCTGGCTTTGCGGCCCCCGCACTGGTCGCCATCATGGCTTTGTTGGTTGTTGGGCAGGGCATGTACCACACAGGTGCCTTGGAAGGTCCGATTCTCAAGATCAATGCCGCTCTTGAAAAACGCCCTCGAAGAACCCTCGGATTGGTATTTTTGATCGCCTTTGCCGTATCTATGTTCATGAACAACACACCCGTGGTCGTCATGTTTATACCCGTTTTAACGGCCATGGCGCTTAGGATGCGCGGCAACGCATCCCATCTTATGATGCCTCTCAGCTTCATATGTATTCTGGCGGGTATGACGACGCTGATTGGCTCATCCACAAACCTTTTGGTCAATGGTGAAACCGGCGAACAACTTACATTTTTCACGCAACTCAAACCCGGACTGATTTTATCGGTTGCCGGCGCCATATATATTGCTTTGATGGCGCCGCGCCTGCTCCCTGCCCGAAAAAGCCTGGAGAATGAAATCAGCGAAGCCGGGCGTCAATATATTGCCCAGATTGCCATCACACGAAACCATCCCCTACGCGGCGCAAAACCGACGGCGGGGTTATATCCAGCCCTCAAAGACGTCACAGTAAGAATGATTCAACGTGGTGAGACTAGCCTGCTCCCGCCATTCGAAGACCAGCTCGAAGAAGACGATATTTTGATTGTTGCGGCGACTCGGAAATCCTTGTCCAAATTATTGTCATCTAACAAGCAATACCTTCGGGGCATGTTAAATATTGCAGGCTTCCATGATGAAAGTCGCGGCGACGGCGGATCGGATACAATCGTTATCAGCGAAGCGGTTATAGCGCCTGGCTCCCGGATGGTTGGCCGCAATATCGAACAAATTGGGTTTAGACGCCAAACCGGAACACTCGTTCTGGGCATTCAACGCCGAACCCGAATGATCCGAAGCCGGATGCTGGATATACGCCTTGAGGCCGGCGATGTGCTTTTACTGTTTGGTTATGAAAGGGACATGTCGGATCTTAGGACGAACCGTGACTTGCTCTTGCTAGACTGGTCCACATCCGAATTACCCGATATCCGTAAGTCTATGGCAGCGCGCCTTATTTTTGCCGGCACGATTTTAACGGCCGCAACCGGTATTCTGCCCATTGAAACGGCGGCACTTATGGGAGCTTTGGGCATGCTGGCCGCTGGTTGTTTGAATATCCGCCAAGCTATCCGGGCACTCGATATGAAGATTTTTCTGCTCATCGGCGCCGCTTTTACTATGAGTGCTGCTTTGCAGAACACGCAAGGCGCTGCCTGGCTGGCACAGAAGACTGTGGATGCGTTTTTACCCATGGGTAATATGGCACTTATAGCCGCGCTGTTTCTTATGATCGCGTTTATGACCAATATTATCTCCAACGCGGCAACGGCTCTTATATTTGCGCCTATTGCCCTAGAGATAAGCACTCAAACCCAAATCGATCCTTTAGTGATGATCCTGACCGTAATTTTTGCAGCCAATTGCTGTTTCGCCACGCCAATTGCTTATCAAACCAATTTGCTGGTTATGGGCCCGGGACGATATAAGTTTAGTGACTTCACAAAATTTGGCTTGCCGCTCGTTTTCGTCATTTGGGCCACCTATTGCATCATGTTGCCATTCCTATACGATATTTAGGATTATGACTCGGCCGGTAGATACACAGAAGCTGCAATTCTACATGACGATACCGTCACCCTGCCCTTATCTGCCGGGACGAATGGAACGAAAAATTTTCGCTCAACTGGACCCTATAACCGGGCCGTATCTCAATAACTACTTGACGCATTCGGGCTTTAGGCGGTCACAAAATGTTTTGTATCGACCTGCTTGTGAAAATTGTCAGTCCTGCAAATCCTTACGGGTCAATACCGCTATGTTTCAGCCGACGAAATCCATGAAACGCACATTGGCACGCAATAATGACTTATCGTCCACTGTCTGTCCGGCTATGGCCACGGATGAACAATTTGACCTGTTGTCTAGGTATCTGAAATCCCGCCACGAAGGCGGTGGTATGAGCGACATGGATTATAGCCGCTATGAAATGATGGTAGAAGAATGCGCGGCCGAAACGGAGATTATCGAATATAGAAATCAGGCCGGACGCCTGATTGCGGCAATTTTAATTGATGTACTAATGGATGGCTATTCCCTGGTTTATAGTTACTTTGATCCATTAGAAGAACATCGTAGTCTTGGGCACTATATGATCCTAGACCATATTCGCCGCTGCAAAGACGAAGAACAGCCCTGGCTATATTTGGGCTACTGGGTCAAAGAAAGTCCAAAAATGGACTACAAAGCCCGATATAAACCTTGTCAGATACTGGGCGTATATGGCTGGCAAGACCTGGGGAAAAACAATCTGGGGAAAGAGGATGAAGCGTAGAGATATTCTAATCGCGGGGGCAGCACTTGCAACCGGAGGCGGTGTAGCCGGCGTCCTTGCCAGTGGTAAGAAGCCCAAACAAGCGACCTCAAAGACAACCGATAATCACATCGCCTCCCCTCATATCAATAGGGGTGTTAAACAGTTCCAAATGGCCACGTCATGGCCAAAAGATTTTCCCGGTTTGGGAATTATGCCCGTTCGATTTGCGGAAGCCATGAAAATCATGAGTGATGGACTCATCGAAGTCAAAGTTGCAGCTGCCGGCGAAATCGTCGGAGCGCTCGAATGCTTTAATGCGACCTCGCGCGGCGGCGTGGATATGTATCATGCTGCCGAATATTATTGGCAAGGAAAATCAAAGGCGTTTGCTTTTTTCACAGCCGTTCCCATGGGCATGACGGCGGCAGAGATAATGGCATGGACCGAATTCGGTGGCGGACAGGAACTCTGGGACGAGCTCTCAGCGCAATATAATATAAAAGCCTTCCATGCTGGAAACACCGGACACCAGACGGGTGGTTGGTTCAAAAAGAAAATGAATTCCATTGAGGATTTCAAAGGCCTTAATATGCGTATGCCGGGACTGGGCGGCGAAGTCTTGAAACGTCTTGGGGCATCAGCCGTCCCTCTTCCTGGTGGGGAAATTTATCAATCGCTTCAATCGGGCAATATTGACGCAACTGAATGGGTAGGTCCCTGGAATGATTATGCTTTCGGTTTTTACCGCGAAGCGCCTTATTACTATGCACCAGGGTTCCATGAGCCCGGTGCAGCCTTAGCGCTCGGTATAAATCTGGGCGTCTGGGAAAGCCTTACGTCTTCGGAACAAGCCATGATGAAATATGCCTGCAAGTCCGCCAATGACAGTTCCATCGCAGAATACACATATGAGAATGCCAAAGCTCTGAAAGTGCTCAAGGAAAAGCACAATATCGAACCACAGTTTTTCTCTGAAGATATCATTCGTGAAATCGCCAAAGCCAGCGAGTCCGTCGTGGCTGAAGTGGGGAATGAAGACCCTGTTACCCGTAAAGTCTATGAAAGCTATAAAGCCGCAAGAGACTCTTACCGCGGCTGGACTGAGCTGGGTGACGGCCCATATATTCGAGCCCGGCAGGCGGGCCTTGGCGGCTAGCATGAGCTGGGCTGAACTCATTGATAACTGGGCAGCCTTTATTAAAGGCGCGGGTTGGGTTTTCCTCCCGTTTCTCGCTCTGCCCTTCGTGACGCTTTTGAAACCGGACAGTAGGTTTCTGACCCGGTTATCCTCGGGCATTATTCGAACAATTGATACAATCATGTTTGGCATTGGTGAAATTGTAAAATGGGCATTACCTGTTCTGGTTCTTACTGTGGCATTTTCCGTTTTTGCTAAAGAGATATTTGATACCACCTGGACCAAGCTTTTTGAGAGCGCTGAATATTTCCATGCCATCGTCATCATGTTGGGAGCTGCCGCAACCTTGTTGATGAACCAGCATGTTCGGGTCGATGTATTTTACACCAAGATGACTGCAGAACAGAAATCCCGCGTGGACCTTGTGGGGTTTTATCTGCTCTTAATGCCCGTTTGCCTAACCCTGCTATGGGTTTCACAAGACTATACTCGACAGGCTTGGTTTGTTTTAGAGGCCTCCGCCCGGGTCGATGGTATTCCCTACAAATTTTTGCTCATGTCGAGCATTTCAGTGTTTAGTTTCATGATGTTAGCTCAAGGCCTATCTATAACGCTGAGAGCCGCAAAAATATTGAACGGTCAAACGATGCCTGAGCGACCAAACAAGGTTCCGCCTCTGTTTTCCGAAGAGGTCACTGAATAATGCTGACCTTTCTAGCGCTTTCCATGTTTGCGGTTGCCTGCCTGGCCCTTCTGCGTGGTTATAATGTGGCTTTTACACTGGGCGGAGTCGGTGTTTTGTTCGCCGGAATTGGCACCGCCTTAGGCGTTTTTGACTCCACTGATATGGTCAATCTACCGGACCGGATATACCCGATCATTACCCGAGAAATTTTAATCGCTGTACCTCTTTTTGTTTTCATGGGTGTCATGCTTGAGAAATCCAAAATCGCCGAAGAATTGCTCGAGAGCATGGGGAATCTTTTGGGCCCGCTACGAGGTGGACTGGGAATTTCGGTGGTTTTCGTCGGCGCTTTACTGGCAGCGTCAACGGGCATCGTCGGAGCAACAGTTGTGACTATGGGACTATTGTCATTGCCAACCATGCTCAAACGAAACTACGCACCTGACCTGGCGTCCGGCTCCATTGCAGCGTCCGGAACATTGGGGCAAATCATACCGCCGTCTATTGTCCTGGTCATTCTGGGCGATCAGATGTCTAACGCTAACCAAGAAGCCATTCGTTCTCATGGTGCGGCCGAGGGCACAGTCGTATCCGTAGGCGACCTGTTTGCCGGCGCCCTCATTCCCGGTCTTATTCTGGTCGGGTTATATGCGGCCTATATCGCTTTTGTGGCCGTCACAAATCCGGCGAAAGCGCCGGCACAACCCTGGCCTCAAAATGTCAAAGCTGGAACCTTTATTCGTAAGACATTACTGGCAATGTTGCCGCCGATTGTCCTAATCATCGCCGTCCTGGGTTCAATTCTCGCCGGCTACGCCACACCGACGCGCGGCGCGGCGCTTGGAGCCTTGGGCGCTATTCTTTTGGCCACTTATAAAACCGCACCGCAGGGATGGGCCAGGCTGTCGTCTATAATAGCCATTGCCTCGCTCGTCGGACTAATAGTCATCGATATCTATAGCCTGCCAATTTCAATTGCCTATTTTGTCGCCTGTATAGGCATTCTTTGCATTCTGGCGTCTCTCTTGCCACTATTGCAAAGCGGACAGCTTGCAGATGTCTCACGGACGACCATGCACATAACCTGTATGGTTTTCGTCATCTTGATTGGCGCCACGATTTTCAGTTTGATTTTCAGAGGCTTTGGCGGTGACGAAATGGTGGCCCATTTTCTAGACGGTGCGCCTGGCGGGAAATGGGGTGCATTTATACTGGTCATGCTGGTTATGTTTTTTCTGGGCTTCTTCCTCGACTTTATTGAAATCACTTTTGTCGTCGTGCCATTGGTCGCACCGCCTCTTCTGGCGGCGGGGTTTGACCCCATTCATCTGGGCATTTTGATGGCGCTCAACCTGCAGACAAGTTTCCTGACACCCCCCTTTGGATTCGCGCTGTTTTACCTGCGCGGCGTTGCCCCACCCGAAGTCACAACAACAGCGCTTTACAGAGGTATAATCCCCTTTATTGTCATTCAGATATTTGTGATTTTACTGGTCGTTTTCTGGCCGGATCTGGCCACCTCTTTGCCTGCGAGACTGTTGAATTAATATGATTACTATTGCCACCTGGAACGTCAACTCGATCCGAACCCGCATGCACGCGGTCACCAAATGGCTCAACGAAGCCACGCCTGATGTGGTTTGCCTGCAAGAAATCAAGTCCACAGAAGAAAACTTTCCATATATGGAAATTGAGGCGCTCGGATATAACGTCGAAATCCTCGGGCAAAAATCTTACAACGGGGTCGCAATACTGTCGAAGCGCCCTTTTGACGAAATCAGCGAGCGCGGTTTGCCCGGTGACGAAACCGACGAACAGGCTCGATATATTGAGGCCGTCATATCCGGAGACAAAGGTGCCTTCAGAGTTGCCTCCATATACCTGCCTAATGGCAACCCCGCCCCCGGCCCTAAATATGATTACAAACTTGCCTGGATGGACCGGTTGATAACACATGCCGAAGGCCTGCTTAAATATGAAGAGCCTTTAGTGCTGGCTGGTGATTACAATGTTATCCCGGAGGCCAAGGACGTCTACGCACCTACTGAGTGGTTGACCGAGGCGCTTTATATGCCCGAGACACGCGCAAAGTTTCAGGCATTTCTCGGCATGGGCCTGACCGAAGCCTTCGCCCAGATGGATGGTCGCGCGGGGCAATACACGTTTTGGGATTATCAACGCGGGGCCTGGCAGAACAATGAAGGCATTCGGATTGATCACTTGATATTATCACCGCAAGCCGCGGATAATATTGTGGATTTTCGTATCGATAAACACACACGCGACGGCGTGAAACCATCGGATCATGTGCCTGTTGTTGGAACTTTTGATTTTTGAGGAACCTTAGACCCCGATACCTACACCTTTCACCAGAAGGGGACATCCCACAATTTGACATACCCTCACCATTTTTGTGCGTTGTCGTGATTGAGACCTCTATTTCAAATGAATGGCGGCATAAGATAAGTCATTGGCTCATCGAAAATGGCTGTTTATACATGATGGCCTGGGGACACGAGTGTTCGCTTTGGGATGACTCCGTTGATATTGCCAGCCTTGAGCGATTCAATTTTGAAGCAGTTCCGTTAGATAAATCCATCATGACAACCTGGCATGAAAACGAGACTCTGGATGATGTTTTTTGGTTTGCAGGTTTATGTGCCGAAACAATGAATGGCGTTTTACTCGACGACATCCTGATTCTAGATATAACAGACATTGAACGCGAAACACTTTTACTAGATAAGTTCAACAAAGCTCAGGTTCTATACACCGAAAAGAAAAGTATCACGGCCCATAAACAAGTCAGCTCAAGAAATTTTCTCTCCCTATCTTCAATAATTATTCGACCCATCCGTATGATACAGCTGACCCTTTTTATTCTTTTCCTCGCCGGCTCAGTCTTTGGCTGGCACATTCATACGGTTTACCGCATGGCCGTCGCGTCCAGTCCATTTGGCGAACCATTGTTTGAGCGCGAGGTACTTGAGGATTATGGTCGCAAGATAAATAACGAACTAAATGCAAAAAATGTGGAACTGGCCATAATTTCCCGTGCCGGACAAAAACGCAGCCAATTGCCAGATGGTGTAGACTTCACCCATTCAGCCTTCTGGATCCGCGAAGCCGATGGGCAATATGCTGTCTACAATCTTTATCACGGTGAGGACAATCGGCTAATTTCAAGCCTGGTGAAGGATTCGCCTGCGGACTTTTTACGATTGACCCGAGAGCATGATGTCGGAATCATTATTCCAACAGGGGCCGCACAGAAACAAATTATCGATTACATCCAGTCACCTAGATATGGCGAAGTTCATCAGGTCAATTATTCCTTGATCTCAAATCCTTTTGATACACGTTTTCAAAACTGCAATGAGTACATGCTGGACAGTCTGGCGGCGATGTTTTGGAATACGCCCAACTCAACTTTGATTAAAGAAAAGTATCAAGGCGTTTTAAAGCCTAAAGAGCTGGAAACCTCATTCATCCGGCGCTATATCGGACCTATCGTCGATGAACGATTGAAAATTGAGGACCACGGTGAAACCATTGTGACGACCACACGCAAAACACTGGCACAGTTTTTGGATAGTCAAGGCGCCCTGCAATCTGAATATATTATGGTATTGAAAGACTAGGCCTGCCGTTCCATGGGCTTAATCAAACTGTCCACCACATTATAAACGGCACCCACCTCATTGAGGATATCCTGAGTGCGTTTTGGATCTGTTATGGGCACTCTCATACTGCCCGCCTCAAACCGGTTGGGCGTCTCAACGGCTATCAGCAAAAGATTATTCAAAAAGGCAAAGCGAATTTTCTTTCCGTCGACACTCTCCTCCAGGTCGACCAGCCGCTGCATGAAATCTGGTGTTAACAGATACCGGGCCTCAACCTGATCTGTGCCGTAAGCTTCAAAAATCTTTTCAAACTTTGGATCCACCAGCCCAACCCGTTTCATGCCGGATTTCTTCTTTCGGTTAAACCAGCCTTTGTCGCGAAGAACGACCGTGCGCCCCATGAATTCGCGCGGAAATTCCAAAGCCATCAGTGAACCGCGAAAAACCGTCACCCATTTCGTTTTATCATCAGACTTATCTTCACGTTCCATGTGACATTCCAGAGCCTCGAACGCTGCTCCGTGAGCATTGCCCCACATCTTATCCTCAAAACTGACGCGGTCATAACTTCTCGGAAGCAAGCCGTTTTCGATCAACAAATCCAGCTCCGGCGGCTCTGTGACCTTTTCGGAAAATTGCCATCCGACATAGCGGCATATGCCCGCCACGAGATGGTTCTTAGTTCGACTTTTAATATCTTTCAGAAAATAATGGCGTATCCCCATATAAGCTGAAAACGCAAAAAATGCGCCCATGGCAAGAAACATGGGATGACCGACACGAGAATATAAAAGAAAGGTTCCCAGGGCTATCGCCCCAACAGCCAAAGGACCAAAGCGGTTGACTTTCTTCAATGCATTTAAGCGGTCAAATTCCTTTTTTCGCAGGGCCGGTAAAAGCTCTTTTTCATAGAACGCATTAAAGCCTTTAAACTCGGGATGTGATTCTTCGAAAAAACTCATTACATGCGCGGGTATAAAAGGCCTTTGAGACTATCGCAAAACAAATAATGGGAATCCTCCATGCCTTCGGGCATGTTACGGGTCCAGTGTCCATCCGGCTTAAGAGCACGGACTTTGTCGGCCAACTGCTCCAGTTTACCCAAATAGAAAGCCTTCCTGGCTTTATCCGCGCCGTGTTCGCCCCCCTGACCGATACGAGATTGCAAGGTCTGAAGCTTTTCAAGGAGGATACAAACGGTTCCGACTTCAGCAATTATAGTTTTGCGTGTCCGCTCAAAATTAACCGGGGCATAGTCGTGGGCAAATTGAAACGTATCATCGATATCGAGAGCAATATGAAACTGCCCTGCCAAAAAAGCGCATTGTAAATTATGACCCAGCACTTCGTTGCTAAACTTGTTTAGCCGTTCCATAAAATCCGGCGTGATAAGGTCTCGTGCCTCAACCTGATCATCGCTGTAAACCTCAAAGATACGTTCAAATTCGCTCGAAGCAAATCCGACACGCTTCATCAAATCAACTGTCGACGGGTTAAATGCGCCTTTGTCTTTGGCTATGATGGTACGCCCCATAAATGACGTATAATGCGGCAGCGATATCATAACCCCCTGAAAGCCGGGGCCAGTAATATCGAATTGATTTTCATGAATTTTTGGCCGTGCCTGTGCGGTTACATCAATAATTGAGAAGGTCTGTCCGTTATATCCAGTGCCTTTCAAAGCGCCATGGCATTTAAAAAGACCCGTCTGACTACTGATCATCCGCCAGGCCTGCATGGGTAAGAGCGCATCTGGCGGCAAGCTGGGCGCCCGATAGTCCCAACCAATGGTCGCGTAGACCTCACGCCGCAAGGCATGCAGATTGTCATATCGGTTTTGATTAAGCGCCAAATTCATAGGCGCATAATAGACAAGTTAGGTTAAAATTACCCTATTCCAGATTTTCCGCCGCCACCTTTAACTTGGACAACTCACCTTCAAATCCTGCAAGCCGGTCTTTTTGCTCTTGAACAACGGCTTCCGGGGCACGCTCCACAAAGTTTGGATTACCCAGTTTCTTTTGGATTTTCTCGATCTCCCCTTGAATTTTTTCCATTTCCTTGGCGAGGCGTGCTTTTTCGGCGGAGAGGTCAATCAGACCGGTTAAAGGCAAGGCAATTGTGGCTTCGTCTACAACACATTGAAGCGCGCCCTTGGGGGCTGTGTCGCCTGCGGACCATTTATCGACCCGGGCCATAACATCAAAATTGCCGGCATATTTCTCAATACGCGATAATGTCTGACCAGACGCTCCCATAACGATCATCTCACCCTTTTTGGACGGTGGAATATTCATTTCAGACCGCACAGAACGGATGGCGGAGACGGAACGGATCAGCCAATTAATCTCGTCAGCAGAGTCTGATTTTATCAAATCTTCAGACAAGTTCGGCCACTCAGCGAGTATCAACATTTCATCCCGTTCACCTAGGTTTTGCCAAAGTTCTTCGGTGATAAACGGCATAAAGGGATGCAAAAGCTTGATGATATTATCGAGGACAAAAGCGATAGACGCGCGGGTTTCGTCTTTGGCCGGACCGTCATCTCCGGTCAAAACCGGTTTCGCCAGCTCGATATACCAGTCGCAAAACGTGCCCCAGGCATATTTATAAGCGGCTTCGGCGGCATCATTGAAACGGTAGCCTTCGATGGCCGAAGTGACTTGTTTCTGGGTCTCAATCAATTCGGAGATCGCCCATTGATTCAGCGCGAGCCCGCAAGAGGCCGGATCGAAACTCGTGACCGGGTGACATTCACGCATTTGCGCGAATTTGGCTGCATTCCAGAGCTTGGTGCCAAAATTCCGGTAACCCGCCACGCGCTCGACTGACAGGCGGATATCCCGGCCTGCTGCCGCCTGAGCTGCCAATGTAAATCTGAGCGCATCAGCACCGTAAGCTTCGAAGCCGTCGGGATAGCGTTTGCGTGTAGCTTTGTCGACCTTGGGGGCCTTTTCTGGCTGGCGTAATCCGGTGGTCCGTTTCTTGACCAGCGAGTCAATATCTATGCCGTCAATCAGGTCGACCGGGTCAATCACATTGCCTTCGGATTTCGACATTTTAGAACCGTCTTCGTCGCGAACGATGGCGTGAATATAAACGTCCTTGAACGGAACTTCGTCCATAAACTCTAACCCCGCCATCATCATACGGGCGACCCAGAAGAAGATAATATCAAAAGCCGTGACCAAAACAGAAGTCGGATAAAACCGTTCTAATTCAGGGGTTTGATTAGGCCATCCTAATGTGGAGAACGGCCAAAGGGCGGATGAAAACCAGGTGTCAAGGACGTCTTCGTCTTGCGTGAGTTCAATGCCCTTACCCGCTTTTGCTTGAGCGTCAGCTTTATCGACACCGACAAAAATATTTCCGTCCTTATCAAACCATGCCGGAATACGATGCCCCCACCAAAGTTGGCGTGAGATACACCAAGGCTGGATGTCTTTCATCCAAACGTCGTAAGTGTTCTTCCAGTTGGTCGGGAAGAATTTGGTTGCGCCTTTGGCTGAACTGTCATCTCCAGCATGTCCCCTCTCAACGGCAGCAATGGCTTCTTTAGCGAGGGTTTCCGCGTCGACAAACCATTGATCAGCCAGCATAGGTTCGATGACGACTTTGGAGCGGTCGCCGAAGGGCTGCATGATTTTCTTGTCTTCGACCTGAATCATCAAACCTAAAGCATCAATATCAGCCACAACAGCCTTCCGCGCCTCAAACCGGTCCATGCCCACATATTTATCGGGCATGACATTTTGGCCGTCTTTGTCCGGCGTCTGGATCATGCGCGCCTGCTCATCCATGAGCGGATACATGGGAATGTCATTGCGCTTGGCCACGTCATAGTCATTAAAGTCGTGGGCGCCCGTAATCTTGACGGCACCGGAGCCGAAATCCGGGTCCGGATACATATCAGTGATGATCGGGATCAGACGATCAGCCAGAGGTAGACGCACCATTTTGCCGACTATTGGTGCGTAGCGCTCATCCGATGGATGTACCGCCACTGCCCCATCACCCAGCATGGTCTCAGGGCGGGTCGTCGCAATAGAAATATAATCTCGCGTCTCGCGCAGGGTGACGTTTCCGTCTTCGTCTTTTTCAATATATTCGTAAGTTTCGCCGCCATCGAGTGGATATTTAAAGTGCCAAAATTGCCCGTCGACCTCTTTGTTTTCCACTTCGAGATTGGACACAGCTGTCTGAAAATGCGGGTCCCAATTGACCAGGCGCTTATCCCGGTAAATCAGACCTTTATTGTAAAGCTCTACAAAGACTTTGGTGACAGCTTCGGACAAACCATCGTCAAGCGTAAAGCGCTCTCGCGACCAGTCGCAAGATGAGCCCAGGCGCTTGAGCTGATTGAGGATATTACCGCCGGACTCCTCTTTCCACTCCCAGACTTTTTCAACGAACTTTTCGCGTCCCAGCTCGGAACGGCCGGCATTGCCCTCAGCCGCAAGTTTGCGTTCCACAACCATTTGCGTGGCGATACCTGCATGGTCCATGCCAGGCTGCCAGAGTACGTCCTTGCCACGCATGCGCTCAAACCGGATCAGGATATCTTGAATGGTATTATTCACCGCATGGCCCATATGCAGTGAGCCGGTCACATTGGGCGGCGGGATAACGATGGAATAAGCCTCACGGGACGTGTCCATACGCGGCTTGAAGGCCCCGCTGTCTTCCCATTTTTTGTATATTCTACCTTCCGCCTCGGACGGATTGAAACTCTTATCCAACATGCATTATCTCAATAAAAATCCCGCCCCCTCATGAGGGCGGGGTATTTGTTGTCCTTTAAACCGCCCTGCTCGTGAAAACAAGGCGGGGATGAAACCTTATTTTCCTGATGAAATTCGCTTCACCTCTTTTGCCACAGCGCGTTCCACGATACCTTTGAGGTTCTCGTCGAGCCACTCTTTGAGCATAGGGCGCAACGCGTCCTGAACTATATCGCCAACACGCGGACCTGATTCAGTATAAACGGCCTTTTCTTCTACGGCCTTACTCAGCGACGCAAATGCATCAGACGTGGCTTCTTCGGTAACTTCATTGATAATCCCATCTTTGCGGGCAGTTCTGGCCATGTCTTCCGTCTCCTCTGGCTCAACAAATAAATCTTCGGTCATCGCCTCATCGAGAGCCGACTCCGGCTCCTGTTCCATGTCGACAACGAGTTCTGGTACAATATTCTCTTCTTGATTATCGGCTTGCGTCACTTCTGCAAGTGCTAAATCTAATTCGCTTAGCAATTCTTCAGTCGAAGGACCTTCCGGCTCCATAAATTCTTCGATAAAATTGTCTTCCAAGACGGGTGGTGAAATGTCGCCGTCCATCGCCACCTGTGGCTGCTCGGAAGTTTCATTCGACTCAGTTCCGGATATGGCATTTTCCGCATCCGCCTCGGCTGCCGCTGCAATCTGAAGCAAACGGCTGGTAGCATCCTCCGTCTCGACGCTCTCTTCCTGCAGATCCGCGTCTTCGACCAACAAATCTAGACCTTCTAATCCCGCCGCTTCCTCGTCTTCGATAGTCAGCTCTAAAATGTCCGACAGAATGGCATCTTCATCCTCAACCTCATTCTCAACCGCATTCAGAGGTTTAGTCATATCTTCAGAAGCATCCATGAGTCCTTCGATTTCATCAAGAACAGAGACGTCCACGTCATCCGCTTCGACTTCGTCGATAATGTCCGAGAGCATTTCATCGTTATCGGCATCAGACGCGATATTTTCTTCAAGCTCCTCGTCTTCGAGAAAGGACGTGTCGGTCAAATCAGCCATAAGTGATTTAACAATATCCAAATCAGATTCTTCAGAATCCAGCCCTGCTGACAGCTCATCGGTTGTATCAGAGTCGTCAATCACGCCCAGGGTCACGAATTCTTCTTCTGGCTCATTGGCTCTTTTCTTCTCGATCTCCGCAGTCATATCCTCCGTAATGGCGGAAAGTATTTCTTTTCGACCTGACTCAAAATCCAACACATCCAAAAGAGGATCTTCATCATCATTTGCGCTGACAGAGGCCCTTTCATTTCTTGCCCGATCTTCGGTTTCAAATATTTCTCCGAGATCGAAAACTTCAGGCTTTGAACTGTCTTCTCTGTCTTCCGCTAGCTTAACTTCCAGGTCAGACATAACAGAGGATACAGGATTGAAGTCTTCTGTTTCCAGTTCAGGTATCTCAAGGTCTTCAATATTTGCGCCGGCATCGAAAGATTCTGCCTCTTGAACCAGGTCGTCGAGAATCAATATATCATCAGCATCGGCACTTTCGACATCAATAGCAGCAGCTATAGCAGCGTCTTTTGGAACGGTCGAGGATATTGGAGCATCCAACTCTTCAGCTTTGATATCCAAATGGCCCTGATCAGTGTCATCATCCTCAGCGATGATACGTCGGATGGACGCAAGGATGTCCTCCATACTTGGCTCACCCAAGCTTGTATCTATCCCATTTGGCGTGTCAGACGTGTTATCCGTCATAGATCTTCCTCTTAAGCGATAGTCGCTTAGTCCCCCTTATAGAATCTTTAGATTATGACAAGCCGTGTCGATTGTCTAGACGAGTATAAATTCAATTGTCAGGCGAGTCTGTTTTTCTGAAAATTGTTTATTATCGCCAGTTGTCTGGAAGAATTTCTTCGACAATGCCTAAATAGTCATCCGTGCTGACATCATCAAAATTATCCTCGGGCTGATAATATTCAGTCGGCAAAGAAAGACTATAAGCGTCAAAGCCCCCTGTTATTGCCAACAAACGATAACCGGCTTTTGCCACTTCACTGCGACTATTCAGAACCGTTAATTGAGCTTCGAGCAGCTCCTGTTCGGCATTCAATACATCCAGGGCCGTTCTACGCCCGACTTCACGTTCCAGTTCAACCCCTTCAAATGCCAGTTTAGCGGCAGCGACTTGGACTTCCGACGCATCCAGCGCCGATTTTGCCGCCTGTAATCCTGCCCAACTTTGCATAATGGCGGCTTCAATGGCGGCTTGAGTGTCCCGGGTTTCAAACATGAGCCGTGTTCTAGCGCTCTCGGCAGCTCTGATCCGCGACCTGTTCATACCACCTGTCGTCAATGGCACTGAGATTTGCGCGCCAACCATTGCCGTTTCTGCCCGGTCCGGGAAACCGGCCTGACCGCGAATGGCTTGTAGACTGCCCGTCAGCGCAATTGTCGGTTTGTAAGCCGCCTTCGCCGCCTTAATTCCAGCCTCGCCAGCCTCTTCGCTGTAAAGCGCAGCCAAAATCTGTGGATTATTTGCCAAAGCCAGCTCGATAGCTTCCTTTTCAGAGGCCGGGAGCTGGAAACTCGGCGGCGACGTTAATGCTTCGGGCATGTGTCCGGTTAATCGTTTAAAATTGGCCCTAGACACTTGCAGTTCTGCTTCGGCCTGAGCCAGTCCAACTTTAGCCCCTGCGAGTCTGGCGTCAGCTTGCGCCATATCTGTCCGTGTGCCAGCACCGACTTCAAAACGGCTATCAGCAGCCTCCTTTTGACGCAACAAAACCTGAACATTGCTACGCCGGATACGGGCAGCTTCTTCATCACGTAGAATATCGATGTAAGTTGTAGCCACATCCGTCAAAATTTGTGTCTCTTGAGCCCGTAATCCCTCCCGTGCCGCATAAATCCCCGCCATAGCCTGACTTTTAAGGGCTGATACACGACCACCTTGATAAATGGGTTGGATAAAGCGAGCTTCCGCTGCAATCGGTGTTGAAAAAGTTGTCCCGCTGTCAATAAAACTATCGAAACCGGGCAATGGTATATCAAGCGCGGGCGTCCGGCTTGCATTAATTGAAGCCGTTCCTCCGATAGAGGATGTCATCCGCCCTTGAGCTCGGGCCTGAACATATGTCTCATCCAACTCTCGGAGCCTTGCCCGCTCCGCCTGTAATCCCGCATGGTTTTGATAGGCAGAAATTAAAGCTTCTTCGAGAGTTTCTGATGCGCCAATGGCCGGAAAGCTTAAGGTTAGAATAAATCCGGCCAGTCCCGAAAACAAACCTTGTCGAAAAGAGAGCACCCTTGATTTTTGAGGTTGTCCGGGCATTCAAGTCTTAGAACGCAAACGCTTTTTCGACTTGCGTATCTGGCAAAACAGGCGCGCTGGCATCAAATTCGACACGGTCTCCAACGGTATCACCGCTTTTTGTGAAAATACTGGCGTGCCCGATATGACCCTTTTGAACGATAGCAACAAGCCTTCCATTATTGGCGAGTTGATCTAGCCAGACTTGCGGCACTTCACCAACAGCGCCATTGATAAAAATGACATCGAATGGTCCGTGCTCGCGCGCGCCTGATTTCAAATCCCCCTTTACAACCACGGCATTGTCAGCCCCAGCTTCTGCCAGGTTCGCTGTCGCCTTCTCGACACGTTCTTCCGTATCTTCCAGGGCAATGACAGTATCTGCCAGCATAGATAATATAGCCGTTGAGTATCCGCGACCACAGGCAACATCCAGGACGATATCTGTTTGCTTTATGTCGGCTGCCTGAATGAGTTTAGAAATATCCCGGGGCTTCATGACAACCCGGTTGTCTTCCAGCTCTATGTTGACATCCGCATAGGCCAGAGCTTTTGAGGATTTCGGCACAAACATCTCACGCTTTACAGTACGAAAAGCTTTAACGACTCGAAGATCAGTCACGTCACTGGTTCTAATCTGGCTTTCAACCATGTGTTCACGCGCGGATTTAAAATCAAACATAGTTTATCCTTTAGGATTCGGCATTTTTACGTCAGCAATCGCCGTATAGATCCATATGCCCCGGTCAATCAATAAACCATTACCGAATAAAACTTATTCTGAAATGAGCATTTCGTCGCAAACAGCAGTTGCAACAAGGCAATCTCTTGGATATACCGCGCGCTCGGACGGCATCATGGCGGAGTGGTGACGCAGCGGATTGCAAATCCGTGTACCCCGGTTCGATTC
>JAHDEZ010000085.1 GCA_020628425.1 Hellea sp. | reverse complement strand
GAGCGCAGGACTCATAATCCTGAGGTCGAGGGTTCAAGTCCCTCTCTCACCACCATTTTTCAAAAAATTTTAGTCGGCCCCAAAGTGAAAACGCTGCCTTCATAATGAAGACAGCGTAATCCACGCCAGTGGGTCCTGTGGGGGGAACCGAGGCGAAGCCCGAATGTACTTAGTTGTACTTTACAGAGCAACCATAGGGCTTTGTTTCTGCCTCTGCAATGGGTTCACCGTTTTTAAGTGCAGTTAATGCAGCACTGACATAATTGGTAGCATCCGGAATATCCGCCGGATTAGTAGACTTAACATTATCAATCGCACCCTGGTAAACCAGTGTCTGATTGGCATCGATCACAAACATATGTGGCGTGGTCTTGGCACTGAATGTCCGACCGACTGTGCCTGTTCCGTCTAATAGGACGGCTTCGGGCGCTGCGTCACGTGAGGTTGTCAGATTATTGGCCTCTTCGCCGCTGACATAGCCTTGCTGACCGGGCGCCGACGAAATAATAGACAACCAGACTACATCATCAGCAGCTGCGGCCTTTTGCAGATTTTGCATATTGCCGCCCTCTATAGACGGGTCATAATGTTTGACCACATAGGGACAACCGTGATTGGTCCACTCCAACACAACGGTTTTACCGGCAAAGTCCGACAAATTATGCGTAACACCATTTGAGTCTGTTACGGTCATATCCGACACATTTGACCCGGTTTCGATTTTGGCCTGTGCCGTACCAAACAGGGCCAAAGAGCTGGCCGTTAATATAGAAAGTTTGAAAATATTGCGCAATGGCATGAGCGTCCTCCTCATGAAAACTTATTTGTTAATCCCCTGCAGCGCTTCTATTACCATAGTTTTCGTTAAAGTTTGAGGTAAAATTTCTGGCATAACATCTTTGTTACTCCCATCAGCATTGAGCGGTGGGAAGAGCAGGTAGAGTGGAATACCGGCACGGTTATATTTCTCAAGCTCGCGGGCGATTTTATCGTTTCGAACGGTCCAATCAGCAATCAAAAAGGCCGTGTCTGTATCCTTGAAAGCCTGTTTCACTTCATCCGTCTTCAAAACGGTGATTTCATTGGCTTTACAGGTAATGCACCAGTTCGCCGTAAAATCGACGAAGACAGCGTGGCCATCGGCGCGAAGGCTGTCGACATTTTCATGGGACCAGGGGGCTCCGAAAACCGCACTTCCGTCAGCATTTTTTAAATTCGTATTTTCAAAGACGATAGGTTTGGCGTAAATTGTAAATGCCAAAGCCAAGGCCGCTAAAATGGCGGCGGCGCTGAGCAATTTGGACAAACCGCCAGACCGTTTAATCAGCCATATTGCAAAACCGAAGAGTGCCATGGCCGTTAGAACTTTCCACAAACCATCGCCGCCCGCTTGCCCGTTCAACACCCAAACCAGCCAGATAGCCGCGCCAAACATGGGAAAGGCCAGAAATTCTTTGAATGTAACCATCCAGGGCCCCGGCTTTGGCAGCATACGTGATACGGCCGGGATATAGGCAATAATCAGAAACGGCAGCGCAAAGCCGAGACCCAGCGCAATAAATATAATGGCCGCGGACCCATAGGTCTGGGAGAGAGCCACACCAACAGACCCACCCATAAACGGTGCCATACAGGGCGTCGCTACGATAACCGCCAGAACGCCCGTAAAGAAACTACCCATCAGGCCTGATTTCTGGGTCAAGCCCTGCCCCATATTTTGGAACCCTCCAGCGACTTCAAAAACGCCCATCAGATTAAGGCCGATGACAAAAAGTAAAATCGCTAACAATGCGACAACGCGGGGGTCCTGGAAATGGAAAGCCCAACCAACGGCACTGCCGGCGGCCTTAAGCCCGAGGACGACAGCCGCCATCAAAAGAAAACTGACCATGATACCCAGCGTATAAGCCCAGGCTTCTTGTCGGATTGTTTTCATCTCACCGTGAGCGGATTTGGCAATGCTGAGCGCCTTAAGCGAAATAATCGGAAAGACACAGGGCATAATGTTTAGAATGAGCCCACCTGCAAAGGCCAGAAGCGCCCAGCTCCAAATCGAACCGGGGGCTGCCGCGGTTTGAACAAACCCTGAGTTATCGCTGGATCCATTTTGAGTTCCTGCTGACGTCTCACTTGAGGCAGAAGAACCGCTAGATTCGGATGCCGTATTCGCACCATCACCCGTAGCGGCAGTAATATTGGGGATTAATTCTAAATCGACCCAGACACCCTGATGGCGGGACTTGTTATCATACGCCAGTACACCCCGTGATATTTCAGGGGCCCCGTTTTTCCATTCAAAACCAGCCGTACTTTTCAAGGTTAAAAGGCCGTTCTCTAACACAACCGTCTGCGGCGCTGCGTGCTCTACGAACCCGCCATCTTCTGGAAATAAATAGGCTTTGGAGAAATCGCCCTCTGGCAGATTGTCCATGGTGACGACCAGCTGGTCATCTTTGATTTCGGCGCGTCCCGTAACGTCAGCCCAATCCGGTGCCACATCGATGGCGATATTAATAATCTCGTTCCAATTAGTATCGAATACGGGCTCGCCCACCATAAGATTAAGTTCAAGATTGGCCTGCTCCGGTACACAGATATCTGAACAGACCAGATAAAATACATCGGCCTTAACAGGTAAAATATCCCCAGGCTTTGCATCGTCCGAAACCGTAAATTCAACGGGAAAAAAAACTTCGTTCTCAAATCCGTAATTCATTAACGGGCCGGTCGGAATGGCTTCCGGTAAAGGCCAGATAATGTCAGCCGCGCTGAGTTCAGCTGGCAGGTCCCAGCTGATTTGCACAGGCTCACCACTATCGCCCGGATTAAGCCAATAGACATGCCATTTCGGATCCATTTGCGTACGTAGCGCCACATGAAGGGTTTGGCCGGGCCGAACATCTTCATGGGTCGAAACGAGCTGGGCGTTTACATAGCCCGTATCAACGGTCGGGCTCTCAGCCGCCCATGACCGCACACCCAAAGACAATAGAAAAACCGACAAAGCCAGCGTCAGAAAATATCGCACGAAATTTTGCATAACGCCCCATAGCCCAAATGCGTTAACAAGCCTATGCGCTATTTCACCCTCTCACGCACAATTGAGACTCGAGTGAAAACAAAAAACCCGGCCTCTGCGTTAACAAGGGCCGGGTTTGAAATCAGTTACCTATCGAGCGGTTAAGCTTGCTCGTCAGCAGCACGACGCAGAGTCATATTGACCAGACGCTGCCAGTTACCAAGAGAGATCATATGGGCATGAGCAGCGGCCAGCATACCGTTATCGTTCAGCTCTTTGAGCGTTTTGTCGTCCAGACCACGGAGCTTCTCATCTGTGATCGCAAAATATTCAGCGATTTTCTGACGTTCAGCCGGTGAGCCGTCCGCATTTTGACCCTGGAAGTGCATATCCTTCATTTCAAACAGGTCCAGCTCCTTGAAGCGGTCGACCATGACTTGTGTCGATTGACGGTCGCGCTCAAAGTTTTGCAGGAACTGGAAAGCTTCATTGGTAAAGTCTGAGGCATTGTCGCCATCAAAGAAAGGACGCTCTGGCTTTTTGCTTGTGACACATTCGGCTTTGGTATCCACACAAACAACGAAACGCTCATTACCAGAGTCGTTTGCCAAAACAAACGGATAACGGCGCGCGAAAGCTGGCATGTAGAAATCATGAGCAAATTGACCATCGTTTACAAACAGATTTTCTTGCTGACGAATACCCATAATCGCGATTGGATTTTTTTCGTCACCGGCAAACACAACCGGAAAAGAAGCTGCTGCGGCACCGAATTCCTGAGCTGTAAGCGGGATGAAATGCTGTTTCGCCATAAACTCAAAAGGCTTGGAGATCTGGGTGACACCAAACTTGCCATGCTTTTCTTTGTTTAGGGGTTCCGGGTTTTCATAGAACATTACGTTCCCGCTGACTTCCACGGGGTTCTGTGCGGGTTTTTTTGCCATTACTAAAGCCTCTTAAAACTTGCTTATAAAAAAATTTGTCGCCCCTTAGCGAAAAAGACGCGCCGCATCAATGAAAGAATCGTACCACATGTATGCGGGACTTAATCTTTCTATCGAGGTTGAACCTGCGTGAATTAACGCTATGTTATAGCAGAAGAGGGATAAGAGACAGAGGGACAATATATGGGACAGGACCATAATCACGGACATGATCATCACCACGGGCATGATCACGCCCCGCTATCCAAAGCCGAACGCATGGAAAACGCCCGCCGGGTCTGCCAGCAGCACGGCGAACGGTTCACACCATTGCGAGAGCATATATTCGGCCTTTTGATTGAGGCCGATGGCCCCATCAAAGCCTATGACCTGCTGGACCTTTTACGTCCCGAGCACGGCTCACCCAAGCCGCCGACCGTTTATCGTGCGCTGGAATTTTTCACGCGTCTGGGCCTGGTCCACCGCGTGGAGGCACTCAACGCCTATATCACTTGTGATCATATGCATGACGGTCACTCAGCCGAGTTCTTTATTTGCGAAACTTGCGACCGGGTTCAGGAGCGCCACGCCCATGACCATTCCGACTGTCGCCCGGACGGCTTTGTGATAAAACGCAGCGTGATCGAGCATTACGGTCAATGCGTCGATTGCAGCGCTGCAGCTGCCTGATTTGAATCCGTTTCTCGAAACCTGGCGCGGCGAAGCCAGCTCCTGGGAGTGTGACGAGCTCGGCCATCTGAACATGAAACATTATATGGCCAAGGCCGAACAGGCCCGCCAGATGTTTATCATGCACCTTGGTCTGTCTCATGCCTTTAGGAAAGGTGCGTCCAGCACAGTGCGGGTGCGGGAGTTTCATATCAAATTTATCCATGAGGCCCTGCCCGGCGCCGGCCTGCGGATTGAAACGGCGCTAACATCAATAGACACGGAAACCATTAGTCTCATCCATATGATGTATCATGTGGACGGTAAGATCGCAGCCACCATCCACGAGACGCTGGAACATATCTATATCCCGACCGAGAAGAGCTTTCGCTGGCCGAGCCGGGTACAGATGGCTGCCAGAGACTTTCATATCCCCCTGCCCGATCTGGCCGCACCCAAAGGCCTGTCGACCAATGACCCCATGAACGGCGCCAATCTGGAAACCCTGCAAAAATGGGGCTGCAAAATCATTGGACGCGGTGTGTTCACCGAACCGGAAACCGATATTTTCGACCGGGTCTCGGCGCAAAGCTTTATCGGGCGTCTGTCCGATAGCGTCATCGGCTTCACCGAAGCCTGGCCAACTATGGAAGAAGATGACTGGCGCGAGACCGGGATTATCGGCGTCATGCTGGAAACCCGCTACCGTTTCCACACCTATGCCGAAGCCGGGCTGCCCTATGTTATTTTTTCAGGCGTCGCCGGCGTGTCCGACAAGGTCCGCCAACTCATCCACCATTTCGTCAATCCCTATACGGGAAGGCCTTATATGTCGGTGATCGCCGTCAACGGGCTTATTGATACGAATAAGCGGAAGATGGCCTATCTATCGGAGAAGAACCGCAAGGTTTTGGAAGGCCGGGTGATTGAGGGTTTGAGGGCATAGCAGCATGAGCATTTCAGTAGGCGCGGCTATCGTTTCCATAACTCAGG
>JAHDEZ010000031.1 GCA_020628425.1 Hellea sp. | reverse complement strand
TGTTTGAAGCCGCGGAAAATTTGGAATTTGAACAGGCCGCAGAGCTTCGGGATCAAATGAATAAGCTTAAAGGCGACTAGCGGCGCACCCAGATTTCAAAAGACCCTACCCATTCAATTTGCTCGTAAGCTTGAAAAAATTCGGTGAATTCGGGATAGCTCGAAAAATGCTCGATATAAGATGGGGCATCATCACTAATGGCCAATCTGTTAGCCGCGTTGAAAATCAAAATTCTCGGCGATGTTAGCTCGAGGTTTCTAATGATTTTCACTTCTTCACTTTTAATAGCCTCAAAAACCTCCTTGCTCAACTCATTTGAGTTTCCTGACAAGATGGCAGGCGTGAACAGTAGTGCCCCGGCACTATCAGCCCATCGCATATTCGTCTCTAAAACAACGGGATGAATATCCCGCGGTGACGTGATGAACCCGTAGATATAGTCTTCAGCTTGGGCGTTTTTCTCGATGACTTTTGTCAATTTTTCCACCCGCAATCTTGTCGAATAGTCTTGCCCGCCAATGAGGCCGTTTTTTGTCCATCCCAAAGCAGGGCCAAGGTTAACCAATACGAAAATACTTATCAGGGCAACAACCGAAGTACCTCTGAACTTCTGAGGAAATAGCGCGACCAAAGTCGCCGCAAGCATGGCTGCCATGATGACTGGCATCCATTGATATTCCCATCCTTTGTTTTGCAAAGACGCAGCGATCGCATAGGCGAGCATGGCGGCAAAAAGCACCCAAAAAATCGGCATGAACGTCGTAACCTTACGGTCTTTCATGAGCCAGAAGGTTGTGCCAGCAAACAGCAAAGCAGGCCCCAGCGTGACCCATCGGAATCGTGCCCCTTCAAAATATTCGTAACTCCAAAATGCTTTGGGAAGAACCTCAGTCAAATACGGCCTAGCGAAAATATAAACAGCCCCAAGATAAGCAAACAACCCAATGGCCAATAAAATTGTTTCAATTCGCAAAAAGTTAGTGACCTTCCGCGTCCGCAAACTGACCGTGAGCTCAGTCAACATTGGTAGAATAACGAAATAAGGTTTTATACCAACACCAAACACTGCCAACATTCCCGCTACAATGCAAATGGCGCCCCCCGGACGATCATTCGGAAAAGTCGCCGAAAGCAAAAGATAAGGTAACACTAAGACCAGGGAGAGATGCTCTCTTTGACCGAAATGGTAGCCAGGATACAAAACCATTATGCAAATGAAACACGCCAGAAAAACATATTTCGACATTGAAAACGCGGAATGCAAGACAATCCAACTAAAGAAAAAGCTGATGGCCAAAAGTACGAACACGTAGGCCTTTAATAATAGCGCTGGCGATAATCCCGTCCACACATGTAAAAGAGATGGGATAGACGAAATCCACAACGTCATAGGTGGATTGAAGTCAACAACGTCTTTACCAATCTGACCTCCTTCCAGCCACATCAGCGATGTTTGCATATGCCACGCCGCATCATGGTTGAGAGAAGTTCCAAACTGTAAAATCAGAGCATAGGCCAGCGCGATAATGGCAATAACTTTCGCCAAAATTGTATACTGGTCTGATGTCGCGAAGGCGTCCAAACTCTCACTCCGGGTAATAGCCCAAATATTCGCATCCTGTTTGCCCACTTAATGGTTAATTAAGCCTATATCGTTAGCTCAATGGTGTCTCACATAGAAGAGCCTTGATTGTTGCCGGCTACTGAAAACACTCGTCAGAAACTGATATTGGCCTTAGTCCTCTGCGGGCTTGTAGCGGCGTTTTCGCTTTTTCAGCTGTTTACCAATCCGTTAAACTATGACGTCTCTTGGTTAGTGCATGCTTCATCAGAATTACGAGCCGGTAAAACGCTCTACAAAGATGTTATGGAGATAAACCCTCCTCTGATTATTTGGCTTCAATTGCCGGTTATATTTCTGGCAGAAATATTAGGCCTGAGTCTGAAATCCGCTTTTTACATTTACGTCGCCTTGGCCTTAGCGATATTGATCTTACTTTGCGGCAAAATGCTCAAATATATCAATGAACAGGAGCGGCTCCCAATCTGGTTCGTTTTACTGGTTGGTTTATTCTTTTTATTGCCAGGTTGGAATTTTGGTCAGCGTGAACATATCGGATTGGCATTATCCCTTCCTTATGTTTTCCTGATCGCTGCCAGAACGAGTGGCACAGCTATACCCGTTGGACTTGCGCTCTTGGTGGGACTGTTGGGAGGTATAGGTTTTGCAATCAAGCCCTATTTTCTCATTATCCCTTTTGGTTTGGAAATTTATCTTCTTTTTCATGTAGGGTTGAAAAAGCTGTTTTCGAGGATCGAACCCTACATGGTTGGTTTGGTTGCCAGCCTCTATCTCTTGTCCATTTGGGTTTTGACACCGCACTATTTTTCCAAAGAGATGCTAACCTATGCAACAGAGATATATTCGGCCACATTTAATGCACCATGGCATGTCTTAATTGGAAAAACAATGTCGTCTATCCTGCTAATGCTACTGGCCTTGTTAATGGCATTCATATGCGCCCCGCAGGAGAAACGACACATAATTGGAACATTTATCGTCGCTGCCATGGCGATCTATTTCAGCGTCATCTTGCAGGGCAAAGGTTGGTATTCTCATCAGATATTCGGCGTTAGCTTTGCAATGATTGCAATATATCTTGCTATTCCCTCCGGAAAATCCAGCGAGAAAGAGACATCGCCTTTGAAAGTTGCCTTACCGATTGTTGCAGTTTTCTACATGGCTTTTTGCTTCTTCCAATCATCCAAAAGCTTTTCGAATACAAAGCAGATTAGTTTTTACGACCCCATGCTGGAAATCATTCAAACTGAGCCGGATATCGATGGACTATTCATTATGTCAACCGACCTACTTTACGGCTTTCCACTCATTACAGAAACGGGCAAGAACTGGACCTCAAGATTTGGTGCGCTGTCCTATTCTGCTGGCGTTCAGACCCGACGTCATGAACTTGGCACATCAACCCCCTTGCTTGACGAAATCGAGCTTTACATGTGGGATGCGGTCACCAATGATCTGAATGAAAGAAAGCCGGATCTCGTCCTGGTCGACATATCGAGGAACAAAAATTTCATGCGCGCCCCTTATGACTTTGTCGCTGATTATAGCCAATATGCGCCATTCAAAGAAGCTTGGTCAAACTACGTTAAAACGGGGACAAAGAACGATATGGACATTTTTCGACGGCGCGCGAACGCAATCGAATAAAATAAATTTCAATCTTAAAAGCGCCTACCAAACCAAAAATATACAATCAAGAATGTGAATATAAGACTGCCTAGAACGACGAGCCAGGTCCCATCTTTATCATCAGCAAATGGATCATCGGTTTCTGTGCTGTGTCCCAGATCTGAACGCGATCGGTTGACGACATCCAGTTTTTGTCTCAGCCATTCAATCTTGTAAAATTGGTCAAAGCCGACTTTTTCAGGTAGGTGCCATTCAAATTTATCAAACAGATATGTGGCGAACCATGTTGTCGGCCGCTCCCCGTTAAACCTGGCAGCTGCTTCCGACATAAAAATTGACGACGCCTCCTCCTTGGCAGACCCTATGTTTCCAAAAACACCGTCTTTTGCGTAAAATCCATAATGCACCAATATCGCCTCTCGGATAATTCGCTCCAGAATAAGCTCTGCATCAACAGAGAAATAATCCGGATTTTCGATTATTTGCTTCCAGCTTTGCGGTTTGAGATGAGCATCACCATTCGCTAACAAAGATTGGATGTCCCGTGATATTCTTTGCTGCAGATCATCTTCAGGATAAAAAGAAACAAGCTCATCAGCGGCGGCTGAACTATCTATCTCAAAATAGTCATATTCCGGGTCCGAATTGGGATAGATTTCTGGCTCTAAATCATCATCGAATTCAATCCGTGACGCTGGTCGTTCGAGTTCATCGAAAGATATAGAAGTGTCTGGCGCATATTTAAGTGCGGCTTCATAAGCCTCACGAAGTTGGATGAACGCCGTCAGGTCATCATCTGGTCTCGTTACCTTTAGTCGTTTGGCATAGGCTTTTTTGATGGCACATTTATCATCAATGGGACCATCGAGGCCTAGAACCGTCCATATGGTTTTCGCGTCTTCCATTGCCTAGAAAAAATTATTGCTGATATAAATAAGCAAGCTGGTTCCCAGCACCGTAACGAGTGCAATTTTCCAGCTCACACCCCCGTCTTCTTCCTCTTCCTGCGCTTCGTAAAAATCCAACTCGGCCTCACTAGGTTGATCATAAAGGGTTAGGCCTAATTTATCACTCAACCAATATAACTCATGGCGCTCCATATCTGAGAGTCCGCTTGGATCCATCCAGTCCATTCGATGGAAAATATGCGCCGCAATTGCCGGTTTCATCTTGAGAACTTTGTCTCCGTCTTCCTGACCAAAAAAACCGGCCATCGCTAAAAGCGAAGTCCGTAATATGCGTTGAAATCGCGTCTCTACGTCTATGAATTCTAATTCGGGAATAGCAAAAAGCTCATCCCAGGCATGCTCTGAATTAATGGTCCACGGGCTCCGGATAATCGCCGCAATTTTTTCGCGCATTTGATCGTGAAAGTCTTGCTCCGCCTCCTCCTCAGGCGATAGTCCTTCCATTTCGACAAAGTTGAAATCGGCGGCATCATCGAAAAACACAGGGACTTGTTCCTCGGGTACATAATCCTCGCTATATTCGAACTTCGACGCGCCCTCTGTGTTTTCAGTCGACTGCGGTGGTGCGGCTTCCTGTGGTCTACTGGCCTCGAAAATCCTATCAGTGTCTATTTCCTCGGCATGTATTCGGGCGTAGGTTCGTGCGCGTTCAAAGGCATCCCGTAGCGCCATAAAGCCGGTCTGATCCTCATCTGGCCTTACGATACGCAACCGCGCCGCATAGGCTTTCTTTATCACTTTCTCATCTGTTGTTGGACCTTCAAGATCAAGTATTTCCCAAATCGTCGCCATGTTATCAATGCTCCGACATGTCAGACACCTTATTGCCAGAACGTCGAACAATTTCCCAGAACAAATAGCCTGCCATTATACCGGTTATCGCTATCGATGCGCCGACACCGTAACTGAATAAATGATTTGAGTCATAATCCGAAATGAAACCACGTGCCCAAAACACAAACCCAGTAAGGCATATCAAAAAGAAACCGATATCTTTATACATACCTCGGCGGACTTTCTGCTTGTCTCTGGTTTCAAGACCAATACCAAAAACCTGTGCCAACCAACGAACATCCCAATTTGAATTGTCATCATAGCTTCGTTCAATCAGGTCAGACCATCCCATTTGTTCAAAAATGAATACACCCGCATCTTTTCCGATTTCCGTCCTCGCCTTTTTTCGAGATTCCTTGAGGGTCAGGCCATCAAAAACACCTGTAAAATCCATAAGGCATTCCAACATGATGTGCGGCAATGCCAAATCGTGGTCCATATTTTCAAAGAACTCGTCTTTAAAATATTGCTCCCATATTCTTATATTGCTCCGCCGCTCAGGGTTCTCCAATATGCGGTAAATGCCTTGGCGAATTTCATGATAATATTCCGGTAAGTGTGATCGCAAATCTTGAGAAACAGGCTCATCAAAATCACTCATTTTATCGGCTGTATCTGTAGCTACATCTGTAGTTTGCGGCGTACCATAAACCGGCTCCGCATAGACGGGTGTATCCTTTCGGGTTACACTGTCAAAAGCCCGGCGGAGCACCATAAAACCTTCTGGGTCATCTTCTGGACGGGTCGTTTTGAGCTTGGCCGCATAGGCCTTCTTAATGATCTTTAGGTCATCGGTGGGGCCTTCCAGCCCAAGGACAGCCCAGGGTTCTGAATTTACAGACGGCATTTAAAAAATATCCATACTTTCAATGCCATCCAACCATTTCATCAACTCATCCCGCGCGATTTTTATATCCGTATCCTTTTGTCCCTCGAGGACAGTCATAAATTGACTCAACCGAAAACTGATTTCTTCACGAACATGTCCCAATTGGTTTTCATAGGCCCGTTCTAGTCGTGCGATGACGGCGGCATTTTCGGACTTGTCCTTTGGATGTATTTTTAGTTTTTCCAAGGCCTTAAAACGTTTTTCAATTTCCTCTTGTGATAGACTTCCGGGATTACCCTCAAGTATCATGCGGCTTGTTTTCTGCGTGGACAACACCGTCACCAGCACTTCGAGAATGCCCGACACGTCATAGGTAAAGCGGATATCAATGGCTTCGTGATGCTCTTGCTTTTTCGGGAGCGCGACGTCAATTTTCCCCAAAAAGACATTATCCTTAACGCGCGGTGACTCCCCTTGGAAAATACTGATCGAGACATTTTGTTGTCCGATTTCCATGGCATGATTGGTTGCAACACGGCTCACCGGTATAACAGTATTGCGTTCGATAATAGGTTGAAAGGCCCCGTGGTCGTAACGCCCCTCACCAAGTTTACGGGATACATCGGTTCCCAAAGTAAACGGACAAACATCAGTCATAACCACATCTTCGAGCGCTTCATGACGGTCAACCAATCCAGCTTGAACGGCTGCGCCCAAGGCGACAACCTGGTCGGGATCAATTTTATGCTCTGGAAACAAGCCAAGAAGTTTTGTTACATTTTGTCTAACGATCGGCATGCGCGTGGCGCCGCCTACAAGTACGACCCGGTCGATTCCATCTGCCTTGAGGCCCGCGTCAGAAATCGCACGTTTAATCGGCTGGCGGAGTTTTTCAATTAGCGGCCTTGTAATTTCGTCAAACTTTGCCCGGGTTAAAGTCAATGGAATTTGTTCCTCTCCGAGCTTAAACTTCACGCCAACTTCCTCTTTACTTGAGAGCTCGCGTTTGGCCCGGTCCGCCAAATCCCGCAAAAGGCCCATTGATTTTGGAGACAAGCTGGAAAGGTCGATTTTTTTCTGAGCGCCAAATTCCTTTACGATTGAATCTGTAAAATCCTCTCCGCCTAAAAACGCGTCACCTGCGGAGGAGCGTACTTCCATAATACCGTCAAAGATCTCGAGAATTGAAACATCAAATGTTCCCCCACCTAGATCAATGACCAGAAAGGTATTTTCATCAGAAAGCGTGTTGAGACCATAAGCCAGAGCGGCCGCTGTGGGCTCATTAATGAGGCGCTCAATTTGCAGGCCAGCCATTTTTCCAGCTGCATAGGTAGCCTTTCGCTGAACATCATTAAAATATGCCGGAACGGAGATAATCGCCCGCTCTACAGGCTTCCCAAGATGGCGTTCCGCATCGTCTTTTAGACTGCGCAACACCATCGCAGATAATTCTTCGGCTCTGTAGGTTTTTCGGCCCAAGCGAAAATCCCGGTTTGTCCCCATATAGCGCTTAAAACGCGCATAGGTTCGGTCAGGGTGTGTTACTAATCTGTCTTTTGCTTCTGCACCTACGATAACCTCATTGGCCTTATTAAGCCCCACAGCGGAAGGGGTTAAAAAATCGCCTAACGCATTTGGAATAAGGACAGGCCCGTCCTCTTCAAATACCGACACCAATGAATTGGTGGTTCCCAGATCTATTGCGATGAGTGTCATATATTCCCCACGTGAGATTCCTATATCTTATAGTTATTTTTCAACACTTTAGCAATTCACCGGGTTAATTTTCAGCAAGATTTTGTTAAGGAAAATAACACCCTTTCTATTCATCTTCTATACAGAATAGCTGCCTCAATTAGCCCGGCAGTGAGAATCTAAAATTGAGGAACATTATGTTTAAAAAATTTACAATTGCCTTGACGCTCAGCGTATCTTTCGCTGGGATCTCTATTGCTCAAGACGATGATGGCTGGTCAGGCGAAGCATCTCTAGCTGGTGGCAAAACAACAGGTAATACTGATACAGAAGATCTATCGCTCGGACTGAAACTAGCCAAAGAGGGTGACAAATGGCGTCACAAGTTTGATGCCCTAGCAGATTTTGGCAAAGTTAGCGGCATCAAAACTAAGCAGCGTTTTGCACTCGGCTATCAGATCGACAGAGATCTAAACGACCGGACATATGTTTACGGCAATGCCGACTATTTCAACGACGACTTCGGCGCGTTCCAAGACGGTTATTTCCTCGGCGCTGGTTTAGGTTACAAAATGATTTTGCCAGATCCAGTTGGATGGAACCTTGAAGCGGGTGCCGGTTATCGCTCACAAAACCCAGTTATTGGCGCCCGGACTAATGAATTTGCCCTCCGTGGGTTTTCAGACTTCGACTATGCGCTAAATGAAAATGTGTCTTTGTATAACGACACTGAAATCATCTGGTCAGAAAGTGATACCTATATCTGGAATGATATCGGCCTGAACGCCCAGCTTATGGGCAATCTGGCAGCTCGTGTGTCCTACCGGATTGACCATCACACCGACGTTCCTTTCGGAACGGAAAAGACGGACACTGCCTTGCGCTTTGGTGTCGTCTACACCATGGAATAGGCTTAGTCGCCCATTTTAGAATAAAAGCCCCGCTGCTTGAAGCGGGGTTTAACATATTGCCTGGACGGAATGATTACTGCCCTGGTCTGTAGTCTCGAGTTGCCAACGGTAGAACCTCCTCGAGTGTCATTGGCATGTTTTTGAATTTTTCATCGGCAAAAAGTACGGCTTGGTCCGCATAATGAGATGAGTTCTCATCCAAAGTCGCCGCACCAAACTGATGTATAGTCTCCACTTTCAGTTGCCCTTCCCCGTCCCAGTCCGCAATCATGATATGCGTGTCACCGGCGACAGCAGTCAAACCTTTGTTAGCAACAAAATTATTATGGTCGCCATATATGGCGCGCAATGTATCTGGCCCGCCTCGTAGTGAAAGATCTAAATCTCCGCGACGCAGTCTGTTGACCTCTCCCCATGTAGGGTCAAGTCGACCAAATACGGCTATAAGGTCATCACTTGCCTTTTTCATGGCGTCTTCCAAGGGCATGAGATCATCCTTCAGTTCAAAACCACCAGCATGCATAGCCGTTAAAATAGCAATGGCTGCCCGTCTGTCCTGCACTTCGGCAGATCCTCCCCAGTTTTTTATGCGACGTTGTGCTTCCTGTAGGGTTTCATCCTCAAACTCCATGGCCGCGATTTTTTGCTGCATGTCCCGAATATGTGTTCCCGGCTGATATCGCGCATCGGCCCTGTATTTTAGAAGTTCCTGATCGCTGATTGAGCCATCATTAGAAAACAGGGCTAATGACCTTTGGGCTCTATTGGTCATGCGCGTCTCAATTCCAAATGTGTCCGGATAGTTTTCCCGAAGATTATTGTGCCCGTCATCTGTTACAAAAAAGGGAGAGGAATTTGCACTGAACAACCACCCACTCTCTGGATTGTAAATTTGGGGCAATTCGGAAACTGAATGAAATTCATCCCATATTAGCGATGAGTCATCTCCGGGTAAAACACCGCGCCAAGCTGGACCCGTTTTCCGCTTTGGCATGCGTGAATTATAAATCGTCATAATATCACCGTCTTTATTGGCGTAGACAATGTTGAAACTTAACACCCCGTTCATATCAAGCGCTTCTTTCCATTTTTGCAGGTTGTCCGCCTTGCTCATTGCATACCACTGGTCCAGCGCACCCACGCCCTGTAGGCCCGCAAAACGAATAGCATAGAACCCCTGACCTGTGTCCAGAACCGGTCCATGCACGCTCCAACGCATTTGCATTTCAACAGGGAAGGAAAACGGCCCCACCAGTTTAACCCGAAACTTTGAAGTGCTAATTTCAAAATCCACCCATTCACCATCCAGTTTATACTTTTGAGGATTCCAAGCACGTTCGGTCTCCAGTTTAAACAAATCCGTTAGATCTGGCTTGTTCACAGTATGAGCCCAACCATGAGTCGGAGTCACGCCTTGAGCTAGAATAGGCGTACCCGGAAAGCCCCCACCTGCGAGATTTAGCCCCTCTTCTGAAATCACATGAGCTTCAAACCAGGCATAAGGTCCCACAAATGGCTGATGCGAGTTGACCACCAGCCTAGTGTGCCCATCTTCGGCACGACTTGGAGCGATGGCAAAAGCATTGGACCCGAGGACGGCCCCGTCGCGATGAATCGATGACGACTGATATGGTCCAACCGGTGGCGCTTCACCTTCGGCGAAAACCTGCTGAAGTTCTTCATCCATACGATAAAAAAACGGCGTCGCCCAAGTATATCCCGCAATCACGTCTTTGTCGGTCACTGGCAATATACCTGGCAGGATACGCTTTGGATTTTCTATGGCCCACAGATTTAAACCATCCGCATAGGCCTTTGCCATTGCTCGTGCTTGGGGGGAAACTTCACTGGCTATTTTAGACTCAACAGCCTCTTGAACTTTGAACAAGTCAAATAAATAGTCCTGAACCGGCGCAGCCAATCCCACTAGATTTTTCTTTCCACCCAGATATTTCGCAGACATGCCCCGCGAGGTCATGATTGTTTCTTGAATGGTTTCCCAGTCATCTTCGGCGTGTGAGTAACCTAGCCCAAAGGATGTATCAGGATCCGTTCGTCCGAAGATATGGGCAACACCCCAATTATCTCGAATTATCCGCGCATTATATGTTTTTGCCGTTTCTCGAATAGACGACTGATCAAACGAGGAAGACGGCGTCTTTAAAAACCATAACAATCCAATAATCAAAGCAATTATCGGAAAAAAAACAAAGAAAATATTTCGAGTCATCGGTGCTGCCATTTAGCATTCATTTCGTGATGCTATTGCTATAGCCTGTTCAACAACTTGTCATCAACATATGGGGGAAATCATGAATCCATCGACTATCAATTTTCAAGGCCTACTCGATCAAATATTGAGTGGCGGCAAAGAACTTGCCAGCGAAGCCAAAACACGCGTCAAAGAAACTGGCGTCGTCGACAAGGGAAAGGAGCTCGGTAAAAAAGGTGAGGATTTATTAATCGAAAAGCTCGGCCTCGAAGATACTCCAAAAGTTCGAGAAGCCTTACGCAAAGGTGTTGGAACAGGTGCTGCGGCAGGCGCCCTTCTTTTAATGCTTCAATCCAAATCAGGTCGTAAGCTTGCGGCGCTTGGCGGTCTCGCAGGGCTCGGAACGCTGGCCTATAAAGCCTATCAGAAAAACGGTGGATCGATGCCAAACTGGAAAGAAGAAATCGCAGGAATGATTTCCGGCCCAAAAGCTGAAGTCAGATCAGAAGCCATCTTACGTGCAATGATAGCCGCGGCCAAAGCTGATGGTGAAATTTCAGATGCCGAAATGGCATTCATCAAATCACATGACGAAATTGATCTCGGCGACATTCTGAATCAAGAGCCAAATCCAAGGGAGATTGCTCGCTTGGCCGACAGTGAACAAGCAGAACGTGAAATTTATGCTGCATCTTGTCGAATAGCTAACGGCCTTAATGAGAAAGAGCGTGACTATCTTGATGATCTAGCAATGGCGCTACGCCTCGACCCGGAATTAGCCGCAAGGCTGGAAACAGATGTGAGGACCGGTTAGGCCTTCTAAGCGAGCGTATAAACCCACAAAGAACAAGTAAAAAAGGGTGCCCGAGGCACCCTTAATTTTTAATTAATGACGAGACTACTTTCTATAGGTCAGAGAGTATTCATCAGCACGAACCGTTTGACCAGGCGTAAACTCGAACATGCAGTTGTCGTCAGAATAGTCCATGAAATTGTAGATCGGGTCAGGACCATCACCGCGACATGTGTCGCGACCGACCGGACAACCGGAAGCTGCTGAGCTTTCTGGCGGCGTGTCGGCAACAAAGTCTCCATTGCCTTTACAGCCACGTCCTTGGAACGTGTGGTATAGACCAAGCCAGTGTCCCACTTCGTGGGTTCCAGTGTCGCCTTCGTTAAACGGAGCTGCTGAACCACCAGGTACACTTTCGTCCAAAATTACGATACCGTCATCAATTGGATCAGACGCGTAGTCGTTCGGGAAGGTCGCCCAACCTAAGAGGCCACCACCGATCCGGGCGGAATAAATGTTCAGGGTTGTCGCATCACCTTCACGTAGTGCCGTTTTCATTTGACGCTCTGCCGTGCTTCCAAAACCCACCTGATTCCAAGAAGAGTTGTTGGTCCGTGTAATCCCTACCAGATTAAACTGAAATGGAGTTGCTGTACCGCCGGTAGAACCTGCGAAAGCTGCGTTCAAAACATCAACCTGAGCCCGAGCTTCAGCGTCGGTATTACAATTATTACCATTATCATCACAGATAATATGATAATAAGTGTCAAAAACAACCGAACCGGCCGGACGCGTTGTGGGTTCACCACCGCCACCATCACCGCCGCCGCCGTCGGGTTTTCCGCCGCCATTGCCGCCGCCGTTACCGCCTTTTTTGAAACCGGCACGTGTCATTTGACCACGCACATAATCTTCGATCATAGCCACTTCTTTTTCAGTTTTGTGCGGCGTACCACAGCGTTTAAAAGCAGCGTTATCATGCGCATTGTGCCATGCGGTATCATCTTGCGCAGAAGCCGTTGTTGCGAACGCACACGTCAGCATAAGTGTAGACGCGGACACAACGAGTTTCGTTGTCAATCTTTTCATTAAAGATCCCCTTTGTTATATTAAGTTTGGAGTGATTAGCTCCCCCCGCTGATGGTTTTTCAAAATAGAAATTGATTGTCAAAGACTTTTCTGGGAGATTTACACCATATCAAATACGGACGCCTCACTATGAAATATTTTTCCACAATTATACTGATTTTTAGCAGCATTTTTCTCATTTCTTGCCAGCAGTACGATATAACAGACGAAGCGCCCATTTTGGAGTCTCAAAGCGACGATAAAACTAAAGGCTCGCCTGTCCGCACCAAGGCCGAAACCGGCGAAATATGCGGTGGAATGATGGGCACAATTTGTGCCAGCAAGGCCGATTACTGTCATACTGATATTGAGGCCCAATGCGGCGCCGCCGATATGACTGGCACCTGCAAAACAAAACCTGAAATGTGCACCCAACAGTTCGATCCAGTTTGCGGATGCGACGGAAACACCTATGGTAATGAGTGCTCGGCCAATTCAAAAGGCGTTAGTGCTGCCTATAAAGGCGAATGTCGGGATGGCCTTATCCCCTAATTCAAGATAGACGAACAAAGATGTTTCAAACCTTTTTTACTGAGCTGCGAGCCGCAAAAATCCCGGTTACAATACGGGAGTATTTGACCCTGCTTGAAGGTCTGGACAGGAATGTAACTGGCGACAGTGTTGATGGGTTTTATTACTTATCACGTACCGCACTCGTTAAAGACGAACGCGATCTAGATAAATTTGATCAGGTATTCGGGCATGTTTTTAGAGGGATGGACTATTTGGACGATATTTTCGGCGTTGCGGAGGGAGAAATTCCATCCGACTGGCTCAAGGCCATGGCCGAAAAATACCTCACGCCGGAAGAAATGGCAGAAATCGAGTCGCTTGGTGATTTCGACAAAATAATGGAAGCCTTGAGGGAGCGCCTCGAAAATCAGGACAAACGCCATGAAGGTGGAAATCGAAACATCGGTACAGCCGGAACCTCTCCCTTCGGCGCCTACGGTTATAATCCTGAAGGCATTCGCATAGGCCAAAAAGAAGGACGTCACGGCAAAGCGGTTAAAGTCTGGGATAAACGTCAGTTTAAAAATCTGGATGGCGACAGAGAAATCGGAACGCGAAATATCAAGGTAGCGCTGCGACGATTAAGAAAGTTTGCCCGCGAAGGTGCGGCGGAAGAACTTGATCTGGACGGAACTATCCGCGGAACGGCCAAACAAGGCTGGCTTGACATTCGCATGCGCCCAGAACGACGAAATGCCGTCAAAGTTCTCGCTCTTTTTGATATAGGGGGCTCTATGGACAGCCATGTCAAACAGGCTGAAGACTTGTTTTCAGCCGCAAAATCCGAGTTCAAAAGGTTAGAATATTTCTATTTCCACAACTGCCTGTACGAGCACGTCTGGAAAGACAATATCCGGCGAATGCGTGAAATTACACCTACTTGGGATATCCTGCATAAATTCCCTTCGGACTACCGTGTCGTATTCGTTGGCGATGCGGCTATGAGCCCCTATGAAATTGCCGTTCGGGGCGGCTCTGTTGAGCATTGGAATGACGAACCCGGGGCCGTCTGGTTGCAACGTATGGTGGATGTTTATCCGCATTTGATCTGGATAAATCCAACACAAGAAAAATACTGGCAATATTCTCAGTCCACTCAGATGATCCAGGATATCATAGGCGAAGACCGCATGTTTCCAATGACATTATCAGGACTTGAAAACGCCATGAAAGAGCTGGCCCGTTAGAGTCAGTTAATCGATAACTGAATCCTAAACATTTTCTTGTAATTTCGCCCTCCAGAAATGGTGGATGACATGACGATTAGAGAAAATACGGCAGAAATTCAGACAAACACGTCCGAAATCGACGACGTTTTCAGTAAAAAACAAGTTTTAGATTGGAGGGTCAATCCACGCACATATGAGTTTCTTGGGGCAACGTTTCACCCTTTGGATCCACTCCAGACCCTGAAGCGCGCCAAATGGATGACAGAAGATAAACCGTTCCGTTATATTGTGACGCCCAATGTGGATCACATTGTTCGCCTCACCAAAGAACCTGAGGTATATAAACCTCTCTATGAGGCCGCATGGCTATCCGTTTGCGACTCACGAATTTTGGAACTCATGGCCAACAAATCCGACATACCGCTTAAAGCCGTTCCTGGTTCAGACTTGACGCAACAGCTATTCGATAATGTCATCACATCAGTAGATAATATTACGGTGATAGGAGCTGACACTGAGATTATTGCGATCATCAAAGATAAATATGACGTAGGCGAAATCTATCACCACGAACCCCCTATGGGTTTACGCCGCAAACCCGACGCCATTAAAGCCTGCGCCGAATTCATACGCGAGCACCCGGCGCGATACGTTTTCATTTGTGTTGGTTCACCCCAACAGGAAATGGTCGCCAAAGCTGCCACTGAATTGAACGGCGCGGTTGGCCTGGGCCTTTGCGTCGGCGCCAGTCTGGATTTTCTCGCAGGTCGCACAAAACGTGCACCTAAATGGATGCAGCGCTCTAGAATGGAATGGCTATTCCGCCTTTTGAGCGAACCTAAACGCCTTTGGCGTCGGTATCTGGTCGAAGGGCCAAAAATATTTCAGATATGGCAAAGATGGAAACGTCAACAATCCATGAAGCCATAACAAGTTAAAAAAAAGGCCGCTCATTGAGCGGCCTTTTCATTTGTGCAATCAGCTCTAGTCGAACTGATATTTAACTGTCGCACCATATGTACGCGGCGGATTCGGATATCCGCTGAAGCTACCAGCCTGTGCCACCGACGGGAAGTTCGCTGTGATAAACTCATCATTAAAGATGTTACGACCCCAGATTTGAAGTCCGACTTGGTCCGTAACCTGGATTCCCGCACTGGCGTTGAAAAGCTTTTGCTCACGGAAAGCGTTATCACCAACGTCAACTTCATCAATAGCGTCACTGATCTGGACGTCACTCTCGAACTGGAAATCGCCACGAACATATGCGTCACGTTCTCCAACATTGAAGTTATAAGTCGCAGCAAGAACAGCACTTAGCTCATGAATTCCGGCAACCTGTTCACCTGTCAGACCGATTGTTCCACGTGGCCCTTGGCCGTCATCAAAGTCATCATAAACTGGATCCAAATAGGTTGCGCTGAAGCCAAGGTTTAATCCGTCAAGCGGGCTGTAAGCGGCATCCAGTTCCACACCTCTTGAGGACTGCTGCCCCGCATTTCCGAGAATAAAGCCTGTACCTGTAAAGATATTAGACTGGAAACCTTTGATGTTTTGGTCAAACAATGTGACATTCACATAGCCGCGGTCCAGCTTGGCCTTAACACCGACTTCGTAAACTGTGGACTCCTCCGGACCAGCGAAACGCGAACCACAACTTACGTTTGAAGCTGTAACGCGGGCGCCGAACACTTGTGCACAATCTGATGAAGGATCTGTTAGTGTGCCCAACGGACGTGAGTCTCGAGACAGGTTCCAAGTAGACGCCTTGAAACCAGTTGAAACAGACGCGTAAACATTGACATCGTCATTCACATCATAAGCACCACGCAATGTATAAGTGAATTTGTCGTCTCTTGTTCTGTTACCTTCAACTGAATTCGGGAAATCTTCAAACGGCGGAAGGAATTGCAGAGAACTTAGAGAGTTGAACAGTCCAAATACCGCCGTGTTCAGATCAAGTGCCGAGAACCCGTCTGTTGTACTTGAGAATGAATCCACTCTTTTTCGGTCTTCCACAAAAGCAACACCACCAGTGAGTGTCAGTCTATCAGAAACGTGCCAATCCGCCTGACCAAACAATGAAAGCGCTTCATTGTCCTGGTTGAAACCGACCTGCAGCCCCTGCCCCGTGCCGAATGCCTGAGTTCCTTCAAACAGATCAATTACATTCAGGATCCCACCCAAGGCAATGGGTTGGCCACCGCCCTGCAAAAATCCTGCGGCTTGCAGCTGCCAAACCGCATAGTTTCCGAAATCACGAAACTGATCACCATATCTGAGATCAGAATCTGTTGTTAGGTCGTCCTCAAAGTAAAAACCACCAACGGTCCAATCCAAATCCCCTGAACTGGCTTCAAGACGCAGCTCTTGTGAGAAGGACGTAGAGTCGCTTGTCAGAACGTTTTGGGCGACCAAACGAGCGCCGGTGAAATCTACGTCACCATTGACGAATGTTTCCTGTCCTCGCAAAGACGTAATTGACCGTAATGTCATGTTATCATTTATTTGGTACTCAACGTCCAAAGAAACGCCCTTGTTCTCAATTTCATTGACCGGATCAAAATCATAAAAACCTTCATAGGCAAATGGCTGCTCCGTCACAAACCCGGCACCAAGGCCATTCAACTGGGCAGGCGTCAAAGGATTAACACCTCCGAGACCAATCACTGCATTGTTGAGATCCGTTAGACCTTGTAGTCCCGCAATGACATCAGCTGTAGGCCCCGCCACCAGATTGGCAACGCCACAGCAGATTTCATCAATTTTGTCATAATCTGCAATAGCCCTGATAGATAAATCATCAAATGGCTCATAGAGGACCTGACCACGTAGGCCCCAGCGATCCCGGTCATTTTGATTTGTACCAGTCAGGAGGTTTTTGTAATAGCCATCCCGTTTTGTAACCGACCCACCAAGGCTGACCGCCAGAGTTTCGGTATCGTCAAGACCAGTTGAAATATACCCTTTAACGCTCCGCAAGTCATAGTTACCGACTGAACCCTCAACATAGCCCTGAGTGTCATAAGTCGGCTTGGCCGTCACGACACTGATGACACCCGCAGAGGCGTTCTTTCCGAATAATGTAGATTGAGGACCACGCAAAACCTCTACCCGCTCCAGGTTAGGAAGGTCTGAAAGTGCGGCTGCTGAACGCGAACGGTATACACCGTCAATAAACACGCCAACGGATGGTTCTATACCTGGGTTGTTGGCACCATTACCAAAACCACGGATAATAAAATTAGTCGAAATACTATTTTGAAGCTGCGACACGCGAAGAGAGGGTACAACTGACTGTAAGTCGAGTACGTCTTTGATGACGGCTTTTTCAATTGTATCCGCCGTTGTTACAGAAACAGCAACGGGCACCTCTTGAAGAGTCTGCTCACGCTTTGTCGCCGTAACGATAATTTCATCCTCAAAAGAGTCTTGAGCGACGGCAGGCATAGCAAGACCGACGATAAGCGTCATGGACGAAGTAGTAAGGAATGCTTTTTTCAACATATTTTCCCCGGAATTAGATGTTAATGATTTGGATATTCTCCCCACGCCCGGTTTAGACGTGATATTATTATTTTTTCGGCGTAACGTCATAATGCAAATCGTGCAAGCATTTATATGCAATTTTTAGAATATGTTGCCCAAAGGCCACAACTCTGTTTATAGGCCTTTTGAACAGTAAACTTTTCTTATGTCACAAGACCTTAACACATTCATTGCCGACACAGACGCTGCCGGATTACGGGTAGATAGATGGCTGGCTTCGGTCTGCGACCTTTCTCGCAGTCGCATTCAATCTTTGATCGGTAAAAATGCTGTCAAAGCAAATGGAATTGCGGTTGCAAGCCCTTCAGACAAGGTGATTGCAGACCAATCTTATACGATTCGAATTCCACCCCCTCAGGACCCAATTCCCAAAGGAGAGAATATTCCTTTAGACATTCACTTTGAGGATAACGATCTGATTGTTGTTGAAAAACCTGCGGGCATGACAGTCCATCCCGCACCTGGGTCTCCTAACGGGACGCTTGTCAACGCTTTGCTATTTCATGCTAAAGCCTCACTGTCAGGAATCGGCGGAGTTTTACGCCCCGGCATCGTTCATCGAATTGATAAAGATACATCCGGACTGCTCGTCGTTGCAAAAAACGACAATACGCATGCGCATTTATCCAACCAATTCGCGAAGCATAGCGTCGAACGGGTTTATGAATGCTTTGTGCGGACCCAACCAAAACCCAAGGAAGGCCGAATAGAAAGTCGCCTTGCACGCTCTCCCCATAATCGTCAAAAACAAGCGGTTGTTAAAAAAACTTGGGGAGACATCACGGCTTCCGATCATGGGCGACACGCCATAACCAATTACAAATTTTTACAAGGATTTGGGACTTTACCAAAAGCCGCCATTGGCACGCCCTTGGTATCTCGTGTCGAATGCCGGCTTGAAACAGGGCGTACACATCAAATCCGGGTACATATGGCACATCTTGGCTGCCCTTTAATCGGCGATCCCCTTTATGGCCGTCAAAAAGCATTTCAAACCAGTAAAAACCCGGCAGAAATACAATTATCCGAGTTCTTAAAGACATTCAAAAGACAGGCACTCCACGCCAGATCGCTAGGTTTTATTCATCCTACGACTAAAAATTTTATGGAATTTCAGTCTGAATTCCCTACAGATATACGGACTCTCCAAGACATGCTGGAGCAACTCTAGCCAAATTGTGATGCCCCTCTATGAGGAGTCAGCTTGAATTTTCCCTCCGTTTAAACTACCGAATGGATATTATAATCGAGGGAACATCATGAAGAAACTATTGGTTGCCACTGGAATAGCCACTCTTTTTGCTTTTTCTGCCCAAGCAGACGACGATAAACCTGTAAAGGTTGAAGTTGGTGCCGGACTGACCTCCTACGGGGACAGTCAATCCATCGGTTTGACCGGACGGGCAAACTTGACGGTTCCAATCGTAGACCGTGCCTTTGACATCGGGATCGAAGTTGAAGGCGGCACTCAAATTGATGGTGCAGAGGACGGAATCATTCAATTGATAGAAATTGACGGCAACCCCGAAGAAGTTTTTACTTCTATCGAGGGTTTCGGCGTACAAAATCACTTGGCAGGTTATTTTATGTTCCGTGTTCCTCTGGACTCCGGCTTAGGCATCACCGTTCGCGCCGGATACCATTCCAGTAATTTTGGCGGCGACCGCATCGTCGAGATTCCGAATCTCAACCAAAGAGAGGTCGAACTAATAGATCTTGACTTTGAGGGTCTAACCGGAGGTTTTGCAGCTGAATATTTCTTTGATAAGAAAAACGGGATTCGCTTTGACCTAACTTGGTTTGAAACCAGCGATTTGAATTTTGACAACACAAGTACCTGGTCGACGATCTCTTATATGCGAAGATTTTAGATAATTTCTGGATAACATTTAGTTGAAAGCTCCGGACGGGGCTTTTTTTATGCGCCCTCTTTAATTCCCATATCAAATACCTATATGATAGCTTTCCGGAGGAGAGCATGACGAAAGATACCGAAAAAAATCTGCCAGCGAAAACCAGCAAAAAGTCCGCATCGAAGAAGGATGCTAGCTATTCTGGCAATATGGGCCTGTCTGTCAGCCTGTCACCTGAACAAGGTCTCAATCGCTATCTGTCAGAGGTCAGAAAATACCCCATGCTCGAAAAGGACGAGGAATTTATGCTCGCCAAAAGCTGGCGCGAAGATGGTGATACTTACGCGGCAGAACGTATGGTGACATCTCATCTACGCCTCGTGGCCAAGATTGCCATGGGATATCGGGGATATGGACTACCGATCGGAGAAGTGATCTCCGAAGGCAATGTAGGTCTTATGCAGGCCGTGAAGAAATTCGACCCTGATAAAGGGTTCCGCTTATCGACTTATGCTATGTGGTGGATTAGAGCAGCTATTCAAGAATATGTATTGCGCTCCTGGTCTCTGGTTAAAATGGGAACCACGGCCGCCCAAAAAAAACTTTTCTTCAATTTGCGCCGCCTCAAAGGTGAGATGAAGGCCATCGACGATGGTGATTTATCGCCGGATCAGGTCAAAAAGATCGCTACACGTTTGAATGTAAAAGAACAAGAAGTGACCTCAATGAACCGTCGCATGCTGTCTGGCGGAGACGCTTCTCTCAATGTTACGATAGGCGGCGAAGACGGCGGCTCTGAATGGCAGGACTGGTTGAAAGACGACTCCGAAAACCAGGAAGAGGTTCTGGCTGACAGTCAAGAATTTGATGCCCGAATGGAGCTACTGCAGGATGCCATGGCCGACCTGAATGATCGGGAACGTCATATTATTGCGGAACGCCGTCTATCTGACTCACCAAAAACGCTCGAAGAGCTGGCACAAATTTATGATGTCAGTCGTGAACGTATTCGTCAGATTGAGGCTCGAGCCTTCGAAAAGCTGCAAGAAGCCATGCTCGCGGCGGCCGGAAATTCCGGACTTCTAGAAACCGATCAGGCTTAATGCCGTTTTAGCATCAACTTGTGATTAGTTTTTTCCCAGCTGCACAAATTGAGGCGCAATAATCAGCTCTTTCGTCCAGCCAAGTTTTTGATAAACGAGTAAAAGCGTCCCGTTATAATCGAAAAATCGATTCCAAAATCCACGCTGAGGCAAATGCAAAGCACTTTGTGGTTCATCATGATGATGGTCATGAAATGCCTCACCACCAGTCAAAACGGCGACCGCATAATCCAGCCATTTTGGCGTTTTTAGATGTCCCAAGACATTAATGCCGTAGACAGTTGCATGGAACTGGATAGCCCGGCCGATCATAAAACATCCGTGAAGGAATGCCGTAAACACTAGAGACCCGCCGGCCAACCAGACGATTAAATAAATCAAGGCCGGAACCCCGGCATGGAGACCAATAGAAATATGATGGTAAAATTTATCCATCCAGACAATGATCGGACGTGAACGCAACCAAAGCGCCATAGGGCGCCTAGAATCTTTTTGGTCACGCCAAATAATCCAACCAACCCAAGCCCAAATTTTTCCTTCGGCTGGATTATGCGGGTCCCCTGGTCTGTCGGCAAAACGATGATGTTGACTGTGATAATTGACCCATTCGCGTACGGTCCCCTGCATCGCTATCATTAAGTTTATCATGGTAATGATTTGAGCTGGTGCTTCCATTTCACCGGCTTTATGCTGCATTATTCGATGTAAGGGTCCTATTCCCGCATTACAGATGAATATAGTAAGGGCGACCGTCAACAAGCCCCAACCAAGATACCCCCAACTCAACTCCACATTTTTCGCAAAGACGGCGATTAGAATCATCGTCACGAGAACAATAAGTCCTGCGGCGGGATAGATAAAAGCAGAGAACAGACTTCCGAAATTGAAATTTTTGAAGGTTCTAGGGATAGAAAGAGAGCGGGGCTTCATAATAGACCTTGGGGCAATTTATTTTTTGGGGCTTATTAAGTGTGATTCCGTGAACAGTTTGTGAAAAAGCACGAAAAGTTCAAGCCCAATGTTGACCCACGCTCAGTTTGTTCTAGTCTGTCATTATGGCACAGGACTTGATGAACTACGAACAGATGACTCAGCTCGCTTTGCGAGGCGTTGTCCGAGATGCGATCCGACGGGTAATTCGTGAAGACGGCCTGCCTGGAACTCACCATTTTTACATTACATTTCTGACCCGTTTTCCCGGCGCGGAAATAGATGAGGTTCTTGCTAAGAAATACCCCGAAGAAATCACAATAGTTTTGGAGCATCAATTTTGGGACCTGACGGCAAATGAAGACAATTTCGAAGTAACTTTGAAATTTGGCGGCGTTCCAAAGTATATCAAAGTACCTTATACGGCCATTACACGTTTTCACGATCCGAGTGTAGGTTTTGCCTTGCAATTCGAACCCCCTAAATCAGCGGACGAGGGCGCACCGGCAACCGTTTCGCAAATAGGTACTGCGCCTACTGCGCAACCTGCTGCAAAAAAAGCACCCGCAAAACCCAAGAAAGCTAAAGCTAAAAAGAAGCCAGCTAAAAAGACAGAAGAAGAATCTGACGACAAAGTCGTCAGCCTGGATTCCTTTCGCAAGAAATAACACCCTACCCAAGAGACTATTATGATTAAAACGCGGACTGAAACGGATAGTTTCGGCAAGCTAAAAGTGCCAGCTGATAAATATTACGGCGCCCAAACGGCTCGAAGTCTTATCAATTTTCCAATTGGCGTTGAAACCATGCCGCCGTCTCTGATCCGGGCTTTGGGCGTTATAAAGCGGTCCGCGGCTCTGACCAATAAGTTCCTCAAAAATCTGGATTCCAAGCGGACGAGTGCTATCGTCAAAGCGGCCTCAGAAGTCGCCGAAGGCAAGCTCAACGATAATTTCCCGCTAGCGGTCTGGCAAACCGGGTCAGGCACTCAGTCCAATATGAACGCCAATGAAGTGATTGCCAATCGCGCCATCGAAATCATGGGCGGTGAAATTGGCTCAAAAGACCCGGTTCATCCCAATGACCACGTCAATCGCTCTCAAAGCTCCAATGATACATTCCCGACGGCCATGCATATTGCGGCCGCCGAAGAAATTCATCACAATCTGCTCCCTGCCCTGCAAAAGCTCCGAAATGCACTGAATGATAAATCCAATGAATTTCGCAAAATCATCAAAATCGGGCGCACCCATACGCAGGACGCGACGCCTGTTACTCTGGGTCAGGAATTTTCGGGCTATGTGGCTCAGATGGACGGCGGCATAAAACGTATCCAGAACGGCCTTAAAGAGCTTTATTATCTGGCCCAGGGCGGAACGGCCGTTGGGACGGGACTCAATACCAAGCCGGGTTTTGCCAAAAAATTCGCCGAGGAAGTCGCCGCCTATACGAAACTGCCCTTTAAAACGGCCCCTAACAAATTTGAAGCCCTGGCGGCGCATGATGCTTATGTTTCGGCTCATGGCGCTATCAATACCATGGCTATGAGCCTGTTTAAAATTGCCAATGATATCCGCTTTCTGGGCTCGGGGCCCCGCTCCGGACTGGGCGAGTTATCTCTGCCCGCCAATGAGCCAGGTTCATCCATTATGCCGGGCAAAGTCAATCCGACACAGTGCGAAGCGCTGACCATGGTCTGCACACAGATAATGGGCAATAATGCCACCATCAATATGGCCGGGTCTCAGGGTCATTTTGAGCTGAATGTATTTAAGCCCGTCATGGCTTATAACATGCTGCAATCCATACAGTTGATGGCCGACAGCGCCCATGCCTTTACGGATAAATGCGTGGTCGGCATCGAAGCCAATGAAGAGCGCATTGACGAATTGCTGCAGCGCTCGCTCATGCTGGTGACCGCCCTCGCCCCGACTATTGGCTATGACAACGCCACCAAAGTTGCCAAGACCGCCCATAAGAATGGTACCACTTTGCGCGAAGAAGCCGTCCGCCTGGGCTTTGTCACTGAAGCTGAATTTGACAAAGTCGTGCGACCGGAACTGATGATAAAACCCCGCTAATGGGCGATGATAATGTCATAAAATTCGGCAAGGCGAAAAAGGCTCTGGCCCGCAAAGCCAAAGACCAACAGGCAGAGGCAAACCGGGTAAAATTCGGTCGCACCAAAAGCGAAAAACAACACGACAAACTCAAAGCTGACAAGCTTAAACGTCGCATCGACGATCATCAGACGGATAGATGAAAAAGAAACGGTCTTTATCCCTGCATGGTCACCGGACGTCTATCGCGCTGGAACCGGAATTTTGGGACGTTATCGAAGCGCAGGCCGAAAAACGACAACAGTCCCTGGCTGGGCTGCTAGCGGAGCTGGATGATCAGCGCGTATCCGACGGGAACAGCTCTGGCCTGGCCTCTTTCCTGCGGGTTTGGGCCTTTAAGCAGGTAAAGTTGCAACTGGCTCAAAAGGACTGATTACTCAATCGTTTCTTCTGCATCCATGATTATCATACCGCCCAATTCCTGAGATGTCGTTGACGGTTCCAGCGTTTTAACCTCTTTAGACGGTTGAAACTGGTCGCCTACATAGACAGGAATTAGATGAGTTTTGGTCATATACTGACCATCCGCCAGGGTAACTTTGGCCAAGATAATTATATCATGAACGCCTTCGGTAACTGGCTGGAACTGCAAGGACAGATCATGGCCGCCCTCACCCAGAGACGCCGTCGTTTCCGTCAGACCGGATTTTTGGAAAATCTGAAGTCCTGGCGCGTCCAGCAATTCAAATGAAACCCTACTGCCGGGATAGTGGCTGGTGACATTAATATTGAGCGTCTCCACGACACCGATATCCGCCCGGCCCGAAAAATCGGTATTAAAATCGACCGCCGCCGATAATTTAGTATGCGGCGTATGTGGCGCCTGGTGCTTTTCGGCACTTGGCAGCGACATTTTTTCGGAGACATATTTCGTATTGTCCTGAGCTGCAGAACACCCGACTGCAAAGGCGGATAATCCCGCGATACGTAAAAATTTCTTTGAGGTCATAATCATACCTTTCTAATTCGCCGTGAAGTTATAACAGGCATCACCCGATGAGGCGGTGTTCCGGTCCACATTCTGCCAGTCTCTGGCATCAATGGTATAAGTCTCTCCTGCCGATAAAGTACCTGTCCAGCTTTCCGTATTGACGTCTGAGCTTTCCGCCCGTGCAATTAATGTTCCACGACGGAAAATTCTGAAATCCGGGTCACGACCGGACGCGCCTGAGCTCCGGGTCATGGTCAGTGTGTAGTTCCGACTTGAGGGCGGAGAGAATTCCAGGAAAATCGTATTTCCGAGCTTATTCTCAATCCCGGCATCATTGACCGAGCAAATCTCAACCGAACCGCCGCTGGTGAGAACTTTATATACCGGCAGGCTGGACGCAATATTACCGTTATTGTTTTCACCCGCACCGTTCGGGCCGGTTCCGAAAACGTCCTGATCGGTCAGCAGGGCATCCAGACCTGGCGATGTGGCCGACTGCTGCTTGCGATATTCATCTGCAAACAGGAAGATGGTCGTGAAATAAGGCGAGTCCACATAATCTGCCGAGATCAAAGTCTCGTAAATAGGCCCCAGTCCGGCTTCAACCGTGTCAACACCATCCTGCGGCGCATCATACAGGTCATAGAGCACGGACTGCACTGTGGCTTCGCTGAACCAGCCGGAATTGACATTATTATTGCGGTCGACAGGAATGTTAAACCCACCTGCTTGACGGGCACCGCCGCTGTCGCGAGCATTGGGATCATCCAAGATCATAGCTGCCAGCGCATAGCCCCAGCCTTCTCCAAAGGCGACGCGCGGGTCGAGACGGTCTCCGCCCGTATGCGGTCCACCGAGAGAGTCAGCACGCGAGAGAATGTCTTCGAAATAGTGACCCCACTCATGCACAACGACATGCGGGTCATATTCGTCCGTGTCATTATTCTCATCACCGAGCAATGTAATACGACCGCCCGTATAGAAGGAGCCTTGATTATTAGTCGGCGCCCAATCCACGAACAGGCGCGGGAAATTAATATCCGGGTCGACGGCGGCAAAACGGGTCACAGTCGTGTAAAGCGGGTCCAATACGGCGAAGGGTGCCGCCTGGCGTGTGGAGCTATAGCTGGTCCCGCCCCAACCCGACTGGGCATGAAGGTCGCGGGTTGAATTCGCCGTGCCTGAGCTTTGCAGCCCACCCTGAATGGCATAAATATTATTGCCAGAGTTTACGATCTTGATGTCCCAGATCGCGCCGCTCGCCGACACAATTTCCGACAATACACGGATACGAACGGATGTGTTCCGATCCACTTCAAACGAATAATTACCCATCTCGTCAGTCATGGCGCTTTGCAGGACTCCATTGCTGCCATCCACCAATTGAACGGTCGCACCTCGAATGGGCTTGGCTGAAGTAATAGCGTAGTCCAAGCCGTTGGTTGATGGGTTATGCGGCACAAAATCAAACGTTGCCATGCCGCTAATGATGACCTTATTGGATGTCGGCGCTGTAACTGTCACGGTGAAAGTTTCACTGACCGCGTTGCCACCGCTATCCTCTGCCGTGACCGTACAGGTCACGGTGGTATCTTCGGTCACGTTTGGTGCCGTAAACACGCCGTTCTCCCAGCTGCCGCCATTATCACAGGCTACCGTCGGAATAATGGTCTCTCCGGAATTATCCGTTATATCAATGGCGTAATTGGCTGTCTGACCAGAGGCGACTGTCAACGTATTTCCACCCGGAAACGTAATCGTCGGAGCTGTCGTATCCGGCGGTGTAACTGTAAATATTACGGTTTCTTCGGCCACATTTCCGGCATCGTCCTCAGCCCTAACCGTACAGGTGACTGTTGTGTCTTCTGTTACAGCGGGCGCGGTAAAGACGCCGTCCGCCCAGCTGCCACCATTTTCACAGCTGACATTGACCGTGGGTGCGCCGCGATTATCCGTCGCCTCAACGGTCAGATCCACTGAACCACCTGAGCTAACGGTTGTATTTGGCACGGTCACGGTCAAAACCGGATCGGCAATATCCGCACCGGGCGTAATTGTCACTGTCAGGGTAGTCGAAGCTTGGTTACCGGCCGCATCACGGACAGTAGCCGTACAGACACTGGTCGTTTCCTCGTCCACGTCCGGAGCCGTGAACGTATTATTGGAAAACGTACCATTATTGGTACAGGTCACATTGCTCGAAGCGACGCCGACATTATCTGAACTGGCCAATGTAGATTCGCCCGTCTCGCGTCCTGTCACCGCAATGACATCCGGGGAGAAGGATACGGTAGGCGGAGTCGTGTCATTGTTGCTGACGAATCCGCCATTTCCGGACGAAGAGGAACCGCCTCCACTACTACAGGCCATAAGGGCCAGGCTGGCGGCAGACATTAGGAGCGTTTTGACATTAAGGGCCATAATTAATCCAAATCTCAATTCCGATTCACTTGGCACTATAAGAGTTTCAAGATGAACAGATCGCAAACACAAAGCTGTTTTTCATGAATATTTATTAAGGAACAGGTGTAGAATTCCCCTGCGTTACATGTATATGTTCACCTTATGTCCGACCCTGATTCATTTCGTCCAGCGCCTCCGCCGCCGCGTCCCGGATCTATCGCGGCTCAGGCAATGCCGCGGGCAGCCGGGCGCGAAGCCACTTATCTCGAAGGATTAAACCCCGAGCAAAGGGACGCCGTTCTAGCGACCGATGGCGCGGTTTTGGTTCTGGCGGGCGCGGGCACGGGCAAAACCCGCGTTTTAACATGCCGCCTTGCTCATATTTTGGATAGAGGATTAGCCTATCCGTCCCAAATTCTTTCGGTGACATTTACCAACAAAGCCGCCCGTGAGATGCGAGAGCGAGTCGGAGAGTTGATTGGCGGCGCCGTCGAGGGACTGCCTTGGCTAGGAACTTTCCACTCTATTGCTGCGAAAATTCTACGTATACATGCTGAGCTCGTTGACCTGAAATCAAGCTTTACCATACTGGATACGGACGATCAGGTACGATTGCTAAAACAAGTCATACAAAGCGAAGGCATCGACGACAAGCGTTGGACTCCTCGTTTTATGGCATCACTTATCGATAGCTGGAAAAACAAAGGTCTAACGCCTGATAAACTTCCAGCAAAAGAAACCTTTAAATTCGCCGAAGGCAAAGGCGGGAAAATTTACAATATTTATCAGGAAAGACTTAAAGTCCTGAATGCCTGTGACTTTGGTGATTTGCTGCTGCACAATTTGACTATATTCAAACACCACCCGGACGTCTTGAAAAAGTACCATGTAAAATTTCGTTATCTATTGGTTGACGAATATCAGGATACGAATGTCTGTCAGTATTTGTGGCTGCGCCTTTTGGCTCAAGGGACGGGTAATCTTTGCGTGGTTGGTGATGACGACCAGTCTATCTATGGTTGGCGCGGAGCTGAAGTAGATAATATACTCCGCTTTGAGAAAGATTTCCCTGGCGCGAAAGTCGTCAAACTGGAACGTAATTACCGATCTACCAGACATATATTAGGGGCTGCATCAGGGCTAATTTCGGCCAATCAGGACCGGCTTGGCAAAACGCTTTGGACCGAGGATGAAGGAGGTGAGCTCGTCACTGTAACAGGTGTTTGGGACGCGCCGTCCGAAGCTCGAAATATTTCTAGTGAGATTGAAAATTGGAAAAGCCGGGGCCGAGACTATAATGATGTTGCAGTATTAGTAAGAGCATCTCGTCAAATGCGGGCCTTTGAGGAAAGGTTTATCGCACTAGGCCTACCCTACAGGGTTGTTGGCGGCCCGCGCTTTTTCGAACGGCAGGAAATCAGGGATGCACACGCCTATTTGCGCCTCATTGTTTCGGAAACCGACGACTTGGCATTTGAGCGCGTCGTGAATGTTCCAAAACGCGGTATAGGCCAAACCAGTGTCCAGAAATTACAACTGGCCGCACGTGGTATGAACAGTAATCTTGAGCATGCAACGTCGGAGCTGGTTAAAACAGATGAAATCCGAGGGAAGGCCCGCACGGCGCTAAAGGCCTTTCTACTGGATTTACAGCGCTGGCGGGCCGACAGTCAGAACCTGTCACCAGTGGATCTGGCTGAGCGTGTTTTGGACGAGTCTGGATACACACAGATGTGGCGAGACAATAAAGACGCCAAGTCACAGGGTCGTCTTGAAAACCTTAAGGAACTCATTCAAGCCATTTCCGAATTTGACACCCTGCCCGCATATCTGGAACATGTCTCTTTAGTACTGGACTTGGACTCCGGGCCTCAAGAAGATGAAGTTTCTTTGATGACACTTCATGCTGCCAAAGGGCTGGAATTCCCGCTTGTGTTTTTGCCTGGCTGGGAAGAAGGCGTTTTCCCGTCTCAAAAATCATTAGATGAAAATGGCATGGCTGGTCTCGAGGAAGAGCGACGTCTTGCCTATGTAGGATTAACACGGGCACGAGAGCGGGCTAAAATATTCTTTGCCGCTAATCGTCAGGTTTACGGTTCATGGCAATCATCTATTCCGTCGCGTTTTATAGATGAGCTTCCACCTCAACATGTGACAGCCGCGTCTGAGACCGGATATTACGAACATCGAGGGTTCGCAGAAGAAGTCTCTGAAAGTTTCGCAGCATCTTTCGACAGAGGCCGAAGCTCTCCAGGGTGGCAGCGTTTCGAGCAAAGACGTCAGCCCCCTCAGACAATAAATGCAACAGCAAGACGTAGACAGGTCAAACAAAACACGAGCATGTTTTCTGTAGGCGAGCGTATCTTTCATCAAAAATTCGGCTATGGAACAATTAAAGCTTCTGAAGGCACCAAGCTGACCGTCTCATTTGAAAAGGCCGGTGAGAAAAAGGTTCTGGAAGGGTTTGTGGAAAAGGTTTGATAATGCGAATTCTATCGGCGTTAATCGCTTTCATACTCCTCAATGGTTGTGCGGCCAGTAAAACCGAATTGAAAATTATGCAGATGAACGCGCTCGCCAGTGAACAACCCGATGACGGTGGTTTCCGCGGACTGGAATTTTTGGCAGACACCATTCACCGAGAAGACCAAAAAGCGCGCCTGAATATTTTTTATCTCCACGGAATCGGACGTACTGAAAACCCTGAAGAGGCCCCATTAGCCCGCACTTTTCTGGAGGGCGTCGCTAATGCTTACGGCCTTGAAATAGAAGGTAATACACTCGACTCTCAATGCGGGATTGTCGACAATGAAGCCATGGATTTGCGAAAAGGATCTCGTATTGAAATATCCGCCGCCGAGCAACCCATAACCTATCAAACGATCATCCCGAATGCTCCTCTTAAATTGGATCGTCTGGTATGTATGGACAAGCAGACTTTAAGTGTGACTGACGAACTCGAGTTTGTTGTTTACCGGATTTTCTGGGATGAATTTTTCTGGGAAGGCCTGCAATACGCACATGTCGGGCAGGACGTAAACTCCGAGCGCTCTGGAGTTCTGGCAGGATTACGTCGAAAATATAATCGTCGTCTCAAAGACGAAATGGTCAACTATGGATTTTCCGATGCCGTCATGTATTTGGGGCCGGCCGGACAGGATATTCGCAATGCCATTCAGGGCGCCATGTGCTCTGCTGGTTTGGATGCCGGCGGTTTTCAATTTGAATTGCAAGGTGAACGCGTTTCCGCAGCAAGGGCTTGTGAAGTGGCCGAACGCCAAAACCCGCAAACCAATCAGTTCGCATTTGTCAGCGAAAGTCTGGGCAGTAAAATTACCTTCGACCTTATGCGCGAAAATCTGACGGATGAACAGGAAACAATTATCGATCGGATGATTGCAGGTAGCGAAATTTATATGTTGGCTAATCAGCTGGCATTGCTATCACTCAGCGACATCTCAAACGAACCCGTAAAACCCGCGAATAACGCTCCCTATCAAAGCCGTCCTAGGATTGTTGCCTTGTCCGAGATTAATGATTTTCTGACATATGAGGTCAATCCCTTCATTGAAAATCTATGGCAATCTCAATCCGTACCGGAAGGCCAATCTGTTCCACCGTTTAATTCCGAAGCGCGGGAAAATATAAGCCGCATATTAGGTTTCGACTTCGTTGATATTCGTCTCGAATTTGCCGACCCTATCATCAGTATCGTCAATGATTTTGTTGATCCATTACAGGCACACTCTAAACACGTTGCCGAACCCGAACTCATAGAACTTATGCTATGCGGTGCAGTGAACGGTCAAATGTCTGAAGAAAACTGTCTAGCCAAACAGAGACCAGAAAGCGAAGACAACTGATGCCCCTGCAGCCCTATGCTCTATTCATACGCGGAGAGAGTGCGATCATATTCGAGCTTGCTGATGCTCTTGGATTTGAAACGGAAATGGAAGCCCTCGCCGTTTCAATTTTTGAAGATAATGGACAAGGCGATATTTTTCATTTGCAGGCACTATATAAAAGCCAAGAACAGGCCGACATTGCCCTGTCCTCTTTGAAATTAAATGACCAAATGGAGGCGTTTGTCACACAGCTTCCTGATGAAGATTGGGTCGAGCTCAGTCAAAAAGGCTTACCACCCGTAGATGCCGGCCGGTTTTGGATTTTCGGTGAACATGACAAAAATAGTGTCCCGGCTGACAAACCTTGGCCAATTCATATCGAAGCCGGTGCAGCTTTTGGGACAGGTCATCATGGTACTACAAAAGGCTGTCTTTTACTATTCGACGACCTGTTAAAAGAGGGACGAACTTTCGAACACATTTTGGACCTAGGCTGCGGCGCAGGGACATTAGCGATTGCAGCGGCGATGGCCTTGCAAATTCCAGTTCAATCGTCAGACATCGACTCGGACGCCGTTGATGTGACCTTAGCCAATGCTCAGCAGAACAATGTAGCTAAATTTGTTACCTCGTTTCAGGCAGATGGATTCGAAAGCTCTGAATTAAAAGGTCAAACATTTGACCTGATATTCGCCAATATCCTTGCAGGTCCTCTCATGGCTCTCGCTCCCGATATTTCAAAAGCTTTAGAACCCGAGGGAACAGTTATTCTGTCAGGCATTCTAGATGAGCTTGCGGATGATGTTTCCGCCCGCTTCGAAGATAACGATATCACAACCAAAAAAGGCCCATCCCTCTCGGGATGGACCTCGCTTCAGGGAAAAAAGCGAATTTAAAGGGCGCGGTTCTCACGACGGGCACGACGCGCATAGCGCCGAGCCATGACGGATGAAACAGCTTGTTCACGCTTTTCAAAACCACCTGTAAAAGGTGAATTGAATACGGTTTCTGATACCAGCGAAAATCCGCGGCTGTTCAATTGATGTTTCATTGTCTCTCTCCATTTCAAGACAAGGCTCATATGGAGATTACTGTGTAATTTAGAACCGCCACTTACGCATTAGCGGCCATGCAAATGTGCATAAGGACTTCGTTAATCATTGGATTCGCAAGCGGACTATCGGGCCTTGCCCCGTCCCTTGGCCAAAGCCTTAATTATGCCTCTGAATGTGCGCACCTCCTGTTCCGTCATATTGGCGCGCGTAAAGGGGGCGCGGATATTGCGGCTCATGAGCTCCTTTTTAGCCTCAGGGAAAAAGAACCCGGCTTTGTCTAATTCATCCTCAAGATGTTCGAACATACGCACTAGGTCTTCGCGGCAAGCGGCCTCGGACGGCTCGGTATCAAAAGCGGGCGGAGGGGCTGTGCCTTCGGCCGACTTCCAGATATATCCAAACACGCCAACGGCCTGGGCCAGATTGAGCGAATGAAAGGCCGGATTAATCGGATAGGTCAAAATATGATTACAAAGCACTACATCTTCGTTTTTGAGCCCCGCTTTCTCAGGGCCAAACAATATACCTGTCTTGGTACCGCCCTGTTCATGGGCATGCAGTGCTGCGCCGACCTCACCAGTGCCAATGACCGGGATTTCAAGCTCCCTGCGACGAGCTGTTGCTGCCAAAAGGAATGATAGATCCGCAACTGCCTCGGCTGTTGTTTCAAAGACCTTTGCATCGTTCAGAAGATTGGTTGCCCCCGCTGCCGTGGCCTCGCTAGCCGGATTGGGCCAACCGTCGCGTGGGGCCACCAGACGCAGATCGATCAGACCAAAATTGAGCATAGCCCGGGCCGCTGCGCCGATATTCTCACCGAGCTGAGGATTGACCAATATAACAGCTGGGCAAGCACCGATTTCCACTTGAATGCGACCCAGCTGATCTTTGACGCTACCGCCCATATTCGCCCTTCCCTATTCTTAACGCTTCTGTTAAACGCGCGCGAAAATCAAAAAAGCGTATACAGAGGTTTCAATGGCAA
>JAHDEZ010000030.1 GCA_020628425.1 Hellea sp. | reverse complement strand
TGAGTGTGGCGCCCGTACGCTCGAGGATAGGTCCAAGGGCCTTATAGGCGAAATAGCCATTGGGGCTGCCAAAGTCGAAAATAAAGTCGAGAGTTTTGCTCATGGTTCTAACCTATTTTAAGTTCGTGATTCCACCAGGCCACATCTGAGAATGATCTGAGGTCTAATTCATGGGTCCAGACCGACCTGTGTTGTTGGGCAATATGATAATAGGTCTCGGCGATTTTTTCAGGCAGCAATAAACCGTCATGTTCCATACCCCGGGTCTCGCGCAGTTTCTGATACATTTCGGGGCCCAGCATTTTGCCGAGTGTATCCGGTGCATCCACCGCCCCGTCCACGACGATATGGGCGACATGAATGCCTTTGGACGCATATTCAGCATTGAGTGTCTGACACAGCATACGCCGCCCGCCCATGGCAGCCGCATGCGAATGCTGCCCCGCATTACCCCGCATGGCGGCGGTGGCAGAGGTCACTAATATAGTGCCGTGTCCGCGCTCGAGCATGTGCGGGATGACGGACTTAGCGAGGCGAAACAGGCCAAAAGTCGCCATGCGCCAGCCCAGCTCAAATTGTTTGTGGGATGTCACATGCAAAGCCCGGTTTCCAATCTGCGCCCCCAGATTAAATAAAACCGTATCGATGGGGCCGATCTTTTCCTCGACGCCCTCGACCAGATTTTCGATGGCATCGTCTTTAACCGCGTTGAGCAACATGCCGCTGGCAGACCCACCGGCCGCTTCAATGTCATTCACCAGCTTATCCAGGCCTTCCTGATCACTACGTCGACAAAGAACGGCGTGATAACCCTCTGCGGCAAATTTCTTGGCGACATTGCCGCCAATCCCTGCGCCCGCGCCAATTACCAGACAGACTTTTTTCTGAGCCATATTTCTCCCCTTTAACACGGTCTAAATCATTATTCATAATATTGGGAGTCGCCAAATTCGGTCGCCCTGCATTCACTATTCTATTGTGACGTACGAAAGGCTGACCTAGCATGAAGCATGGGCCATGACGTCAATACCATTAATCGCCGAACGTTTTTGGCTCTATCCGCCGCCAGTGCGGCGCTTGCGGGTTGCACTACACGTAAAGACATCCATGTTGGCATTATCGGTGGCGGCATTATTGGCGCGTCCATCGCTTATCATCTGGCTAAAGAGGGCGCGAAAGTCACTCTTTTTGAACGCCATGAACTGGCGACCCGCGCCAGTCGCGGCACCTTTGCCTGGATCAATGCCAGCTGGGCTAAACAACCCCGCCATTATCACCGCTTCAGTCAAGAGGGCGTTGCCGGATGGAAACGTCTTCAAAGTGAACTCGGCCTCGATATTCGCTGGGAGGGGTCCTATGAGTGGTTTAGCAATCCTGGCCGCCAAGAGAGGCTCGCAGATCAAATAGCGGAGCAAGCCGATTGGGATGAACCCGCCAGCATGATATCGGCCACAGAATTTACAAAGCGGGAGCCTAATGTCCACTATGACGCCACCGAACGTATGGCGCTTTCAGGAAATGACGGCGCGATTGATCCTGTTGCAGTGACCAAAGCTCTAATTAGTAAAGCAGTATCATTGGGCGCGACCCTCAAAACCCATTGTGAGGTGAGGGCAGCTAATCCGCGCGGCAATGGAACCGTCCGGCTGTCGACAAATTGTGGAGATATTGATATCGACCGTTATGTGCTGGCTACGGGCGCCGATCCAGAAGCTACGATGAAACTGGCCGGTCGACATATTCCGCAGCGCTCAACCCCTGGCGTCATTGTAATCACCAAGCCTGTAAGACCACTAATCAGAGGGATTATCGTCGCACCAGGCGTCCATATTCACCAACGAAATGACGGACGGATTGTATTGGGCGAACAGGGCGGCGCGCCGGATAGTACCGCCCATAGGCAAAGATTGGCAGGCATGCCTAATCGTTTTCCCAATGATGATTTTGCCCATCAACATGCAAATCGTATCTTAGCCATCGCCGAGCAATTTGTGTCTGATATATCAGGAGCCGACATCGAAGACGTTTATATCGGTTGGCGACCTCTACCCTTGGACGGCCATCCGGTTCTAGGTCCGACAGAAGCCCGCCCTGAAAGCTATCTAGCGATCATGCATAGCGGCGTGACCCTCGCACCAATTGTGGGCGAGATTGTGGCCCGCGAACTTGTGACTGGTAAATCTGTCGATGCGCTTGCGCTTTATAGACCGGATAGAGATTTTGAACAAACCAAACGCTATTGAGGGAACTTATGATCAATCGCAGACAGGCCTTAGGGGTCGGAATTGGGGGCGTCGTTGGGTTGGGGCTTATGACGAGCTGTGCTAAGAGTACCAACGTGTCCAAAAACAATGAAAATATTGACTCAGCCCATCTCGCCCCTTTTACCCTCAATCTTGAGGCCTGGTGGTATGACAGGCCATTTTCCGAGCGGATTGATTTAGCTGCCAAAGCCGGTTTTCAAACAGCGGAAATATGGGACCCGATCAAATCGGACCTGCCCATAAAAAATATGGTCAGTCGCGCCAAAGACGCCGGCATCAAAATCATACACTGCACACTGGGTGTGCCGAAACTGGCGGAAGCCTCGCGCGATGACACGATTGAAACCGTCAAAGCCAGTATTGAACAGGTCAAAGAAATCGGGGCAAATTACGCGACCATTGTCGGCCATGATAATATTCCCGGTAAATCCTATGGCGAAATGATCGGCCCTTTTCAGGACCGTCTCGCCGATATCACGCCCTTTTTAGAAGCGGCCGATATTATGGGCTGTGTGGAGCCCTTTAATCCCTATAATCACCCGGTGCATTTCCTGCACGGTTCCAAAGATGCCCTGCGAATTTGCAGGGAGATCAACAGCCCCAATCTTAAACTAAATTGGGATTTGTTTCATATGCAGCGCGCCGAAGGCAATGTCGTTCATAACCTCAAAAACGGCATCGAGCAGTGCGGCATGCTGCAAATTGCTGACTCGCCCGGCCGCCAACAACCGGGCACAGGCGAAATGAATTACGGCTTTATTTTGAAAGAAGCCTTTAAAGCCGGGTTCGACGGCCCTATTGGATTGGAGTGCTTCCCTGATCCTGAGAATATCGAAAAAGCTGTTTCCGACGTGGCTAGCCTCGGGGCAAGTTTAAAATCCTGATTGATATAATCCGCGACTTGCTTCACAGAACCATGAATGAGCGCATCTGAAGACCAATACGCCGCCTTTCGGCATAAAAGCTATCAGCGCTATTTCACAGCTCGGTTTTTGACCGGGTTTTCCGTCCACATTCTTATGACCACAATAGGCTACCATATTTATGCCAAATATGGCGATGAAATGGATTTGTTCTGGCTGGGGGTCCTTTTATTTCTGCCCTCTTTTTTCCTGGTCATCGTCACAGGCATGGCCGCGGACAGGCTCCCCCGCAGGTTTGTCATGGCGGGGGCGACCGGCGTGCTGGCCGCCAGCGCGGCCTTTGTGGCCACATTGGCTCTGACGGATAATTTTACTCAGGAGCTCGTTTATGTGTCGGCGCTTTTTATCGGCGTAGGACGCGCATTTTATTCCCCGGCATCATCCTCACTGGTCGTCAATCTGGTGCCTAAAGAAGACTTCGGGAATGCTGTCGGTTGGATTACGTCCTCCTGGCAATTATCCAGCATAGCGGGGCCTGCTATAGCCGGCTTTCTTTTCGCCTATTTTGAAAACTGGACCTACCTGATTTCCATGGGTGTGTTTCTACTCTCTACCCTATTCATTTTATCCATCCCAAAACCCGAGCAGAAGATTTCAAAAGAACCGACCAACCTAAAGACATTGCTCGGCGGGTTCTCCTATGTCTGGAATACCAAAATCGTTCTCGGGGCGATAACACTGGATTTGTTCGCTGTCTTTCTGGGCGCCGCGTTCTGGTTGACGCCTATATTTGCGATCGATGTCTTGAATATTGGAGCCGAGGGCAATGGGCTTCTCAGAGCCGCGCCGGGAGTTGGCGCGGTCCTTATGGGAATATATCTGGTTCGCTATCCCATTAGAGATCATGCTGGACGCATTTTACTGATTTCCGTATTTCTGTTTGGCCTGTTTACGGTCATGTTTGGCTATTCGAAACTGGCCTGGTTGTCTCTGTTTGCGCTGATGTTGGTCGGGGCTTTTGACATGATCAGTGTTTATATCAGGGAAATCCTGTTGCAGTTGTGGACGCCAGATGATCTTCGGGGAAGGGTCAACGCCGTGAACTCTATTTTTCTGAACGCCTCGAACGATTTGGGCGATGCCAGAGCTGGTTGGGTCGCCGCCAAAATAGGGGCTGTTATGACCACAGTGATTGGGGGTATTGCGGCCATGGGCGTTGTCGCTATCGTCACAGCGGTCTTTCCTGATCTGCGCAAAGTCCGTAAACTGGACGTGCCCGAGGAATTAAGCTCATGAAACGATTATGTCTAATCACTGCATTATTATTGACCGGATGTCAGGGAGGATCGAACGTGCCTGTTGAATACTGTACCTTATCCGGCGCGGCACCCATTATCGTCGCCCACCGGGGCGCTAGCGGTTACCGCCCGGAACATACACTGTCCGCCTACGCCCTCGCCATAGATATGGGAGCTGATTACATTGAACCGGATCTGGTTATCACCAAAGACGGTCATCTGGTGGCGCGCCATGACCGCTATTTGTCGACAACGACAAATGTGGCGGACTTACCCGAATTTGCCGACCGTAAAACAACCAAGCCCGGTCATGAAGGCGCCGACTGGTTTGTCGAAGATTTCACTCTGGAAGAAATCAAAACCCTGAAAGCCCGGCAACCAAGAGCCGAACGGATGCAACATTTTAATGATAAATACGACATTCCTAGTTTTGCCGAGGTTCTCACACTTGCCAAAGAACAATCAGAGAAACGGGGCCGACCCATTGGTGTTTATCCAGAAACCAAACATCCAACCGCTCTGGAAGCCCTTGGCCTTTCCTTTGATGAGACCCTCTTAGATACGCTGAGCGCGCATGGTTATAACAGCGCCGAAGATCCTGTATTTATTCAATCTTTCGAGGAGGAAATTTTACGACGACTGAAAGAGAAAACTTCCATTCGTCTTGTCTATTTGACCAAGGATATGCCAGACATGTCCTTTGACGAGATTGCTGAATTCGCCAATGGGATCGGGCCTTACAAGAAACTTCTTTCAGACAAAGCCTTAAATTCAACAGGCTTTGTAGAGGCAGCTCATGCAGCAGGACTGGAGGTTCATCCTTGGACCTTTAGGGATGATGAAGCGGATCCCCGTCTTCCTAATAAGCTAAAAGAGGCGCGCCATTATTTTACACTTGGCATCGATGGCGGCTTCTTTGATTTTCCGGATACGGGCGTGGAAGCGTTAAAACGCTATAAATGTGATAGCGATTAAGCGCGCATTATCCGATCAGGCTCCGGGCGCAACCATAGCAAAGGCGTTGATTTTATTGCCGTCCGGATCGCGGAAATAGCCGCAGTAAAACCCGCTATCACCGCGCGGGCCGGCGGCGCCTTCATCCTGCGCGCCCAGCTCAATGGCTTTGTCATAGATTTTATGCACGGCTTCCTTATTGGAACAGGCCAGCGCAATCATAGTACCGTTGCCAGTGGTCGCGGCCTCGCCGTTATAGGGTTTGCAAACACCAAACATGGGCTTGGCCATATCCACGCCATAGCCGACAAAGGTGTCACTGGCCCATAAGACGCCGACACCGATTTCGCCAAAAAGTGCATCGTAAAAGGCTTTGGATGTTTCCAGATCATTAGTTCCGACAGTGGTATAGGCAATCATACGGCTCTCCCTTTTAATTGTCAGATATCATTACCGTAAACGGTCTGTTTGAACAGACCCCAGGCCGAATAGCGGCTATTCATCCGCGTCAGAAAACTCCGGCACAATCAAATCCCGGCTCGCATCGCCAATGGTCACAGCATCCTCTGTGGGCGGGACGGATAGAAATTCATGACCCGAAAGCGTTGGCGCTTTTTCGGGGGCATTTGGGTAGGCGGCCGCAGATTCCGCCGGCTCATGCAGCACGGGTCCGGCCCCGGCTTTACTTTCGTTTCTAACGCGCAGAGCCTCAACAATATTACCGCGGATAAGAGCGGTTTCGACCGTCATGCCCTGCTCCATGGCCCGATCTATATCAATTTTGGCTGCGTCCAGCTTGCCAAGCTTGTGTCGGGCATCGGCCCGGTAGCGCAACGCGTCAGCATGTGTAGGTTCAAAACCCAGGGCGGTAGACAAATCTGTTTCGGCATCTTTGTAACGATCCAGAAGTGCATATACTCTGGCCCGCGCAATCCGCAGACCGACATCTTCGGCATCAATAGCAAGACCCGCCGTTGCGCTTTCATAGGCTTTCATGGTCTCTTCCGACATGAGCCAGAAATTAGCCGCTTCCAGATAATAGTTTTTGCGCATTTTTGGTGAAAGCTGACCGACCATGCCGCCTAATTGGTCCAGCCGATGCGCCGCCTCTTGCTTATGCCCCAAAGCAAAAAGCGCCATCGCCTCACAGTGACGCGCGCGCCGCCCTCCGCCATCACCGCGCCAGATCATGGCCTCTTCATAGGCCATTTCAGCATCCTCGGCGATTTGCTCCAGACAGGCTTTATGCTTTTCGTCAAATTCTTTAGTCCGGTCATCGGCTTGGGCGGTAAAACCCATTGCAAGCGCGAAAATTCCGGTTAGGAGTAAGCTATTCTTCATGGGGCGCTTTTACGCGCGGGATAAGCAGGCCGCAATGGGCAGAACTGTTAAAAGTCAGACAGATAGCAGACAAACAGCCTTGTTATTCGGGCTAGGCTATACAGCTCGAGCTCTGCTCTCTCCGCTACGCCAGCGCGGCTATCATATCATCGGCACGGTGCGTACAAAAGACAAAGCCCGAGAGCTATCGGAAGTTCTGGATGTCGACACGGTTGTCTTTAATGGACAAGTTTCTTCAGAGCTAAAAGCCGCCATATCAAACAGTCATATTATCGTCAGTTCCGTTCCGCCATCAGACAACAATGATGATCCTGTTATCTCCGCACTGCCAGAACTCGCGTCTATGGCGGCAAAATGTGAATGGGCAGGTTATCTGTCAGCTACCAGCGTTTACGGAGACCGAGCGGGGCAATGGGCCTTTGAAGATGAATTACTACGCCCCGCAACACAGCGGGGGCGCAATCGTGTAGAAGCTGAACTGGCCTGGTTGGAAACAGGCTTGCCGGTTCACATCTTCAGACTTGCAGGCATTTACGGGCCCAAGCTTTTTGGTCAGGCGCGCAACACTTTTTCACGGCTGGAAATGGGGACAGCTAAAGCCATTATCAAACCGGATCATGTGGTCAACCGTATCCATGTGGAAGATATTGCCACGGCTTTGATAGCCTCTCTGGAATGCCCTAATCCCTGTCAGGTTTATAATATCGCCGATGGGCATCCGGCCCCGCCCCAAGATGTTTTAGATTTTGCGGCGGACCTAATCGGCGAACCTAGAGCGCCGAAATTCACACTCGAAAACGCAGATATTTCCGCTATGGCTCGAAGTTTCTATTCCGAAACCAAACGCATCGATATCAGTCGGGCTAAGCGTGAATTAGGTTGGGTGCCGTCTTTTGGAAATTACCGTGTTGGGCTGTGTGAAATATATCGGGAGCGCTTTGGTAAAGATGCCTTCTTACTGGCAGGTCATATTCTCGTACCGGATGCAGATCTCGAGGCTGTGCACAGAGAGCTTCCCAAACACCGGGCCGCAACACTGGCCGAAACGGGGTGTCTACGCTTCGATGTCTATCCCGATCTTCAAAATAAAAATAAGTTCCACGTCTTCGAAGTTTTTACCTCAGAAGCTGCATTTCGGGTTCATAAGCAACGCATGGAGGGTACGGATTGGGTCAAGGCATCGGCCAATGTGGAACGGTTTTATACGGTCCGAAAGGCTTAAAGCGCGTTAAGTGATTTCGTCCTTATGGTAACCAGACCATTAACTCTTATCCCTTATAAAGGGTTTCAGCAAAACGACCAAAAGGAGGCGTTCATGCTGAAAACTTATCGCAACACCTTGTCTATCTTATTACTTTCCGGCGCCTGTGCTATGCCTGCCGTTGCACAAGAAAGTCAGGACATCGAAACACTAACTCCCAAGACGAAACGGATTCGTATCATTGAAGCTATCCCCATGTGGGTAGATGCTGAAAAACTCCGTATTCGTGATAACCCTTATGCCGGAGATGTCATAGGCATGTTGGAAATGGGTCAAAAAGTCAAAATCCACGCAGAAACAGATAACTGGATTCGGATCTCTGACGACGGCAAACCTGCTAAATGGGTTAACCGGGACTTCTTAAGTGCGACACAGATTAGCTGGTCAAATTATGAATTCGGATCCCGAACACGAAATTTAGGAAACGCGCCATATGACGTGGAACTTAAACGCATTAAAATCATAGATTTGAAAGACATGAAAGTTTACGCCGCTCATATAAAACCCTCTTCCAATGACGGACGTATTGTAATAACCCGTCACGAATTCAGATCCGGCCCATATTACGAAAAACGAGTGGTGCACTGTGATAGTAACGGCATGGCCAGCCATGTCCGTATGCTCGGTGAGGGATACAATTTCATGATGATGGAAAGTGACCCCCGTAATTCAGGTGCGACAGCACCGGTGGATGATAAGTTTGCGATCCAAGAGGAAACGACAGCTCTAAACCGGGGAATCGCTGAATTTACATGTGAGGCAAAAGACTTATAATTCGCCTATGCGAATACCTACTCCCACTTTTGTTTCAATACTGGCCGCCACTCACCTGGCGGCCTGTTCTTTTCCTGAACCCACGCCATCTCGGATGGATTTGTGTCAGCAAACCGTCATAGATTATGCGACCTATCGCGATGACCCGAATCGGGCGGAAGCCTATGGTCAGCTTTTTAGCCAAAACGGGCAATTTACCTTGGGTCCAAATACGGTGATAGGTCGAGACGCACTTATCGAGCGTCACAAATCCGCTAACACCAATACGGTTTTTTCCCACGTAATGGAAAATATAAAAATTGACGGCCTTTCTGGGAAGAGCCGTGTTGTTGTTTACACAAAGAACAGGCAACAAGGCGCCGAGATTAACCGGGTAATTATCGCCGACTATATAGACAAGTTTGAGATCACGAATGGTCGCTGCCTAATTGCAGATCGAGAAGTGTCTGTGGTCTTCGACACAGCCGATTAGGTCCGATTGAATTTAAATCGTGTAAAATTAGTCCAAGCTAAGCGCGACTGAGTTCAAGAGAACATTCATGCTATCCCGGTTCCCTGCGCGTAAGGGCTGTTCTGATGCCGGCAGCTCACCCTTGGGCATAGACTTCACTACATCCCTCATCATGTCCTGCCAGATTTGCGCAGGTATAGATCCACCTGTGACACGGGCCATAGGCGTATTATCATCAGCACCCACCCAGACACCTGTCACCATGTCAGGCACATATCCGATAAACCAAGCGTCTCTGTAGTCATTCGTTGTTCCCGTTTTACCAGCTACATCCCGGCCCGAGATTCGGGCTCTGCGGCCCGTTCCGCGCTCTACCGTGGTTTTAAGTACTCGGTTTATATGTCTGAGGCCATCCGCACTGACAATGCGCTCTGGGGTTTGACGTTGATGGTGATAGAGCGGCACGCCCTCGGCCGTGGAAATTGAGATTATGCCATATGGCTCCACCCGATTACCCCAGTTTGCAAAGGGTAAGTAAGCAGAGGTTAATTCCAACGGCGTAGTCGTTTGCGCACCAAGAGGCAGGCTACGTAAGGCTTGCAACCCCTCAAGTCCATGGACGTCTGCGGTTTCCACGACACGTTCTCTTCCAATCTCCTCAGAGAGTTTGACAGCCACGGTATTTATAGACAAAGCTAAAGCGACTTCGACTGAAATATTACCTTTGAATTCTTTTGTGAAATTACGAGGTTCCCAATCCTCAATTTTTACGGGCTCGTCCACCCGCATATCCCAAGGGCTTACCCCGGCATCAAAAGCGGCCAAATAGACAAAAGGCTTGAAAGCCGAGCCCGGTTGGCGTTGGGCCTGAACAGCCCGGTTAAACTCGCTATCACCATAGGAACGGCCACCTACCATAGCACGAACGCCGCCGTCACCGGCAATGGCGACAATGGCCACTTGGCGCGCATTACGTTCTGGGTCCAGGTTGTTAAGTGCGGACGCATGGGCGCGGTCCTGCAATGTCTTATCAAGTGTCGTACGCACCACAATATCGGCAGCGGGAATTCCAATACGCTCTTCCAGATCCGTCCAAATCCAATCAGCAAAATAGTGTGAGCTATCTTGATCTTCGGCTTTGTACACGATCACAGGGTTGGTGGTTGCCGCATCCAACATAGCTTGTGTGATGATATCCTGGTCCCGCATAAGTCCAAGTACGGTTTGCGCACGGCCCTCTGCAGCTTGACTATTTTGTACCGGATTATAGCGGACAGGTGCCTTAAGAATTCCGGTGATCACGGCCGCTTCCGGCAAGGTCATATCCTGTGCCGGTTTATCGAAATAATACTGACTAGCGGCTTCAAGTCCCCAATTTCCTCCGCCGAAATAAACCCTGTTCATATATTTTTCGAGAATTTCGTCTTTGGAAAAGGAACGCTCAATCCATATTGCCAGTAACATTTCCTGTTGTTTACGGGCGAGGGTTTTATCCGGTGTCAGGAATACATTTTTGGCCAATTGCTGCGCGATGGTAGAGCCGCCTTCGCGTACCCGCCCTGCCCGCCAATTTTTGACGAGTGCCCGGGTCAACGCATATGGGTCGACCCCTGCATGATGATAGTAGCGCTTATCTTCCGTTGCTATGATAGCTTGCGGTAAATATTCGGGCAGATTTTCCAGTTTTACCGGAGTCGCATCAACGGCGCCCTTGACAACCAGATGCCGACCATGGCGGTCAATGATTTGAATACTTGGCGGACGGGACGTTTTCCAAAATGTGGCTACAGACGGTAATTCTTGGGCTGCACGAGCAAAACTGCTGGCGAGACCCATGGCGGCCCAATAACCGAGCATCATCCCGCCGGCCAGCGTGACCTTAGCGCCCGTTTTTAGGCGCTGTTTCCATATCTTGTGGGTCGCATCAGTCATCAGAGTTAATCACACATTAACCCTGTCCATGACCGAAATTAATTAAGCCCCCGTAAAGGGGGCTTTTTAAAGGTGTTTGTTACTTGGCCTCAGCGGCTCGATTTTTGACAGGGCCATAGGTCAGCACCGTACCCTTATCTGTTTTGCCGCCTTTGCCAGGTTGGACAAATTCCAGACCGGAGTCGCGTTTGATCAGCATAATATCCACATCTTCACCGCGCTCTTCCAACAGTGAAGACATCGGATACTCTTCGGAAACATTGGTTGCTTTAAAGCGCCAGCCACTCCACCAGTCGCGCGTTAAGGCGTCAAAGCTGCGACCGCGCGAAGACAATGTCCGCCCGCGCGACGTAAAGGCAATGGTTTCACTATCCCTGTCGCTCTTATCATGACCCGAAACCTGGAAGACTCGGTGACGACCCAGTTCAGGTGCAAACTCCACACAAACAAGCGCATTATAGGCGTCATTGGGTGTCGCCGCGATGATATGATTAAAGGCCGAATGGTCGAGGCGATAATCGGCATTCTCTGAGAGGACTTCACCGTAGAAAGTCGCGAAACCTTCAATACGCGCGCCGCGCAATCGTCGCCAATTTGTATCGGCGACAAGTACGCCAACACCCATATCCGTCAAAGCCTTAGCCAAGCCCAAAGACCATGGGTTCGCACCAACGATTAAAACGCCGTCGCCATGATCAGATGACAAACCCAGAGCTTTTGACAATGGTCCAATGGCAAATCCGGCAAACAACACAGTTGCAAAAACAAGAGCAAAAGCAAGCGTTACGAAAATAGCGCCTTCAGGGCGACCAATGGCCTGAAGCTCAAGTGCGAACAGACCTGCCACCGCAACGGCAACAATACCGCGGGGGGCGATGAATGAAACCAACAAAGCTTCTTTGATGGAAATACCAGACCAAAAAGTCGAGATTATCACCGCAATCGGTCTAACCACCAGCATCATCGCAAGAACAAATCCAATGATCTTGAAGGAGAAGAACCCTTTCAAGACAGGAGGGGTCAATGTTGCGGTCAATAGAACGAAGACGCCAGAAACAAGCATAATCGCAATGGTTTCCTTGAAACGGCGCATTTCGACCATGGAGGCAAACTTTGTATTTGCCATAGTCATACCCAGAGCCGTTACCGCCAAGAGACCAGTTTCAGGTGCCAAGAGATTTGCCAGAACATAAATGGCCAAAACCCAGACCAGTACAACTGGCGCCTTAAGATATTCAGGAATAAGTCCACGCTTAAAAGCCTGAGCAAGTCCCCAACCGGATATGACACCAACAATACCGCCCATAATGGCGATAAAAATCAATTGCCCAAAAGCCAGAGCCATGTTGGCCCCTTCCTGCGTGAAACGGATAAATTCATATCCACCGACCGCAAATAAAGCCCCAACCGGGTCATTTACAATGCCTTCCCATTTCAGGATATTGGCTGGACGTTTCTTAAGGTGGGCTTGTCTTAATAGCGGCATGATCACGGTTGGTCCCGTCACGACAAACAGGCCACCGACCATGGCTGCGATATCCCAAGGTAGATCTACAATGTAGCGAGCAGCATAGGTTCCCAAAAGCCAGGCTATGGGCCCGGCCAGGAGCACCATTCTTCCAACCGCATGGGCGGAGTCACCTAAATCCTTGAATCTGAGCGTCATCCCGCCTTCGAACAGGATAATGGCCACAGCCAGGCCAATCATGGGACGATAAACATCACCAAAATCCGCTTCAGGGTCCAGATGGAACATTGAGAGCCCATTTTTAACAGGTTCCCAGATATTGAAGTCAAGTATAGCTCCCAATAGAGGTCCGAATATCAACCCGGCAATCGCCATCAGTACAATTGCTGGTCTCTGAAGCTTCCAGGCCAGCCATTGAGCCCCTATGCCCAGGGCACCTATCAAGGCGATCTTGAAAGGCAGCATGTTAACAACGTGATGTGCGGTATCGGCAGCAGCTCCAGCCATAATTCCCTCTATTGTTCCAATTGGAATATTTCTAAATTAGTCGTCTATACGTTGAATATCAAATCCAATGTCACCAGTTCCATACTGGCCGTCATCATATTGACGAACGCGGTCCGTAAACCAGCTAAATAGATGTTGATAGATCGCTTCGTTGATTTCATTGAGCGCTTTGTCATCTATTGGTAGATCAACTTCGAAGGTTAGCGCGTTCTCCATCATTATGAACATCTTCTCACCTTCTTTCCGGCAGGTCATGACCAGTCGCATATAGTCACCGTCTCCGGAAATATTGACCGCCAGACCAAAACTGATGGGCTCTAACGGCAGAAAACCTGTACCTGCGACAGAAAAGGCCATCGAGCGATAATTCTGCGCCATGAATGGCCCTTGAGGGGGCACCAGGAAAACACATTCATCACCTTCATCCAGGAAGTGACACAAAGAATTACGGATCTGTTCTGCAACCGATCTTATTTGCGCATAATTATCAAAACTGCGACTGCCGTAGACTTCTGCAGCCTTGGCCAACTCTTCTCGGCGGTTTTTACTCATAATTCCCTCATTTTGCGCGCGTTATAGCATTCCACCCGACGCAACCAAGCCCTAAATCATCGGATCCTAGACAAAGTGCAGCCGAGCTTTCCTCCCGTTGACCGGAATCCATAATTTATTAACACTCACTAACGATTCTGCGAACTGATTCGTTGAATAAAAGGCCCGTAAGGGACCAAAAGGGGGGAGTACTGTGCTGGGACTGGAAAATTTGTCCACACCCACACGATTGGCAATTGTCATTGCCATAACGTCATTGATTTTGCTGTTGGTATTATGGGCCATGATTCGACGCAAACAATCCCCTATTGAAGAATACCAGCCTACTGACCTTACCAAGGATCCTGTCGAACCCGCCGAGAAAGGCACTTCAGCTCCGGTTGGCGCCGAAGACAACACCAAACAGGCGGAGCTGACAAATTCGATAACCCAGGAAATGACGGACGCAAAAGGCGTCGCATTTGATCTCCCGCTTTTCATGGATGAAGCTCTGTCTGAGAAAATCGACATTGTCTCACGGCTATCCGAAATCATTGCCAAGACCGCCCCGTCCAGAGAAATTAAAAATTACGGCGAACGCATTCTCACCGCAGCCAGCGACACATCTCTTTTGATCGACAACGCCAGATTTTTAAATAACCCAAATCTATTTGAAACCGCGCCTCAACCAGCGACCGTCAACTTCACAGATTTGATCCGATCAAAGAAACGGAAATGGTCTTCTCTCTTGTCTAAAGAAGGCGTGCAATTTACTTGTTTCCTTGATGAAAACGTTCCCAATTGTCTGTTTCTGGATCCGCTACCACTCAAGAAGGCCATCAACTCTCTTTTGACGAACAGCCGTAATCTTACCCAAAATGGTCGTATCCATCTACATGTCACAGGTGAAAACAAAGAAGAGTATGACTGGACCATAAAAATTATCGTCGCGGATACAGGACACGGGTTTGACCCTGTTTTCAAAACTCAAATTAATTCACCATCTTCAGACATGAAACCACAAAATCTGGAACAAGCCAATATTTTGGCAGCACGTGGTTTCTCTAAACAATTGAAAGGGCAGCTTCACCTTAAAAGCGTTCTCGGAAAAGGAACAGAGGCATCCATTTCATTTCCATCTAGAGTTGCAATGGTTATGTCCGCCAAAGAGTCCAGTAGTGATGTGACAACAAAACCGATTAGCGCGGGTTCGCTATCTGGAAAGCGGGTTCTTATCATTGAAGATGACAAACACAGTCAGGAAGTCCTTTCGACATTCCTGCGTCCGGAAGGCTGCAGAATTGACTGTATTGATGACGGACAATACGCACTCGAAACTCTGGCAAAAACCCGTTATGATCTGGTGCTTATGGATGTCAGAATGAACGGTCTGGACGGCATAAAAACCACACGGGCGATCCGCCGCTCTCAGACCCATTTCAAAGATGTCCCGATCATTGCTATCACCGCCGACACATCTGCTGAAACTAATGCTAAATGCATGATGGCCGGTGTTGATTTATTCCTGACCAAACCTGTTGGCGCCAAAGGCCTTTTTGACGCTATTCGTTTTGTGATGGATCTGGGTGCTGATATTCGTCTGGCTACCAAGGAAGCGACCGGCTGACTTATGGGGTCGACAGGGCCGTTGGTGCAATGCCTTCAGTTCCAACCGTATCAAAATCTGGTGAGATTTGATTTAACAGTCCACGCGCGCTGTTCTGATCAAACTTGATACGCAGTTTAATATAAACACCCTCGCGGCTATATTCAGCCGCCTCAAAATCCTTGTCTTTGAAACCCTCAAAATTGTAGCCGGCGCTGACCCAAACATTATCAACTGGAGAAATGCCGATAGAGGGCCCAAAGCTATATTGAGTTTCATCGCCATTTATCAGAGCAGAGCCCGATAGCCCTAGATCAATTTTATCTGTTACGTCAAACCGGGTCTCGAGCCCAACCAAATGGGTCATATTGGACAGGTTCTGACCGGCTATGTTCTGACTGACATATTTTGCGCCGTAATTTGCTGAAAGCTGCCAGCGCTCATCAATCATCACATTAGACGCAAGATTGTTGACAATCTTAGTGCGGCTGCCGCCCGTCTCGGTGGATTCATGGGAAACATCCAGGCGGTCCAGAATGACCAGTTCCTCTCCTCTTGGTCGCCAGGCCGTTCCGATCCGACCTTCAATACGTGAATAGTCACCCGCTATGACATTGTTGGGATCTGTATCCACAGCTCTTACGGCCGCTGCGACAGACAGATCTTCAGACAGTTCTCTGGCAGCTGCCAATGAGCCAATAAATGTGTCGGCTTCGCTTGTCAGTCGAGTTTCGATACGTGCAGATGCGCTTGTGACTTCCGAGTTATAGGCCAGACCAACATAGGCCGATGTGAAGTCTTCATTTTTTTCGAGTGGCGAAACCGCACCATCCGCTGAGACGTCAACATATTCGGCCGTTTGGTCCATTATTTGACGATTGGTTACGCCGATAGATGCACTGACATTCTTGTCAATTTTGACTTGTTGATCGAGTCCAATCGTGCCGCCCAATCGACGACCGCTGTCATTCGTCAACAAATCCGAAGAGGCCGTCACAGCCATACCATTCCAAGGCGAAACAGAAACACCAACAACGGTATTTTGCGCTATATAATCATTTCCGTCTTCAGTCTGACCATCCAGAAGTTCATGTCGGACAGAAACGGTCGCCTTACTGGCAACGGATTTATCAATACCGACGGTTGTACGACGTGGGAAGTTTGTGACTTCACCCTCTCCGGAAAGCGGTTGCTCATGGGCAAGATGAATGGTCGCGCCATATTTCGGAACCTGCAAACTGGCCGAGGCAATCGCCAAGACAGATTCCCGTTCCTCCCCAGATACCAAATCATCACGACTGGCCCGAATACCAGCAGACGCTTTCAGACGATCGGCCTCATGATTGAAAGTAAACTCAGCTGTATCGCGCGAACTTCCCGTCTGAAGGTTATCTTCGTGATACGCTGTGGCTTCGAGGGTTTGTGAACCGCGACGTCCCGTTTTCTCATCCTCAAATTGATTGACCCTCAAGGCTGCTTTTGCACCATAGCGGCGAAATCCGGCTGTGTTGGAATTTGTATGACCCAAACCGTATTCAGGCTCTTCTTCACGGTAATAAGCCTCAGCTGACAGACGCTCAGACGTATGAATGACCTCTGCAAGCATAGCTGTAGATTGAACGGGTGCCGTACCCGAAGTCCGATTATCGGTTATGGCATATTCTAAACGGGCTTCCGTATTATCAGTGACCTGAGCAACAATATCGGCACCAACCATATAGCCCTCTGTGCCTGCTGCCGTACCACTGCCTTCTTCTTTGACAAAGCTGGTCCCCACCTGAACTTTGCCCATATCCAGTTGAATGCGCCCACCCGCTGTGAGATTTCGCTCAGCGTCTTCTGCGGTTTCGTAATCCACGATGATGACATTGGGATTAAAGGAAGCATCGCTAACATCCACGGGTAATCGGAAAATCAACTGCCCTGTCAGATAGTCTAGCGTGTAGTCCAGATATCGCACAAGTGTCCGGCTTTCCAAAACTACGTCGGGGCGATTGCGATCCCGGGTTTCAACGGTAATGGTTTCAGACTGTGCAAGGACACGCTGATTGGAAAGTTGATATGTTCCGCTTGTCCCGTCCGCCGGAATTTCATCCTTCGCAAACCCTTGATTTGTTTCGGCGACAAAGCCTTGAACCTGTAAAGTCTCTCCGAGATATTCACCCTTAAGGCCCGTCAATCGACGATTATAATGGGTCAAGCGGCCTTCAGTAATACTCGTGTCAAAGTCACCGAACAAGGCATAGCCCGTCCGCTTTTCGAGTTTCAGATATAGAGGCGACCGACTTTGTGCCTCCAGCTCCTGGTACGACCTATCGCCGTAAAGAGTATAATATGCGTCTGGATCAATTTCTGACGCAAAATCAGTATCGCGCCCTCCGCGACGTTTGTCTGTGTCCACGGCCAGCGTCATCAACCAATTGCCTTTAATCAGACCCTTTGCAAAAAAGGCGACGCGCCCGTCATCAAACGTATCTGAGTCAGAGTCAGTCAGGCTGATAGAATTGTCTTTGATGGTTTGATAGCCGGCTGTACCTTCGGCCAAACCGACAATAATCCAGTCTCTCTTTTCGGGCTCGAGATAGAGATAAAGCGGTACCTTTCGGCCATTATCCAGCGTAACAATAACAGTAACTTTACCAGTCTTTAGCGTAGGCTCAAGTTTGACCATTGCCAAACCGTCCGGGCCTACGGATAACTCCTGACGGGCCGACAATGGCGCAACCAGATCCAATGACTGTTCCTGCAAGCGCTTTTCACCTGTTTCGTCATAAAGACGATAAGGCTGCTCAACATCTATTGTGGCAATCCGACCTGAGTGGACTGGGCGTCCGCTTTCATCTTCGAGGCGAATAGCTAGTTCCGGAGCCGTTCGACCATCTGCGACCAGAACAGACCTGTCTGGTACGGCGTGTGCACGCGCGATATTGCGAACGAACCAAATATCATTTTCCAGCACGTCAAGAACGTTTCCATTGACGTCTTTGACCGTCGCCTTAAAATGGTTCTGGCCATCAAGAATATCGACACCACGCCAGCGAGAAATCATCACTGTTTGATCGGCATTACTGTCCCGGCCTGCCAGGTTAACAGCTGGTACAGTCTTCCCGTTGAGTACTAATTCAACCCTGCCATTAATTGGGTGTTTAATACCAATATTAACCGAAGGCTTTGACGGGGTACGCGTTGTCTCGGGATAAACCCAGGCAACACTGTCATCTTGTGTATTCAACCAATCCTGATCAAAATTCTTGTATTCTTTTGTATCGTTAAAGACATCAATCGCCGCTTCTTGGGTGATTTCACCTGTTTGTTTTAGGTAGAAATTGGCACGCCACAGGCCACCGCCCTGGACATCCACGAATTTAGAATGACCTTTACCCGCATAACGTGAGTTAGCCTCACAAACCATGATCTCATAACCTTGCGGCAAAGTCTCTTCGTCGACCTGAACCACATGAGTGCCTTCCACAACGCCTTCGAAATGGAACAAGCCATCGGGGTCGCTGACCGCATAAGCGCCGGTTTCCATATAGAGACGCACGCCTTCGACGCCGTCACCTCTATGAATATCGCGGGCCCAGTCTTTGTCTTCCTCACAACTATTCTCGGTAACACGACCAATGATTGTACTGGTTGAGCGCAATAAATCTTCGCGAAGCTGGATTGATGCCCTTGCCACATTCGATAAGGCATTGCCATTACCATCTCGAATGACGGCGGCGTTGACCGCATCTCCAAGATGGGCACCGGGCCCAATTTGCAATGCATAACTCAGCGTAATCGTCTCACCAGGCGCCACCAGACCCATTGGATAAGTTAGCAGTGAGGCATCATCTGAAATATCTGGGTCAGTAATCGACAGTTCATCGCGCTGTGACGTACCCTCAATATAACGGAACCCAAGTGGTAGCGTGTCATGCACTTCGATCGGCACCATGGCCTGACCGGCGTTTTGCACGGTAACAGTATAGTTGATATAATCGCCAATATCCCCATAGGAACGGTCAGCAGTTTTAGAAATTACCAGATCGGAAACTGGGTCCAGCGGGATATCGAAACGAACCAAACCTGTGTCAGTCAAAGTAAAGGGAAGACCAAACGACCCATCCACTAGGAAATATCCGGCACCTGTATTTTGGTCGATAACATCAGGCGGTAGGAGCGAAGCAAAATTATAGCCCTCTGGAGGGATGACCTCGATAATATAATCGCCACCCTCAACAGTCGGAAACGTAAAGCCGCCATCGCCCTGGACATAATTGAGCCCAGAGCTATCCGTAATTGTTTCACCACTGACGACCGTCGATGGGAATTCTGAGAAGCCGTCCACGCCAAACACGTTCGCGTCGCTGCCATCGGACTGAAACAAGGTGATGGTGGCCCCGTTAATCGGCGCACCGCTTACAGAGTCAAAAACCGTATTTTGGGGATTAACAGAGGCAACGTCGACAACAACACGCGTTTTGGAACTGCCCCCGACTGAACCCGGCTCGGCAAACACCTGTTCATATGTCGCCGTTAGTTCATCATTATTTGCGGCCGTAATGACAGCGTCATGCTGCGCCGTGGCCGTATTGCTGGACTGCATGTAAGCCCAAAATTCTCCGGTGTCCGGTCCTGACTCATAAAGCCGTAGAACAATAATATCACCGTTTTCGGCTTCAACCGTGATGACCAATGTATCAATCTCAGCCGAGTTTTGATTAGCACCAGAGTCTGTAACCCGAACGAACATCAGCTCGCCGGATAGATATGAATTAGTTGGGATGACAGGGACTGGCCCAGATAGATCCAGCAAAGTACCCGTATTCAGAGGTTCACCCGTATCCGTAAACGGTCCGTTGAGGTCACCAGACGGGGCGTATTCAGACCCGTTTAGAAAAGCCTGTAGAGGAGCAGATGCATTAGGCGCGTAACGAAAAAATTCGATAGTCGGATTGTTATCCACCGGCGCTTGAACTGTAAACACGACCTCATTGGTCACAACAGTGTGCTGTTCGGTTCCAACCGTGTAACTGATTTCAGCGATATTGGGAACGACCGTGCCGAAATTATCAGCATGAGCCACGACCCCACCGTTCAATACCAGAACACCCGTCGTCAACGCCGCGAAAGCGGTTATATGTTTTTGACTTCTACCCATTCACCTGTCCGCTCTTGATGGCGGTACCCATGTGCCCATTGCCCCAATCAATGGAATGTCCTGCGGCCGAAGCCGCAGGAAAGGAGTGCTTAGATCTTACTTGACCAGAGCCCGGATAGTCACAACACCGGTTGTAGGTGTCGCAACTGAACCAGCCGCCAGTGTACCACCCGCGAAATTGACTTCGCAGACACCGCCGGAGCAATCCGTATTCGCAGACGGAAGTGCTGGAGATGAGAATCCGCCGCCCGTAAATCCGGTCGCAGACGCCGCGACGAATTCGAGGTTATCATCTAAAATATCGTTGATGACGATGCTGCTCGCAGCCGTACCACCGGTATTCTCGACTGTAATTGTGTATTCGACACAAGCCCCAGGAACAGAGTATTGAGCGCCGGAAGCCGGAGACCCCGGAATAGTGGCGCATCCTGTACCGTCTTGTGAGAATACAGAAACATTTTTCACACCTGAAACCTCAGCGGATGCAACGATATAGGTGGCTGATGCAGAGTGATCACCCTGATTGGCACCTTCGTTTGATGTTCCGCTACCGTCAGCCAGAACGTTCTCAGCGTCACCCGTTAGAGTATTACCATCGCTATCGCCTGTGACGGCTGTGCCGGCATTAGTTGATGTGCTCGGCTCCAATGTATCCGCTACAAGAGACAAATCATCTGTGTCAGTATCAGTCACAGAGGACGGGATATCACCCTCTAAGACAACCCAAAGAGTCGCATCCGGAGGTACGTCACCCGTGCTTGTGCCGTTATAAGCAATTGGAGCGCCATCATCGCCACCTGGCTCAAACACACCATCGCCGTCATCAACATAATAGAATACGGTAACGCCTGATGCGCTAAATTCATCACCTGTTTCGTCAACAACACTTAGATCATAAGCCTGTGTATCATTACCATCATTAGTGACAGAGAAAACCAATTGTTGATCGAGAGCTCCTGGCGCAACGGTTGTGTCGCCATTGGATGCAACCGTCAGGTCAATCAAGCGGTCAACTGTAAATTCTGTTGGTGAACCCGTGTTATCGATCGTTGGCTGATCGACACCGCCGACCTGATAATCGAGGGTAAATGTGTTTTGAACATTTGTACCCGCTGCAGTGCCACCAGCAGATGCCGATCCCACGGTGAAAGCTGTCAGAGCCGTCGCCCCGAATAATGCTTTCATTATTGTTTTTGTTTTCGTCATTATTCCCATTCCCTTGTTTTTCTAGGTGAGGGCAAACTACTGAATAATGATTAATATGACCCTTAAGAGAAGGGTTAATGAAACATAATTTTTCTCTTAAACGGACGTTAAATTTTTATCGAAATACGCAATAAAACAACGGTTTAGATGGTAAATAGTTTGTTAAAAAGGGATGTAACTTCGGTTAACTTATTTAACGAATCCGAGCCCGAAATGAGACGGTAAAATTAGGATCGGGATCACCTGCCGTCAGGGCGCCCTTTGGATTAAAACAAATAAATGTCACCGTCTCATCGTAACCTGATGTCGGTAGATAATTGCATTCATTAAAGTTCGCTGGACGAGTGGTTGCGTTCGAGTACCCAACATCCGTCGCATAAGAGAACGTTAGCCCAGCCCCTGTCGATTGGGAGAAAGTAACCGGATCTGTTTCTGGTCCACCGTCATCGATATCCCCATTAAAGAAGGATACCTCGGCTGGCATCGTGTCAATCAGCACGACCGAGTCTACATCTGTAGACCCCTCACCTGAATTTGAGCCCGTAATCGAGTAAATCACATCATTTCCCGGAACAGCGTAAAGTCCAATTCCTTGCGGATCCCAGACATTAACAGATTTAGACCCTGTCAGACTCGCGGAGGTCTGACAGATATCGCTATAGGCAATGCCTGCCACCCAGAGAGATCCTGAGTTGCGCTGAAACCGAACATATCGCGCACCGTTTCCCGGGACGGTCACATTGTATAGCTGCAACTGGTCAAGCGTGCCGCCACTGAATGTTCCGACCGTCGTAAAAGTAAAATTATCCAATGAAGTCGAAATAGTATAATTGCCGCCGGTATTATTTCGCGCAATCGTCAAAGGTAATATAGCATTGCCCGGAACTGTATCTGACAAATCTAAAACCAAAGTCGGACTAGAATTTATCAAACGGGCCGAGTTTCCATCATTAGCAATAGTTCCAGTAAATTCAGGGGTACCCAGCGCCTGGGCGCTATTCAACGCTGAGACGATAACGCCATCAGCATTTCCAGAAGCCGATATAGCACTCATCCCAGCCGGACAAGTTAGTTTGCCTGGCGTCGAGGCCGTGACCGTAACCTGATCAACATTGGACTGCAAACGCGTCGAGAACGACTGGCTTCCTGTGCCAACGCCGGCGACTGCAATATTTGTAACTTCCCCCGCTGTTACATCGGTTGCAGTCACGGTGTAATTCGCCGTGCATTGGTGAGTCCCTCCAACAGGAATTGCGCTTGAAATGTTACCACAGGTAAACTCACCGATTTTGTCGTCCTGAATGACTATATTCTGTGAGGCGTTTATTGGCAGAGGGCCATCATTAGTAATCGTATATGTGTAAGGAATAACATCCCCAACAGCCGCAAAAGAACTTAATGTCGAGGTCTTTTCAAGGGAAATTTCGGCATTTACCGTCGCTATAGACCCTGCAAAAACACCTATTCCCCGTGCTGCCGGGTCAACATTAGTGAGCCCTAAAACATTGGCTATAGACTCATCATAAGCAATTGAAACCGAGTGTGTTCCTGCGGGATAGTCGGCAATGATCGTTCCATTGTCGTCGCCATTTGAACTTGGTGAAGTTGTCGCCCCGATATTATAAATACACTGTGCCTGATTTGAACCTATCGTGCCCGTCGCTCCGGAACCGGTTATTGGCCCGATACGAACGCTGCGTAAGGACAGGTCATTGGCTTTATAACTTAAAGAAGGCGACCCGGCATTCCCTGTCAGAGTCACAAAATCACACCGATCTGAAGTAGCATTGTTATCTACTGCATCAATGTCGGACACTTCAAAAACCAACTGGTCAACCGATAACGGGACACCCCCATTCAGGATTTCAATGTTAATAGTATTCGTACTATCTCCAATACTGCCATTTCCAAAACCAGCATCCCATACGGTCCAAAGGCTTTCAATTGTTCCAAATTCGTTAGAACCTGAAACAGTCAAATCATCTGGAAATCCAGTTAAAGCCGTTCCACCTATCCGGGTAATCCCTATTCGCAGCTGAATTTCATATCCGTATTCATCTGTGATAGTAAAAGTAACTGGCCCAGTAGAATCGGTTGGCCAGTCAAGACTTGTCCAGCTCATATTAAACTCACCCGCCAATGAAGCGGAGTGGGTCAGGCCTACAGCAGCCAAGCATGCGCTAGCCCTTAGAAAAGACTTCAAGGCAGTCTGGAACATGGCTGGACTAGGACTCGCTCGATAAATTTATACAAAACAATCCAAAGATTGAGTTTGACCGTGCATATTCAAGAAATCCGCTTACGCGTCTTGCTATATTGTTCACTTGACGATTCTCCAGTCGCTTTAATCGCCCCACGATCAAGCGTTTGATAGCTCAAACAGATTGAAAGAGCGTTACCAACTAGAAAATTTTAAGTTAACGGGCTTAGTCTAGCTTACGTTCCACATACTCAACAGTGAAACACTCAATTTGATCGGCTTTACGAATATCTTCGTAATTCTCGAAAGCCATGCCGCATTCCATACCGGCTTGAACCTTATCGACTTCATCCTTGAAGCGTTTCAATGTCTTGAGCATGCCTTCATGGATCACAACATTGTCGCGGAGCAAGCGCACGCCACAGGCGCGTTCCACTCGGCCTTCGGTAATCCGACAGCCGGCGACTTTGCCAACCTTAGAAATATTGAAGACTTCAAGGATTTCAGCATAACCGATAAAGGTTTCACGTCTTTCTGGTTCAAGCATGCCTTGCAGCACGCCTTTGACATCGTCTAGCAACGCATAAATGATCGAGTAATAGCGAATTTCAACACCCTCACGTTCAGCCAGATCTTTAGCCTGACGGTTGGGTCGAACATTAAAAGCTAGAATCGGCGCGGAAGATGCTTTCGCCAGCAAGACATCTGACTCGCTGATAGCGCCGACACCACCATGAATGACCTTAGCCGTGACTTCATCATTACCCGCACCTTCGACGGATGACTTAATCGCTTCAACAGAGCCCTGGACGTCACCTTTGACAAGAACTGGCATTTCGCTGATTTCTTTACCTTGGAGCTTAGCCATCATTTGCTCCATGGACGCCATAGCAGACGGCTTGCTGGACGCATCGTCTTTAGCTTTTTGGATGCGATATTCTGTAATCTCGCGCGCCTTGGCTTCGCTATCGACGACAGCAAATGGCTCACCCGGAGCGGGAGCGCCGTCAAAGCCCATAACAGCTACTGGAATTGACGGTTCGGCAGATTTGAGCTGAGCATTACGCTCATCCATCATAGCCTTAACTTTACCCCAGTAATTACCGGCCACAACGATATCGCCGCGCTTAAGCGTGCCGCGTTTGACCAAAAGCGTCGCGACAGCACCGCGACCCTTTTCAATTCGGGATTCGATGACGAGACCATCAGCATCCCGATCTGGGTTCGCTTTCAGGTCCATCAGCTCAGCCTGCAAGGAAATGGCTTCCGCCAGTTCATCTAGTCCGGTTTTCTTCAGGGCCGATACATGCACGGATTGTGTTTCACCGGACATGGACTCAGTGATAATTTCATGCTGCAAAAGCTCAGTCTCAACCTTGCGCGCATCCGCTTCATATGTGTCCATCTTATTGACGGCGACAATAATCGGCGCTCCAGCCGCTTTCGCATGCTTAATTGACTCGATAGTTTGCGGCTTTACGCCGTCATCGGCAGCAACAACTAACACCACAATATCAACAGCGTCAGCGCCCCTCGAGCGCATCGCCGAGAAGGCTGCGTGGCCAGGCGTGTCCAAAACTGTTATCGCGTCGCCGGATTTCAATTTTAACTGATAGGCACCGATATGTTGCGTGATGCCACCGGCTTCGCCGCCCGCCACATCCGTAGCTCGCAATGCATCCAACAAAGATGTCTTACCATGGTCAACGTGGCCCATCACCGCGACAACTGGCGCGCGGGACTTCAGGTTTGTTTCATCCTCTGGGGCGACATCAATGAAGTCATCTTCAACATCGGCTGCAGCTACCCGCTTAACGTTGTGACCAAAATCTTCAGCGACTAGCTGAGCGGTATCTGCATCCAGCGTATCGTTTACCGTAGCCATTGTGCCCTGCTTCATCAGATATTTGACAACATCAGCTGTCCGTTCTGCCATCCGGTTGGCCAAATCGCCAACGGTAATTGATTCAGGGATAACAACTTCGCGAGCGACTTTTAATTTTTCGCCGCCGCGCTGACGTTCTTTTTCACGTTCTCGGGCCCGTTGTAATGACGCCAAGGATCTTTGACGCTCTTCATCCCCCGAGAGAGCGCTAACAATCGTCAGCTTACCCTTGCGACGACGATCTGTTGATTTCGACGAGGTTTTGGCCTTGGGTCCACCAGACCGCTTCTTCTTGATCCGACCACCGGCCTGCTCAAGAGCGTTTTTGTCTGATGGCGCTTCATCTTCGGCCAGAAGTTTCTGTGCAACCGTTGGTGCACGACGAGCGGCTTCTTCTTCAGCCCGCTGACGCTCTTCCTCTTCTTTGGCAAGGCGACGCATCTCTTCTTCTTCTTCGGCGCGCTTTTTGGCCTCTAACGCCTTTTTCTCTTCTTCCATCCGACGCTTGCGCTCATCCTCTTCCGCTTTGCGCAAGGCTTCACGTTTGGACTGTTCGGCAGCTGCTGAGTTCAATGCATCCTGACGTTTGACATATTCGGATTTAGATAAACCAAGTTTCCTAGCCTGTTCCGCCACTTCATCAATTGGGGCTTCCGGGACGGGTTTTGGCACTTTTGGGGCGGATGGAGCCGGTTTGGCACCAGGAACACCAATCAGTTTTTTCTTCTTCTTCTCGACGACAACAGATTTCATCCGCCCACTCGAAGAGGAGCGCGTCCCACCGGGACCCGTCTTTTTAAGTGTCAGCGGCTTTCTAGGTGCCGGTCTTTTATCGTTCGTATCGCTCATTCAATCTCACTTGGGTTGCCCTTCTAACGACAAACCTATGACTTTCAACCTTTATCGCCCGATAAACGGGTATTAAATTTAGCCGTCTCATGGCGCTTATCTGGCCAGTTTTGGGGCACTAATTCGCAAAATCCGGCCAAGCGGGCTGCTGCCCGGTTAATCGCCGCATTCATATGGCCGGATTTGACGACAGCGTGGACAATGCTTTCCCGTCCAAAAGCCGCGCCTAACTCATCGCTGGAAAAACAACCTATAACAGGAATGATTTTTTCACCGAATTCCCGGCTGACGGCTTTGGAAAGCGCGCGAATTTTTCCACGTCCGCCTTCTGAACCGTCTGAGGCTTCGACCCGCCATGATAATCGTTCTGACTGGGCAGCCGATTTGACCTGATCAAATCCTATATAAGCCTGCCGACCCTTTAGCGCCATAGTCAGCAAAGCCAAAACTCGAGATTTCAACAGGCGCTCAGTCAAATTCTCCAAATTCGGGTCGATTCTTACATCTGACTTCAAACCGCGTTTAAACCCACCATTTTTGCAGGCGGATTGAAAGGCTTCCCGAGTTGCCTGGACCCATACACCGCGTCCCGGCAGCTTTTCCCCGATATCAGGGACAAGCTCGCCGTCCGGGCCTCTGACAAAGCGGATCATCTCCGCTTTGGCGCAAATCTCGCCTGTACCCGCACAACGTCGCTCCGTGCGGCTATGCATGGGCATTTCCAAGTCCGGTTTTGGATCCATTTGTGAATCAGATGATATAGAAGCTGCAGCGTTCAATTAGGCCTCAAATACGCTTTCTGCCGTTGGTTCATCGCTGACTTCCTCTTCTTCGACTTCTGGCTCCAGCTCTGAAGCATCAATCCATCCGGCCTGAACACGAGCCTGCATGATCAAATCCGTCGCGGCCTGATTAGACAACCCAAAGCCTTCGAGAATGCCCTCTTCGTGGACTTTCTCGCCGGCCTTATTGGTTTCAGTATAACCACGCAAATCGTCAGGAATGAGACCGGCAACATCTTCAACAGTCAACACCTGATGCTCACCAAATTTGACGGCCATTGGTAGCGTAACACCTTCGATCTCCAGGACCGCGTCTTCTACACCGGCTTCCTTCCGTTTTTCATCCTGTTCCTGAGCTTGACGCTCTAGGAATTCGCGAGCTCGGGTTTGAAGCTCAACGGCCGTATCTTCATCAAATCCTTCGATAGAGGTGATTTCGTCCAAAGCAACATAGCCAACTTCTTCGAGTGTTTCAAAGCCCTCAGCCACCAGAAGCTGCGCAATCATTTCGTCCACATCCAGCGCGCTCATAAACAACTCAGAACGCTCTGCAAACTCTCTCTGGCGACGCTCGGATTCTTGCTCTTCCGTCATGATATCAATTGCCCAACCCGAGAGCTGAGACGCCAGGCGAACGTTTTGTCCACGTCGTCCAATAGCCAATGATAACTGCTCATCTGGTACGACGACCTCAATACGGTTATCGTCTTCGTCAATCACAACCTTGGTAACTTCAGCTGGCTGCAAAGCATTGACGATAAATGTGGCCGCATCATCAGTCCACGGAATAATATCAATACGTTCACCCTGTAACTCATTCACAACCGCTTGTACGCGGGAGCCGCGCATACCCACACAAGCGCCAACCGGGTCGATAGAATTGTCATTTGAATAAACGGCGATCTTGGCCCGGCTGCCCGGATCACGGGCCACAGAGACGATCTGGATGATACCTTCGTAAACTTCTGGCACTTCCTGAGAGAAAAGCTGCGCCATAAATTGCGGATGAGCGCGAGACAGGAAAATCTGACTGCCACGTGGTTCTTCACGAACTTCAAGAATATAGGCACGAATGCGGTCGCCACCTTTGACATTTTCGCGCGGCAGGGTTTCTTCCCGGCGGATAACACCTTCCGCACGACCCAGATCCACAATGATGTGCCCATATTCAACGCGCTTGACGATACCGTTGATGATCTCCCCAACGCGATCTTTAAACTCGTCATATTGACGGGCACGCTCAGCTTCGCGAACTTTTTGAACGATAGTCTGCTTGGCCTGCTGACTCATAACCCGCCCAAATTCGATGGGCGGCAGAGGGGTAGAAATTTCATAGCCGATTTCGGCTTCTGCGTGATCCATTTTGGCTGTCGCCAACTCGATTTCAGTCGCTTCGTTTTCAACCTCTTCCACCACTGTAATTACACGGCGCAGGTCCATATGACCGGTAACCGGATCCAGCTTGGCACGGATATCCAACTCACTGCCATATTTCAGACGGGCAGCCCGTTGAATGGCTTCTTCGATGGCTTGCAGCACAACCTCTTTTTCGATGGCTTTTTCCTGCGCAACCGCGCTGGCGATTTGCAGAAGCTCCAAACGGTTGGCACTGATTCCTGCTGTTGACATAACTATCTCCCTTTGAGTGCTATTTTGAGCGCTATTCAGTTTTGGCAGCGGACTTTTTCTCTTGACCCGCTGCAATAAGTTCATCGGTGATAAGGAGCTTGGCGTCGCTAATCCACGCAAATGGAATTTCCGCCCGGTCCTCTTCACCGTCCAAATCAATTTCAATATTCTCGCCTTCAAATCCAGCTAATATGCCGCGAAAGCGTTTACGTCCTTCAACAAATCGATCCAGTTCAATACGGGCCAGAAACCCGGCATAGGTTTCAAAATCCTCTGGATCCGTCAACGGTCGGTCCAGCCCTGGAGACGACACTTCCAACACATAGGCATCATGAATAGGATCTTCGACTTCCAGAGCCGATGAAAGAGCCCTCGACAGATCCGCGCAATTATCCACATCCATCAAACCGTCAGAAACCCGCTCTGCCATGATTTGAACGGTGGATCGCTTGCCGCCCATAACCCGCACACGCACAATCCGCAGGCCCAAATCGGCTGCGATAGGCTCGGCAATGGCCAGAATACGGGCATCCATATCCGTCTTAGTTTTCATCTTTGCCTTTCGACTTTTAAGCCATAAAAAAACGGCCCCTTCTGAGGCCGCCTGTTAGCGTTCCTGACGCTATGGCGATTGTTGGCGCCTATATAGGCAAGCCGAAACCATTTGGCAAGAGCAATTAAGCGGCGTGTCGAAATTTCAGATAATGACACGGACGCCCGGCCTTGATGGCCTTGGATTCATAACGTGTACCGGGCCAACCCGGATAGGGTTCCCGCCATGCGGACGGGCTTTCGATGACCAGGCTGAAACGGCCGTTTTGGTTCAGACGGGTTACGGTCCAGTCCACGTAATCTATAATATCGCTGGCAAAATAAAGCGTGCCCCCGGGCTTGAGCACGCGACTAACATCCTCAAGGAAAGCTTCGTTAATAATCCGGCGCTTGTTATGTCTGGATTTGGGCCACGGATCTGGGAATAGAATATAGAGTCGAGACAGCAAATGATCGGAAAAGCTATCCATGACATCTCGGGCATCCCCATGATGAAGAAACAGATTTTTAAGTCCGAAATCATGGATTCCGCCGACCGCTTTCGCAACGCCATTTAGAAATGGCTCAGCTCCAATAATAGCGGTCTCGGGGTTTCCTTGCGCCAAATGTAATAGATGTTCGGCGCCACCAAATCCAATTTCCATCCAAACTTCTTTGAATTCAGACATATTCGGCTGGTTCTCCACCCGAACTACCGGATAGAGTTCATCCATTAACCTTTGCTGATGCGGTCGAAGCGGACGACCTTTGGAGCGGCCATAAAGCCGCGGACGTGCTCCGACCGTATCAGACATAAATACTAGTCGTTTTCCTGAGCCGCCAGAGATCTGGCCAGTTCGAGTATTTGGCGGCGAACCGCTTTATTCTTGATCTGGGTAACAGCCATGGCCAAAGCCACACCATCCGAGCTGTTGATAAACTCGTAGATTTCAGGTGGATCCACATGTTCCCCATCAACAGCGTCGGGCAAACCATTATAAAAATACTGCACAGGTACATCCAACACCTTAGAGATATCCCATAATCTGCCGGCGCCAACACGATTCGTGCCCCGCTCATATTTTTGGACTTGTTGGAACGTAATACCAAGCTGCTCACCCAGCTGTTCCTGACTCATTTTCAGCGTTTTACGTCGTAATCGGATTCGTGTTCCGACATGCACGTCAATAGAACTCGCCGCTCGTGGGGCGTGTTTAGAAGTGTTCATGATAAACCAAGCTCCTCGTTTCCGATTATGCCTTGAATAACCACATCACAATCGGTTTATCATATTTATGTAACAACTCACCCGTTCGCCCCAAGAGAACGTTTAAATCTGAACGGGGGTATAATGAGAATCATTAGCGTTAGCAAGAACAATGCTCTATTGATCCATTTAAATGGAAAACTTTTGCCTATTGCTCGCGGTAAGCGAGAATCAATCGCCCGCTTTTCCCCTGGCGCGGCAAATTCAATGAAACGGCCATAGGGGTCTATGACGCCAGAATAGCCATTGGCGGCGGATCTGATAACAGGGACTCTTTCTTCAATAGCCCTGTAACGCGCGATATTAGCATGTTGCTGAGGCCCGATATCCGGCCCGAACCAGGCATCATTGGATTGATTAAGTATCCACTCGACTTTACCGTCCTGCGGTCTAGGCGTTAGACCAGAAAAAATAGCCTCATAGCAAATCTGAATACTTCCGCGCGGAAGTCCCGGTATATCCGAAATCGTTTTGATCTTGGCAGGTGTAAAAGAGCTGACATTCGACGCGACAATGCGCGCCCCCAGTTTTTCAATGAATTCTCCGCCTGGAATAATTTCACCAAATGGAACGAGGCGCTTTTTGTCCGAAACAGATAGGACCTCTCCAACTCCATCGCGATCAAAAGACATGACCGCCGTAGAATTATAAACATCTTCAGCGTCACCGCAGCTTTCTGGACCAATAACCCGGTTACTATTGACCAACCAAACCGGCGGTTTTGACCCGGTACTTCTGAACATGGCTCCCATTATGGATCTAAGTTGCGTCATACGCCGCACATCACCACAATCTTCAAAAGAAGGATACAAGGCACCTTCCGGCCAGATTATATGAGTCGCATTTTCCAGTCCCGGTGAAGCCGTCAGATTGATGTGTTCCTGTACGATGCGAGGAGCAACCCCATATACGCCTAGTTTTTCCTTTTGGGAAAACGGGACGGCGACAATGCGTAGATTGACATTGTCCACAAATTGAACCTCTGCAGTCTGCAAACGCAAAACCCCAAAGCCAAAATTCGCTGCCAAGAGCACTGACATAATAATACCAATTCGAGCGGCGTTCTCCCAACACGCCCAGGCCAGCAAAGCGGCAGCGATAAGAACGCCATATGACAAACCATAAATACCCAGAACGCTGGCCGATTGTGACATGGCGCTGCCGGCTTCGAAAATATAGCCCGGCAAATCCCACGGGAATCCACCAAACAGATGTCCCCGCATCCATTCGCCAAAGAAAAGGACAACAGCAACCATAAGATAAGGAAGGTGACTTTGAGACAGGTATTTTTTATAGAACAGGCTGCCAAGACTCCAGAAGGATGGCAGAATCAGAGCCAACCCCCCTAACAAAAAAGGCATGATATAGACAAACTCTTCGCCCCGGGCGGAGAAGGCCGCCGCCACCCAATAGACCTGACCGGCAAAATATCCGGTCCCGAACCACTGTGCCGTCCAGAAAGCCCGCCCGGGAGTCGGCGCAATCACGATCAACCGGATCAAAAGCGCAAACATGAAAATTGCCACTGGCCAGAAAAAGTATGGCGCGTGTCCGAAAATTCCCACAATGCCGATCAACAGGCAAACAAGCATATGTTGCCAGAACTTCAGGCCTGCGATTTTATCGATGAAACTCGTTAAGCGGGTCATTCAGCGGCTTGGGCGTTTTGAGCTTTTTCCAGGGCTGATTTCGACAATAGTCGCACTTTGACAGATTTTACACGTCGAGGATCAGCATCAATAATTTCAAACTCCAGACCGTCCGGATGATAAATGATCTCCCCGCGCTCTGGAACGCGGCCCGCCAGGGTAAAGACCAGCCCGCCCAGCGTATCCACTTCGTCCTCCTCGTCAGCCGAGGCAAAGTCCCGACCAATCATTTCTTCGAAATCCTCAATGGTGACGCGAGCGTCGGCCAGCCAGTGAGTTTTATTTCCTTTATTGACTGTCTTGATTTGAGGCTCGTCTTCGTCATGCTCATCGTCAATGTCACCGACTATCGGTTCGACTAGATCTTCAATGGTCAAAATGCCGTCCGTCCCGCCATATTCATCAACCACAATGGCCATGTGGATACGGCGCGCCTGCATGCGTTTGAGCAGGTCCTGCGCCAACATAGAGGGCGGCACAAATAATACCGGACGCTTGACCGTATTGAGGATCTTCCGGTCCTTATAGGTTTTGGCTGACCGGCCCCGGGCATTGAGCATCAGATACGGTAAGATGTCTTTGATGTGGACCATGCCAACCGGCTCATCCAGGGTTTCTTTGTAAATGGGTAGGCGCGAGTGCCCGGCATCCTGAAAAGCCTTGGAGAGCTCATGCAATCCGGTATTCATATCAATGGCTATGATATTGGCACGCGGCACCATGACATCTTCCACCCTGAGCAGGTGAAAGCGCTCGGCTGCATCCATCATGTCCGTATTTTCC
>JAHDEZ010000029.1 GCA_020628425.1 Hellea sp. | reverse complement strand
GCAGATGCTATTTTACATGACCGGCCATTTTCCGAAAATATCAAAAAATTTTACCACTTTTACCCGAGGGCTGGTTACGGGTTTATGTTTTCCCGTTGGGCCATGTCGACGGAAACGAGGGGCTACAACTCCTTTGGAAATGGTTCTGCCATGCGCGTTAGTCCGGTGGGGTGGGCATATGACTCCTTAGACGATGTCTTGGAAAAGGCCGAAGAAACGGCCGCGGTGACACATGATCATCCCGAAGGTATTAAGGGGGCGAAGGCTATTGCTGGTGCTGTATATCTGGCGCGAAAAGGTAGTCACAAAGATGACATTCGCGCCTTTGCATCAGATTTGGGATATGATCTGGAATTTACGTTAGATGGAATTCGAGACGACTATCAGTTTTACGCCACCTGTCAGCAATCTGTACCTCAGTCTATTGTTGCGTTTTTGGAAGCGACAGATTTCGAAGATGCTATTCGAAACGCCATCTCTATAGGAGGTGATAGTGACACGATCGCCTGTATGACGGGTAGCATTGCAGAGGCATTTTACGGCGGCGTCCCCATCGAAATTCGGGAGCAGGTACTCACATTTTTACATAGTCGGTTAAACGGAGTTTTGGAGCTTTTTGAAAAACAATATTTCGAGTGACAGTTGTGGGTGTGAAAGTTATCAAGGGGCATGAAATCACCACTGACCCTCCATATTGGAAATTATAATTATTCCTCTTGGTCCCTCCGGCCATGGCTAGTTCTTACAAAGGCGGAGCTGCCTTTCAATGTCGAAGTTATCGATCTGGATATTCCCGGATATAAGAACAAACTTCTGGGCTTATCCGATGCGGGCACAGTACCCGTATTACAGGTAGGCGAAGACAAAATCCCGGATAGTCTGGCGATAAGCGAATTTGCAGCTAAGGCCGTTCCAAATCTTTGGCCCAAAAATCCCGAAGACAAAGAGCTGGCCCGCGAGGTCGTGCGCAAAATGCATACGGGTTTTGGTGCCATTCGTCGGGAGGCGCCGATGAATTTGCGCCGCCGGACGTCTCTCCCTGTGCCACAAGACTGCCTGGATGATGCAAAGGAAATTGACGATATGTGGTGTGAGCTTTTGTCCAAACATGACGGGCCGTTTCTGTTTAATGACTGGTCGATTGCTGACGCATTCTACGCACCTGTAGCGACGCGTTTCACATCATATGACCTCCCGCGTAGTGTACGTGCCGATACCTATATTTCTGAGTTGATGGCTGATCCTGACTTCCAAAACTGGGAAATGATGGCGTTTGCCGAAGAACATGTCTTGCCTGAAACAGATGCGGTTAACCGGTGAAGATTGGCAAAATCACCATATCTGGCATTGCTTTATGCCTCTTGGCCTCGACGGCCACGCAAGCCTCTCTTTTTATTGAGGATTTAACGAGTTTACAAACATCTAAACCCGCTGACCCCACAACAATGAGCCTTTATTGCCCTGCCGGTAATGGCGAACATTACGGTTCAAAAGTTGCCCTTATGGAGACTGACTCGAGAGATTTTGATTATGGGCTGACGACCGCCCACGGGATTAAACAGTCTCTTTTTGAAAACGGAGAGAGTTGTTTTGTGTTGGGCCTGAAGGGCCAGCCAATTTTTGTTGAAGGCGCTGTTCTTTCACCGGATTATAAAGCCGGAAGCTCATCTGACTGGGCCGTGATTAAGGTGCGGAAAATTGAAAAGGCCGACTATATTCGATTTTCTCTAGCGATAATCGATGCGCATTTGTTGTCGGACAATGACCATCTTGAGGTCACGTTCCCTAAAGCTAGAGGCTTGGGTTATAGCCATCAAAGTTGTCGGGTCTATTCAGGCATGCGCTTGGGCATGTCTAATACCAATATTCTGACCCATGATTGCCGGGCTATACCTGGGCAATCAGGTTCGCCGGTTTCCGTAGCGCAAGCGGATAAAAACTATTTATTGGGTATTCATTTAGGGCGGGCTTTTATCTACCGCTCGCCTGTGACAGAAAAACCCGAAAATATGGGTTATCTCCGCCGCATTGACTTGGAGATGGGGCTTGCGATTGAGACGGCCGTAGAAAGTTTGAGCGAATGAACCTGAAAGACACCATCCGTACGATTCCTGACTTCCCCAAGCCGGGCATTATGTTCCGCGACATCACGACGTTGATGACTAACCGCCGCGGGTTTGCCGAAGCTGTTATACAATTAGCCGCGCCTTATCAGGATGATTTTGTCGATAACGTTGTCGGCATCGAAGCGCGCGGTTTCGTCTTCGGCGCAGCTGTCGCCTATGAGCTTAATGCGGGTTTCGTCCCGGTCCGCAAAAAAGGGAAGTTACCTTTTGATACCTATGAACAGGATTATGAATTGGAATACGGAACTGATATTTTAGAAATGCATGCCGATGCCATAAGGGGGCAGGAGAAGGTATTACTGATCGATGATTTGATTGCGACCGGCGGTACGGCGGAGGCGGCTATCAAAGTTTTACGCAAGGCCGGCGCAAACGTGATTGGTGCGGCCTTCGTAATTGACTTGCCAGATCTGGGCGGAAGAAAGCGCATTGAAGCCATGGATGTTCCTGTAACAACCCTTGTTGAATTTGAAGGTCATTAAATGGTCGATGAAACGCCCATCGACCTACGTCGGTATAGTCTTTTATTTTTTGGTTTCTTCCTTTTATTGAGTGTTTTGCTGATGGTGATCGCTCATTTCCTGCCGGAGGATATGAGTATGACAGGCATGTCGACAGCCATGCCAATGCTTGCAGCCCTTCTCACTGGTGAGCGAATTGTGAAATCCTATAATCGTTTACCGACCAAGTCGGAAATATGGAAATTGACCATTATGGGTTTTCTGATTGTGGTCATCTTAAACGGATTGTTATTCGTCGCTCTACTCCAATCCCCGGCAGGCTCAGAGCTTTTTGACCGATCGGTTTTAACCGATCCAACCTTTGTGAAAATTATTGCCTGGGTGTTGCCCATGATCCTTATTCTGCAGTTTTTTATGATCAAATTCGGCTATGGGAAATTGCTTCAACTTTCTTCACGGAAACATTTGGAGAAATAATGCCGACAGTCGCGTCGTTGCATATATATCCGGTCAAATCCTGCCGTGGTATTGCGCTTACTTCGTCCCATGCTGAGCACCGTGGTCTGACCTGGGACCGTCGTGCTATGATTGTCGACAGTCAAGGCACATTTCTCACGCAAAGAACCCATGGAAACATGGCGCTGATCGGCACGGCAATAATTGACAGCAAATTGGTACTAGTCATCGATGGACGTCGGATTGTGGCTTCCTGGTCTGGAAAGCGGCGCTTATGTCGTGTTTGGAATGATAATGTTAACGTGGAATATGCTAGTGCCGCCATTAATAATGCCCTGTCTGAATTTATGGAACAACCGGTATCGTTGGTACGGATGGATAAGCAAACGAGCCGAAAAACCAGTGGAAGCTGGGCCGATACAGATGTGAGTCTATCCGATGGCTACCCACTCCTGATAACCACAACCGGATCTCTGCGGGCTTTATCGCAAAGGGCAGGCATTCCGTTGGAAATGACCCAGTTCAGACCTAATATCGTCATAGACTGTGAAACACCATGGCAGGAAGATAATTGGCACCGCCTGCAAGTTGGGGCGGTCGAAATAGAATTAGTCAAGCCTTGCACGCGCTGTCAGGTCACGACCCTCAACCCTGAAAACGGACAGGCCGAGCGCCCTGAAACCATGAAGGCTTTGATAGATCAGAGACGATCCGGTGACGATCGTATCAAAGGTGTTCTATTTGGTTGGAATGCCATTGTCAGAAAGACAGGGGAGGTGGTCCGTGGCGATGAGGTCGACATTCTCGAAACGCGGACTCCTTGGCCAGTTAAATAAATCAACAATAAAAAAACCCGCCTTGCGGCGGGTTTATGTCGTTAGACGTTGGGTGGATTAGCCGCCCATCATTTTTTGTAACATCTCTGGATTGCACTCACCGATCTTTGGCAGGTAAGCCATCAGCTCGCTTTGCTGAGCCGGTGTGATGCTGCTCATCATTTCCATAGCGCCCTCTGCGTCGCCAGCTTCTTCCAGTCGACCCATTTTGACAAACATATTGGCTGTTTCAGCACTGAGAGAACCGTTCATGGCATCAACAGCACACTCACAATCAGCAGTCGCTGAGCCGTCGTCTACACAGCTTTTGACCATGAAAGCTCGGTCGTCCTCGTTCAGGACGCTGACTGCAGCACCTTCCGTGCCTGAGCCATATGAACTGTCTTTGTCTTCAGCGTGGTCCATCTCTTTTGAATCAGACCCATAGCTGTCTTCGGCTTTGGTTTCGGCCATGTCCTTGGCCGTTTCAGTGACTTCGACTTTAGCTTCGTCAACTTTTGCTTTTGCAGTGGCTTCGTCTTTTTTGCCACAGGCAGCTAGAACCAGAGCGGTTGAGGCTGCCAGAATAAGAATCTTTTTCATTTATCCCTCCAAAGTAATTCTTGTAACGATGTTCCCATATTATTGAGCGTAATTCTAGCGCCTTTTGGCGAGATTTCGCGTATATTTCTGCATCTAATATTAAGCTTTCTGGTTTAAATCCGCACCATGAAGGTGTTTTTCAAAAGATCAGGTCCTGCCGATCATGGTATGAAAAAGAATGTAATGGGTACGGCCAGCGCAGCATTTGCGGACGCAGATCTGAAAGAAGAACTGAAAACATCGATTCATTTGGCCTATTTTCTATTCGGACGTCTCGATCGTAAGGTTATATCCGCAATGGAGATTACTTTTAATATGAATGCGGCGCACAGACAAAATGTCCGCCGGTTTATTGGTCAGGTCGACAATCTGAAATCCCCATTAAAAGATATCGTGCGACCATTCCGAAATGCCTCGCATAATACAAGATATCGAATTTTTGGCGATTTCTGTGAGATTATTTCCAGCAATCCGGATAGCGACGCTGCTTTTATTAGACGAATAGCATCAATTGGACGCGCTCTGAATCTATCTGAGGATGAGATTTTCCGCTGTATCAAACAGACTCGTATCGCAGTTTAAATTCAATCATAAAAAAACCCGGCTCGGAAGCCGGGTTATTCATAAAGACAGATGGAAAATTATTCCATTTCCATCATACAGCTCATCATGGCTGTACCCATGGCCATTCCGGCCTCTTGTCTCTCTGGGTCTGTCATCAATTTACCCATAAAGTCTTCCATAAAGGCATCTGTATCGCCGCCGCCTTTAATAGCTTTTACGACCTGAGCCATTTCGTCTTCATTTAGATTGTCGACCATGGCATCTGTAACGCAGTCGCACCCTTCTTGTGTTGCGCCCTCGGCTTCAGCCATGCAACTGTCTACCAAGACTTTACGTGGATCTTCTTTGCTACCGCAAGCCGCTAATATTGATGTGGCCGCCAAGGCTAAAATTAAATTTCTCATGAGTTCCTCCCCAAATTGATTTCAATAGCGGAAGTCTGGCACATTAATAATACAATGGCCATGGATTTTTAGAAATTTTTCGACTTGCTTATACGTTGAACTTAAACAGCATTATATCGCCGTCTTTGACGATATAGTCTTTGCCTTCCTGTCGAGCTTTACCAGCCTCTTTTGCCGGTTGTTCGCCGCCCAAAGTGACATAGTCATCATAGCTGATAGTTTCTGCGCGAATGAATCCCTTTTCGAAATCCGTATGTATCACGCCGGCACAACGTGGTGCTGCCCAACCGTTTTGAAAGGTCCAGGCTCGGGATTCTTTGGGACCTGCCGTGAAATATGTTTGTAGGCCCAGAAGAGAATAGCCAGCTCTTATAAGGCGGTTAAGACCAGGTTCGGACAAGCCAATAGCTTCCAGATATTCGTCCCGCTCTTCGCCGTCGAGCAATGCCAACTCACTTTCGATTTGGGCTGAGATAATGACCGCTTCAGAACCTTCGGCTTGAGCATGGGAAAATACCTTGGCGGAATAGGCATTGCCGTCTGCAGAACTGCCTTCATCGACGTTACAAACATACATGACCTTTTTTGCAGTCAGGAGTTGGAGCATACGCCAAGCCTTCTCTTCCTCGGCGTCAATTTCAGCATAACGGGCCGGTTTGCCGTCAGATAAAACTACTATGGCCCTGTCGACTAGCTCAAGCGTCAGCTTGGCATCTTTGTCATTCTGTTTTGATTTTTTTTCCAATGCAGGGCGACGTTTTTCCAAGCTTTCCAAATCCGCAAGCATAAGCTCAGTTTGGACGGTATCCAGGTCAGCAAGCGGATCTATTTTTCCGTCTACATGGGTAATATCGTCATCGTCAAAGCAGCGCAGAACATAGAGAATAGCGTCAGTTTCACGAATATTGGCTAGAAACTGGTTGCCAAGTCCTTCGCCTTTGGATGCACCGCGTACCAGGCCCGCAATGTCGACAAAGTTCATCCGGGCTGGGATTTTTTGAGCAGACTCTGCAATGGCCGCGATTTTGTCCAACCGCGGCTCTGGTACCGCCACATCCCCAACATTGGGTTCAATTGTACAGAATGGGTAATTGGCCGCCTGAGCATTAGCTGTTTGAGTGAGGGCATTAAAAAGGGTCGATTTACCAACGTTCGGTAATCCGACAATTCCGCACTTGAATCCCATGATATCGTTCCGTTTTAGTTTCGGCGCGGCTTAGCACCGGGGGGCGGTGCGAGCAAGTCAACGCGGGTCTGATATTTATCGTGATCGCCAGCGGCCAGATTATCGGCTGCCCTCGCTAGGCCATCGACAAAATCGGCAAGCCAGTCTTGTTCAGATTTAGCAAAATCAGACAAGACATAAGAGTGGACTTTGTCCCGATGGCCGGGATGTCCAATGCCTAGTCGGGCGCGATGGAAGTTTTCTCCGACATTCTGACGGATAGATCTCAGACCATTATGGCCTGCGATACCGCCACCAGTTTTCATTCGGATTTTACCCGGTGCTAAATCCAGTTCGTCATGGAAGACCGTAACCTGATCCAGCGGAATTTTGTAGAACTGCATCGCCTGTTGAACGGCGCGTCCGGAGTCGTTCATAAATGTCATGGGTTTGAGCAACAGCACTTTGACGGGGCGTCCATCTACATTCACATGGCCTTCACGAATAAGGCCCTTGAATTTGGCCTTTTCATCCGAGAATCCATGGCTGTCGCCAATGGCATCAATGACCATAAAGCCAATATTATGGCGGTTCCCAGCATATTTATCGCCAGGATTCCCAAGTCCTACCCAGAGTAACATGTTTTCAGTGTCTGGTCTCGAAGCATATGTCCCTCGGAAGAGACGCCTCAGAAACGAGAGAATTACTCGTCTCCGCCTTCGGCCACTTCACCCTCATCAGCGCCCTCACCAGCACCTGCATCAGCCTGCTTGGAAGCGCGAGAGCTAACGATTGTGGCGATTGTGAAATCACGCTTGACGGATGGCTTGACGTTTTCAGGCAACGCTACTTCGCTAATGTGTTTACTATCACCAATCTCCATCTCGGAGATATCAACCGTAATATAATCAGGGATGCTACCGGCGGGGCAACTGACTTCGATAGCATGTCGTACAACGTTCAGAATACCACCGCGCTTAATACCAGGAGATACTTCGTCACCGACAAAGTTCACATTAACTTCAACATCGATAATTGTCTTCTCTGTCACACGGTACAGATCAATATGCTGAGGCATATCTGTTATGGGGTGGAACTGCACGTCCTTGGTAATAACCGTCTGTTTCTCCCCGTTGTGGGAGATTTCGATCATATTCGCCAGGAACTGTCCAGAGTTCAGGGCCCGCAATACTTCGTTTTTGCGCAGGGCAATCGAAACAGGTCCAAGATCTCCGCCATAAATTACAGCAGGAACTTCACCATTCCGTCTTGAGGCGCGGGCTGGGCCCGTACCGGTTTCATCACGTACGACTACGTCCAAACAGATACCACTCATGGTCTCATCCTTTCAGGTCGCGTCCTATATATAAGGACTAAACGAGCTATTCTCTTAAAAAAATGACCGCCCAATGACATAAAAGGACGGTAATTTTGAGATTCTCTCAAATTCAGCGCGCTCATTACAGAAACAGGTCTCAAAAGGCAAGCTAATTTCTGTGGCTTTTTAAATGCCCTGAATTGTCGCTAAATCATACAAAACACGCGTCTTCTTGGTTAATATTTCGCAAAATTTGGCAAGTTGGCCCGAGCTTTGCGTTTACCGTTACCAAAAGGTTAAAATACAAGACGGAGACACCAAAATGACACAATATATGCCAGCAATCATAATGTCGGTGGTAACCTTTTTGGTGTGTGTGATGTTTTTATTGCCGACTCTGTTCAAATTCGGAACCGATCTGGTACGGTTCTATTGGAAAGGGTTCTGGGCCTTTTTGTCTCTGATAGCATTTGTAGCTGGTGGCGCTGAAATACTAAGACTTTCGGGCATGCCCGTAGAAAAAGCGTCTATAGCTGCGCTTTCTGGCATAATGGCGGCGTTTATATTCTTCGTGGTTTTTGCTTGGTTCAGGCTGGCCGGTGTCGCCTTACTGACTGGATTTAAGAGTATGAAAACTTCTAAAAAGGCGCCACATCCAGTCTTTCAATCGGCACCGATGTAACGGTCGGGATTGGCGCATCCGGATCCATTGGAATATCATCAGCCGTTAAACCTCTTGGGGCCTTAACATCATCAAAAAGAGAACCGTATAGAGCATCACCTCTGGGCGCGGGCCGATTTAAAGGGCCGCCAGCCAATGCCGAGTCAATAGACGGAGCGAGAATGTTTTGAGGAATATCAGATAAGGACGGCATATCCGGCCTGGCTGGTGCAGCAGCTGACCTAGGCGGTACAGGCGCCATGGGGTTCTGCTCTATACGGCTCTGAGAGGCCGCTTCCAGCATTGGCGCAAATTCTGATTCCGCAGCATTATTTGTGATGGTTCCACCAGCATTAGGCAATGGGTTGTTTGCGGGTACGCGTCGGGCAAAGGGACTTCGGGAGGCTGGTCTTTGAGCGTTTGAACTCTGTATGTTTGGTCTCTGAACCGTACGCACAGGAGCTGCGTTTTGTGACATGTCAAGGCTATGCCTGAAGCCGGGCTGTGCGAGGGCCGGCGACGTAGATTGCACCGGCGGGCGATGGACGACCGCTATTGATTGTGCTTGTTGAGGTATAGGTTGTGTTATTCTTTGACGATGCTGAATGGCTGGAGGTTGGGCGGCAGGAACCGCCCCGACCCGCGTCACATTACCGGGACGACTGACAAAACGGGGTGCACTGGAATGTCCCAATCGTGTTGTTCTGTGACCAGTGGGGATCAGTCTGGCAGAGTCAATAGCAGATGGATTGTCGCCACTAATGCTTACGGCGCTGGCGATGGGTTCTGATTTCCGAGCATTAAACTCACACACAGCCTGATTTTGCCGGACAGTTACGAAGTTCCAACTTTTGCACTGCGCGTCGCCACTGCACTGGTTTGCACATTGTTCCGGAGATTGAGCCGGAATGCTGAGATAAATATTCCCCGGTCGATAAGTGCCCACGTCACCGGCATAGCTGCTAAATGCAAATGAGAAAGTGGTGATAACCGGAATTATAAGGGCACGCATGCAGGTCTCAACGATTGCGAATCTTTAGGCCTCAATAGTTACGTGTAGATATTAGCGTTTAGTTAACCATAAGCACTGAAGGCTCAGTTTTCGTCTCCATTTATAACGAAATCCTTATATAATGCCCAAGCTGCTTTGCAGGCCAGATCCGTGGCTTTTCGGCTGATCAGATAGTTGTTGATATATCTGATATCATCGGCGCCGGGCGCAAAGGGTTGCAGGGATGCGATAGCTTCGCTCAAGCTTTTAGCCGTTTGATCCGCATTGTCTGAGGATTCTGGATACGACTTATTTATCTGCGCGATAACACGCCTTGCCAGAAAAGATGTGTGTTGTTTCCCAGTCACTATTGCCCCACTAAAAGTTAATTCTATTACAGAGAATCTTTAAATTTAATGCAACTATATAGTGAACAAATTATGACTAAATTTTATTTATTCGGTGTATAAGTCGGATAACGGAGAGGCCATTAGCATTGCCCAGTAATAGCTATAGCGGGCTTGGTTGTTATAGACTTGAGCAATACCGAATTCTCTGGCATCTGAGAGCAATAGCGTTGCGTTATGTCCTGGGCTTTCTTGCCAGTCTTTAAAGACCTGGTCCCAAGCCGCTTGTCCACCAGCAATATTCTCCCCGGCGACATGAGAATTGTACCCATTTGCCTCCATGCGGTCTGTGAATGCTGAGTTATCAGTTCCAACATGCTCGACCATGTCATTTCCAGCCATATCTTCGGCATGTTTTAAGGATGAGCTTATGAGTTGCTGATTCAGCGTAACCGGACTTAAGCCATGTTGGGCGCGGTAATCATTGAGATCTGATAAAATGAGATCCAGATTTAAGGGTTCTGGTGGTGGAAACTTGACAAGCGATTGCTCCGAATTTCCATCAAAGAAATAGCATAAATGCAGATTTTTCGAGGTGTCTGGAATAAGAACTGTATAGCCTTTGCAGCGATTATCTGCGAGACAAATGGTTCCACATTCGTCGATACTCGTCGCGGACTCACTCTTGTAAAAATCAGGAGGAATATCGGATAAAGCTCCGGCCGTCCCGCTCAGGGGGGTCATAGCGAGAGTGAACAGGACAGCCAGGAACCTCATGAAACATTATTACGTGAGAAACGTGTTTTACCCAAGTTACAAATTGATCAGGTTGATTAACAAAGGTGAATCAGTTGGCGTCCAAGCCAATATCAAAATTGGTCGCAGAGTGCGTCAAAGCACCTATTGAAATAATATCAATTCCGGATTCCGCGATAGCTTTGACGGTGGTTAAATTGACCCCGCCAGAGGCCTCGAGAACCGGCTTGGGTCCGTCAAAATCCTCAGCGATTTTAACCGCTCTTTTAAGCGTTTCCGGCCCCATATTGTCCAATAAAACGACATGGGGATGAAATGGTAGTGCTTTTTCTAATTGTTCTAGCGTATCGACCTCGACGCTGACACGTACCATATGGTCCGCATTTTCCATTATATGAGTAAGGGCAGACTCTATGCCTCCTGCCAAAGCGATATGGTTATCCTTGATCATAATCGCATCAGATAAGGATTGTCTGTGTGTTGCGCCGCCCCCGGCCAGGACAGCCCGTTTTTCCAGTGCCCGTAGTCCGGGTGTTGTTTTACGGGTTGCTGCGATGCGGGCATGAGTATGTTTGACCTTTTCAGCATATTGAGAGGTTAGTGTTGCAATACCTGACAAGCGGCCCAGGAAGTTCAGAGCCGTCCGTTCGGCCATTAAAAGAGAACGAACCGGGCCTTTGACCTCAGCAATTATATCCCCGGGATTAACTTTGGAACCGTCTTCCATGTGGACTGTGAATGTGGTTTGGCTATCAACCAGACCAAAGGTCATCTCTGCAGCTTGCATACCTGCCAAAAATCCATTGGCCCGTGACTTGAAAAAAAGATGGCCCGTTTCGGTTTCAGGCACCAGCAGATTCGCTGTTACATCTCCGGCAGTTCCAAAATCTTCATTAAGTGCCAAGCGGATAATGGGTTCTATAACGGTAGGCGGAAGCGGTGGATATTTAGACATAGAACTTTCTATTAGTGCAGCATTTCATAGGTTATATAGGATGAACGGGAGTTTTTATCCATATTAGGATGGTCATCACGGAAATGACCGCCACGGCTTTCTTCGCGGGCAAGGGCCGCTCCGGCAATCATACGTGCCGCTATTAGCGGGTTAGCGCGTCCAACTTGTTCGATGAGCTCATCGATTGTGCCGATGAGGGTGTTAAGTCCTTTGGCTGTGCGGCGAACCCCGCATTGTTGCGTCATCCCGGTTCGTAAGGTCCGGGAAACCTCCTTTTTCATGGCAAGCCATGGTTGTGAGCGTATTTTTTCCGCCTTTTTCTCTTCAATGTCTTCTTCCAATAGCATGGCCGCTGCCCGGCCACCGAATACAATGGCCTCTAATAGTGAATTGCTAGCCAGCCGGTTGGCGCCGTGCAAGCCGGTCGCTGAACATTCGCCGACAGCCAGGAGTCCGGATAAAGAGGTCTTGCCGTAACTATCTGTAGCGACTCCGCCCATATGGTAGTGTACGGCAGGTGCAACCGGAATAGCGTCTTTGCGCGGGTCAATGCCACCACGCATACAAGCTTCAAAAACAGTCGGGAAGTGATCTGGAAAATGGTCTCCAACGGCCTTGCGGCAATCTAGCATGGGTGAATTGCCCTTTCCGATTTCTGCAAAAATGGCACGGGCTACGTCATCTCGCGGGGCGAGTTCGCCATCCGAATGATACCGCGTCATGAACCGTTCTCCGGATTTATTTATCAAAATAGCACCGTCGCCGCGCAGGGCTTCCGTCGCGAGCGGGGCCGGGTCACGGCCGATATCAATAGCAGTGGGATGAAACTGAACAAACTCCATATCCCGCATGATGGCGCCCATAACGGCTGCCATGCCTAATGAATCGCCTCGAGCTGTTTTGGGGTTTGTGGTTACACCAAATAATCCACCAACGCCTCCTGTGGCCAAAACGGTAACATCGGCTTCCACGCCCAACATGGTGCCGTCATCACGGCGGGCGAGGGCGCCCGCAATGCCACCATGACCGTCAGAAATCAGACTTTCCGCCCTCCAACCTATTAAGGGGGTAATGTGCTCGGCATCTTTGGCGTGTTGAACCATAACTTTGATTATCTCACGACCTGCCGTATCGCCTTTCACGCGAGCTACGCGCGGCATGGAATGGGCGGCTTCCAGCGAAAGATAGAGACTTCCGTCATCCTTACGATCAAATGGAACGCCTAACGACGCAAGATCGCGAACTCTGTCCGGGCCCTCGGTAGCTAGAATATGAGCGATATTAGCGTCAACGAGCCCATCTCCCGCCGCAATCGTGTCAGCGGCGTGCGATGCCGGTGAGTCGTCCGGATGGAGCGCCGCGGCGATGCCGCCTTGAGCCCAAGCGGATGCGGCCCCTTTTTCAGAACGCCGGGAGGTTAATATGTAAACAGGGCGTGGCGCCAGTTTTAAAGCCGTGTACAGCCCAGCCAAACCAGCTCCGACAATCAGAACCGCGCCAGCCGGCAGTCGTTTCGTATCCAGTGACCAGTGACCCATTCAATCTCTTAGGCTTTAAACGGATCGCGCATAAGAATGACGTCTTCACGCTCGGGACTTGTTGAAACCATGGAAACAGGACAGCCGATCAACTCTTCTACATGCCGCACATATTTAACTGCTTCGGCAGGCAGGTCTGCCCAACTACGGGCGCCGCGGGTCGAACCCGACCATCCTGGCATGCTTTCATAAATCGGCTCGACATTGGCTTGATTGGTAATGCCTGCTGGCAGATGCCGGACGATTTTACCATTCAAGCGATAGGCGGTGCAGATTTTGATTTCTTCGAGCCCGTCCAGAACATCCAGCTTGGTCAAAGCAATACCATTGATACCGCCGGTGATAATAGCTTGCTTGACCATACAGGCGTCAAACCAGCCACATCGGCGTTGTCGTCCTGTTACAGTGCCAAACTCATGTCCGCGCTCGCCCAGACGTTTTCCGATATCATCGGTTAATTCCGTGGGGAATGGGCCTTCGCCGACGCGGGTTGTGTAGGCTTTGGTTATGCCCAAAACATAGTTGAGTGCGCGTGGTCCCAGACCGGAACCCGCTGCGGCTTGTCCGCCAATAGTATTTGAACTGGTAACAAAGGGATAAGTGCCGTGGTCGATATCCAGCATGGCACCTTGGGCGCCTTCGAAAAGGATTCGCTTGTCTTCTTTTATGGCATCATCCAGCGTTTTCCAAACTGGCGACATAAAAGGTAAAATCTTTGGCGCGACATCTAAAAGAGCCTGATGAAGCTCTTCCGGGGCTGTTTCAGGGTGGCCCAGGCCTTTGCGCAGCGCATTATGATGATGCAGCAGGTTTTGAATACGGGCCATCAGGTTTTCCGGATCTGCCAGGTCACACATGCGAATGGCACGGCGGGCTACTTTATCTTCATATGCAGGTCCGATTCCGCGTTTTGTCGTGCCGATTTTAACACCGTCAGCGCGATTTTCACGAATGCCGTCGAGCTCCGAATGGATGGGTAGAATAAGTGAGGTGGATTCTGAAATTTGAAGATTATCAGGGTTGATCTTGATGCCTTGTTTCTTGACGCGTTCGACTTCGTCTAAAAACGCCCATGGATTTAAGACCACACCGTTGCCAATAACTGATTGTTTTCCACCTCTGACTATGCCTGACGGCAGAAGGCTTAATTTATAGGTTTCTCCATCAACGACCAGTGTGTGACCGGCATTGTGACCACCCTGAAAGCGGACGACTACGTCCGCCCGGTTGGATAACCAGTCAACGATTTTACCTTTTCCCTCGTCTCCCCACTGAGACCCGACGACGACAACGTTCGCCATTTTTCACCTCGCACATTTAAGGCGCGGACATAGCGTCCCGCGCCTTTATAGATTCTTGGACTTTTCTGTCTTTAAACAATTCCGTAAGCGAAAGCGACTCCCAATCTGACCCACTTGGTCGCAGTGAACATCGTCTATTTATTAATGAAAATTTACGAAATCTTGAGGATGTTTAAGGCCTGATTAACTATGTTGTGGGACTCTTCAATTAAATATTTGGGAGACGACCGTGCCGGTTCGCAAGAAACTCGATCTGAAACGCGATTATAAAAAAGCTACGCGGCAATTGGCGGATCTGAATAGAGATCTGGCTGCTAAGATGATTTTGTTGGCCTCTCAAACGGGCGATACATCTCCGCTTATTCAAGCTGTTGATGCTTTGCAAAAGGCGGATGAGCTGTTTTCCGTCGACAGTACTCCCCGTGAAATTGCTGAGATTCGCCAAGCACTGGCAGAAACTCTTTTTACATTGGGCAAGGCGCAAGACGATCCTGATGCGATTGCGAAATCACTGGATGCTTATCGCAGTGCGATTACATTGGCGTCTTTGATCAGTGATGATGATATGCGGACCAAGCTAAAGCGTAATTATGCCAAGGCAAAGAAAATGCACGATCAAAATCAGGCCCATCAGGCTGACAGCATCCAAGGCGCCGCCTGATTCTGTTATTGGGTAACAATTTTCCGTTTACATTTTACTATTTTACCTTAACCTGACCTGAATCGGTATCGATGTAGGGGAGAATGGCGATCCGGCAAGTTTAAATCCAAGGATCGGCAGTTTTCTTACGTCTAACGTTTGAATTGGACTATAAACCATCAAACTCGGAAAAGAGTTTTGGGTGACGATAAGGGATCCGGAAATGAAAAAACTATTATTGACCATATCCAGCTTAACACTAGCCGCATGTGCCCCTCTCAGCGTGGCAGATGAGCCAGATCCAACAAATGCACAACCGGATGTATCTGAGAAACTGGCATTGACCATTTATGGTGATGGCCGTGCATTGGTAGAGGACGTAAGGGCCATCCGATTTTCAGGTGGTGAAGAGGTCATTGAGCTACCGGGCGTATCTTCGGCCATTTTGCCTCAGAGCGTGACGGTCAAAGCCGGTAATATGGAAATCATAGAGCAGAATTTCGATTTTGACCTCCTGACCCCTGCCAAATTGATGGAGAAAGCTGTCGGGCAATATGTGGAAATCGTCAAAACAAACCCAGCCACGGGGGAAGAGACCCGGGAAACGGCGAAGGTGCTTTCCGTGAATAATGGTGTAGTCATTCAGGTCGAGGACCGGATTGAGGTTCTAAGGGATGATAATATACCAACACGCGTAGTGTTCCCCAAAGTGCCAGAAAATCTTCGCGCAAGTCCGACTTTGTCTTTGCGCGTAGATGCAAGCTCTGGCAGCCGCGAAGCCAATATGACCTATATTTCCGGCGGCATGAACTGGAAGTCCGATTACGTGGCTGTCTTTAACGAAGACGACAAAGTCATGAGCCTGCAAGGCTGGGCGACCATCGATAATACGACCAATACCACATTCCACGACGCAGAAATTTCGGTTGTCGCTGGCCATGTCGGTAATGCGCAGAACCGTCGAGGCGGCTTTAACAACTACAATAATAATTATAACCGTGGTCAGGTACGCGGCGGTATAGAAGCGGGGTCAGCTGAACGGATTGGTGACAATTATATATATCCACTCCCGGGTCAGACGACCTTGGCCAGTAAACAGAAGAAACAAATCAGCTTTGTGGATGCGGACGCTATCACGGCCGAAAAAGTCTATGAGTATTACAATAACGGCTTTCAAGGCCAGAATAACCCCATCAATGTAGACAGTCGTATCGCTTTTTCTAATTCATCGGATGGAGGACTAGGGGAGGCGCTCCCCGCCGGAACTGTGCGGGTTTACGCCGAGGACAAAAACGGCAAGGCGCAGTTTATAGGCGAAGAGGCGATTGGCCATATTGCTGCCGGGTCCGATATCTCCATGAAAATCGGCGAAGCCTTTGATATTACGGTCAAGCCCATTGTCGTGCGGACCAAAAACATCAGCTCTCGAGTCACTGAAATTGAAATGAAGTATGAAGTGCGTAATGCCAGCAACAAACCTGTTGAGGTCAATATCTATCAAAACGTTTATGGACGTTGGAACGATTTTGAAATGCTGGAGGAGAGCCAGGAACACCGCCGCCGGGATGATAATACTTTCATCTGGATGCTGGAAGTCCCGGCTGAAGGCGAAACTAATCTGACGTTTAAAATCCGTCAAACCTCGCGCTGGTAGGTTTTCATGCGGGCAGTTCTTGCCAGTTTACTCCTTTGGCTTGTTTGCGCTTCGGCGCAGGCCCAGCAAACCGTGGACTCACCTGAGGCTGATGAAACTTATCTGACAATTTATCCAGATAACCTGGCGATGGTGACGGAGATCCGGAAGGTGACACTTCCGGCCGGTCGGTCCACATTACGCTTTTTCGGCGTTAGCGATCAGATGATAGCGCGCACAGCCGTCCTGCAATCCTTTGAAGGTGTCAGTCTTGAAAGTAATTTCGATACGGATTTGATCACCAAAGGTGCACTGGTAAATAAAGCCATTGGTGCGCCCATCAGTGTCGCGCGTTACAATCCGGGCGATGGACATAAAACAATTGTCTCAGGGACATTGATATCGGCCGCGAAAACCTCAGGGGTTGTTTACGGCGCCGTCATCGAAACGGAGGAGGGTATCGAAACATTGGAATGTGCAGGACTTGCGGAAAGTTTGTTATTCTCAAGATTGCCGAAGGATCTTAATGCCAAACCGGTTTTGTCCATGGTCGTTGAGGCCGATGTGCCGGGCGAGAAAGAGATCACGTTGTCATATCTCTCTAGCGGCATAAGCTGGAAGGCCGATTACCGCTTGGACGTTGCAGGTGAGGAGGGCGATGGGCCTTTATTTGGCTGGCTGACCGTAACCAATTCTACCAGCAAAACATTCAAAGACGTTCCAACAAATATTATAGCCGGACAAATAAACAGAGATTACCGGACTAGGCCCGATGTCGTTGTCAAAACCCAATATGTGGCGAATTGCTGGCCTAAGGGTTCGACGAAGACAGGAACGCCTAATCAGTGGGTGCAATATCAGGAACAAAATTTGGCAAATCTGTATGAGGCGAAGTCTATTGGGTATTTTGGCGGGGCCGCTATGGCCGCGCCCCAGCCAGTGGCCTATCGTACCATGGCCGATGGCAATCTTGCCAAAATTGAATCCGATATTGCTCAGGTTGAGGACTTTGCCGACTACAAGCTCTACCGCGTGCCGCGTCCGATTACTGTAGCCGCGCTGCAAACCAAACAGATCGCGTTTTTGGATAAGAAAGACGCCGAATATAAACGGATGTATAAATTCGACCTTAATCTGTGGGATTTGGGCCATTCTCAGCCGCAACAAATGCGGGTCGAATATGAGATCGACAATTCCAAAGAGGGCAATCTGGGCGTACCTCTGCCGGAAGGGACGATGCGTGTCATGACACGGCGAGCCAATGGCAACACGGCATTCCTCGGAGAAAGTCCGGTCCGCGATCTCGCTGTGGACCTCCCGGTCGAAATTCCGGTGTCTCAGTCTATTGGGGTTATGGTGACGACGGGCCATGATGTCATCGAAAGCGAAGGGAAATTCGCTATCAGACTGAAAGCTAGGGTGATGAATGCGACAATGGAAACCATCAATGCAGAAATAAAAATCAACAGTGCTCGAATCCGTTTTCCGGATATCGACAAGGCTTCTCACCCGGTGCGAGTGGATAAAGTAATACCAACATATTCCATTAAGGTCGCGCCTGAATCTGCGGAAAATTTCTATGTCGATATTCCTGTTGAGCAAAGTGTGGCGTTCACCCATTCACCAAGGGATTATCAGGGCAAAAACAGCTATACGCAACGCGCGGGCGGGCGCCAGATTAATCTGGCGGGGCAATCCGGAAACCTTTCGGAGTTGTCCAATCTCATGCAGGGAAAAGGCCAGTATGGGATTGCTGTGAAAGCGCGTATAAATGAAAAGGAAACCATCACGGAGGACGGTTTGCGCGGCTATCGTCTCGATGAGAGTTTTACGTTTTCTAATGCTTTGTCCCGGCCTCAGAAAATTGAATTCGTTTATAATTGTAATTTCGTTATCGATACTGTTATCGTTCAACCCGCCGGCAGCGAAGTGATAGGTGGCGTAGAGCGGATGATCCCAGCGGTAACCCAGGCTGTCAGGCGCTGTTTGATTGATATTGAGACTTCGAATATGTCTCCGGATAATGAAGGGGAAATGAAATGGACTATTGTCGTCCCAGCTAAAGGCGAACGAACCCTGGATATTGTGAGTTCCGGCCAACATCAATTGAATTAGCGATGGTTTGGAGTGGACTAAAATTAGTCATAGTGGCTGCCCTCTTCAGCCTTTTCTCGACCCTGTCTTTTGCGCAGGCAGTGATTGAATCTCCCGAAGCGGACGAAACGTCTCTGACTATCTATCCTAAAAACATCGCCATGGTGCGGGAGGTTCGAAAAGTGAATTTACCAGCAGGTAAATCCACCATCCGGTTTTTCGGAGTCAGTGACAAAATGGTGTCGCAAACGGCATTACTGCAAAGCTTTGACGGGCTTAGACTTGAGAGCAATTTTGATAGTGATCTGATGTCAAAAGGCAGTATTCTTAATCAATCTATCGGTCAGACAATCCTCATTCAGCGAGTTAATCCTTTGACTGGTGAAATGGCGTCTGAAAATGTGAAATTGCTTGCGGCACCGCAAACGGGCATAACCGTTCAAGGCTTAGTCTTCGAAACGGCAAAAGGCGTAGAAACCCTTTATTGTTCGGGCCTTGCCGAAACGATTATTATGAATAATCTGCCGGACGGGGTAAATTCCGTTCCTGTGCTCAGCATGGACGTCTTGGTTGATGCACCGGGTGAAAAGGAAATCGCACTGTCTTATATGACCCGCGGTGTCAACTGGGCCGCCGACTACCGTTTCGACGCGGATGAAGACAAAAAGCAAGGCAATTTGCTGGGCTGGCTGACCATCCGCAATAACACTTCGAAATCATTTAAGGATGCGCCCACCGCCGTAATCGCTGGAGAAATAAATCTGGACGGGAAAACGCGGCCTGATGATGTTTATGCGTTGAATTTTTCACCCAAATGCTGGGAGAAAGGGTCAACGAAAACCGGAACCCCTGTTGATCTTAGCGTACACAAATTTAGCTTTACGAGTGTAGGTGGATATTGGGATGACGAGGACGAAATCATTGTTACGGGTAGTCGTATCAAGCGTGACGCATTTATGTCTTATGCGCTGGAAACAGCTTCAGAAGAAGACTTTTCAGATTACAAACTTTACAGAACCGCCAGACCCGTAACTGTCGCGGCTCAGCAAAAGAAACAAGTGGCTTTTATTTACCAAGACGGCGTCGAATTTAAGAATAGTTATCGCTTCAATTTCAGAACGGGTGGCCTTGTCCGAAAGCGGCAGCAGCCTGAAAATGCCGATGTTTACGTTGAGATTGATAATTCGAAAGACGGTAATCTCAACAAAGCTCTTCCAAAGGGTGTCGTGCGGGTTATGAACCACAGGGATAATGGACATACATTTTTCAGAGGTGAGGCTGAAATTCCGGATCTGGCTATCGGCCTTCCGGTAGAGTTGAATATTGGTAAAAGCCCGCTTGTTCAAATGTTGCCAGATATGCGGTTTGTGGCGGACGAGGTGGGCCTGAGGTTTGAGATTTTGGCTGTCCTTTCTAACGCGGCAGATGAAGCCGTTGAAACTCAAATCCATTTTCCTATTTACGGCATTCAATTTTCTGATTTCTCCGCCGTTTCGCATTCAGAAAAAACAGGGCATGTTTATCCGGCCTTTTCCGTAGTGATCCCCCCAAATGGTTTTGAGCGCTTTGTCGCTGAAATTCCGCTCCTGAACTGGGTCACAATCAATCATGGCTATGGAAGATATAAGCGCAAAAATGGTGAGCTAACTTATGATTTTAAGGCGACAAATGCTGTCATCGCATTCGCCGATAGTGGACAGGAATATGATTGGCTTAACAGTTGGATGAAATCAGACTCGGAAGCAATAGTGACCATGCTGGCCAAAGTGATTTCAGAAAAAAAGATAGATTCCGGTCGAAACGAATACGAAGAAGGGTTTCAATTCACAAACGAAGCCGAGGAACAAGTGCGCGTTTTGTTTGAGTTTCCTAGAAATGGAAGACATAAAATTCTGTCGAGTTCCTTGGAGCAGCGCGTGGTTGCATATTCGCAATGGCCGCAATGGGTCATTAGTCTTGATGCGGGTGAGACGAAAACACTGACGGTTAAAAGCCAGATGTCGCGACCGGAATAGATTGCACTCGCCGCCCTTAATCCCTAAATGGCGGCCATGGCATTGATTACATTAAGTGATTTGCAACAGAGCGAAGGCGCTCTGCTTGGACTGGATCCGGGGACAAAAACGCTAGGACTAGCGGTTAGTGATACTACGCGCCTTATAGCTTCACCACTCTACACAATTCGCCGAACAAAGTTTTCCGATGATGGACCCGCGCTATTACAGGCCTACAAAGACAAAAACGCAGTTGCACTGGTCGCAGGCCTGCCAGTCAATATGGATGGGTCTCATGGTCCCCGAACCCAATCCGTGCGGGATTTTTGTACGAACCTTTTAAAGATTGAAGACATCCCAATTTTTCTTTGGGATGAGCGTCTGTCGACGGCTGCTGTTGAGCGAACCTTGTTGGCGGGGGATGTCAGCCGCAAGAAGCGGGCGGACAACATCGATAAAATGGCAGCCGCTTATATCCTCCAGGGTGTGCTCGACAGGCTTCGTTCCTGATGGAGGATATGCTCGAAGAGAATATGTGGCTGGCCTATGTCTGCGCCCTTTTCGGCCCATTTGTACAGGAAGACGCAGCCGTTCTGGCGGCGGCATCCGGCAGTGTGGCGAAGATGGTCAACACGCCTTTAATTTTCCTGATGGTGTCAATCGGATTAATTGTTAGCGATCTATGGAAGTTTTGGATAGGCAAGGCTGCCATCAGAAATGATTGGGCCCGGCAACAGGCGGAGAAGCCGAGAGTTCAAGCTATGAAATCGCAGGTTACCGGAAATCTGGGCAAATCAATCATATTAGGGCGCTTTGTGCCCGGGGTTCGCATCCCACTTTATATTGCCGCTGGTTTTTTTGGCGTTTCCTTTGCGCGGTTCGCGTTTTTTATTATTGTTTCAGCCCTGATTTATATCGCATTGGCTTTCGCACTTTTTCATGCTTTGGGCGCTGTGGCAGGCGAGGCAACCCGCTTTATTTTGCCGATTGTGGCCCTGAGTATTTTTGTGACGCTTATAAGTCTGCAAACCATGCGGCGTAAAAAGAGCTGAAAACCTTTTGACTCTTCTGCGCGCATTTCATAAAGCGACAAAAATTAGTTGAGGACTTATGGCATCCAGCTACGGATACCCTTTCGAACAACAGCATTGTCTGTCTATTTCTCAATTTTCCAGACCTGATATTGAAACATTGCTGGCCTTAGGGGAATATTACCTCGATTTATCTGTGCAAAAATCACCGGATAACCGGATCCTGACCGGCAAGACTTTGGTGAACCTGTTTTTTGAAAATTCGACACGTACACAGAAAAGCTTCGAGATTGCCGGGCGCCGTCTCGGCGCAGATGTTATCAACATGGAAGTGGCAAACTCATCCGTGAAAAAAGGCGAAACGCTTCTGGATACGGCGGCCACGTTGAACGCAATGAACCCGGATATGCTTGTTGTGCGTCACGGTTCATCAGGGGCGCAGGCCTTGCTGGCCCAGAAAGTCTCGGGTTCTGTGATCAATGCCGGAGATGGCATGCATGAACACCCCACACAGGCGCTCTTGGATGCTTTGACCATACGTCGGCATTTCGGCAAGGATTTTGGCGGGCTGCGTCTGGCAATTTGCGGTGACATAACCCATTCCAGGGTCGCTCGCTCAAATGTGCAGCTATTAAATATGCTGGGTTGCGAGGTCCGTCTGGTCGGCCCGCCGACACTCATACCGTCAGATGCAGACCGATGGGGCGTAGAGGTCTATCACAACATGGAAGATGGATTGGAAGGTTGTGACGTGGTCATGATGTTGCGCTTGCAGCTCGAACGTATGTCTGGGGCATTCGTGCCGTCTAAGCGAGAATATTTCCACTTTTACGGTCTCGACCGGGCCAAGCTTGCCTATGCCAAGCCCGGGGCTATGGTCATGCATCCTGGGCCCATGAACCGAGGCGTAGAAATCGCCTCATCCATAGCTGATGATCCGGATGTCAGCCTGATAACCCATCAAGTCGAAAGTGGCGTTGCTATGCGGATGGGCATATTGCATGCGCTCTCCGAAGCTCAGGACGGTGTCGCATGAATACGCTGACCATTATCAATGCCCGAATCCTGGACCCGGAAACCGGTCTGGATACACACGGCCACATTCGTATCGAGAACGGCATCATTACGGGTATAGGTGACTTTGAGCCCGTCGGTGACGTTATTGACGCGGAGGGCTTGTGTGCGGCGCCGGGTCTGATCGATATGCGGGTTTCGACCGGTGAACCAGGCACCGAACACAGGGAAACTATAGCGTCTGCTGCTGATGCAGCTGCAGCGGGCGGCGTGACAACTATTGTTGTAACGCCTGATACTAGTCCTGTGATTGATGATATGTCTCTGGTGAACTTCATCCAGACAAAGGGTGAAGATACTCATATTAATGTGCATGTGAGCGGCGCTCTGACCAAAGGTCTAGATGGAAAGACCATGACAGAAATAGGGCTAATGAGCGAGGCCGGTGCATTGATGTTCTCAAATGGCGCGCTTCCAGTATCCGACAGCCTGACTATGCGCCGATTATTGTCTTACGGAGCGCGGTTCAATGCTTTGATTGCCAGCCGTCCAAAAGATGCTGCGCTCGGGAAAAATGCCTGCGCCCATGAAAGCGATTTCTCGGCTAGGCTCGGTCTGCCGGGAGAACCGGCAATCTCGGAGCGGATTATGATAGAACGCGATATCGCTTTGGCAGAGTTAACTGGCGGGCGCCTTCTCGTGGACATGATTTCCTCAGAAGAAGGACTTGCGGCCGTTCGCCGAGCCAAGTCGAGGGATTTGGATATCAGTGCGTCTGTGAGCATCAATCATCTGTCGCTCAATGAGTTGGATATCGGTGATTACAGGACCTTTGCCAAATTGCAGCCCCCCCTCCGTGAAGAAGCAGACCGGCAGGCACTTTTGGGTGGCGTTAATGACGGGACTATTGACGTTATCGTTTCGGCGCATGACCCTCGTACAGCAGGTCAAAAGCGCTTGCCTTTTGCTGAGGCTGCCAGCGGCGCGGTTGGTCTGGAATTACTATTGTCGGCTGGACTGTCACAAGTGGCGGACGGGCATTTGGATTTGATGAAATTCCTGGCCTGCCTAACCATTAATCCGGCCAATCTCCTTGATCTGCCTTCCGGCCGTATCAGCGAGGGCGCCCCAGGAGATATCGTGCTGTTTGATTTGAATATGCCGTGGATTTGCGACAGTGATATGCTGGTCTCGAATTCCAACAATACGCCATTTGATGACAGGCGCCTGACAGGACGTACCGTGACCACAATTGTCGGCGGGCGGGTCGCCTTTGAACTGGCTTGAGGTGAGCTCGACGCTTACTTCATGCGAACCAAACGCGCATTGTTTCAACAATTCTCGTAAGCAAGGTTGGAATTAGCTGTTAATTGGCTATATTGCTCTGGAATAATTGGAGAGACCCATAATGAAAATTTTGAAAATGGGACAATATATTAAGCTGACTCTATTGGCCGGAGCTTGTTCCGTTTCCTTGTTGGCCTGTTCCCCTGCTGAAAAAGAGGTGAAAGAACCAGCAAAGGTCGATGCAAACGTCACCGCGCCTGTAGAGCCTCCTGCAACGCCCACGCCACCTGTCAACGCATCCGTTTCGGAAACGAAAGGTGAGGGCTTAAAGGATCATAGCGAACTCCTGGCATTGATCGACCAAGCTTATGAAAAAGCCGCTACAACAAAGGGCGACGGTAACCCGGCGATGTGGAAACTGGCGGATGAAGACACGACCATTTATATTTACGGTACCGTGCATCTCTTGCCTGAGGATACGGACTGGCAAACACCTGAGATGTTGAATGCTTTGCAATCCTCGGATACTTTGGTCATGGAACTGGATCCTTTGGATACTGATACGCAAACCAAAATGGTGCAATTAATGTTGCAAAGTGCATCTATGGAAGACGGGCAGAAGCTTTCAGATGTCATGACAGCGGAACAAATCGGAGCCTTGAAAGGCGCTTTGGATGACTTTGGCCTCCCGCTTGAGAGCGTCGAGGACATGCAGCCCTGGTTTGTCGGTCTTCAAATGCAGATCATGCAATTGCTGGAAAATGGATATAATCCTGAAAAGGGGGTCGAAAGTGTGATGACTGAAATCGCGGAAGCCAATGGGATGGAATTTGGCGCCCTCGAAACCGTTGAACAGCAAATGAAGTTTCTGTCCGGAGACAGTATGGAAGATCAAATCGATGGTTTGATGTTGGTAATTGCCACCCGACACAAATCAGCGGAATTGATGGACCTACTGCTGGAGGAATGGGTTGATGGTGATATGGCCGGTATGGACGCGCTGATTGGCGATCCGGCGCTTATGGGTACGAAGGAAGCTTATGATAAAATGCTGACCAATCGGAATGCGGCCTGGATTCCTCAAATCGAAGACATGCTGGATGATCCTGGGAGTAAATTTATCGCGGTCGGTGCTGCTCATCTCGCGGGTCCTGACAGTGTCATCAAAATGCTCGAAGCTGAAGGCCATACCGTCCAAGTTATTCAATAGCCTCGGAACAATATTCCTAAGAAAGCGCTGCCATCTGGCGGCGTTTTTCATTTTGACCCCAATGGGTTGATATGCGAGACAAATCGCAGGAGACTTATATGCGCGCAAACATACTGACGATACTGACCCTGTTGCTGGTCAGCCTGGGCGTGGCTTATTTCATCGGGTGCTCTGAAGAGACCTCGGCTGAGAAGGATTTAAAGGACGAAGATTTTTATGCATTGGCGCAAGCGAAAGCGCAGAGTACATCTGGGCCGGGGGAGCCTGCTTTGTGGAAATTGTCTGACGAGGACTCTGATGTCTATCTTTTGGGAACAGTGCATTTGCTGCGACCTGAAACCCAATGGCAAACCGACAAGATAAAACGGGCGTTTGATGAATCGCGCTATTTCTACATGGAAGCAGATATCATGTCGCCGGAAACTCAGCAATTTATGATGAAGTTTAAACGCGACCACGGACTGCTGCCACCCGGGAAAAGCCTTTATGACCATATGGATGTTGGCGATGCCTATAACTTCAAGCGTGCCCTTGAGGGGATTGGCTTTAAGCCCAAAGCGCTCGATAATTTACAGCCCTGGCTTGCCAGTATGGAGGTCGCGCAATATCAAATCCTCACCGGTGGCTATAACCCGTTATCAGGTGTCGAAATTGTACTTATAGGAAAGGCCAAGGAGCAGGGCAAACCTATGCGCTATCTGGAAACCATCGAACATCAAATGGAGGTTCTGTCCGGCGGGAAATTTGATGAGCAATTGGATACATTGGTTGCCATGACGGATTTGCTGGATAAGGGAACAGCCTCGCTGGACCTTTTGGTCGATGAATGGGCGGACGGCGATGTGGCTGGCTTGGGTGCTTTAGTGGCGAATTCAAAAGTTATGGGGTCAGAAGACTTTTACGACCGTCTTTTGACACAAAGAAACCGAAACTGGATCCCCCAGATTATCGACATTCTGGATGAACCCGGTTCCAGTTTTGTGGCTGTCGGCGCGGCCCACCTGGCAGGTGACGACAGTGTAATTTTATTGTTAGAAGACGCAGGTTATAAGGCGGAGCGAATTCAATGAGGCTAATTTCAACCCTATTGGCTGGTGCAGCCATCGTAGTGGGTTCGGCTTGTTCCGGAGAAGAGATCTCCGAGCGGGATAAATTTCTATCTGAATATAAAGAGGTAAAAGCCGAAGTTCTCTCGACAAATGGCGGTGGGCATCCTGCGCTGTGGAAAATGAATGATGACGATACCACAATTTATCTTTTTGGCACCGTCCATTTATTGCCGACAGATTTAGACTGGCAAAATGATGTGATTACGCAGGCTTTTAATGCGTCCCAGAAAGTATTTTTCGAGATGGATCTCGAGTCCATGGAATCGATAATGAGTGTTCAGAAACTGGTTCGGGAGCGCGGTTATTTGGCGGAAGGTGAAAATCTATATGAGAAGATGGATCCGGAGGACGCCAAGAATGTTAAAATTGCCCTCGAAGGCATTGGTTTTAAACCCGACGCACTAAACAATCTCCAACCTTGGAATGCGTCGATGAACCTTATGCAATATTACATGATGGAAGAAGGTATGAATCCTATGGCCGGGGTTGAAATGGTTCTGACAGAGCAAGCCAAGGATAACGGCATGAGCTTTGGCTATTTGGAAACCGGCCTTGATCAAATGAACGCTATTAGTGGCGGCACTTTTGAAGAGCAGCTAGATGCGTTTGTCGACGGAATGGAATATCTGGACATGGTGCCGGAGGTTCTTGATTTGATGCTCGATGAATGGGCAGATGGTGACGTCAAAGGTATTGGCCTGTTGGCAGCCACGCCTGATACACTTGGAGAGTCTCAAGGCAGTTATGAGCGCATGCTGGTTATCCGAAACCGGAACTGGATACCTAATATTGAAGCCATTCTTGATGAACCGGGAACTAATTTCATCGCAGTTGGTGCGGCGCATTTAGCCGGGCCGGATAGTGTGGTTCTTATGCTAGAAGAAAAAGGATATGACGTTGAGCGCATTCAATAAGGCCATCCATTCAATAAGTGCCGCGATGACGGTTATTTTGTTATTGGCTTGTCAGGCCGAAACTGTTGATAATGTAATTGTTTCAGAAGCAAAATGGGAAGAGCTGGTTGCGCCTGATAGTTTGACCCGGTTGACTATTCCAGAAGCCAAAGTGGCGCTTGAAAATGGGGACATTACGTCGGAAGCATTGGTAAATGCTTATCTCAAGCGCATTGCCGTGCTGGATCACTCCGGGCCAAATCTGCAAAGTGTATTGTCGCTGAATCCGGACGCCCTAGCCGCCGCCCGGCAATCAGATAAACTACGGGAGGCAGGCGAAACATTGGGGCCGCTACACGGTATTCCAATTCTCCTCAAAGACAATATAGAGACAAAAGATGAGCTGCCAACAACTGCAGGCGCCTTTGCCTTGTTGGATAATGTTACAGGACGCGATGCGCCACTCGTCGCCGGGTTAAGGGCCGAGGGGGCAATTATTCTGGGTAAGACTAATCTATCTCAATGGGCAAATTTTCGCTCTAATGATTCCATGAGTGGCTGGAGTGCGGTTGGCGGGCAGACACGAAATCCGCATTTTCTCGACAGAAACCCTTGCGGTTCCAGCTCGGGAAGCGGCGCGGGGATTGCGGCATTTATGGCGTCTGGTGCCGTTGGCACGGAAACAAATGGCTCCATCATTTGCCCGTCAAATGCAAACGGTATTGTCGGGTTTAAACCAACGGTCGGCTTGGTATCGCAGAAATATATCGTGCCGATCTCCTCATCTCAGGATACGGCGGGGCCTATGACTCGTTCAGTAGAGGGTGCAGCGATTATGCTGGGCGCGATGGATAACCGGAATTTAGACTACAGTGCTATGTTGGATGCCGATGCCATTAATGGATTGCGGATCGGTGTTTTGCGCTTTGCTGAAGGTTCAAATCCAGACATTCGGGCACGGTTTAATACGGCCATTGAAAAGCTCGAGTCCATGGGCGGGATTATTACCGAGATCGAAGAATTTTCGCCAGCGACTGAAAACTTCTGGGGCAAAGCTTTGGATGTTTTGAAATATGAATTCAAAGCTACTTTGGACGAATATCTGGCGGATACGCCTAAAGGTGTGAAGACACGTAGCTTGGCAGAGGTTATAGCCTTTAATAAAAACAGTGACACTGAACTGGTCTTGTTTGGTCAGGATCTGCTCGAAAGTTCAGATGTTATGAGACCATTGAGCGATGAGGATTATTTGTCCAAGCGCGACGATGTACAGCGGGCAACCCGGGCAGACGGCATTGATCATTTACTGGCGGAAAACAATGTGGATGTTCTCATAGCGCCGTCCGGCCCTGTCGCAGGGCGTATAGATCCTATAAATGGCGATGTCTGGCCAAGTTGGGCCGGGGCCGGGTATTTGGCCGCTATTGCCGGTTATCCAAATCTGACTGTGCCTATGGGAGATATTGACGGTATGCCTATTGGCCTGTCTTTTATGGGGGCCAAAGATAAGGACGGTCAGATTCTATCATATGGCTATGCCTATGAAAAAGCCACGGGCCATATCAAAGCGCCTGAATTTTTACAATCAGCTGAAGATAGAGATGATATCATAACCGCCATGAGCCGAAAGATAAAATAGTTTATTCTGAAGGCATACCTTCAAGAATGGGCTGATTTTCGGGGTTTATGCCGCGATAGGTTGTGTGCACATAATTTTTGATATTTTCATTGTCCACTTCTATGTCACCAGTCAGTTCCCATAATTTATCCAAAACAACTTTTTTGTTGATGCCGTCGAGCCCGATAATAAATACCGGGACTTTGGCGGCATAGGCCATCCGTAAATAACCTTTCCGAAAACTTTCGACCTTGGAGCGCGTGCCCTCAGGTGTGATTCCCAGCATGACATTATCATTGGCGTCAAACCATTCGGTTATCTGATCGACCACATTGTTTTTCTTTGAACGGTCTATGGGGATGCCGCCCATGGCTTTGAACAAACCTTTAAACGGAAATATAAAAGCTTCCTTCTTCATCATATAAGAGAACTTCAAACCGACAGACAGCATTGACGCCATGGCAATGATGAAATCCCAATTGGAGGTATGCGGGGCACCGATTATGATAACTTTTTTCTCATTAGGGAGCTGACCAATAATCTCCCAGCCAATAAGACGCAGGATGGACTGACCTATCCAACGTGTGACGGCATTTCCCATTCGAGGGGTAGCTGGTGTAACGACTGAATTATTATATTTTGCCATAGACGTGCCAATAGCGGGCCACAGATCCGCTGGCAATCTCTTATATGGAATGACGCTTGAAAAGCCGCGCAAGGCATGGCATTTTTAACTTAAAGTAAGTGGGAAGTGAGAGTGGGGACGATGTTTAGATGTTTTTTTGTATTTGTGTCTATCCCCGGTTGGAATGAGTGGTGGTGCATTCAGTCATGCTCAAAGCGCTTTTCAGTTTATGAAACCGGCTGAAAACATTCAGAAGGTTTTATCGCCAAAGACGGGGGCTCAGAAACGAAATTATCTATTTGGAGTCTATCGAGCTATTTTTGAAAAAACATATAGGCCCATAATCACTCAACAGGTTTTGAATTATTTGATTGAGAGTTTTCGCTTTATTGTATATGTTTCAACCTAGGGTTCGCCTTGGGGCTGAGTGAGAACAAATGAACAAAGAATATCTTGAAGAGACATTGAATCTATTGGCATCCGTCATTTTAATCGACAAAAGGGTTTATCCTGAGGAAGTGGAAACCTTCGCTTCAGCCGTAAAACGATTATCCAATCTGATTGACCCGAATATATTATTTACGGACTCTATGGCCGCGGATTGGTTCAAAGCGAACCGGGCAACCATTTTAGAACGCCTCAATTCCGAGAAGCGGGATGTCTTCATTCGGAACCGAATTAGGAACCTCTCGAACTTCAAGGATTACAAAGAAATATTCTACAATATGATAAGAATTGCACATGCAGATAATGACTATCACCCAAGCGAGCATATTCTTATCAAACAGGCGGCAGCTGCATGGAATATCCCGTATGACATTGCGACGCCGTCGTCAGTTGCATAGGGCATCGCTTAAAAATTAATCTTTGGGTATACACCGTATCCTTTTTACAATTCAGTCGGGTTTAGCGCTTGCCGATAAATGTCGTGACTGCTAATGGCGCCCATCTGAATTTTAATGATCCGGAGACCTTTGTGAGCGCATCGGAAAATGGTGTTACCGCCGAAACGGTAAAACGCATAGCTAGACTGTCCAGACTTCATGTGGAGGCCGACCGACAGGAGGCTTTGGCTGACGAACTCAACGGGATCCTGGCCTGGATTGAACAGCTCAACGAAGTGGACGTTGAAGGGGTGGAGCCCATGACATCTGCTGTGGACGTTGAGGCGCCGCTACGAACTGATAAGGTCACGGACGGTGGTATCCGCGAAAAAGTTTTACAGAACGCCCCTAAATCTGACAGCGGGTTTTACGTTGTCCCCAGGTCCGTGGAGTAGGTCATGACAGAATTGACTAAACTCACGCTGGACGGCGCACTTGCTGGAATGGCGGCAGGGGATTTCTCGTCCGAAGAAATTACGAAAGCCCATATTGATGCCTGTATGGAAGCGGCTGATTTGAACGCGTTTATTACAACCACGTTCGAACTGGCGCTGGATCAGGCCAAGGCCTCTGATGCCCGCCGTGCAAAAGGCGAAGTTGGAAAGCTGGAAGGCGCGCCCCTAGCTGTCAAAGACCTGTTTTGCACGGAAGGCGTCAAAACCACGGCTGGCTCCAAAATCCTCGGTGACTTCAAACCAACCTATGAAAGCTCGGTGACGGCCAACATGAAAGCCGACGGCATGGTTATGCTGGGCAAGCTCAATCTGGATGAATTTGCTATGGGCTCATCCAACGAGACCTCCGCATTCGGCAATGTGGTAAATCCCTGGAAAGTCGACGCGGAGCTTGTGCCCGGTGGTTCGTCTGGTGGTTCGGCTGCTGCTGTGGCGGCGGATATATGTCTGGGTGCAACCGCTACGGATACTGGTGGTTCCATTCGTCAACCGGCATCTTTTACAGGCACAGTTGGCATTAAACCAACTTATGGACGCTGTTCCCGCTGGGGCATTGTCGCTTTCGCGAGTTCACTGGACCAGGCTGGTCCTATTGCCAAGACGGTCAAGGATAGTGCCATATTGTTGGACTCCATGGCGGGTTATGACCCCAAAGATTCCACTTCATTGAATGTGGAAAACGGAAACTGGGTAGGCGCCTGTGAAAAGTCCGTTAAAGGCATGCGCATTGGTATTCCCAAAGAATACACAATTGACGGCATGCCTGGCGAAATTCAGTCGCTCTGGGATCAGGGTATAGACTGGATGAAAGATGCCGGTGCGGAAATTGTACCCATATCTTTGCCGCATACTAAATATGCCCTTCCGGCCTATTACATTGTGGCACCGGCCGAAGCCTCGTCAAATCTGGCCCGCTATGACGGTATGCGTTATGGTGACCGGGTACAAGGTGAAGATCTTGTGGATACTTATGAACGCACACGCGCCGCCGGTTTTGGCGCCGAAGTGCAACGCCGTATCATGATTGGTACCTATGTGCTTTCGGCAGGATATTATGATGCCTATTATTTACGCGCGCAAAAAGTCCGGACGCGCATCGCGGAAGACTTCAAAAATGCCTGGGAAAGCTGTGACGCTATTCTGACACCAACGGCGCCGAGTGCCCCTTTTGCCATCGGTCGTAAAGTTGATGACCCAGTGACCATGTATCTGAATGATATTTTCACAGTGACGACAAATCTTGCAGGATTACCGGGCATTTCAGTGCCCGCAGGTCTAGACGCGTCGGGGTTGCCATTAGGTTTGCAGGTGATTGGTAAGGCATTGGACGAAGAGACCATATTCTCCGTGGCAGGTGCGCTCGAAAAAGCTGCCGGGTTTACGGCCAAGCCTGAAAAGTGGTGGAGTTAAGTCATGACCTTGTTGACGATTTTGAACGTATTAATTCTTGTATGGTTATTTTTGATGGGCCTGCAGATTGGAAGAAAGTATAAAGAAGACCTCGAATTTAAGAACCAGCTCAATTCTCGAATAGATGCATTAGAATTAATGCTCAAAAAATCCACTGACAATACACGATAGACGGAAGAGACCATGTTTACAGCTGAACGCGTTGCAGACGAAAAGGATTGGGTTAAGGGCGATTCCGGTGATTGGGAAATCATCATCGGTATGGAAGTCCACGCTCAAGTCGCGTCTAATTCAAAACTCTTTTCCGGCGCGGCGACAGGTTACGGGGCTGAGCCAAATACTCAGGTCTCTCTGGTTGATGCAGGCCTGCCAGGCATGCTGCCAGTGATCAATGAATTTTGCGTCGAACAAGCTGTTCGCACTGGGCTTGGCCTAAACGCGCAAATAAATCTCTATTCCCGCTTTGACCGTAAAAACTACTTTTATGTGGACCTGCCCCAGGGCTATCAAATCTCTCAGTTTGAGCATCCTATTGTCGGTGAGGGGGAAATTGAGATCGAACCCGAAGGCGGTGACGCCATTATTGTCGGCATTGAACGCTTACACCTTGAGCAAGATGCAGGAAAGTCAGTGCATGATCTGTCGCCCAGCGAAACTTATGTGGACCTTAACCGTTCTGGTGTTGCGCTGATGGAAATCGTGTCCAAGCCCGATATGCGCTCGCCGGAGGAAGCATCAGCCTATATTGAAAAGTTACGCGCTATTGTCCGCGCTCTGGGCACGTGTGACGGCGACATGGAAAAAGGCAATCTGCGCGCGGATGTCAACGTGTCGGTACGCCGTCCGGGCGGAGATCTGGGTACGCGTTGCGAAATCAAAAACGTAAACTCCATGCGGTTTATCCGTGAAGCCATTCGCTATGAATCCCGCCGTCAGATTGAGATCATCGAGGCCGGTGGAACCATTGATCAGGAAACGCGTCTTTATGACTCCACCAAAGGCGAAACCCGGTCTATGCGCTCCAAAGAGGATGCTCATGACTACCGCTATTTCCCGGACCCGGATTTGCTGCCGCTCAAGCTGGAGCAGAGCTTTGTCGATAATATCAAAGCGGATCTGCCCGAGCTCCCCGACGCGCGCAAAGCCCGTTTCATGGCCGAATACGGCATTCCTGCCTATGACGCGGGCGTATTGACGGCCGACAAGACCAAAGCGGAATATTACGAAACCGTGGTCAATTGCGGTACTGGGGGCAGAGACGGTAAAATTGCGGCCAACTGGGTTATGGTTGAATTGTTTGGTGCTCTGAACAAGGCTGAAATCGAGCTCGAGAACAGTCCTATCCCCGCCGAAAATCTCGGGGCACTTCTGGACCGTATTGCCGATGATACAATCTCTGGCAAAATTGCCAAAACCGTCTTTGAGAAGATGTTTGAGGGCGCGGGCACAGCCGACGAGATTATCGAAAAAGAAGGCCTCAAACAGGTCACGGATATGGGCGCTATCGAAGCCCTTGTGGACG
>JAHDEZ010000028.1 GCA_020628425.1 Hellea sp. | reverse complement strand
TCTTCGCGGCGCTCATGCTCAAAATCCACATCAATATCCGGCGGCTCATTGCGCACCTCGGATATGAACCGCTCGAACACCATGGAGATGGTTTCGGGCGAAGCCTCCGTAATGCCGAGGGCGTAACAGACAACGGAATTGGCCGCACTCCCCCGCCCCTGACAGAGGATTTTCTGTTCCCGGGCGAACTGCACCACATCATAAACGGTGAGGAAATAACGCGCATAATCCAGATCCGCGATGACTCGCAGCTCCTTCTCTACCATAGCCTGAACCTTAAGCGGTACCCCGTCCGGATAGCGCCATTTCAGTCCTGCCTTGGTGAGCTGCTTGAGCCGGTCATTGGGCGCCAACCCATCTGTGATTTCGTCCGGATATTCATATTTGAGCTCATCCAGCGAAAAGGTGCACAGGCTGGCGATATGACCGGTCGCCGTGACCGCTTCGGGGTAATCCGAGAACAGCCTGCGCATTTCAAACTCAGACTTGAGGCGCCGCTCACTATTGGGCAGGGCCAGCCGTCCAAGATTATCAATGGTAGTATGCTCCCGGATACAAGAGAGGATATCAGCGAGCCGACGCCGCGCACCCTTATGCATGAGCACATCCCCCAGAGCGACCAATGGGAGATTATATTTTCGCGCGAGCTTGGCCCGGGCGGTGAAATGCAAATGGTCCTGCCCATCATAATGAGGGGCCATTCCCAGATAAATCTCATCCTTATGGGATTTGATCAGACGCCTCACCTGCCCCTTTATCTCGCCCGATATGATCAGCACCGACCCTTCCGACCACTCCATCACATCTTTCAGATAAAGCTCGCATTGTCCTTTGGTGGTGCGGCGCTTACCAGTGGTCAGCAGTCGACACAGCCTCGCGTAACCTTCCCGGGTTTTCGGCAGGGCCAGAATATCCGGCCCGTCCTGCAAAACCAATCGCACACCGACAATGAATTTAACCCCCAATTCCTTGGCGGCGGCGTGCGCCCGTACAATCCCGGCAAAGGTGTTGGTGTCCGTCACGGCCACAGCTCCCAGACCCAGCTCCGCCGCCCGCACCATATATTCGTGCGGATGCGACGCCCCCGTGAGGAAAGTGAAGTTGGTGGTTATGGAGAGCTCGGCATATGACACATGTTCATTATTTGTTCTATACCAATAAGAGTCAACAAATAGACTTTCATTCCTATGTATAAATATCCAATAAAAAAGGGTTACGCAGAAATCTGTGTAACCCTTCCCACATTAAAATCGACAAATTGCCTTGCGTTAAATTTCCTTTTCGAGAAAGGCGAACATGATGGTGGGCAGTGTAAACATGGTCCAGGTCAGACCCATGAATCCGTGCAAGGGATGTGTACCCAGCAATGTGATCCCGGCGTCGTTTTTAACAATCGCCAATCCAACAAATGCAAACATAGCAAAGACAGCCACGAAATAAGACCAGCGATAGATTTCATTACGCCGGGCCTTGATACGTTCATCGATCAACTCATTAGGTAGATCCATAAAACCGCGATTAACTCTTGAGAGTATGGCCCAAAGCGCGAACACGCCCAGAATAGCGAGAACACCCCCAACCGGGTGGATTTGTGTCCACGGCATTGTCAAACATAAGGCGAGGAGCAGGAGGGCAAGGAACTTTCGCACGCCCGGCGTCCGGAGTGCTGAAAACCGGGTGTCATACATAAGTTTATCCGCGCGAGGACTCATTTTATCAAGCATGTCAGCACGGCGCTCTTTCACCTTTTCATTAAACGTTTTTTCCATGTCATTATCTCCTTTTGTCATGCACCGTCTCTCTCGAATTCTTGAAGTGAAAACAGGTCCTCTACAGTCACGCCAAAGAGCTCGGCCGCCTTAAGCGCAATGATCAGGCTGGGCTTATATTCACCCCGCTCCAGATAACCCACTGTTTGATAATGGACCCCCAAAGCTTCTGCGAGTTCTGCTCGGCTCATCTCTCTGAGACCTCGGTAATACTCCAACCGGTTAAAGACATCCGGCTCTTCATGTTTTTTAAGGCGCGTCATGCGATATCCCTATGTAGCATAAATACTATATAGTATAAATACTACATGGAGTCAACAGCTTTATAGTATAAATACTACATACGATAATCTGTGAAAAACCATTTTAAAAAGTAACATATAGTCCAGAGCAGGCTTGCTGCATGCGTGACGCAAAGTTTTTTAAACGCGGGTCTTTGCTGCGATTTAAAACACCCCTTGATGTCTTTAGCTTTTCAGGGTCTTGAAAGTAGGACCCCATACGCCCTGGATCGAATCCCTCTATTGAGAAGCCAAGTATAGCTTGTCGCTCTTCTTCACTGGCATTTTCATCAATATCCAGCCAATCATGATAGAGGCCAAAATCACCGTCAGGATCATAATAGGCAGTCAAAGCAAAATCTGCAATCTCCTGTAGGTCGCCAGCTTCCAATTGATCCCGCCAATCGCTATCAACCGGCTCACCTTCATAGGGGTCTTTAATAAATTCGAGATTGGCGTCTATAAATTCACAAAGTCCATCTGGATTTTGACTGTTGATTGCCCGTTCCAAAATGGGTTTTAAGTCTGTCTCAAATACGATCCATTCAAAAACGAAGGCTTTGTGATACATGCTCATAATTGACCTCCGTGCAATTATAACGGTTTATCGATATCAAGCAAACAGACCCGCCACAAACCATTCCGGCGGGCTGCCCGCAGCCACAGACCCCGGATGGGTCATGAGCCATAATTGTTCGCCTGTATCCGTGCGGGTCTGCCAGTAATCGCGTTGGCGACGGTCGCCGGCCACCCACCAGGGGGGCGCAAGGCGTTCGGGGCCGCAAGTGCTGACATTATCAAAAGCCCGCCCCCTCCACTCAAAGCTCTGAGGTGGGCGGCCCGGCTTGAGTGTGCGGATGCGTTCGGGCCGGGGGAAGAGACGCAAAGGACGAGGACGCGGCGGATTCTCCCAGATGCCGCGCTCGGGGCGAACGGCTTCGATAGAAGTGAACTCTTCTTCCGGGATATGCTGATCCTGCGGCAGGAAACGGCGCACCCGGTCAAAACCCAGACGATTACCCAGCGTCGAGATGAGCCGGTCAAAATCCTCCGCCTGTTCCTGCAATTCCCCACCGAGGATATGCTGGCGGGGGCGTACCGGTTCCAGGTGACGGGCGATAAGGCGAAACCGGTCGGCACCATATTCTATCCGGAGTTCATCCAGAGGTCGGGCGAATTGCTGCAGCACGGCGTCCACGGCCTGACAGGGCCGGGCAAAGCCGACAGACAAAACATGATTGCCCGTATCCACACAGGTCACGGTCAGGTCGAAATGGCGCGCGCCCATAAGGTCCTTTTCCAGGCGGGTACAGACCGAGTCTGCCAGCCGCCGGAGTACGGCACAGAGATCGTCGAGCCGCCCGATAGGATCGGGCAAGGTCATGCGGGCCGCATAGACAGGCGCTGCCGCTTCGGGTGAGACCGGGTCCGGTTCATGGCCGAGGGCGCGGGAGAGGTTTTTGGTGAGTTCCAGACCAAAGCGCCGGGCCAGTTCAGAGGATTTGCGGGTTTCGATATCGCCAATTTTAGAGAGCCCCGTCCGGCGCAAATCGGTCTCGGTCTTGGCGCTAATCCCGAGTGCTTTGAGCGGCAGATGGGCAATAGCCGCGCGGGTGCCGCCCGGCGGGGCGATGTTGATATCGCTAGGTGTAAAACGTGCGAGCGCCCAAGCGGCGCGCTTGGTGTCAGCCATGCCAATGCGCGCCGTGACCGAAAGCGCGGCCAGCTCGTCCAAAGCAAACTGTCCCATGGCCTCTTCGCCGCCGAACAAATGCGCGCAGCCGCTAATATCCAGAAACAGACCATCGGGCGCGTCCAGCGCCGCCCAGGGCGAGAGCCGGTCAGCCCAGCGCCAGAGCGCACGCAAGAACAGGCCTTGCGCCTCTTCGTCCACCGACTCGGTCAACAGCTCCGGACAGATGGCCCGGGCATCCGCCAAAGTTTGCCCGGCGCTCGCGCCCGCGTCTTGCGCCGCCTCTGTGAGATGGGTCAGGCGCGGGGCGTTTTTGATAAAACGCGTCATGGCAAAAGGCGCCGATAATCGCCCGTCGCCGCGCCGGGCCAGCCGGTCAAGAGGCAGACGCGGAAACCATATGGACATAACCCTTTTCATGTCCTCTCTCCTTCCATTCCACTGTCCAGGTGCCGCCCCGCCCGGCCTTGTTTTTGATAAGCTGCCAGCTCCACAAATCTCCCCCCGCATCATTAGCAGGCTCACAATGCCAGCGTGTCTGGGATGCTGATGATTGTGCGCCGCGCTCAATCAGGATCAGTCCCAATGTGCGCCCGGCCTCGGCGGCGAGCTGCAAGCGGCGACTCTCGCGCAGGTTCGGCCCTTGGCGCATCTCGGCCACCACTAGCTCCGCCCCCCGGCTCCTGAGGGCCTGTTCTGTCGACCAGAGAATTTCTTTGCGCGAAATACAGCTGCACGTGATGAGCCGCGCCGGATCAAAAAAGCGATTCATGGCCAACGGGCACAGAGAGGCAATCCGCCCCTGCCGCCCGGTCCAGATGATATTGCCTTTGGAGGACCCCAGCACCGACAGCACAAACCCATCCGCCGCCCGTCCGGTCACCTCATGCATGCGCGAGCGCGCCAAGGACAGCCCGAGGAAGATGGGGAGAGCTGTGGCAGGGGTGATGTTTTTGGTTTGTCCTCCCCCGTATTCGGGGGAGGTGGTTTGATACCCGACTTGTTCCGGTGTCAAACCGGAGGGGGGAGCGTCCCCCCATCGACCTTTGAGCCTCTTTTGAAAAAGAGACTCAAAGCCCACTTCCCCCGCTAGCGGGGGAAGACCTGAAGACGCACCCGGTATGTTGACTCCCATAGACATAATGTTCTATATTTGTTCTTTGCACGAAAAGAGTCAAGAAATAAGGATTATTTTCCTGTATATTAATCTAGTTCTTCGAAAAAATCCTCGTCGATTTCTTTAATTGAAAGAACTTCTTTTTCGGAGCACCCCACATTGAAGCGCAACATAAGGTCAACAAGTTTGGCACCATCAATCAAAACAATGTTCGTTCCCAATTTTTCAGCTGTTTCTTCGGCCGACCTGGTAAACCTAGAGCTTGTTATGAAAATGCCCTTTTGAGCATTGTGATAGTTCAGCGCTCCAAAGAAATCTCTGATATCACCTGGGCCAACTGTATTGGATGCTTTATAACGCTTTGCTTGAACATAGATTTGATCAACACCTAAAAAGTCTTGATCCACCACACCATCAACTCCGTTATCTCCAGTTTGCCCCAATTTTCGAACCGCATCCTGCTGTGACCCACCATACCCCATCGCCGTCAACAAAGAGACGATGGTTTTCTCGAAAAAATCCGGAGAAGAGTCTACCAAACGTGAAAGTAAATCGCTTGAAATTGTATCCTTTAAAGATTGAAAAGCTGCGAAGAGACTTTCTTCAGGATCTAAATCATCACTCAGATTTACTGATGGCTTCGTATCATTTTTTAGTTTTAGATTCTTCTTGTCACGAAAATCCTGATAATTCCGAAACTGATCGAGATAGCTGTTATTAATCTCAATAGGTTGAGCCAGAGCCTTAAGCCCCCTATCCGTTATCTTAGCAAACCCGCGTTTTGTTTGCTCCAAAAGCCCCGCCTTCGAAAGATAGGTTTTTGCCCAATGTATACGATTATATAAAAGTCCCTGACGACCACTTGGGATTAATTCCGCGCGTTCCTCCTTAGTAAGTTCGAATTTATCTGCAATTGGATCTATGATATCCCGAATGCGAGTTTCGCCGTCTTGAATGTGTTCTAAAACTGGTCTCATCAGAGTTTGATAGTCCGGTACAGGCATAGTTCCCCCACTCGATAAATTAATCTGAGGATGACAAACAAAGTAAAAATAGTAAACCCTCCCCCCATGACCCTCGATCACATCGTCATATTTGTCCGTGACCTTGAGCAGGCCGTGGAGGATTACACAGTGCTCGGCTTTCATGTGGAGCCCGGCGGGCAACATGCCCGCACGGAAAACGCGCTGATCATTTTTGCCGATGGCAGCTATCTCGAATTATTAGCATTGCAGAAAAACTGGAAGCGGCCTCTTATAAGGCTGGCGGCGAAGCTGGGTCTAGTGGCACGCTCGGCGGACAAGTCCTCGGATATGTATGGGCGCTTGCTGCGCTGGATCTGTTCGGGCACAGGTATTATCGACTGGTGCGCGGGCACAGAGGACATGGCTGCAACCATGGCACTTTGGGAAAAGGAGTTAAATGATACGCTTGGCTATCAGGCATTTGACCGTACTCGGCCGGACGGGAAAGTCGCCAAATGGTATCTAGGCGGCGCGCGAAGTTTCGATCTGCCCTTTTTAATCGAGGATATAACGCCCCGGGAGATCCGCGTACCGCCTGTGGGCCGCGACGCTCATCCCAATGGCGCGATGAGCATAGTCGAACTCAGTCTTCCTGTCGATGACCCGGAGGCCATGACTGAGCTCTATGAAACGCTCGGACTGTCTTCTCTGCCCGTGATCCTTGTAGCCCGCCAGGACCATCAGGATATCACCCTCAAAATCGCCATCTCGAGCGGTAAAACTTATACACTCAATAAGCGCCAGACACATGGAGCTCATATTGAACTTGTCCAGCAAGACGTCTAATAAGAGTGTATCATCATCCGGGGGGAGTTATGAAAAAGTTTTTCATCTTTATATTTGTGATCGCTATCATTGCCATGCTGGTTAAAGGCCTGGATGGTGAGAATGAAAAAACATCCGAACCGCAAGGGACCGTACCTGCAGTCAACGGACTAAACGTACCAGCAACACAGCAAAAACTGATGGATCTGTTAGCGGCACAAGAGACAGCTTATTTCGGAACGACCCAACATGAAGAGCGCGAGGCCCTGGCCACAGAGCAGGAACAGGCTTTGTGCAATGAAATCGGCTACGATATTAAGGATTGGGTTGGCACAATTGAAAGCCTGAAGACAGTGTCCGGTAAGTCCGGGGCTGTCGAAATCAAAGTCTCGGACAAACTGACCTTAATGACCTGGAGCGGTAGCGTTGCAGACGGACAAGACGACTCGCTTATCGCGCCGAATTCCGACCTGTTCAAAGCTCTCACCGGATTAAAAGCCGGAGACAATGTGCGTTTTTCAGGCCGCATCGCACCAGACAGAACCCGCTGTTACCGTTATGCTAATCTGTCATCGCGTGGTCGTAAAAAAGAGCCAAAATTAATTGTATTGTTTTCGGAAATAAAGCCGCTTTAGCCCCAAAACTGAATAATAGTCATACCTTTTCAAAAGGGCTCCGCATGCGTAAGGTGACACACAAATAATAATTCGGGGATACACATGCGGAAACTACTTATCGGATTGGGCATGTTTATTGGCCTGCTGGCGATTATCTGGGCTATGATTGGGCCGGACTGGCGGCGGCTGATTAAGAACCTCAATACGGAACCGGATGTTTTGTTCTGGACGCAGGCTGAGCGCGAGGCCGGATTTCGCATGCTCGACCGTGTGCCGTTTCTGGTCAAGGCCAATGATATAGCAGCCGGCGATAATGTAAGAGACTTGCCCAAGGGCCCACCTCTTTCTGCTGAGATGCAGGCCGAGATCGACCGTTATATGAGCGAGAATAATGTGGCTTCGGTGGTCATCCTGCAAAACGGAGAGCTGCGTCACGAGCAATATGGTCTTGAGTTTAGCCGAGAAGGACGCTGGACGTCTTTCAGCGTGGCAAAATCCTTTACATCAACATTGGTTGGCGCTGCGATCAAAGACGGACATATCAAAAGCATCGATGACAAGGTATCAGATTATGTGACAGGTCTTAAAGGATCTGCCTATGATGATGTCAGCATTCGCCAACTCCTGACCATGAGTTCCGGGGTTCGCTGGATTGAGGATTATACGGACCCGACCTCTGACGTAGCTCTGTTTAATTCTCAGGTCGGCGAGGACGGTAAGTCGGCTCTGGTGACCTATATGAAAAAACTGCCCCGCGCCCACCCGGCCGGTGAAGTGTGGAATTACTCCTCCGGTGAAACCAATATGATCGGTGTTCTGGTCCGCGAAGCAACCGGTAAAGACCTGGCGACCTATTTATCCGAAAAGGTTTGGGCGCCCTATGGTATGGAAGCCAAAGCGACCTGGCTGCTGTCACAGGACGGCGAGGAAATCAGCGGCTGCTGTATGCAGGCGACCACACGGGATTTTGCCCGTTTCGGCCTGTTTGTTCTGGATGATGGTGTCATTGACGGGAAGCGCGTGGTCCCGGAAGGCTGGTTCGCCGACGCGACCAGCGTTCTCTATGAAACCAAATATGACGGACAGGGTTATGGCTATCAATGGTGGCCCAATGGCGACGGCACCTTTGAGGCCATGGGCATTTTCGGCCAAGGTATTTTCATTGACCCCGCCAATCAGCTTGTCATCGCTTCCAATGGAAATTGGACCACTGCGGTCGGTGACAAGGATGGCGAACGATATGAGCGTACGGCCTTTTACCGGGCTGTGCAGAATGCGGTTGCAGCAGAGTGAAGCCGGACGCCGAGCTCATCTGGAAAGCTTATTGCGCCGCAACGGGCCAATCGGGATCATTACCGCCCATCGACCAGTTTGGCGATACACCGGAATTGGGAGATGAGCTGGTTGGGTTAGTTTTGTCTGGCGACAAGCGGGCGACATGCGAGCTGAAAATCTGGTTCGACAACCATAATGAGGCCCTTCCTAAACCAGGGGATCACTGGATTATAACGGACGGCTCCGGCGTGCCCCAATGCATCATCCAAACGACGCAAGTGGATATCCTCCCGGTCAATGAAGTTGACGCCGAATTTGCCTTTACCGAGGGCGAAGGCGATAAAACGCTGGAATGGTGGAAAGCGGCCCATGACGCCTATTATGAGCGCCAGGCGACGCAGGACGGTTTTATTTATGATGACAGCATGTTTTGTGTGGCAGAGCAATTTGAACGGGTCTGGCCTCGATGACAACTCTGGCCAAAAAACTCGGCATAAAACCCGGCTACACGTTATGCATCATAGGCGCGCCTCAACCCTATGAGGACTTTTTTATGGGTTTCCCGGAAGATGTGAAAGTCCTGACGAGCGGCTCTGAATCGGTCGATTTCGGCATTTTCTCATTGCTTCTGTTGACTTTGAAATCGACCCAGACACAATCCCCGCATTGAAAACCAATTTTCAACTAACGCAGGCCGAAATAGAGGTCGCTATAGATCTGGTTTCAGGACTTACACCCATAGAAATCTCGAGAAAAAGAGATGTCAGAAAGACGACTGTTGATTCTCAAATAAAATCCATACGCCAAAAAACAGAGACGCGCTCAACTGTAGATTTGGTGAGGAAGCTGGGACGAATGTCAGCAAAAATGTCTGCGGTTACAAGTCAAATCTCCCGCACAAGCGCCGAACGCTTATCAACTCAAACGCTTATGCGCCGTCACACGATATCGTTAAGAGACGGCCGACAATCAGAGTATATTGAACAAGGTCATCCTCGAGGCGAACCCGTCATATATATTCATACACTGTTGCTTAGTGGAATGATTACCCGTTCCTCCGAGCTGAAATGCGTTTCAAAAGGCTGGCGTTTTATTGCACCGTCAAGACACGGTTATGGAAAATCCGATCGGGCAAATTTCAAGTCTGTCCGGGAGAACCTGGATATTTGCGTAAATGATATTGTTCAACTTCTGGACCATCTGGGTTTAGAAAAAGTGATTGTTGTTTCCTCCCGGCACGGACAGAGATTAGCCGCTTTATATCCTGATCGGGTAAAAGGCCTGATTACATTAAATGCCGCTCCAATCTGGCATCCTTCATATCTCAGTTATTTCAACGGACGCAAACGCAATATGATTAAAACCTCAATCCACGCTCCAACTGCGGTCCGATATCTAGCGCGTGTTGGAAAGCTTTTAATCGACTCCGGTCAGGAACGCTTATTTTTAAAGGGAATGAATCGGGATAGTGCCGTCGATACCGCTGCCCTCGATATCCCGGAAGTGTATCATGTGCTGGAACATGGAGTTAAGCATATTAGCGCGCAAGGCGTCGATGCTCATGCCTGGGATGTGCAATTGACCCATACGGATCAGTCCGCTGACGCGTCCCGCGTCAAAGCTCCGGTGACGATACTCTACGGTTCCGAATGTGATTATATGCAGCCAGTCGTTGCCGAGACCTATGCGAGCATTTTGCATGACGCCCGTATAAGAGAAGTCAAGGGAGCGGGCACCTATTTGCAGCACACGCATTTTGATGTCTTGCTTGGGGAATTAGAACGGTTTCGGTGAAATTCGATACCGTTTTCTTGAAAGAATTAATGATAGCAACCATGAATGAAAACAGAAATTTGGGGGCCAAATGTTCAGATTTAATCCATATCAGTGCAGCGATGAAAAACTGGAATCATATAGGAGATCCGGGAAAAAAGAGAAACAACTCCGGAAGATTTTTGGCGACAGCTATGATAATCTGGCGGACCATAGCCGCTGTAAAAGACAAATAGATCCGGCTAAACCGAAGGTCTTTGTGATTCCGGGATTTCTCGGCTCCAAGCTATATCGTCGTCGCCGGTTTTTGTGGGATAAAAATATCTGGCCAAATAAATTGGGAATAATTGCAGGACAAATTAAAGAGCTAACCTATAATCCGCAGAATGTCAGCATATATGCCAAAGGTGCCTTAAGTGAGTACACGGCCTTGCGACTAGGCTTGCGCAATCTCGGCTATGATGCCAGTTTTTTGGGATATGACTGGCGTAAATCTCATCTGGACGAAGGCGTAAAAACCTTTGAGGCCATAAAAGCTTCAGGTCACAGAAACGTGGTTCTGGTCTGTCATTCTATGGGGGGATTCTTAGCGCGCCGCATAGCAGAATTAGATCCTGAGCATGAATATATTAGCCGAATAATTACGATTGCGACCCCGCATCACGGAACCATGGCACCCTTCAATACATTAAGAGGTGTTAGTCCGTTATTTCAGTTAATGGCTGCTTTTGACCCGTTTCATACCTTTTTGGAAATCGGTGAGCAAATTGCTCGACACGTACCGGCCTATAGTGAGATGCTTCCAATACCCGGAATGTTGCCCAACAATCTTTACGACTATGATGAATGGCCAGAGGGAGTTAAAATTGAGAGAAACTTACTCAAGACCGGACTGGTCAATAAAGGGAAATTCAAAGATCCTGATGAACGATTCCGTGTTGTCGTGGGTATAGGTGCAAAAACGAAATATGCCTTTGAGTCCATTGATAACGATATCGTCTATCGCCTGACACCAGATGGTGACGGGCAATTTCCACGTTCGCAAGGCGAAATCGGTGCGGAGGAACATTTGTATTACATCGACGGAGAACATTTTGAAATGCTCAATGGCGAGAGACTCAGCCCGAGCGCTTCAGATGACCATATTGACCTGTTGAATGGCATTAATGAACTGATACAGGACGGATATACGGACAAACTCTATAAGCGTCCTGAAGAATACCCAAATTTCGAATCACCCGATTACGAAGATATGGCTAAGATAACCGAAAAAGAACTTTTGGATTATAAATGGACACGGGTTGACCTGTGCCTGGATTTTTGACTTACGGTCAACGGCTTATGTCTGCCCTTCATACTGTCCGAGATAAAATGCCGAAATTTTGAATAGCACGTTTAATTTCTCAAATTTTACCTATTCAAATCGAAGCCAGTCAACCTCGAGGCGGAACGGCCCGTCTTGACCGTCGGCCAGAATGAAACCTGTTTCGATGACATCGTCTGAGGCAAAGCGAGCGCCTCTGACGGTACGCCCAAAAAGTGAAGCCCCCATATTGTCAAATGAGATCGTAATAGTTTCCCACTCACCGGGTGTTGTCGCAGGTAACGGTTTCTGAAAAGCAATCCGACGCCCGCGATAGGTAACATCAGTTCTAAAACGCAATCGATAGCCGCGACCATCCGATTTTACCCGTAGTGTAACGGCCGTGATACCTGACAAATCACCGGATTGAACCGGACGACGAATAGAAGAAAATCCTCCACCATTGGTATTGATGACGCCCGAAAAAACAAGATTTCCATCCTCAAAAGACGGCCCGCCAGATGAACGCCCGCCCATGACCCCATCATTGACCGGCCACCACTGACGGGTTTCGCCGGGCGTTTCAAAGTCTATGGAGAAATCGTCGGCCAAAACGGTTTGGGACATAATCATGCTCGCGATACAAATTCCAAGAATTTTTTTCATATACTTGCTACGAAATTCGGAGTTTTACAGATCAAAACGAATCCACGTTTCACTGCAATTCGCGGCCAAATTAAGACTCACAGCAACCTCACGATTAGTTTGATTGCAAGTGAACCAGCCATGTGGTGAATAAACCATGTCTTAAAGACAACCCCATATCCAAAACGCGCCTCCCCTTCAGTGTTTTGGAATAACGCGATGAAGCAGGATTGGTCCTCCCCCTCCCAATCCTGCTTTTTGTTCATTCGGGCGCGGTTGGCTCCGCTTGACAGCCCGCCAGCGCTAACATCGCTCCAGTACCAATCAGACATTTCAGATAATAACGCACAGGTTCGGCTAACCCGTTTTTAATCCTTAGACCAGATAATTCCCGATGTGAGAAAGCATCTCGCCCTTGACCTAAGGGGTGTGACGCGCCACTTATCGAGCAAAGGAAGTTTGCATGTCACCTTGGTTATACTTGGCCATTGCTATTATTCTGGGCGTTTCCGGTACTTTGATGCTGAAAGTCTCAGATGGATTTAAACGACCGTTTTTTGGCGTCGCCTCTCTGATATCTTATTGTATGTGCTTTCTCTTTCTTGCGCCGGCTCTCAAGGAAATCCCTACCGGTGTAGCCTATGCCATTTGGTCAGGGGCTGGCATTGCCATTGTCACACTATTTGGTCGTTTTGTATTTAAAACCCGCCTCAATTACGCTCAGTATTTCTTCATACTTTTGATTGTCGTCGGCGCCATTGGCCTCAACCTGACGACAGAGGCCATCGCAAAATAATGACAACCCGAGTCAGGTCATTGGCGACGATCGAAATCGACGCCCTGCCACCTGTCATCTCCCAGTGTCTAGACCTTTCTCGGGTGGAAATTCATAAACGGCGCTGGACGCCGCTTACACCACAGCGCATCACAGTCGTACGCGGTCACAAGATCTTTTATCCAAGCGACCCCGGCCCCATAGATAACGTTTATCATTTGGCACATCTGGTTCACGAAATGGTACACGTATTCCAATATCTTCATATGGGTGTTGGGCTCTATTCGCCTCGCTGGATTGACCGCCGTTATCACTACCGGCTTGAGGACGGCAAACGATTTAGTGCTTTTGGCCTAGAGCAGCAGGCTGCCATGTTTGAAGACTTTTTTCGTGTTGGCAACGGGCTGACTTACCGTTGGGCACAGGGTGAGCCAACTTTATCGGACCTCACAGAAACTTTGCAAACATGCGCCGATGATTACGGACCGAAAGTTGCTTGATAAGTTTTTGGTGGAGCCAAGGGGAGTCGAACCCCTGACCTCTTCGCTGCCAGCGAAGCGCTCTACCAGCTGAGCTATGGCCCCTTTCCAAAATCATCGCCCGATCTGAGCGTTGCCGTTGAAAGGCGTGACAGGTCTGGTGATTTGTCCTGCCGAAAGAGGCGGCACCTATAGGTCGGTGCCGCAATAGATTCAAGTAAAATTTGAGACCGTCTGTCTAGATTTCAATCTCTTCGGGCTCTTCGTCATCTTTGTCTGTTGGTGGCAATGTATCATCTTCGTCGTCATCAACAAGCGCCGCATCTTCGTCTTCGTCCTCATCGGGATCAAAGGTTGTGATATCGGGGGTCATGCCATCGTCATCATCCGAAGTAACCCCGCCAAAATTCGCATCGTCTCCGTCGAGTTCAAGCTCTTTGGCTTCCTGCTCTTCTTCATCCACATCTTCGTCGTTTTCGGCATCCGAATTCTCATAATCATCCGACTCATTTTCCGGCTTGAGCGGCGCGACAGGCAATGGTGGTGTCACAGCCTCAACTGCATCGGGGTCATAACTGAATCCGCATTTTGGACAAACGGCAGGGCGTTTGGTCAGATCATAAAACTTCGACGCACATTCCGGGCAAACACGTTTTTCACCCAAATTGACCTTGGCCATATTTATATCCTGTATTCACAATTTCCTGTGCACTTCGCTTGAGATCAGCCTTGTTTTGTGGGGCCAATACCGCTAAGCGGTGCAACTTCGTTTCGCGTCTTTAGCGGTTCGATTTAGAGAGTCAACCAGAATTAAGAAGTTGTGGGATCTATGCAGTCAGGGGCTACATCCAAACCAAGTTCATCCCTATCCGGGATGGTTACCGCACCAGGTGACAAGTCGATCTCGCATCGCTCTATTATTTTTGGCGCTTTGGCCGAAGGCGATACCCATGTGAGCGGATTACTAAAAGGTGCTGATATCCTCTCAACTATTGGCGCTATGCGGGCACTGGGAGCGACCATTGTCGAGCAAGATGATGGCAGTTGGATTGTGACCGGGGTCGGGCAAGAAGGTCTCAATTCTCCGTCGGAAGTCGTGGATTGTGGCAATGCCGGAACTGGCGTACGACTGATTATGGGTGCTGCTGCTGCCTATAATATAGAGGCAGAGTTTACCGGCGATGAATCCTTACGCAGCCGCCCAATGGCCCGAGTGCTGGATCCGTTGCGAGAAATGGGCGTGACTGCTGAGTCACAAGACGGGGATCGATTACCCGCAATGATAAAATCCGACGGTGCCCTCAAACCTATTGATTTTACCCCACCGCATGCCTCCGCTCAGGTTAAATCCGCAATTTTGCTGGCGGGATTGCGAACACACGGCATAACAACAGTTCGAGAAACCCGTCTCTCTCGTGATCACACAGAAAACATGCTTCGGGCCTTTGGGGCAGACGTTAATGCCCGCCCCAAAGATGACGGACAAATCGTTAGCATAGAAGGCCCGATCAGCCTTGTCGCTACGCGAGTTAATGTGCCGGGTGATCCGTCTTCAGCGGCCTTCCCGATTGTGGCCGCATTAATTATTCCCGGCTCTGATATCTGTATCGAAAACGTTATGATGAATCCAACCCGCACCGGACTTTTAGAGACACTGGCGGAAATGGGTGGGGATATTCGCGCCGATAATTTCCGGAAATCCGGAGGTGAGGTCATTGCGGATTTACACGTACGCCATTCGAATTTACGGGGTGTCAGCGTACCACCGTCCAGGGCTCCCTCAATGATTGACGAATATCCGATTTTGGCTGTCGCCGCTGCCTTCGCCAAAGGTGAGACCATCATGAATGGCATTGAAGAACTTCGTGTCAAAGAAAGTGACCGCATTATGGCCACTGTAGAACTACTACGCCGAAATGGTGTGGATGTGACAGAAACGGCTGGCGGAATGCGGGTCAAAGGCGGTGTCGTTCCGGGAAATGCGACCGTCCCAACCTATCATGACCATCGTATCGCCATGTCAGCTCTTATCCTGGGATTGGCAGCACAAAACCCCGTGTCGATAGATGACGGTTCTATGATTGCCACCAGTTTTCCTAGCTTTTTTGAGCTTATGTCCTCTTTGGGCGCTGAAATCGAGGTTACTTCTTGAGCGTCATTGCTATAGACGGCACATTTGCCAGCGGCAAAGGCACGCTCGCCAAGAAACTGGCAGCTCATTACAATCTCCCCCATCTGGATACAGGCAAACTTTACAGGGCCACAGCAAAAATCGCGCTCGAAAATAATTTCGATCTGTCAAATCCTGCCCAATGTGCCGAAGCCGCCCGCCAAATAGACCCCGGTGCATTGGACGATCCCACACTAAAGAGCGGCCCCATAGGCGCAGCGGCTTCGAAAGTTTCTATTCATCCTGCAGTGCGTCAAGAGTTATTGGATTTTCAACGGGAATTTTCGTCGAAAGGCGGCGTGCTGGACGGTCGTGATATTGGGACAGTTATTTGTCCCGACGCAGATGTGAAGCTTTACATCGACGCAGAACCGAGTGAGCGCGCGCGCCGCCGACACTCAGAATTGACCAGTTACGGGGAGGACTTAAGCTTCGAGCAGGTCCTGGAACAACTGACTGAACGGGATGAACGGGACAAAAACCGGGCTGAGGCGCCTTTAAAAATCGCTTCAGATGCCCACTTGATTGATACAACTAACTTGTCTATAGAGCGCGCGTTCGACGTGGCAGTGAAGCTCATTGACGCGGTGTTGGCGGCAAAAGCCCCCAATAAGTAAGGCAAAACCATACATTTCGGACATTTTGAGTAAGCCTGGATAGGCCGGGCTAGACCGCAGGATACAACCTGACGGCCGGAATTGATATTTGGAGTAACCACTATGAGCTCAGCTCAAGACACCCTCAATCCCACCACTAATGATTTCGCTTCTATGTTAGAAGCCTCTTTGGAAGCCAATCCAATGACAGAAGGTTCTGTTGTTAAAGGACTGGTTACCGGCTTAGAAAAGGACGTTGTCCTTGTCGATGTCGGCCTAAAAACAGAAGGCCGCGTCCCTTTAAGAGAATTTTACACACCAGGCGCTGACGAGCAGGTTAAAGTCGGCGACACGGTTGATATATACTTGGAGCGCATCGAAAACGCCCTGGGCGATGCTATCTTGTCTCGCGACAAAGCCCGTCGTGAAGAAACCTGGATCAAAATGGCCAAAGTCTATGAGGCCGAAGAGCCAGTCACCGGCGCCATTGTTGGCCGTGTCAAAGGCGGTTTCACTGTCGACCTCGGTGGTCTGAACGCCTTCCTACCTGGTTCACAAGTTGATATTCGACCCGTTCGCGACATCGGTCCACTAATGAACCAAGAGCAGCCCTTTATGATCCTGAAAATGGATCGCGTTCGCGGCAACATCGTTGTGTCACGCCGGGCTATCCTCGAAGAAAGCCGCGCCGAACAGCGTGCCGAGCTGGTTGGTCAGCTTACCGAAGGCGAAACGCGAGAAGGTATCGTCAAAAACATCACCGATTATGGTGCCTTTGTTGACCTTGGCGGTATTGATGGCCTCCTGCATGTCACTGATATGTCATGGCGTCGTATCTCTCACCCAAGCCAGGTTATGGCCGTTGGGGACACGGTTCAGGTCAAGATTATCAAGATCAACCCCGACACCCAACGCATCAGCCTCGGCATGAAGCAGTTGATGGAAGATCCTTGGGTCGCTGCAACCTCTAAATATACTGTCGGTTCACGTCACAAAGGTACAGTTACCAATATCACAGATTACGGTGCCTTCATCGAATTGGAAGAAGGTGTCGAAGGTCTGGTCCACGTTTCTGAAATGAGCTGGACAAAGAAGAACATTCACCCTGGCAAAATCGTTTCAACATCTCAAGAAGTTGAATGCGAAGTTCTTGAGGTCGAAGAAGAGAAGCGCCGCATCTCACTGGGTCTGAAACAGGTCCAGGACAATCCTTGGGACAGCTTTGCCGATCGCTTCCCCATTGGAACGGTTATCAACGGCGAAGTTCGCTCTGTCACGGAATTCGGTCTCTTTGTCGGACTCGACGGTGATATTGACGGCATGGCTCACCTCTCAGACCTATCATGGGATAAGTCTGGCGAAGAAGCCCTCAAAGACTATAAGAAAGGCGATCAGGTCGAAGCCAAAATCCTCGATATCGATATCGATAAAGAACGCATCAGCCTGGGCATTAAACAGCTCTCCAAAGATACAACCCCAGCCGGTGCCCGTCGCGGCGCGACCGTAACATGCACCATCACGAATGTTCAGTCTGCTGGTCTGGACGTTTCATTTGGTGATGACAATGAAATTGCAGCCTTCATTCGCAAGGGTGATTTGTCTCGCGACCGTGCAGACCAACGCCCTGAGCGTTTCGCAGTCGGCGACAAGGTTGATGCCATGATCATCAAAGCTGACAAAGCCAAGCGCCAGTACACATTGTCTATCAAGGCGCTTGAAATCGCTGAGGAAAAAGAGGCTGTCGAGCAATACGGCTCCGTCGACGCCGGTGCGTCACTGGGTGATATTCTTGGCGCTGCTCTCAAAGGCGAAGAATAGGTCATCTAAAACTCTGTTTTTTACAAGGCTCCCTATCCAGGGGGCCTTTTTTGTTTTAAAAAACAATTGACGGCCTTGGGGACGATCGTATTTATAGGGCTATGCTGAGATCAGAACTCGTCGACAATGTGCACAGAGACAATCCCTATTTGACCCGAGAGGAGTCAGAACGGGTTGTAGCTGTTATTCTTGAAAGCATTATCCAAACTTTGGAAAAAGGCGCCCGGGTTGAACTCCGCGGCTTTGGGGCCTTCTCAGCCCGACACAGAGCAGCCCGAAAGGGTCGCAACCCTCGCACCGGTGATCCCGTTATGGTCCCTGAGAAACATGTGCCGTTTTTCCGCGCTGGAAAAGAGCTAAAAGCTCGCGTCGACAAGCAGTAGTCTCAAATCAAAGACACCCGTTTTTAACCACTGATTAACCATATTGACCCAGACCCTGCCCTCGTGCGAGTTATTCGCCATTCACAGACTACCGAGGGAGTAAACTTATGGGGATGATGTCTGAATTTAAAGAATTTGCCATGAAGGGCAATTTAGTCGACATGGCTGTCGGCTTCGTTATGGGTAGCGCTTTCGCTACCGTGGTAACGTCATTTATCAATGACGTATTTATGCCGGCAATCAGCCCGGTCATGGGCGGCCTGGATCTAGGCAGCATGAAGCACGTGCTTAAGCCTGCTGAACTGGATGCAAATGGTGCAATTATCGAAGGTACAGAAACGGCCATCCGTTATGGACAATTCATTAATGCCTTCATCGCATTCCTGATTGTTGCTTTTGTCATGTTCCTGATCATCAAAGGCATGAACAAAGCTATGAAAGCCGAAGAAGAAGCCCCGCCAGAGCCAACAGCATCAGAAACGCTTCTAGCCGAAATTCGTGACGCTTTGAAAAAGTAGCCGGGTTAATAAACGAGTACCAACCGGCTCTTCAGAGCCGGTTTTTTTGTGGCTTTGGTAGGCGTATTTTTAGGGTTAGGCGTATTTTTCGCCCAGATACACCCGGCGCACATCTTTATTGGCACGGATTTCTTCCGGCGTTCCCTCGAACAAAGCTTCACCTTGAAACAGGATCGAGGCGCGATCCACAATATCTAGCGTTTCGCGCACCCGGTGGTCGGTTATCAAAATTCCGATTCCGCGCTGTTTGAGATAAAGAATGAGCTCGGAAATATCAGCTATCGCGATCGGGTCGATCCCGGTAAACGGTTCATCCAGCAAAATAAAACTAGGCCGTGATGCCAAAGCTCTGGCGATTTCCACACGCCGTCGCTCCCCGCCAGATAAGGCCAAAGCTGGGCTCTTTTTGATATGGCCGATGTTCAATTCATCCAGGAGCGCCTCTACATTTTCATTCCATTTAGAGCGGTTTTTTTCGGTCAACTGCACAACCGCCTTTATGTTTTCTTCAACGGTTAGACCGCGAAATATACTTTGTTCCTGTGGAAGATATCCAACACCTAATCTTGCGCGCTGATACATAGGAAGCGCTGTAATATCCTCTCCATCCAAAGTGATCGAACCTTGGTCAGCTTCGATCAGTCCCATAATCATATAAAAACTAGTGGTCTTGCCGGCCCCATTTGGCCCCATTAAAGCAACGACCTCACCACGATTAACGCGAAGAGTGATATCACGTACGACCTGACGTCCCCGATAAGACTTTCCGATATTATTGGCGGCCAGACCTTCATAGGTCAGTTGATTTTCTTCGGCGGTTCCGGTCATTTTATCCCTGACTGATTATCCTTGGTTGGCACCGGTATTTCGGATGAGGATACTCACACGCCCCTTTCGACCGCAGCGTCGTCCCTTGCAAGAACCAACCACTCGCGCTTCACCGCTTGTCAAATTATAGATAAGCGTATCGCCGGTCACGACATTGTCTTCACCTTGCAAAAGAATGACATCGCCCGTAACCGTGAAGGAATCTGTCGCACGTTCGTAGACCCCCTGCTGACCGCGGACTTCTTGATCAGGTGTGAGGTAATAAAAATTACCAATAGCCTCAATTTTACTCACATCGTCAAAGGCTTCTGTCGTGTTCGCGCTCGATGAATAAACCCGCATTGTATCCGATAGAATACGAACGTCGCCTTGCCTGACATCCACCTGCCCGGAAAAAATTGTCAAACCAGGTTCGGATACCGCACTATCCGCCGCCCCACGTATTGGTGCGTCACTGTCAGGCGAAAATTGTGCTTGTGCTGAGCTGACACTCAGAAATGCCGACATGACCATGAGGCCCACTTTCAAAGTTTTTTTCTGGATGCCCATGAACGCTTTTCCCATTATCTGTTATTGGTTCCAAAGGTAATTCTTTCGCCATCGCAATTATCACCTTCACGGCAATTATTGTCCAGCCTTACCCGTTTCTTATCTATATCATATATTAGTTTTTCGCCCGTAAAATTAGCGGAGCCAGCCTGATTGACCCGTACGTCTCCGGTAACCACTATCACTCTTCGATCTCGGTAATATGTCCCTTGTTGTCCTGTGACGACAGTCTCGGGTGTTTTATATCGAAAATTGCCAATGGCGACAATTTTAGTCACAGCGCCCATAGATACAGAACCTTCTGGTGCGCCTGCTTCCGGTTCTTTTTGTTCTCTGAAAATTTCCATGCGGTCGGACATAATATGGGTGTCGCCTTGGCGCACATCTACATTATTATGCAGTAGGGTCACATTACCTTTATAGGTAGCTTTTTCAGCTTTGACGAAAATCGGTGCATCACTGTCACCAAATGCGGTTTGTGCCTGTGCCGTGCCTGCTGCTGCGATTATTGCCAATATTGCCAGTGCATGTTTCATTCTTCAGACTCCAAAACGGCACTCATACCGTTCTTGAAAATAAAGGTCTCGTAATTGTCCAATATCTCATATGCGTTCCCTTTAACACTGCCAAATTCACCTATGCAGCTAATAGGTTCATCGCCCTCGATATTCTTGGATTTGGCAAAAAAACGAGCATGACTTGTGTCACAATCATAACCATCATCGGTTTTCAAATTTACATCCATCCGTAAATTCAGGATTTTGCGTTCGTCGTCATAGACGCCGCGTCGAGCGACTATGACAGATTTTTCCGTCCCGGCATCCCGGAAGAACTCCATAACCGGATCGACCAACTCAACCTCGGTATCATCGCCAGTTGCCCGTACGGCTTCTTTAGCGGTCAGATAAAAAGGCAGTCCGTCATCAGTCCGACCACTATATCGGGGGTTGACCATTTTGACAGATTGCGTGGGATCATCGTCATCCACTTCTATATTTTCCTGATTGACAAACTCCCACACTAACAAACCGATACAGCTTGATGCTACCATTAACAGCAAAAGACGTAGCACGCGTATCCGTCGGGTATGCGCACGCGCAGCTTCAAGCGTCAGCGTCCGCCGAGGGGCCCAAAGGGTCTGAGAATCGCTCGTTGTCTGTGGCTGTGTTGTCATCACGCCAAGCCTATAGGGGATTTAGGGCCTAAAGGCGATAGGGAATAGCCGGACATGACCCATTCTTAATCCGCAAACCGCTTAAGGGAGCTTTAGTCCTTGCGGCGCATTGAGTGCGAAAATATGTCAATATCGGCCCAACCGGCCAAGTCTAACTCAGCTCGCGTCGGCAGGAACTTGAAACATTCCTCTGCCAATTCCAACCGACCTTCCCGCAAGAGGCGTCCGGTCAGAACCGTTTTCAATTCATGCAGATAAAGAACATCAGACGCCGCATAGGCAAGCTGCGCTTCTGATAGTTCATCACTGGCCCAGTCTGAGCTTTGCTGATGCTTGGATAATTCTACGCTAATAAGCTCTCGACATAAATCTTTGAGACCGTGACGATCTGTATAGGTCCGCACAAGACCTGACGCGATTTTTGTACAAAATACCGGAGTACAATCGACACCCAGATCCCGCTTGATTATCGCCACATCAAATCGAGCAAAATGAAAAATTTTGGTGACATTCTGATCCGCAAGCAATGCCTTTAGATTAGGTGCATCAAATGTGTCTCGGTTGACCTGAACGATATGTGCTTCCCGGTCTCCCGCAGAAAGCTGCACCAGGCACAATTTATCCCGAACCAAAGATAAACCTTGCGTCTCTGTGTCCACAGCAACGGATTTTCCAAAGTCAATTCCAGCCGGCAAGTCGTTTTTATGAAAATGTACGGTCATTATAGTCTTTCTGTTACCCGTCGCTCTAATGGATTTCCTAGCGAATCCGATTTTTGATAACAATGCCTGATTTTCGGCGGTATTGCTATGAAAGATGTGATAAGCATGTCTCGTCATGTTGAGTACCGAGAAAAAATACGAAATCTTTCAAACACGGAATATCGAATATTCCGGTCAGTTTTATATGGCCGTAAAAACCACCGGCATCTTCTGTAGACCCGGTTGTCCGGCGCGCACTCCGCACCCAGAAAATTGCGAGTTTTTTGAATCTGCGAAGGCTGCTCTGACAGCAGGGTATCGTCCCTGCAAACGCTGCCACCCTATGAACCTGCCAGGCGAAGCTGGCACGCTCATCAAAAACCTTATTAATCTGGTTGAAAACGATCCGGGACGGAAATGGTCGGAAAAGGATCTCTTGGCACGAGGGATCGAACCATCGACGGCCAGACGTCAATTTCAAAGTCGCTTTGGCATGAGTTTTTCTGCCTATGTGAAAGGCCGCAACCTTGCACGAGCTCGTGCCGAAATCGCACAAGGTGGCTCGGTGATAGAAGCTCAACTCGCAGGTGGATTTGAAAGCTCCAGCGGCTTTCGCGACGCTTATTCAAAAACGTTCGGAGCGCCGCCAAATAAAGCCGGTCGCGACCCCTTATTCGTCGATTGGGTCGACAGCCCTATCGGGCCAATGATCACAATTTGTAGCGAAACCGCGCTTTATCTGAGTGAATTTACCAATCGCAAAAATCTGAAGGGTCAATTGGACAAACTCATCAAAGTTTATGACAGACCCATTTTACCGGGACAAACTCAGATAAGCCAAAAAGTAGCTGATCAACTCCAGGCCTATTTCAACGGCGCTCTGACCAAATTCGACTTACCGCTCAAACCAACAGGAACTGAATTTCAGCGACGTGTTTGGGATGCTCTAATTGCTATCCCATATGGAGAAACGCGATCGTACGGAGAACTAGCCGTTGCTATCGGAAATGCCAAAGCCTTTCGGGCTGTTGCTAGTTCCAATGCTAAAAATGGACTGGCCATAATCATCCCTTGTCACCGGGTAATTAACACTGGGGGCGGGTTGGGTGGGTATGCTGGCGGACTGGATAAAAAGCGCTGGCTTTTGACCCATGAAGGTCAACCCAGTCATTATTAACACAGAGCTTCGTTTAAAACATAGTCGCTAAAGCATTCTTACTGGTTAATGCCAATTAACGTAAATAATCGATTTTTCAATCAAATCTAAATTTCTTATCGGTATCCCCATGGTGACGACTTCGTCGGGCAACACAAACAAATAAGAATATAGGATGCACGATGAGAGAGCTCACCGAAGAAGAGATTTTGCAGGTTGTTGGTGGACCGGGTCGCAAGCCCCGTGATGAAGATAGACCTTAAATGCGTCTAGGCCGCGATCAAAGCGCCTAAAGACATAAAAAATAGGACTGACAACGGGAACACCAAAATGGTGGATGGTGTCATACGTTCAAATTTGAAGCTACCCATACTATAAAACCCGCCAAAAGCCGCAATACTCAGCGGTGCACTGACCAGATAGGTTACGCCCATATATCCCGACAGCAGGCTCATCATCCACGCAATAAATAACATAAACCAAACTGTGCAGGATTAATGCCAAATCCATCATCTCATCTAATGCTGACCGAAGGCTTGCTTGTTTAACTAAATCGACTTTTGATAGCGCAACAGTGAATACGGGGCCTTATTTTCTGACGATATTGTCATAAAACGCGATCCGGCTCTGTAACGCAGGTCAGATGTTAACTAGGCGTATCTCTGACTTAAACCGCATTTAAAGCGGGGCGTAGAACCGTCTCTCCCCCGAGAGGCGGTTTTCTCTTTAGCGTAAGAATTTCTTAACATTTAGCTAAGGTTCATATTCAAAAACGTAGGGGGTTCGCTTGTTAATTTTCTGGGGCCGGAGCAAGTTATGGTCTCAGTGTTTTTCTTTTTCCTGATTTCTTTTAGCCTATGGATCTATTGGGAATGGTCCAAAACAAGGCGCAAAAACAAGCAATCTTAAACATAAGTCTTGGCCGATATACGGCAAAATATAACTCACAAAAATAATGGCGGAGACGAAGCCCGCCTAACTCGTATTTAGGCGAATAAAGGCGAATGACCTAAAACCCTATAAAATAACAAAAAATAGCATTTTTCATTCTTTATTGTTCGCAGACGGTTGTCAGTAACCGCGACTGAAGGTATGAACAAAGGTATGAACAATGCAAAGCGATACGATGCCTAGATCCGAAAAAAAGCTAAGTGAGAAAGCTGCTAAGGCTGCCAAGCCCTCGATAAGCAAGAAGACCGGAAAAACTTGTGCCGCTCGTTATAGCGATGGCGCTGGATTGTATCTGCATGTGAAGCCGAACGAGCGAAAGTCATGGGTCTTTGTATGGAAAAGGAATAAAATAAAGTATGAAAAGGGGCTTGGGGCATATCCTCTTATATCGCTGGCTAATGCTCGAAAGAAAGCGCAGCAGTGCCGCGAAATGGTCGCCGATGGCAGGAACCCAATTCATATATCTGCCGAAAAGTTGAAGGAGCCGACGTTCAGAGAGTGTTTTGAACGTTATTATGATGACAAAGTAGAGTTCAAAATTTTACCGAATGGAAAGACAACGGGTCTTAAAAATGAAAAGTCCCGCCAACAATTCCGAATGACAATGGAACGCTATGCCAAGCCTTTGCATAACATAAAAGTCTCTCAGGTCGAAATAGAAGATGTTCTTGGCGTTTTGCGACCAATTTGGAACAGTAAACGCGAAACCGCGTCTAGAACCCAGGGGCGAATAGAACGCATACTATCTTATGCTATTGCATATGGTTGGCGGGAGGGCCCCAATCCGGCGGCATGGGTCAAGAACTTGGACAATATTCTGCCTCCAAAGCCCACCGCCAAAAGCAAGCGCAATCATCCAGCCTTACCTTATGCAGATGTTCCGGCATTTATGACTGAGCTCCGTCAAAGAGAAGGGGTAGCTGCATTAGTCACAGAGTTTGCCATTCTCACGGCGGCCAGATCGAAACAGGCACGCTCAGCGTGTTTTGAGGATATTGATTTGAAATCGGGCCTTTGGTCCGTACCGGCTGATAAAATGAAAAGTGAAATTGTTCACACGGTCCCTTTGTGCAGAAGATCTCAGGAAATTATCTGTTTACAGGCACAGAAATCCGGAAAAGGACTCATCTTTTTACACAAGCGAAAGATGTTATCCGAAAACGCTCCAAGAGCTCTTCTTATTCGTATGGGCTATGGTCACATAACCCTTCACGGGTTTAGAGCATCATTCAAAACTTGGGCTACGTCTAAAACGAATTTCCAGCGAGAGATTATTGAAATGGCGATGGCGCACAAAATCGGTGACGATGCCGAAATGGCCTATTTGCGTGAAACTGCACACGATAAGCGTCGAGCCCTGATGCAATCTTGGTCAGACTATTGCCACAACATTCAATCTGGAGAAGTGGTCCGCCTTCATGGATGATCAAGGTGGGGATAAGTTCGCTATTTCAATGTATGGAAACTGGTCAGAGCGATATCTAGAAAATGCATGGGCGGCATTTAGAAAAGAAATAGGCTATCGAATGGTACAGAATAGAACCGTAGATGATTGGCTGGATCTAGAAATAAGCGGTCTGTTAGAAGATTTAGAGCCTATAAGACATCATAGAGTACCAGAGTTTCGCGAGCTCGAAGAAGACTTCTTTTATGATTTCGTTTTGGAAATACTTGGTAATCTAAAGCCTCACCCAAATTTTTATCCTGCAATAAATTTCTACAAGGATTGGGACCATCTATTGAAAGCTTTTGTCCGGTTCGCTGGAGTCGGATGGCATCCGGCCGAAACGGTAGAGGAAAGAGAGGTGCAATGGGCGAAAATAGGTAAAAGGCTCGCATTTGAGAAGATGGAAGAAACTGCGCTAAACTATAAACGCAAGCACTTTACCAAACCCACGCGAACCAAAGGAGAATTAATCGAGTCCGTTGCCTTTAAAAGGCTTCGCGCGGTCACAATAATCGAACATTGCATGCGCAAAAAAGACTCCAGTTTAAAAAGGCTCGGTCCCGAGAAAATCCTGAGCCATATCATTGAAGATCGTGGCTTGGATTGCGTGATAAAGAAGGTCCCCTTCGATGAGAAGATTTTAAGGTCAAAAAATAAGGGTTTGGCCAAGCGCCACCGTGAGAAAATTGATCGGCACAATGAACTACGCCAAAAATTAATCGACTACGCTGAGCTTAACGTGACAATGGACACTATTAAAGGATCAATACGGGAAGCCAGAGATCGCATAAAAAAACACATTCATTACATTCCGAAGAACTCCCAAGATGGCTTGAGAGTGTTGAATGAAATCTTTCACGCCGCAAAAAGGGCTGAGGTAGAAAAGCAACATCAGGAATGGCAGGCTCTATTGGAGCATTTCAGGGCTAATGAGCTAAAACGAACCGATAGGCACGAGCAATTACAGAAAAGAATTGACCAACGACTGAAGGAAAGTGGAATAAGTTTCAAAAAAAGGGGGGGCGATTAAAGCTTAATCGCCCTCATTTTCATCTAAGCCTTTTCGCGTCAAATCCATCCATATGTTTAAATATGATGGAGAATTAAATGAACGAAATTGAAACTAATGGGGCATTCACGCTTGCCGAGTTTTTGACGTGGGCCCGGATAGGTAGAACCAAGGCCTACCAGGAAATTGACGCCGGGCGTTTAAAGGTTCGAAAATTGGGAAGAAAAACCCTTATTCTTCGTACTGACGCAGAAGCTTGGCTCAATAATCTGCCTGAGGCCGCATAATGTCCCGCCGAAAAGTAGCGATTTCTGTCCACCGCAAAAGTGAAACGCCTGGTATGCCTGACTTTACTACGACCCTCACAATGGGGACCGCTTTGGTTTTCCGGCGATTGGTGGAGGTTGGGTCAGCAGGGATCACGACAAAGGATTTCCCTGGATGGGACGTCCGGCATTATCTTCGTGTGATGAGAAACAAAGGCATTGGCATTCATGATAAATGGGAAACCAACGCTTTAGGGCGTCATAAGCGATGGTGGCTTCGAAACGGCCATAGTTTTCGCGAAGTGCCATATCCTGTAAAAAAGAAGCCCGCCAGAAGAGCGGGCCAGACTTCCAATTCTTCCCACAGAAATATTGAGAAACCGGAATGAAAATTTTCTACAAAATCCTGATCAATGTTGCAAGCAGGTCATCGTAGTGAATACGCCTGTTCAGCTAAAGCAGGTCAAAGCGGAAACGGATTATGACCTAATCTACAATTATGAGCAGGGGTTGAAAGCCTATTCAGAAATCCTTCCTGTGCTCATAATGCCAAATAAAGACGCTGTTGACGCTTGCATGGATTGGGGCCTGCCTGCAATTTGTTTGGAAGCCGGAAAATGGACCCGTGAGCACTCTGAGCTTGTTAAGGGTTGGGAACTAGCCTTCTCATTCGGGCCAAAGGAATGGCGCCAACGTATTGCTAAGGCAGTGGAGCATTACGCGCAAGAGTGTTTCCTGATTGATGTCAGCACTTATGAGGATATCGGGGCTTATATCCGCGCGGGCAAATCCGGGGATGCGTTATATGAAAAGGCGTTCACAGCGCCCGTCTATGACTACCGGGATGAGCAAGCCAATGATGCCAACAGGATAACCGCAACCCCTTACGAATGGACTGAGCCTGAAAAGCTCCCACGACGGCAATGGCTTATGGGAAGGTCAGTTCAGAGAAAGTACGTTACGGTGGTTGTTGCACCTCCTGGTGCGGGTAAATCCAAACTTGTTTCAGCTGAGGCCATAGCGATGGCCACAGGGAAGAACCTGTTTGACGTCTGGGTGAAGCCATTGTTGCGCGTATGGCTCAATAACGGCGAGGACGACCGTCTTGAAATGACCCGCATGATTCAGGCTATATGCAAGCGTCACGGGATAGGACCAAAGGAACTAGAAGGCAGGTTCTTTCTGGATAGCGGCAGAGATCAGGAAATTGTCACGGCCACTATGACCCGAAACGGTGTTGAAATTCTTGAGCCCGTCTATGAGAGCATCACCAGGGCGATTTTAGAACGTCATATAGATGTCTTTATCGTAGATCCGTTTGTCAGCTCTCATCGGGTATCTGAGAACGACAATATGGCCATCGATGCGGTGGTGAAACGCTGGAATAAAGTCGCGGAAGATTGCAACTGCGCAATCATTTTAGTCCACCATTCCCGCAAAGAGAACGGCGGCGAGATTACGGCTGATAGCTGTCGCGGTGGCAGCTCAATAGTCGGGGCGGCGCGAGATGTACGCGTAATCAACCGGATGACAAAAGAGCAAGCCGAAAGCTACGGACTTGATGACTACAGGCGGTATTTCAATGTCGGTTCTGACAAGACCAATTTCACCCCTGCTGGCCGCAAAGAATGGTATCACCTGGAGAGCGTGAACCTTTGCAATGACCTCTCAAGAGCTGGCGGTGACAGCGTTGGCGTTTGCGTCCGGTGGTATCCACCAAACCCGGTTTCCGACATGACACGGCAACAGGTTCACCAGGCCCTTGAACGTATCGCAAAAGGTGACTGTCGGTATAATCCACAGGCTAAAAAATGGGCCGGAAATCTACTCGCTGAACTGTTTGGATACGATACCTCTGAGAGAGACGGCAAGCGCGCAATGAAGGAAGTTCTCGGCGCGTTGGAAAGAGATGAACTGGTCAAACGGGTGGAAAAAACCTGTCCAGAAAGCCGAGAAAAAAAGCCCTTTTATGAGGCTGTCCGATGATTTGCCCTACCTCATTTATTCTGGTGCGGCACAGGTGCGGCAAGTACGGCAAAAACTACACCTGCAACCTGCCCTACCACCCTTATACCCCCTGTAAGGGGGTAAGGGTGGGGCAAGGGGCAGTATCAAAGCTCTCAAATGATAAACTCATTGAAAAAAGGGAGGGCGCAACTAGTCATTTAGAAAATCATATCTTAAGAAGACTAATGAGCAGAGATACGACTGAAAAAGACGAGGAACTTCAAGCGCTAAGGAAAGAGGTTTCTGAACTCCAAAAGTACAAAGACGCGGAGGAGTTTAAAAAAAGCGTGAATGGACAGATTTCTATTTTTGGCATTCGTGTTTGGGCTGGTCCGGAATTAAATAGAGCTTTTGCAAACTTCCTAAAGAAAGAAAAAAGCAAGGGCCTTGTGCCTGTTGAAGAAACGGCTGATCTTGCAGCCGCCGTTGTTAAGCGAATAATTCATGTGGGAATGATAACACTTTGTTTAGCGCTAGTACCGTCAATATTACTATTTTGGCAAAATCTAATTATGAAAGATCAAAATGCTTCTTTGATACAACAGATAGAGGCTCAGAGAGACGCGCAGATTGCGCAACAGGTATCAGAGTTTACTAGAATGCTGCTTTCTGAGAATGAGGCGGAAGTGTCGGCAGCAAAAAGCTTTTTCTATTCAGGAGAACGCTACGCAGAAGAAGGTCTCAAAAGAATGGCAAGTTTGGCTTTTTATGGGTCAGATCAATCAAGATGCGACGCCCTCAACATTATTGCTAATATTTTGAAAGCAAGGAAACGCAGGCAGGATATCGCTATCAATGAAGCTTTGTCTTTGTCGGACGTTTTGCTTCAACCCGAGGCGGAAGACATGACCTTTGTGGTCTTGCAAAACTTGAGCTGTTCTGAGTTGGATTTCTCAGGAATCAACCTAGGAAACATCAGGTTCGTATCATCTAAACTGAAAAGCACTAATTTTACGCACTCTTTTTTGCCAAACGTTGCTTTTATAAAATCGGATTTGAGCTATTCAAGATTTCGTGGGGCTTACGTTTGTAAGTATAAAAGCGATGAATGCATAGAAGTTAAAGACTCAAGTCTTAAGCTCACCGATTTCAATATGGTGCAACCTCTAACCTTCCCAAAAGAATTTAAGTTTCCAGAGTTTGATAACGTTTCTATAACGGGGATGATTACAAACTCTTTCGATGAAGAGTTCTTTAAAAACGCTTCTCGCAAAATGGAATATACGAGAAATTGTGTCGACATAACCTATATTGAGAGCTGCAGATTGTATCACATCTCTAAACAAGGCAAACTCCCTGATGGTGGATGTCCTGGTCAATTAGAAGAAGGTACAGTGTTATCGCTATGTTGAACCCTTCTCATGGATGAGGGTTAGACTTAGTGAAAAATCTGCAAAAATATTGGACAGTCATGATAGCTGTAATAGCTAAAAGGCCCTAAGGTTACCCCAAGTATTAAGTGATGAGCCAAACTTATTGATTAGTTTTCCAAAAACTCCAGGCATCCCGGTAGAAAGAGGCTTTTGGACTGAGTTGCTCCAATGGAAACCGTGGTACTGGACCAAGCTTCCATTGGATTTACGAGAGCTCATAAATAAAAGAACCATCGCCGAGGCGGAGCGATTACTAAGATGCGATGGCTATGATTTGGAGCATTATGAGTATTTCAGAAAATGGAAGGGACATGACTACGCGCTTTTAAAGATTTCTAAAAAGGTCATGAAACGTCGGAGGGAAATGTGTCGCGATGGTTTGTCCCAAAGGGCTGACCAGATTATGAAATATAGGCGGACCTATTGTGGCGCTCGAAAAAAAACTGGCGAGCAATGCCAGGGACTTGCAGAGCCGGGCAGGAACAGATGCCGTTTTCATGGCGGGTTAAGCGATGGGCCCAAGACCATTGATGGAAAAATTCGCTCTTTGGCCAAACTTAGGCAATACAGAAACCGGCCGGATCTTCTAGCAAAGAAAATAGCTGAATTGGAAAGCAATTTTGCGTCTTAGATTTTGAACAAAGTCACGCGCGCATTATGACTACGGGAAATCGGTCTTACTTTGCTTAAGGATTCTGACCAATGACATTTGTAAATGACCTGGATTGTATTTCCATCGCCGACATAAAGCGCATGATTGTTGGAGGAACTTATACAGTTCGGTGGACGCAAAGAGGCGAACAGGTCGGCTCAATTCGTGTCCTGAGAAATGAGGCAAGCGTAGATCTGATTTATCGAACTCGTTTGATGCATTCTGTTAATTGGGAGAATGTTTTTGACAGCGTTTTTTTCATAAAGTCTCCCTGCAATCTCGGCGGGTTTAGGATTTGGTTTAAGTGCAATGGGTGTTCAAACAAAGTCGGAAAATTATATAGCGGAAAACGATTCCGCTGCCGTAAATGCTTAGATTTAAAGTATGAGTATCTTGGACCCATATTCTCGAAGTGGGACCAGGGTAATGCTATTTCGAATAAGCTTGCCGGCCATTTCGTTCCTATGGGCCATAGTTTTCCACCCAGGCCTATTGGAATGCACTTACAAACCTATCAGACGCTCCGTGATAAGCATGACAGACTGAAGGCTCCATATAAACGGGCCCAGGAATTATTGGGCTGGATGGACGAGAGAGAGCGTAGTATGGTTTTGAAGCTATGGCGTCTTAACCTGGAGAAAAAGGTAAAGCGAGAACAGGATCTGGAACGAAGAAAACGCCATAAAAGACTGAAGCCAGGAAAAGCCAGATACTACATATGAGGAAATCTGATGTCTAAGAAACCAAAGTTTAAACCTGGAGATACAGTAAAGCTTAAATCCGGTGGACCAGATATGACAGTCCTAAAGTTACTTGATAGCATGGTAACTTGCGTGTGGTTTAATAAAGGCGATGTAAAGGAAAGAGGATTTGAATTGGCGTTGGTTGAAAAAGTGAAAAGAGTTCAATTTAGTAATCGTTTCTGATACAAAAAAACGGGGCATCAAAAGTAAATAGTAATTTCGATGACAACCCCAACATTTTTTCTCTCGTCAACAATTTATGATTTCAAAGACCTAAGGAGTGCAATAAAGTACGAATTGGAAAATCGGGGCTGCCAAGTTCTTGCATCTGACCACAACGACTTTGGAAACGATCCCAACCTTAATTCATATGAGGCTTGTTTAAGGCAAATTGATAATGCCGATTTTTTTATATTGCTAATCGGGTCGCGGGTCGGCGGGAAATTCGACCAAGATCAGTCTATAAGTATTACAAGGGCCGAATACCGGCATGCATACAAAAGACATTTGGAAGGAAAGTTAAAAATTCTTCCATTCGTCAGGCGCTCAATTTGGGATGTAAAAGAAGATAGGGCAGCCATAAAGAAGGTGATCGAACAAACGGAGCTGACCGAAAAAGAGGTTTATTCAATAGTCAGTAGCCCCTCTAAGCATTTAAATGATGCAAAACACATTTTTGATTTTATTGACGAAGTAACAAGAAAGCATGAGTTCAAGGAGGCTCTACAAAGGGGTGGGACTGGCCCAACCGGAAATTGGATTTACGGCTTCGACACTTTCGAAGAAATAGTTTCGGTTTTTTCCAATGCCGTTTTTCTAGGTGAGTCAAAACAAGAACATCTGGTGAAACAGAATCTCCGAGATTGCCTGCTTCGTACTGTTTCGGATATCCTAAGCAAGCATAAGTCGACAGTTTTCGTGCCAGCGCTTGAAATATACAATATTTCTTTGTCTTATCCGCTATCAATGGAAAGATGGCAATTTCCTGTAAAAATTCCTGTTTCCGTTAATGGGTTGCTCAATGCCTATTCAATTCGTCTAACGAAGATATATAAAGATGCTGAGCCAGTGAAAATGGCTTTGCGGTCACGTGTCTTTCATCGTTTTGAAAACACTTCAGGAATGTACCAAGAGACACCGGCAACTAACTGTTTGAGACAGCTATTGGAATTTCTTGGATACGAGGTGGAGTTCTCTCACTCACAATGGATTATGTCACAATTGGAGGATAATTCACCTGACTCAGATCCGATGAATATCAGGTTTGAACAAGCAATCCTGTTGTTTTCCGAGGCCAGAAGACAGCTTAATATCTTCCGGATATGTCAGGCTTTTCTCAAATTTTTAGCCGGTGAAAATTTCATTGAGCCGAATTTAGTAAGTAAGTTTGTTGAAGAAGGGGACACAGGCAACCCTATAATTACAAAAGCTGAAATAGAAGAACTACTCGGTATTCCAATCCAGCAAAGACAAACGTCGTAACCTTGAGGAACGAAATGGGGATATTGGATACATTAGAGCAAGTGAGTAAAGGACAATTTGTGAGGCCTTCCAAAAAGAAAATCGACATCTGGGGCGTTGACGGCCGATTCTTGATGGTAGCTGCTAGGGCTTCATTAAATCAACAAGTTGCTTACTTTGAAACCGATGATCGGTCTTTGACCCTGATGCGCGATTATGAAGGATTTAGTCACGGGGATCATATGAGGGTTCGCAAACCCGATAGACTACCCGAAGGCTACAAAAAGAGAGTTTACGACCCGATTACTTATATTCCTTTGAGAAGTACTAGAAATACAAAAATAAAGGATTTTTTCGTTCTGATTGAGCATTGCGTTTATTCGATTGTAAAGTGGAATTTTGCTTCTGAACATTACTATCCGGAGAACGCTTCCTGGGAATCTCATGGAGAAAGACTAACGAGGCTTCAGAAAGAAAAATTTATTACAAGGAAAGACCAACAACACTTGCGAAAATTAAGTGAGGTCAGGAATCGATATTTTCATTCAATGTTATGGGAAAGAAGTATAGATATTTATGGGGTCCCACTTAGCGAGATAAGTTCCTCTGATGGCGAAAAGATGTTTGAAGAGTTGTTGGAGCCAACTTTGAAAAAGATCTGGGCCCACTATGAGGACGTCCAACATAGGCAGGTGAATTGGGAGGTGTTTAGTACTGTGTTTTCACTTGTCGATTCAGTCTAGTTCCTTTCCATTGAAAAAATCATGGATGAAAGACTGACCTGTGTCAGTCAGCGTTATCCATGCCACCGGGATTCCTCGTAGAGAATTTGTCATAGTTGATTTTAATTTGTTCTCGGCTTTTTCAATGATTTCCGGCAATCGGTCCTTCAAATTATCGGGGGTAGCTTGTGTGACACTCCGACGTAGATCATCTTTAAATTGTTTTGGGAGAACGAGTTTTCCGGCAATTGCTTCGCCCATAGTTCCAGGGAGCTCTGAAAGCTCGATAATATTATCTCGAACAAGGCCGGATAGATGAAGCTTATCGGTTTCAGTGACAGTAAGCATTTTATCCAACCGATACCCGATTTCGTCTCCAACCATTCCAACCATTCCAACCATTCCAACCGTTCCAACCGTTCCAACCGTTCCAACCGTTCCAACCGTTCCAACCGTTCCAACCGT
>JAHDEZ010000027.1 GCA_020628425.1 Hellea sp. | reverse complement strand
GTCTGAGAACCAGAGAGCGATTGGGATAGGTCAGCGCATAAGTCAGGTTCGACGCACCACTGGAAAACTGCTTGACCTCTGGCGTGCCTTCAAGGCCTGACACATTATCCTTGAGCACAGCATCGATAGCTGCGATATCGAGCTCTTCGCCTTTTCTAACGTCGCCTGCAGGATTTTCAGTGCTCATAGAAGCGTCTTGCCTCCGTCGACGACCATGCTTTGGCCCGTGAAGTAGCTGGCTTCATCAGACAGCATATAAAGTACAGCGCCCGTCATTTCGTCCGGCTGTGCCATACGTTTAATGGGTAGTGCTTTTATCATCTGTTGCGCCATTGGGTTTTCCTTAAGCGCGGAGGCCAGCTTTGTATCCGTAAAGCCAGGTAAGAGCGCGTTCACCCGAATGCCCTGATTGGAGTATTCAATCGCAAACCCCTTGGTCATATTGATCAGCGCGGCTTTGGTCATGCCGTAGATAACACGCGCCATGCCGGGATTAAGCCCATCAATAGAGGCCACATTGACAACCGCGCCGCCACCATTTTTGAGCATTAACGGAATAGCTTTTGATGTCAGGAAATACGGGCCCCGTGTATTGACCTCAAAGGTTTTATCAAACGCCCATTCTTCGGCCAGATGAGCCGGGCCAAAATATGGATTGGTCGCGCCGTTATTTACCAGATAGTCAATGCGGCCGTGCTCTGCCATGATTTCGTCCAAAACGGCCTGATGTGTGTCGACCTCGCCCAAATGTAGCGTTTTGGCTGAAGCCTTCAAACCCTTCGCCCGAATGTCGTCGGCAACTTTTTCACAAGCTTCAAGCTTGCGGCTCGTGCAGATAACGGTCGCACCGTGTTCTGCCAGGCCGTGAGCTACGGCTTCGCCAATCCCGCGGCTGGCTCCTGCAATCAGGGCCACTTTGCCCGTAAAATCAAATCGTGCCACTGTTTTCTCCCTTATAGTTTTACGTCGTCTTGACTGACCTTGGATCTCAGCTTGGCCATGCCGCTGATATAGCGGTCATAATCCATCGCTTTGGCTTTGAAATATTCACCGACTATGGGGTGAGACAACACCAAAAATTCATTTTTCTCAATGGATGACTTGAGCGCCTGAGCGACATCAGACGGCTCCAAAAGACCGTCTTTATTGTTTTCAGCAAAGCTCATGCCTTTAGTCATATTGGTTTTGACATATTGCGGACACACAGCATGGACGGAAATTCCGTCGGCCTTGTGCTCGATGGCCATGGCTTCAGCGAACCCCAACACAGCGTGTTTCGTAGCGCTATAAGAGGCGCTGCCAATTTGATTGAGCAAGCCAGCAGCCGAAGAAACAACAACGAAACACCCTGCCCCGCGTTTTTTCCAACCGGGCGTCAGTCGGCGCGCCGGGTAAACCGCGCCCATCACATTGACCGCCCAGCTGGTTTCCCAGGCTTTGTTGTCGGCGCTCGCCGCACCATCTCTGGTGTCGCTAAAGCCAACGCCCGCATTGGCGATAAATATATCAATTGGACCATTGGCGGCTTCGGCGCCGTCAATAAAGGTGTTAATGGCCGTCTCATCCCCCACGTCACACGCAAAGCCGACCATACCGTCGACTTGCGGTGCCCTGAGGTCTGAGATTGAAACTTTAGCGCCCTCTGCCAGAAACATATTCGCAAAGGCTCGACCTATGCCGGTCGGAGCGCCTGCCCCGGTTACAGCTACATGAAGTCCAGAAAAATCCATGGCGCACTCCTAACGAGACGCTTAAGGCCATGCAACAACTATATGCAAAAAGTTGAATATAAATTCGAAAATGTAGGCACAAAAAAACCCGCCTCGAAAGGCGGGTTTGTATGCTTTACGTAGCTATCTTCTATTCGAAGATGCTCAGCTTTTTGACGCGCTTGGCCATCAGATAGTAGAACACGGCACGGTTCTTCTGACGCACTGGCTTCATTTCGGCACAAGTATCAGCAGCGGCCTTCTCTGCAGCAGCCTTATCTAGGCCAAGTTTTTTCATACCGAAGTTTCTGACAACAGTCGCCATTTCGGTCTCATCAGAACAGGCCACCAGAGATGCGTCGCGTGAACGCAGTGATGGTCCGCAATACTTCACGACTGCATCAATCGTGCTGTTCTTAGCGGATTTGTGGAATTTCTTCACACCGTCATAGTACTTCTGGTTTGAAGAAGCCGCCTTCTTGGCAGGTGCCTTCTTAGCCGTAGACTTTTTAGCCGTAGACTTCTTGGCAATCGCTGGAGCCGCTTTCATTGGACGCGGCTTTCCGCCTTTTGCCAGACCTTTAGCCTGAGGTACCCATTCGTCGCGCTCAATGCGGCCCGGAATAGAGTCGATGATACCTTCGACCATATCGACATCTTTTTTCTTCCAAGCAGCAATCTGGCGGAAGTAATAAATGCCTTTACCGTTAAGGTCTTTTTCGAACTTAGGACCGATACCTTTGATAAGCTTCAGATCATCTGGAGCTCCGTCGGTAGGACCGTCAGTGTAAAGAACCTTAGGCTTTGGTGCAGCCTTTTTAGCTGGCGCCTTTTTCTTGGCAGGTGCCTTTTTGACAGCAGGCTTCTTTGCAGGAGCTGCCTTCTTCTTGGCAGGTGCCTTTTTCTTGGCAGCCGGCTTTGTAGCTGGCTTCGGCGCCGCTTTTGGCGCTTCGGCCAAACGACCTTCAAGATACTTAACACGTGCAGCCAGATAACGGTTACGCCATTCCAGAGCGTAAGAATCGTCATCGCCATCTGCATCACCAGATGCGGCAAGTGTTGCAGCGCCCGCAGCAGCAGCAGCAGCGCCAGTACCGGCAGCCGCCAGCTTAGTCTTCAGGCTTGAAACTTCGCCGTCACTATCGGACAAACGTCCTTCCAGCTCACGGATGCGAGCGCGCAGACCATCAGCTTCGGCACGCAATGCGCCTTCACCGTCAGCGGTCAGATCCCCTGCATGGCCTTTGCCAAACAGTTTCGACCAAAGCCAGTGGAGCAACCAGCCCAAAACGCCCATCCCGAATAGCCATGGCCATCCGATGCAAGATAAATGATTAAAAAAGTCACTCATAATTAAGTCCCCTATTCGGATTGTGTGACAACAAAATCGATACGACGGTTGGCGGCCATGCCTTCAGGCGTATCATTTGTAGCAATTGGATTTGTTTCGCCGAAACCAACAGCTGAAAGACGATCTATTTCAACACCGTTTCTCGACAGATAGTCGCGAACAGCACTGGCGCGCTCTTCACTTAGCCACTGATTATACTCGTCATTGCCTTGGCTATCTGTGTGACCTTCAACACGAATGCGGAAAGCCTTACACTGGTTAGCCGCAGAAGCTAAAGAGTTCAGCAAATCCAGGCTTTGAGAGCCTTGGATAACAGCTTTACCGGATTCGAAGTTAATTCTCGAATTACCCTTCAGCTGATTGAACAGATTTTGACACAGCGCGGCATCCCGGACTTCTCCGGCATTGACGGCGACCGCATCTGGAACTGTAATGTTTGCAGCGCCATTATAGCCTGTGAACATTCCGCTGAGTCCTGTCGCTGTCGCGTTGACATTTTCTCGGATAGCGGCATCGCCGACAGTTCCGCGAAGCAATGCCTGACGATCGTTTAAAGTAAACACACCTGAGTCCAGAGCTGCCAGTTCAGGCAAGTGAACAGAGATGACGTCATCCCAGTTTTCGTCAGGCGCACCAGGGGCAACTTTGACCTCTTTAAGGTTTAAGCGATTACCGAACAAAGCTTCAGCCTCACCATATACGCGGCGACGGTCTTGATTGGTTGGAACCCACCCCTCAAGGTCTACCCGTCCGTCTTCAAGCTTGGTCGCTTTGAACCGATAGGGGCTGATAGCTTCAACTGTAGGCGGCTTAGGTGCCTCGACGACGGGTGCAGGTTTTACTGTTGCATTATTCGCAAAAGCAAATTCCTTCTTGCTCTTGCATTTACGACAATCCGACTTGGTCTCAGATGTCTGGTCGGCCATGGCTGACTTGGCGATAGCAACGGCATTATCCATTGCTGACTGATTGGGAGCCTCACCGCTTAACTTCGCTGTGTGCCCATCCATATCCACTGACGCCCAACTATGTTTTTCAGAAAGAGCGTCTTTGATCGACGACCCCATATCTGCTGCACTCACGCCTGAGCCTTTGTGCAAAAACATACCGACCAACAGTGAAATGATTGCGAGGATTATCATTCCCCAAAACCACTTCCACATAATTCCCTCCTCGGAAGTTTCTAGAATAAAAATGCATAACCCATAGGACGAGTCATTGCAACGTGCATTAACTAATGGAAATGAACGGAATATGAAATGCTAAAGTACAGTTTCTAACTTCTGGTTTTTTCTAGTTATCATCCGAGCTTTCGGAAGGGTCTCGATAATCGACATCAGCTTCTGAAGCCATCCAGATCATTGTGACCCATGCGGCCACATTCTGAGCCATAGCTTCGGGTTCAATTTTATCAAACGTATCGTCGTGCGTATGATGTAAATCGAAGTAATCAAAACCATCTTGTTGCAAACGAATGGCCGGTACGCCGCTGCGATAAAGTGGAATAATATCCGGACCGCCAGACGTTTGGCCGTCTTCCATTTCTACACCTAAATGGGATAAGGCTTTTTGAATGTTTTCGAGTTCAGCCCGGGCCGGGCCCTGAACCGATGTGCGTAGCGCATAGACCTTGCCTGCACCAAAATCTGACTCACTGGCTAAAACGTGGTTTTTTAGATTGTCTTTGTGTTTGTCGGCATAAGCGAACGCCCCAACAAGCCCGACTTCTTCGGATCCGAACGCAACAACACGAATAGTTCGTTTGGGCTTGAGACCTGCTTCCAGCAATATCTGCGCGGCTCCCAGCGTAATGCCAACGCCTGCCGCATCGTCCACGGCACCTGTTCCCAGGTCCCAACTATCCAGATGTCCGCCAATTAAGATAATTTCTTCGGGCTTCTCAGATCCAATAATATCTCCGACTACATTCCCGGAAATCAAATCGCCCGTTGAACGCGGAGTCATGGTTAGCTTTAAGCGAATGGTCTCGCCCCTTTTCAGAATACGCTCAAGTTGATCTGCATCAGGCGCGGACAAGGCTCCAATTGGAATGGGCTTGACGTCCTCGGCATATCGCATCTGGCCCGTATGGGGGAAACGGTGGCTGTCTGTTCCGACACTTCGAATAACGACGGCCAACGCGCCGCGCTTTCCGGCTTCGGTCGCGCCCATTTGACGTTTGCGATTAGCTGGGCCGTAACCGGCACCATCATGGGCCTTTTCCATTCGGCCTGAGATGAAAACAATCTTGCCCTCAAGGCCACCAGCCGGCGCATTCTTCAGGTCGTCAAATGTTGGAAAGTAAGCTATGTCCGCCGTAATGCCAGATGTCGGTGTGGCCACTGAACCACCCAGTGCAGTGATCTCAAGGTTTTGGGGAAACGGTGAAACAATTTCAGCTGTTTCAAGTCCGCGTTCCCAGCCCTTTACGACGAATTCCTCAATTCGGACATTTTCAAGCCCAACGGCTTTAAACTTTTCGACAGCCCATTCACGGGCCTTGGCCTCTTCCGGGCTCCCGGCCAATCTTTGACCAATCTCTGTCGTTAGGGATTCCGTTATATCATAGCCATAGCTGCCATTAAGCGCCATTGCTTGAATGCGCTCAACTGTATCGGTCAGCCCATACTTATTGTCCGGATAATCCGCCTTGGTGGCTGTCCCCATCGTCGTTTGGCATGAGGTTGCGAAAATCAGCGTTGAAGCAAGTAAGGCAGTTTTAAAAAAAGACGTCATGGCGAAACCTTGGGAAAATTATTCTTCGTAAATTTGTTTTGCGAACATATTGTCCAATGCCACCGGAGTTTCCAGAAGAAAATGACTTCCTTTTTCAAAAATATTATGGATGATGTGGCGAAAATTAATAAGGCGGGAACATGAATCATTCTGTAAAATACCTCGTGACCATGGCATTAGCGGCCAGCCTGGCCAGCTGCGGGACCGAAACTGAACCTGAAACACCGAAAAGTATCTTGACCGGATGCGCTATGGATTCGATTGAGGCAGCTGAAACAGTTTCAAATGAAGCCTTTGAAAAACCAGCCATTTCTTCTGCGGCGGATATTCGACGTCGACTGGCCAAATTAGCCTCAGATGAATTTGAGGGACGTGCCCCGGGAACACCCGGCGGGATTGCCGCCAGTCAATATATTGCCGACGAAATGAAAGCGGCTGGTCTGGAACCCATGGGTTCGGATTGTACATATTTTCAACCGGTTGAATTAACATCGACAACATTACAGCCGTCCTCGTTTATGACAATAAGTTCGAATGGCGAACCCGTAATGGAAAGCGATATATTTGAAGGCGTTACGAACTCTGTCTTCTGGTCTAAGCGTGTTGCCCCATCATTAAACATTAAAAATAGCGATGTGGTTTTTGTGGGCTACGGTGTTGTGGCCCCCGAATATGGCTGGAATGATTACGAAGGCCTGGACGTTAAAGGCAAAACAGTTGTGATGCTTGTAAATGATCCCGGATATGCCACTAAAGACCCTGAACTCTTCAAAGGCAACGCCATGACTTATTATGGTCGCTGGACCTATAAGTTTGAAGAAGCCGGACGTCAGGGCGCCGCCGCTGCAATTGTCATCCACGAAGAAGCTCCGGCCAGCTATCCCTGGGAAGTGGTTTCGGGCGGCTGGACAGGCCCTCAAGATGATCTCAACCGACCGGATGGCGGCGCAAACAGAACCTTGCTCGAAGGTTGGATTAGCTCCGAAACGGCGCGTTCGCTCATGGCTTCAGCCGGTCAAGATTTTGATCTCATGAAAATCAAGGCGAAGCAGGAAGGTTTCAAAGCTATCCCCATGGACGGCCTGACATTGGACGCGCAAATCGATCAAAAAGTGGAAAAAACCGTATCACGGAATGTGGTTGGCGCGGTCCCCGGCACCAAATATCCCGACGAATATGTACTTTATATGGCTCACTGGGACCATATGGGCATGAAAGACATGGAAGGTGATGGCATTTATAATGGTGCCGTTGATAATGCGACCGGCACGGCAACTGTTTTAGAGATTGGTGAAGCCTTTGTTCAACAAGGTCGCCCGGAACGTTCCGCTATTTTTGTCGCTGTAACAGCCGAAGAGTCTGGCCTTTTGGGTTCCGCTTATTACGCCGCTGACCCCATCGTGCCTCTTAATAAGACAGTGGCCGGCATCAATATTGACGGTATCTTGCCCGTTGGTCAGACCAAAAACATGGTTGTGATTGGATATGGGTCTTCTGAACTCGAAGACCGCCTGGCAGACATTCTAAAGCCACGCGATATGCGGATTGAGCCTGATCCCACGCCGGAAGCCGGATATTTCTACCGGTCCGACCATATCAGTCTTGCGAAACTAGGCGTTCCGATGATTTACTCCGATAGCGGCAATGATCACATTGTTCACGGCAAAAAATACGGCGAAGACTTCGACATTGAATATCGCCGCGAGCGTTATCACAAGCCCAGCGACGAGTATGACGATAGCTGGGACTTATCTGGCATTGAGCAGACCGGTGAAATCCTGTTCCAACTTGGATATGATCTGGCCAATAGCCAGGATTGGCCAAACTGGTATGACGGCGGAGAATTCCGTCCATTACGGGACGCCATGCTCGAAAAATAAACGTGGCGCGAAAACTTCGTATCAAGTTCTCCGGGCGAATCCGTCCGGAGCAAAACCCTGCCTATTGGCAGGCCTTGTTTAAAGGCGGCATACCCGAAATCGGGAATTGCCGTTTTTCTTTTGACCCTGATGAGCGCCATTATGATTGGCTGGTCGTTTACGAAGACCTTATGTATCCGGACGGCTCATCACGCTCTACCCGCATTGAGCCCCTGGCCTGCAGCCCTGAGAACACGCTTTTAATCACCCAGGAACCTTCGGCCATAAAGATTTACGGGCCGGACTTTCTGGCGCAATATGGCCATGTTTTAAGCGCACAACCCAGTGATGCCGTCCAACACAAAAATCACATCTTACAAGTCTCACCTATTCGCTGGTTTTATGGTCGCCCCCTCGCCGAACATGATCATAATTACGTGACACTCGATCATTTGTCAGCCATGGCCATTCCCAATAAAAACCGTAATATTTCAACGGTTTGCTCCGACAAGCAAATGTCAACCACACTGAAGGCCAGATATAATTTCACAGCAAAAGCAGACGAGACGCTGGGTGAAGAATTTGACTGGTTCGGACGCGGAATCCGCCCCATAAATGACAAATCAGAAGCCATGAATGACTACCGTTATCACCTGGCCGTTGAAAACCATATTTTCCCCCATTACTGGACCGAAAAAATCGCCGATAGCTTTCTGGCCTATTGCCTGCCTTTTTACTTCGGGCCGGACAATATCTCGGAATATTTCCCTGAGGAGAGCTATATTCCCGTTGATATTTTCGCGCCGGACAAGTCCATAGACATTATGCGCAAGGCGGTTGCGGACCAAGCCTATGAGGCGCGACTACCAGCCATAAAGAAAGCTCGGCAACTGGTTTTGAAAGACTATAATTTGATGAATATGGCGGCCCGAATTGTTTCTGAGCGTCATCAAGAAGCCGCTGATAAAACCCGCAACACGGCCTCGATAATGGGACGTCACGCATTCCGTCATAGACACCCGATTTCGGCCCTGAAGGACTTCGCCTTTCGCGCGAAATATCGCTCGAAAACTCGCGCCTGAGAGCTCTCAAGTTAACTTTTCTCCAAGGTAAACTTAGTAACAAGAAACAAATAAGGGACAACCGGCATGCGCAAATCAATTTTCTTCACGACTTTTCTTTCTGTGGCTCTTTTTAGCCCTGGCTGGGCACAAAGTCCCATCGGGACCGATGAAGACCAGGCCGCCAAATTTCGACAGTTAGACGATGCGCTTCCCAGCCCTAATATGTATCGGAGCGCGTCTGGCGCACCGGGGCCGTTATACTGGCAACAAAAAGTCGATTACATCATCGACGCGGAGCTGGATGAAGATGAGCAACGCATTACGGCGTCCATGGACATTACTTACACGAATAACTCACCGGATACGTTAACCTATCTCTGGCTGGCCCTCGACCAGAACCGTTTCAAAGACGGGTCTTTGGCCCGCATGAGTGAAACAGCGAGCAATGTCGGGACTCGGCGGGATAGCTCAGGATCCGGCGACAGTTATAGCTTCGCCGCCCTGGAAAGATTCCAAGGCTATGAAGATCGTCAATACGGATTTGAGTTCCAAACTGTAGAAACATCTCAGGGCGACAAACTCGATTACACCATCAATGACACAATGATGCGTATCGAAATTCCAGAGGATCTGGAACAAGGAGAGACCTTTGAGTTCACCATTGATTGGGAACACAATATCATTGACGAAGAAGTTATTGGCGGCCGTGGTGGCTATGAGTATTTTGAAGAAGAAGACAATTATATCTTTGGCATGGCCCAGTGGTTTCCGCGTCTCGCTGCCTATACGGACTATACAGGCTGGCAAAACCGGCAATTTCTAGGTCGCGGCGAATTTACACTCGAATTCGGAGACTATGAGGTCAATCTAACGGTCCCCGCTGATCATATTGTGTCATCAACCGGCGTCCTCCAAAATCCTAGAGATGTCCTAACGGCGAAACAGCGCAATCGCTTATCCCAAGCCAATGAAGAGGACATCACTTTTATTGTGACGCCTGAAGAAGCCGAAGAGAACGAGAAATCCAAAGCTTCCGGCACCAAAACCTGGCAGTTTAAGGCGGAAAACGTTCGCGATTTCTCCTGGTCAAGCTCCCGCAAATATATCTGGGATGCCATGACCTTTGAACAGGATGACGAAGACAATCCCGTTGTGCTCGCCATGTCTTTTTACCCAAAAGAAGCAGAACCTATCTGGTCTATGTATTCGACCCATTCCGTGGTTCACACTATGGAAGTCTATAATCGCTTTGCTTTCAACTATCCCTACCCTGTCGCTCAGTCAGTCAATTCCTGGGAACGGGGTGGTATGGAATATCCGATGATCACCTTTAACGGTTATCGTCCATCAGTGGATGAGGCCTCTGGTGAGGTCACCTATTCCCGCGGAATTAAATATGGCCTGATAGGCGTGATTATTCACGAAATCGGTCATATCTACTTCCCAATGACCGTCAACTCCGATGAGCGGGAATGGACATGGATGGATGAAGGTATCAACACATTCCTGGAATATATGGCGGAATATGAGTGGGAAGAGAACTTCCCAATCCGTCGGAACATGCAAAACCCGCTGGATGACATAACGCGCTATATGACGAGCTCTAATCAAGTGCCGATTATGACACAATCAGATAGCATTTTGCAGTTTGGTCCAAACGCCTATGCCAAACCCGCCGCCGCTCTGATTGTGCTGCGTGAAACAGTTATGGGACGCGAGCAATTTGACTACGCTTTTCGCGAATATTCGCGACGCTGGCGCTTCAAGCGTCCGACACCTTCTGATTTCTTCAGAACCATGGAAGACGCATCTGCCGTAGACCTCGACTGGTTCTGGCAAGGCTGGTTCTATTCGACCGACCATGTGGACATTGCCATTACCGGCGTGCGCCAATACCAGATTTCGTCCCAGAACCCGGATATCGAAAAGCCCATTGAGCGCGCTGATGACGCTGTAGATTATCCAGAGAACATCACTCAGATACGCAACCGTGAAGAAGGCCGTATTCCTCGTATTGATAGATTTGACAGCCTGAACGATTTTTATAACGAGAATGATAAGTTTACCGTTACCCCCAAAGATAAGGATAGCTATCAATCCTTTGTTGATGGTCTTGATGCACGACAGCTAAAGGCATTTGAACGGGCTTTGGAGGCTGGAAACTATCTTTACTTCGTTGATTTTGAGAATATTGGCGGATTGATTTCACCGCTTCCTTTGACACTTAATTTCTATGATGGTGACACACAGCAAATGATGCTGCCGGCCGAACTCTGGCGACGCAGTCCAGATTTTGTCACCAAACTTATAATTGTTGAGAAACCCCTGAACTCAATTGATCTCGACAGACAGCACCAAACGGCTGACGCAGATTACTCCAATAACAGCTTCCCCCAGAAAATCTCTCAGTCCCGTGTCGAGCTGTATAAGAGCAACTACCGGGCCCGGAACATGATGTCCGAAATGATTGACGAAATTCGGGCGGAAAAAGACGCCTCTGACGGCGCCGAGAAGCCCGTACCCTTGGAGGGTTCCGAAATGGGGACAGAAACCGAGGCGCCCGAGACCCGAGACACTGAGACCGAAGCCAATGATAATGACGTCTCACAAACTGAGGAAAAACAAAGTGTCTATCAACGCACTTTACGCCGCCTCATTCAAGAATACGGGCAATAAAGCCTTGCAAAGACGCGCATTTATATCGGCGATTATAGCCATGCCCGTATTGGGCATGGCTGGCCCGGCATTTGCTCACCGTGAGAAATTGACAAGCACCATAATCGAGTGGAAAAATAGCAGGCAAAGCATTGAAGTTAATCATATTTTTAACATCCACCACACAGAATCCGCGCTCGTAAAACTGGGTGTAATACCCAAGCCGGATCTACAAAATATTAAAAATCAGGCCCGGCTTGCGCTCTATGCAGAGGGTAATTTTGGTCTAAAGTCAGCCAATGGAGACATGGTAGAGCTTATCACTCTTGGCGCGGAAGCTGACGGAACGAATGTTCATGTTTATCAGGAGGCAAAACTAGCCGCAGTGCCTCAAAGCTTGTTGGTCCATTGTGCATTTTTGCGCCCTGTTATTCCCGACCAGATAAACGAGATACACCTGGACATAAACAGCGATATTTCCTCTATGAGGCTATCAGGACGACAAACACAAAAATTGCTTATTGCCAAATAAGAATTTTGGTCCGATAGTCAGCCCATGCTGACAGTACATCACCTAAATAATTCGCGCTCTCAAAGAATTCTCTGGCTATTAGAGGAGTTGGGGGCAGATTACGAAATTAAACGCTACGAACGCGACCCGGTCACCAATCGGGCGCCGCTTGAGCTTAAAACAATTCACCCTTTGGGCAAATCACCTGTCATCACGGACGGTGATAAAACTATCGCCGAAACAGGCGCAATTGTTGAATATCTTCTGGAAACCTACGGAGAGGGACGTTTCGTTCCCGACAAAAACTCTGAAGAATATGAGATCTACCGACATTTCCTGCACTATGCGGAAGGGTCAGCCATGTTTCCATTTTTGCTGGCCATTTACACGGCTTATCTTGGTGATGCGGCAGCTCCTCTCAATCCTATTATCATGGCCGAAATTAAAGCGCAGCTTGATTACATGGAATATCAATTGATCCGAAACGAATATATCGCCGGGGACGAACTCTCCGGAGCGGATTTCATGGTTATCTTTCCGCTCGAAGCCGCAAAGGCCCGAGGACGGCTTTTGGGCTATGATGCGTGTCTGGATTATGTCGATAAGCTCCACAAGCGCCCTGCATATCTCACAGCACTTGAAAAAGGCGGTGATTACGCCTTTGGTCCCGATAGCTAGACTAAAAAACCAGTGACCGCCCTCGCCTTTCATTTGGCCGCTCCAATTCGGGATAAGGAAGATACTCGCTTATTTTATCGAGATCTGCTGGGTTGCAAGGTCGGCCGCGAGGCTGACACCTGGATAGACTTTGATTTTTTTGGTCACCAGGTCTCGTTTCACGTCAAACCAGAAGAACTCACGTCGGCACATTCAAATGCCGTCGATGGAAAAGATGTGCCAGTCAGGCATTTTGGGGCAATTCTGGAGTGGGAAAGCTGGCATGCTTTGGCGGACAAACTCACCGAACACGATACCAATTTCATAATCGACCCCTATATTCGTTTCGAAGGCGAAGTCGGGGAACAGGCGACTATGTTTTTTCTGGACCCATCAGGCAATGCGCTGGAATTCAAAGCCTTCAAAGACCCGGGACAGATATTTGCAACTTAAAGCGCCCTAGTAAGGGATATACTCGTCCTCATCCCCCGGCACGATTGGAAAGCGGCCTGAACGCCAATCTTCCTTGGCCTGCTCCAGTCTGTCTTTGCGGGACGAAATAAAATTCCACTCCATATAGCGCTGCCCGAGTGACTTACCGCCTATAACCGCAATAAGGGCATCTTGCTGTGCTTCGATAACCGCCGAAGAATCTATGATAACGAAATCATGTTTTTGCAGCATTTGCCCGCCGACCTGTACGCCATCGCTCAAGGGATAAATGGCTAGTTCCTCTTCATCCGGAAGTTCCAAAGAACTCCCTGTCGGTAACCGTGCCTCCATATAAAGTGTCGAAGAGAATGTTTTGACGGGTGACCGTTTATCATAAGCCTCCCCCATCATGAGCCGCACTTTGACCGGACCTACAGAAAAATCCGGTATGTCGGCCGCCGGGTAGTGGTGAAATTCCGGATCTATTTCTTCTTGCCTCTCCGGCAATGCGTGCCAGAGCTGTAAACCATGGAGGTTGAAACCCGCCGCCTTCAACGCCGGACGCGTGCGCTCTGAATGGACGATACCACGGCCGGCGACCATCAGGTTGACCGCCCCGGGTTCAATGGGCAAAGCATTTCCAAGGCTATCGCGATGGAAAATCTCTCCTTCGAATAAATAGGTAACTGTTGCCAGATTGATATGCGGATGTGGGCGTACATCCATGCCTTGCCCGGGCTGATAACTGACAGGCCCAAAATGGTCAAAAAAGACCCAGGGGCCTACGGATCGGTGGTTGATGAAGGGCAAGGCCCGCCTTACAGTAAAGCCATCACCGAGGTTTTTTGATTTCGGTTTCAATATTGCTTTTATTTTGTCACTCATAGGTTCACCATGCTCACTTTTTACGATTACCAGGCCGCTCCAAGCCCAAGGCGTGCCCGCATCTTTATGGCTGAAAAAGGTATAGAATATGATTGCAAACAAATCGACCTGCGAAGTGGAGAACAGTTAGGTGAGGAATTTAGAACAATAAATCCACGGTGTACTGTCCCCGCCCTGGTGACGAATGACGGTCAGGTTATTGCAGAAAACGCGGCCATTGCTACTTACCTGGAGGACATGTTCCCTGAACCGCCTTTGCTGGGCCGAGACGCTGCTGAAAAGGCCGTTATATCAGAATGGAATTGGCGCTGTGAAATCGAAGGCTTAATGGCCGTTGCCGAAATGTTGCGGAATACCTCGCCGCACATGAAAGGTCGCGCTATGACAGGAAAGCGGAATATAGACCAAATTCCAGAACTTGCAGAACGTGGGCGTAAACGGCTCGGATATTTTTTCGAAGATTTGAACGCTCGATTGTTAGAAAGTGAATGGGTCGGTGGAAATCACTACTCGATCGCAGACATTACGGCGCTCGTTTGCGTCGATTTTTCCGCTTGGGTCAAAGCGTCGCCGGATACGAGCCTTACGGCCCTGCATGCATGGCATGAAAAAACCTCATCACGCCCATCATCCAAGGCTTGACAGCGCTGTCATGATAAATACCTGAATTTATTACATATTTTTTAGTCATTTTTTGATATAGACCCTAGTCATATAACGAGATTCTGTTAGGCCCCTGCGCGAGTCCGCAAGGGCAATGACAGTTAGGGAATGAAAAAGGAATCCGAAAATGGCTAATCCATCCGCGAGGGCGCTTGGCGTCCCTGGCTTCTCAGGCAATTACAATATTGAATGGAACTGGACCCCGGCACGCTTTTATGAGGAGGCTGTCAAAAGCGAAGTTGCGGAAATCGCCAAGGGCGGTGCTCTGGTTGTCAAAACTGGTAAACACACAGGCCGCTCTGCTTTAGATAAATTCGTCGTCCGTGATGACGTCACAGAACATGATGTTTGGTGGGAAGCAACAGATCACATTACCCCAGAGCAGTTTGATGCCCTGCGAGAGGATTTTGAAGCCCATATGCAAGGTTTACAGCTTTACGGACAAGACACGTTTGGCGGTGCTGACCTTGAACACCGCTTGCCCGTTCAAATTATTACAGAATATGCTTGGCACGGTTTGTTTGTTCACCATTTGCTGCGGCAACCCACGGCGGAAGAGCTGAAAAACTACCAGCACGAATATACAATTATCAATCTGCCGAGTTTCCGCGCCAATCCTGAAAAGCACGGCGTACGCTCCGAAACCGTCATTGCGGTCAATATGAAAGATAAAGTCGTCCTTATCGGCGGAACGTCCTATGCTGGCGAAACCAAAAAATCTGTCTTCTCCATCATGAACTATCTGTTGCCGGAAAAGCGCGTTATGCCGATGCACTGCTCTGTCAACGTCGATGATAATGATAATGGCGCTATTTTCTTTGGTCTATCAGGTACAGGGAAAACGACCCTGTCTGCCAATCCCGACCGAACACTTGTCGGTGATGACGAGCATGGCTGGTCTGAAAACGGTCTCTTTAATTTTGAGGGCGGTTGTTATGCCAAAATGATCCGATTATCCGAAGAGTCAGAACCGGAAATTTTTGCCACCACAAAAATGTGGGGCACTGTTCTTGAGAATGTGGTCATGGATCCCGTTACCCGTGAACTGGATTTTGATGACGCCACTTTGGCCGAAAACAGCCGCGGCGCCTATGACCTGACGGCCATCCCCAATGCGAGCCCCACCGGACGCTGCGGACAACCTAAGAACCTGATCATGCTGACCGCCGATGCCTTTGGTGTCATGCCGCCTATCGCGCGCCTGACCCCACAACAGGCCATGTATCACTTCTTGTCTGGGTACACAGCCAAAGTTGCAGGCACTGAAAAAGGCGTCACAGAGCCGACGGCGACATTCTCCGCCTGTTTCGGCGCGCCGTTCATGCCAAGACATCCGGTTATTTACGGAGAGCTTCTGCGTGATCTTATCGCCGAACATGATGTGAAGTGCTGGATCGTCAACACTGGTTGGACAGCTGGCCCTTATGGCACAGGTTACCGCATGCCTATTAAGGCAACGCGGACCATGTTGAACGCGGCCTTAAACGGAGAACTGAACACAGCGGAATACCGCCGGGATCCCAATTTCGGATTTGAGGTTCCAGTCGCGATAAACGGCGTCGACACGGCACTGCTTAACCCACGTGGAACATGGGCTAACCCTTCGGATTATGATGCGCAGGCTCAGAAACTGGTCAATATGTTCATTGAGAACTTTGCCAAGTTCGAAGCACAGGTCACAGATGACGTGAAAGCCGCAGCACCGGAAGCCGCTTAATTGACGACAAAAGTCATCCTTTTCGACCTCGGCGGGGTTATTGTCCACTGGGTCGGTATCCAAGCCCTGTCAGAAATGACAGGGCTTTCAACTTCCGAGGTCGGCGATAAATTTAAATACTCAGATACGGCTAACGCCTATGAACGTGGGCTCTGCTCCAATCAGGTGTTCATACGGGAACTCCGCCATCTATTTGCCCTGAGCGGCACGGATGAAGAACTGGCACAATTATGGAATAGCTGGGTCCAAGAGCCTTACCGAGGTATAGAGGACGCCATCGTTTCGCTAAAGCAAACCTACCGTGTGGCTTGCTTGTCCAATACAAATGACCTGCATTGGGAGCATCTAAAAACCTATCTGGATTTAAACGCCCTGTTCGAACCGGCTTATGCGTCCCATCAAATACACATGGCCAAGCCAGATAAAGACTGTTTTGAATTTGTGATCCAAGACATGAATGTCGAAGCCGGTGAAATTTTATTTCTAGACGATACTCAGGCCAATATAGACGCGGCCATTAACTCAGGCATGCAAGCCCTCAAAGTCGACCCTACATTTGGCGCCCTGCCCGTATTGGAAGCGTTAAATTTACTGTCTTAAACGGCTTGAAAGTCCCAGTTTTCATCTGCCAATAATAACTGGGCATTGACGATACCGAAATGGGCGCCCTGCAAGGTCAACTTGCCAGAATTGACCGCCTCTTCAACAAAGGTATAGGTCATGAGATTCCGCATGGATTGGCGAATACCTTCAAGCTCCATCATAAACTGAAGATTGTCAGCATGAGGGTTGTCTTCAACCAGCTTATTTTTAGCCTCATTCAAGATCGACACCCAACTGCCAACAAAGCCGGCATTGTCTGTATCGCCCATGCCCGCCAGACACCCAGCGATACCGCCACAACTTTCATGACCAAGAATAACAATGACATCCACTTCGAGTACGGTCACAGCATATTCAATTGCAGCTAGTGTTCCATGGAAAGCTTCATCATTGCCTGCGGGGGGCACGATATTAGCAACATTGCGCGCTACAAACATTTCCCCCGGATACGCATCAAAAATATCGGTAGGATCGACACGACTATCCGCACAGGCAATCAACATGATATCCGGATTTTGCCCATGGGTTCCCAGTTTTTCATAGAGAGCTTTCTGGTCTACAAAGTCGCCCTTTTTGAAGGATTTATAACCATTTACCAGTCTATCGCGCCAAGCCGTCATGAGAACTCCATCAATTATCGCGCCCCTTTAATCAAGAACGGATCGAAATTCCATAAGAAATTGGCCATTTATCGTCCTTGACCTTAGGAAACCTATGAGTATGTTGCGCGCGGAAATGGGACAAAATGTTTGTCACTAGAAAGCTGTAATTTGAGCTCGAAGAAAAAATCTTCCGAAAAGCCCAAGACGGATAAAAAACCTGACGACGTGCAGGTGACGTTCGCCGAACTTGGACTTGAACCAAAGATCCAGAAAGCTCTGGATGATATGGGCTATGTGAAACCCACACCTATTCAGGCAGGTGCGATACCATCAGCCCTGCAAGGTAAAGACGTGCTTGGCATTGCACAGACGGGCACAGGCAAAACGGCGGCTTTCACCTTACCCACTATGCACAAACTTGCGAAAGGCCGCGCCCGCGCGCGGATGCCACGATGTTTGATCGTGTGTCCAACACGGGAACTTGCAGCACAAGTTGCTGAAAACGTGGACCTTTATGGTAAATATCTCAAGCTCGAAATGGCGCTTTTGATCGGTGGTGTATCTTTTGCAGAGCAGGACCTGAAATTACAGCGCGGCGTCGATATTCTCATAGCGACGCCTGGTCGATTACTTGATCAGTTTGATCGCGGTAAGGTGCTCTTAAATGGTGTTCAAACACTGATTGTCGATGAAGCCGACCGTATGATGGATATGGGCTTCATTCCAGACATTGAAAAGATTTTCAAACTTACACCTTTTACACGACAGGTTCTGTTTTTCTCGGCCACAATGCCGAACGAAATCAAACGGCTGGTGGACCAATTTCTCCATCAACCTGTTACGATCGAGGTCGCTCGCGAAAACACAACGGCGAAAACGGTCACGCAAAAAATTGTACGCATGCCCACGTCTGACGCCAAGCAAAAGCGAACCGCCTTGCGCTGGTGTATCGATAATAGCCCTGTCAAAAACGGCATTGTGTTCTGTAACCGAAAAAAAGACGTCGATATTGTTGCAAAGTCACTGACAGTCCACGGACATAGCGCAGCCCCTATTCACGGGGATCTGGATCAATCTCTTCGCACCAAAACATTAGGCGAGTTTAAAAACGGCGATCTGAAACTATTAGTTGCCAGTGATGTGGCTGCCAGAGGCCTGGACATTCCTGACGTATCACACGTTTTCAATTACGATGTGCCTCACCATGCCGAGGACTATGTGCACAGGGTTGGCCGAACTGGACGTGCCGGACGTAAGGGCGACGCCATCATGCTGGTGACCCGTCTCGATGACAAATCCTATAAAAACGTTCTCAAATTCATCAAGGTCGACGCCATTGACGAACTTGAAATTCCGGGGATTGAGGGCTTTCCTACGGAACGCGGACGAAAACGAAAAACAGACGACAAAAAGAAAAGTCGTTCAAAATCCAGATCCCGTTCTGACTCTCGTGAAGATAGCCAGAAAAAGAAAACCTCTAAGTCTGATGAGAAAAAGTCAGATACAAAAAAATCAGCGTCAAAGTCCAAAGACAAATCCAGCTCTAAAACCAGGACCAAAACCGACGAAAAAACGTCATCAAGGGCCAAGTCAAAGTCATCTCGCAGATCCAGAGATAAGGACTTCGAAACTGTCAACGGCTTTGGTGACAGCGTGCCAGCGTTCTTTAATAAGGGTCTGAAGTAATACGCGACAGTAACGCGTCGACCTCGTCATACATTTCATTTTGAACCGCATCGTTTTCCTGCAGTAAGCAGTGCTTCGTCTCAGGAATGACCAATTCACGACAATCGGAGAAATACGTGGTGCAAGCTTTCGCATTGACGGCGTTTGACACAAAATCATCGACTTCAGCCGTAATCATTGTAACTGGCACTTTTATACCCGAAAGATAGGCTTGATTATTCATGTGTTCGCTGGAACGCAGGAACTCATAAAACCATTTATTTGTAACACCGCCGACCCTTTGTTCGGGCTTCCGCGTAAAAATCACATCCCGATAATGCAGACGTTTGGCATATGAACTACAATTGGATGTCGTCGTTAGAACGTCGCTTTCTGGTTTCCAGTCCCCTTGCCCAAGAACATAGCGCTCGCCCCGACCTATTCTGATAAAACGGGTGAGGAGTGTTTTGGACTCCTCAAAATCATACTTACCCGTCATAGGCTCAATGGCGGGCGCATATAAAAACAGTCCATCAATGGGCAAATCCGGATGGTCGCCTGCAGCACGTATAACCGTATTCCCGCCAAAAGATGACCCTGCCAGAATAACGGTTCTATCAGACGGCAGGTTCATAGCAGATATCCAATCACGAATATCCGATCCATAAACACCGAAATCTTTGACCCAAAGTTTCTCCGGGAATGCGCTTCGGTGGCGCTCTGAACCGCCCTGTCCGCGCATATCAAGTCCCATTACATGATATCCGCGCCGGGCCAGCTTATCAAATTGCTCGCCATACATGTCCAAGGTCGCCGTATATCCAGGGACAAAAATATAGGTCGCTCTGGCAGCGTCGCGGTTTCCAGTTTCGCCCCACCTGATTTTAGTTCCGTCAGCGGTCTCGAACATGGACCAGGTCCAATCAGGTGGCATATCAGGAATATAAAAATTATCGGCCTGGGACTGATAGTTCGCGCTGACTTTATGGGGCGAATATCTTTTCTCCGGCCAAAAATAGACCGCCAGAACAGCAACCAGTAGAATTACGAATATCCACTTGAATGCGCGTCTCATGATGATGGTGTTTCACCTTTCATCTTCAAGATGGTTTGACGATATTCCCAGCGACTGATTTCAATCATGATCTGGCCAATAGAGGCTTCCATTTTATCAATAGCAACGGCCCGGGCGCCGGGACGCTTGCCCTCACCAATCAGGCTCTCCGCGGTTTCACAAATTTCTGCCAGTTGAACCGCCCCGATGGCACGCGCTGTGCCTTTGAGAGAGTGGGCCATCATACTCCAACTGTCGTCATCTAAATCCGCCTGCATTTGTGGTGACCACAAATCAACCTGATTTTTAAACAGACCAAATACTTCTGCGGTCAGAGCCGCGTCATCCCCGACATATTGTCGAAGGTGGTCAAAATCGATTTGAGATTCTTCCGTCATTAGGAGAAAATTAGGAAGAGTAGTGGCAATTGTCCATAAGCGAGTTGTGTATTTGGGAAAAGACATGTTTGAAAACGGCCGTAAATTTTTCGACCAAACCAATTTTGGCAATAGCCGAATAGATAGCTGGGTCCCCGGGGTTTTTCTGGTTATTGCCGCTTTCATATTAGGTCAGGTTTTAGCCGCCACCGTTCTCGTGGGTGTCTTGCTCATGGATTATCCGGACCTGTTTAAGACCGGAATGGATATGGGTGTTTTCAATGCAGCCGTCAAAGAATCCATTGGCACAAAGCCCCTGCTCTATTTTGGTTTACTTTCTTCATTTGTGTTTCCTTTTCTCGCCACATTTATTGTGGTCAAAAAGATCCATAAAAGATTTCCGAAAACCGTTTTAACCGCCGCTCAAAAATTCAGATGGAAACGATTTGCTTTTGCATTGGTCGTTACGTTTATTGCCGCAACCACGCTTGCGGCTATCGGTCATTATAGCGGTTCGGGAACTTTGAAGTTCACATTCAATGCGAACCTGTTCTTCACATTCGCCGTGATTAGCTTACTATTAATTCCTATCCAAAGTGCTGCCGAAGAAATCGTTGTCAGAGGTTATTTTAACCAAGGGCTTTGTCATTATATCGGAAATAAATGGATAGTCTTCGCCTTCACCAGCGCCTTATTTGCCTCTTTACATCTGGCTAATCCCGAAAGCCAATCCAGCGCAGACATTGGATTTAGTCAACATGCGCTAGTCATGGGCAGCTATTTCATGTTTGGCTTCATCCTGAGTATTGTGGTTTATTTCGAAGGTGGACTAGAATCAGCCATTGGGGTCCATGTCGCCAATAATCTCTATGTCTCAATGTTCGTGAATTATGAAGGGTCAGCACTACCGACCCCAACCGTCTTTCAGGCGCCTGCCTCTGATGGAAAGACCGCCTTTATTTCGACGGTTCTATATTTGAGCGTCATAGCTTTGATTTTGTACAAAACCCGAGAACAGCTCCCAGAGCTTCGCGCAGAAGAAATTACTTTAGAGCCTGACGTCCAGCGTCTGTAAGCCGACAAACAAGCCAGTCCGGCTTCATCGGATTGGCAAACCAACGTTCAGCCAAACCTTTATCAATGCATTTTCTGATAACCGTTTTCGAAAAAATCTGCCCTGCCTGATCAAATATCGGGAGCTTACCGCCCGGTTGTTTTAAACCCATATTCAGATAAGCGCGCTCGCCCTCCGACAGCACGATACGCGTATTGGTTTTCGTAGCCATTATAATCACCCATGTTCACCTGGATGGCTTTTAAATATCGTCTTTTCCCATCCTGCGTGACATAGTAGACAAAATTAACGTATATTCCGTTAAAATGAGACAGAAACAGGGCTGGAGAGAGTTACTTGTCAGGAATTCGTAGTAAAATCAGTAGCATAGAAGCAGATGATGATGTCGTCTCAAAAGCACTAGGATTACATCCAGTTGAAGAATCAAAGCCTTTGGAACCCATCGCCCCAACAGACGAAGAAAAAATTACACGTGCTGCGACCAAGAGTGAAGAAAATTCTACGCCTATGCCCGCCATCGTCAGTCGACCTGCGCCGTCGATATCAACAATATCTAATGAACCAGCTCGTTGGCCATTATATCTGTTGATTGGGTTTTCTCTGCTCTGGTTGGTCGGTACGATTATCGCTTTGAGCAGTCTCTATTCCTTCGCCGAGATATCAAATTACAGTGCCAGCCAGTTAGGCGGCGTGGCGTTTTTGGTCTTATTCCCCTTACTCATGATGGGCGTTGCTTATTATGCTTTTCGCCAACTATCCAAAGTCACACATCGTGCTGAGCGACTGGAGCAAGCCGCTGATGCGTTGATGCGAGTAGATGAAACTGTTGTTCGTCGCGCGACAGAAATGGCCGGAGTGGTCAAAGGCGAAATCGACACCTTAAACACAGGCATCGATACGGCGCTCACCCGCGTATCTACCCTTGAAAGCGTAATCCACGAACAAACCGAAAAACTTGGCGAGACAAGCCTGTCTGTCGAAGACAAAACCCAGAGAATCACAGAGCGCCTTTCAACTGAGCGCGAAGCGTTATGGTCCATATCCAATACATTTGACGAACAAATGAAAGTTCTGACCGAGTCTCTGGATACTCATTCTGAAAACCTTGCTATGTCGACCAAAACCGCTGAGCAAAAAATTCAGGAAGCGCGGATATCGGTGGAAAACACGGCGTCAAAAATCAATCAGACATCTGATCTTATCCGCAACAATACCATGGAAGCCGCGACGACCTTGTCGGGCAATCAGGATGAAATACTGAAACTGTCAGACCAGCTTAAACAACGGGCTTCTGAATTAGATACGATCTATCAAAAGCACGGTCAGGACCTGAACGCCATGATCGCCCAGCTCAAAAATGAGCAGGAAGCCCTCAACAAGTCTCTGGAAGAAAGACTGAGCAAAATGAGAGACGTGGCCCTTTCCGCGCAGGTCAGCGCTGAACGCCTGACTGAAGCCAGTGAAGCTGGTCGTCAAACGGTCATGTCCTTGTCCGAAGCCTCTCAAATGTCAGAAAACGTCATCCAGAAGCGATTTTCCGACCTCGAAGAAATGGTACAGCTTTCGAATGCCAAGGCCGAAACCATCAATGAAAAGGCCGCCCGCCGGGTGCAGGACAGCCTGGCGCAAACCCGCAAGGAAATCGCGCAGATTGAAACAGACATGATGGACCTACAGGCCAGGCTGACATCAGCATCTCAAACTAATGTCGAGGCCAACTCCTTGGCGGTTGAAACAGAACCTGTCGCCCCTATTGAGCCGACTCAACCCTCGGAACTGGACGTGCCAGCGAAAAAGACGTTCGGATCACTTAATCTTCGCCCGGTTGAAGACGCGCAATCCGCGGAACCTATTCAAATCTCTGCGACCGCCGCTGAACCTGACGACATAGTACCTGACGACACAGATAGTGACGCATCGCCAAAGCTCAGATTGCGGCCTGTCTCTGAGACACCTTCGGCTCCCGACTCAGAAGCATCAGTAAGTCTATTCAGTGACCCGGAGAAGGCTGATATTGAGAGCACGCCGAATTTAGATTTGAATGTCGAACAGCCCACTGTACTGCGCAGCTCAGTGACCGAGTCCGACAATGTTTCTAAATCATGGTGGAAAAACTTATTTGGTAAGTCGGATGACGTCCCAGCCCCTCGCTTAAACAACCCAATGCCTGTATCAGAGCCTCTGGAGACCCCGTCACAACCAGCGCCTTCAGCTATCACGCCTGCTCCGGTTGCAGCCGCCGTCGCAAGTGCCGCCGCAGCAATGGCGCCGATGGCGAGCCAGCAGGTTTTTCCAATGGGCTTTGTTTCAGAGCTTTCCAAAAATGGACTCGCGCCGAATGCCATCGTCGATAATGGGTGTGTTGTTGAGGCCGTTGAGAACCGGATATCGAACGGTACAAAGGCGATGTCAATTGGTGTCGCCACCCGATTGGGTGAACCTGTCCGACACTTCTCCCGTCTCATGGAACAAAATCAGACTCTAAAATCTGATGTCATTAATTTCGCCGTAAAATTTCATCATAGTTTGAGCGATATCTCGGATAATCGAAATGCTCTTCAAGACAGGTTTGACACAGAAGAAGGTCGGCTATTCCTCATGTGCGACGCGGCTCTGAACAGCTAAGATTAAGCGCTACGGGTTAATTGCAGAAACCACTCTGTCATATCAGATAGAGCCAGTTCATTCGCGCGGTTCATGGCCGCTACTATAGACGAGATGCGATTGCTATCGGCCCTTATGGACTCATTAAACTGTCGCGTTCCCATTAGACGACGCGTTGCCGTATCTGCAAATGTCACTGAATAAGATATCATGACTAAGGGCGCGGCTTCGGGCCCGTTGTCAAAACGGGCTTCGAAAGCATCAATATTCATGTGAACGCGATAATTAGCCCTTGCCCCGGCGGCGGGCATAACACCATTTAGGTCCGGTCTGGTCGCCAGCTTATCCACGACAGCCTTTTGTAGCATATTCGGCAAAGTATCCGCCCATTCGGCCCCCCCGGCCACAGCCAGTCTCTGCGCGTCAGGGGAAACAATGATCTTACGGGTTCCGACCAGTCGGGCCGCCGTTGGCTGATCAATCCTGATGATTGGTGCTGTCCGGCTCGGTTCGACTTTTTCCGGCGTCATCGTGAGACGGTAAATTGAATTTGCAGGCTCCGGATCTGGCAGGACAGATACACAGGCTGACAAGGACGCCGTCAGAGACACACATCCACACAGCAGGGCTAATTTAAAGATTTTTCGGCTCATTGTGGGAGTTCCATAACTTCTTGCTCTCCGCCAGCCAGAAACTGCGCAGGATTTCGCTCTAACTGTTCGGCGATATTGTTCAGGGTAATCATAAGTTCCCGCATGGCATCTGTCGTATCCTCCAGATCTGCAAAGCCTTGAGTTGACAATCTGTCAACGGCCGTCCGCAGTTCTTCTGCTGTCAAAGAACCGTTTTGAGCCAGACGCTCTAATTCCTTGATAGTCGCATCTGCACTTTCCATGGCAGTCGTGGCCGCTTCAAATGCCGGAGCCACGCGGTCATTGAGAAGACTATCAAACTCGGCAGCACTTTGTTTCACCGCTAACGCCGCGTCCGACGTGTTAATGCCCGCCTGCTCCCAGGCTTTCAAAGTATTGGCAATCAGCTGGGTATCAACATCGGCGTCCTGAAAATTAGCCGACAATGTGTTGAGATTGGCGAGGAAGCCTTGAAAATCCTCAATGGTTTCTTCATTCATAAGAATATTGACCTTACGAATGGCAAGGGCGGTTTCATCGATAATACTCTCGCCGCCTTCGATTAACGTTGAGAACTGATCGGTGCGACCAGGTATTTTCTGATTTAAAGGGTTCATTCTGGCCAGGGTTGCTGTTCCTGGGTTGATTTGCAAATAGTTGAGACCAGTCAAGCCCAGTGGCTCTAGCTGGGCGTATCCATCCTCAAAAATTGGGGAATTATCGATTACCTGGACCGTGACAAATACGAGATTTGGATTGGTTTCACCAAAGCTTAATCGTGTGACCTCGCCGACATTCAGCCCGTTAAGTCTAACCTCACTCCCTCGGCTCAACCCGCGAACCGCGCCACTGAACTCAACAGTATACTCGTCATAGGCCTGGTCAAATTGTCGACCGGACAGCCATGTCACAAAGAACGTTCCGGCTAATAGAGCCAGCAACACAAATGTGCCGATTAGCGCATAATGTGCCTTATTCTCCATTAAAATGCTCCAGCCCCGTTACCTGCTTCGACCGCAGCTCTCGCACGCGGACCTCCAAAATATTCCTGCACCCATGGATGTTGGAATGCCATCACATTAGGCAAACTATCCGTAATCGCAATATGTTTATCAACCAGAACCGACACCCTGTCACATATGGTGAATAGCGTGTCCAAATCGTGGGTAATCATTAGAATTGTCAGCCCCATGGCCTCTCTGAGGTCGAGAATCAGCTGGTCAAATTCCGATGCACCAATTGGGTCTAATCCCGCTGTGGGCTCATCTAGGAATAATAACTTTGGATCCAAGGCTAACGCTCGAGCCAAGCCGGCCCGTTTCCGCATACCGCCAGACAGATCCGCAGGATAAAGTGTAGCCGCATGCGCTGGCAAACCCACCATGTGAACTTTCATATCCGCGAGCTCGCGCATTAAAGCCGGATTTAAATTTGTATGCTCACGCAGAGGCACCATGATGTTTTCACGGACTGTCATGGATGAAAACAGCGCCCCGCCCTGAAATAGGACGCCCATTTGGTTGTTGAGCGTCTGACGGTCCTTAAAGGACATATCTCGACGATCATGGCCGAAGTAATAAACGTTACCCCCGTCAGGTTCTTTTAGCCCCAGCAATGTGTTCATCAAAACGGTTTTACCGCTGCCCGAGCCACCAACCAGTCCCAATATCTCTCGGCCATTTACGCTAAAGTCCAGATTTTCATGAACCACATTACTTCCAAATGCCGAGCGTAGATTGCGGACCTCAACGGGTGGCTTAGAATAATCCAGTTCCATTTCTAGATACCCATTTGGAAGAATAAGAGGGCAAAAACAGCGTCAATAAATATGACCGCGAAAATAGCCTGAACTACGCTTTGCGTGGTGCGGGTTCCGAGCGACTCGACACTGCCTGTCACGGCCAAACCCTGTCGGCAGCCAATGATCGCCACGACCAAGCCAAAGACCGGTGCTTTCACCATTCCAACCCAGAAATGAGATACCGTCACCATTTCAGAAAACCGTTGAACAAAAAATCGCGGCGTAATGCCTTCGACGGACACCCAGGTTACCAGAAGCCCCCCCAGCACGCCCGTAATCATCGCCAAAAACGTCAAAATAGGCGCGGATATCAGGCACGCGAGCGCCCTCGGTACAACAAGGGTTTCAAACCGGTCGAGCCCAATGACCTGCATGGCGTCAATTTCCTGGCGCATTTTCATAGCTCCAATCTGAGCCGTGAAGGCCGAGTCAGATCGTCCCGCCAACATAATGGCCATAATGACAACGGCAAACTCCCGTAGGACTGACCAGCCAACCAACTCGACCATCATGAATTGGAGATTATTCACGGCCAACATGTTGGCCCCCATATAGGCAATAACGGCCCCAATGAAAAAACTCAGTGTCATGATTATGGGCGCCGCATTCAACCCCACATCCTCAATATGAGCCACGACAGACTTCCAACGTATCGTATGCGGGGTCAAAATCTGACGAAAAAGAACCGAGGTAAATTTTCCAAAAAATGATAGATTATCAAAGAGTTCGGTGAAAAAGTTCTCCGATGCGGTTCCCATTCGAACCAGTACATCATACCATTGCCGTTCTTGTTTAGGCGGTGTCCCCATAGAGGCATCGGCGGCCTCGCGCATGAGAACCTGTTGACCGCGAGAATGGCCCGTCAGGTTATAAGGATAACAAATTTCTGGCGTACATCTGATGGCCTTTGCCAGAATAAACGCCCCTGCTGTATCCAAATCCGTGAGCCCAGAGAAATCATAATTGACGTTTTCATAGTCGAGCCCGGCGAGTTCCTTGGTCAAGGTTGCATAGAGCGCTTTAATCGTCGCCAATGTCCACGGGCCGTAAGCTGTCATTGAAAGTAGATTATTATCAACAGACAGCTGATAACCGGCGGAGGCAGAAGAATCTGATATTGCCTGTGAACTCATAGGCCTTAAGGTGGCGGTGATATGTTCGCGGGTCAAGACAGGAACGTCAATTGAGGCAGTTAATTCATAAAATTGTAACCTGGCCTGCGCGTGGGACATTCAGGATTTCCCGGAGTGCTCTAAAAGAGTTCGTCACCGTCCAGGTGGAAATTCATGAAAACGGCTTTGTCGGACGTGCCGAATGCCGACCTTACGCGCGATATGAGGAAACGGCAGAAAGCGTCATCGCTTTAATTGAGTCCCTTAGACAACAGGTGGAGTCCGGCGCCACTAACATGGAATTGCAATATTTGCTCCCCGCAGGCGCTGCTCGCAATGTGCTGGACTGTGCACTTTGGGACCTGGAAGCCAAAACTAGGTCCAACCCCATTTGGGAATTGCACGACATTCCAGCCCCACAGCCCCGGGAGACAGCCCTTACACTTTCAGTGGACACACCGCAGAAAATGGCTGAGGCCGCTTTGATGGCCAAAGGCCACACTTTTCTGAAAATGAAAATCGGGGCCGAGGGTGGATTAGAGGCCTGCGAGGCTGTCATTAAAGCCCGACCTGATGCGCGCCTTATTGTCGACGCCAATGAGGCTCTGTCCTTGGAAGATTTAGAAGAGCTTTGCGCCCTTGAGGGCCGCGAACGCATAGCCCTTATCGAGCAACCCCTGCCCGCCAGTCAGGACCTACCGGGTTTATTTGATCCTGAAATGCGGCCCATCCTCTGCGCCGATGAAAGCCTGCACACATCTGATGATCTGGAGCGTTTATGGGCGGTGGGTTACCGCGCAGTGAACGTCAAACTGGATAAAACTGGTGGCTTAACGGAGGCCCTTATTCTGATGCAAAATGCCAAAGCCATGGGTTTTCAAATCATGGCTGGCTGTATGGTCGGGAGCTCGCTGGCCATGGCGCCTATGGTCGTTTTAGAAAGCCTGGCGGATTTTATAGACCTCGACGGCCCATTATTGCTCAGCGACGATTATTCACCGCCCCTAACGTATAAAGGCGGGAAAGTCTTCCCGCCTTCGAAAGAGTTATGGGGTTAGATGATTAACCTTCACCCATAAATATCTTGTAGACCTTGGCACAGAAAACCAGGCCGATGAACAACGGAGCGAGGTATCTGACGAAAAACATCAAGAACTGACCAAACCCGGAAACACCAATTTCCTCGTCCAGTATCTTCTTGTTAAGTCTCCAGCCCGTGAACAAGACAACTAACAACGCAGAGAGCGGTGCGATGATTGAACCTGTGAGGACCTCATCAATGAAGTCCATGACATCACCACTCATGACAGAGAAGCAACCTAAGGCGACCATAACTGTGCCCGTCAACCAAGCAGCCTTGGCTTTGGTCATTTTAAACTGTTCCGATACCCAAGCCACAGTTGGCTCTAGCAGAGATACAGAAGACGTAATCGCCGCGAAGAAGGCCAGGAAGAAGAAAGCAGCACCTACAAAGTTACCACCTGGCACACTTGAAAGTGCTTGCGGCAATGTCTGGAAGAAAATTCCGCCACCAGGGCTAACGCCAGCACCCATCAAATCATTTGCGAAGAAAAGCGGAAAAATTGCCAATCCAGCGATAAGGGCGACCGCCGTATCGGTGAAGACAACCAATCCTGACGATTTCGGAATGTTGACGTCTCGCGGCAAATAAGACCCGTATGTGATCATAATCGCATTGCCGATACCGATTGAGAAACAGGCTTGTCCCAGCGCTCTAATCGCAACGTCGCCGTTAATATCCTCCATCTTAGGACGGAACATGTAATCAAATGCCGCCTGCGTTCCGCCAGATCCCCAGCTTGAGAACACAGAATACGCGGCCAAGCCTACTAACAGAATAAAGAAAATCGGCATCAAATATTTTGCAGCCAGTTCAATACCCTTATTGACACCTCGCGAGACAAGGAATGTTGTCATCACAGCGAACGCAATAAACCACGGGAAAACTTCTTTCGGTGAAAAATAAAGCCCGACCTTGTTACATTCCACTTCGTCTGGATTACATCCTAATGCTCCGGTTACCGGATCTGTAAATCCAAGAAACTGAGCTGCAATTTGCTCCGGATTTTGCCCTTCGAACGCACCGGTTAGAAATTTAGGAATGTAGGCCATTACCCATGCCGCGACGACGCAATAGAAGCTAACAATCAGAAAAGACGCAATCATCCCCAACCAAGCGCCGGAACTCCAAAACTTACTAACTGAACTACGGTCCGCCAAATCATTCATACTGTTCACGGCACTGGACGCCTGTCCAGCGCGACCCACAATATATTCGGACATCAAAACCGGCAGGCCTACAAAAATAATACAAGCCAAATAGATCAGGATAAACCCGCCACCGCCATTTTCACCGGCCTCTGCTGAGAACCGCCATAAGTTACCAAGTCCGACGGAAGACCCTACCGCCGCCATGATGAATGCAAATCTGGAAGACCATTGTGCTGTTCCGACAGCCGCCATATCATTTCCCCTTTAAAATTATTTCAGCCTTTACAGGCTATTGTCAGCGCACAGTCAAGTTAAACCCATTCAAATTCGCGCAATAAATTTCTTTATCTGCCCCCTTTGGGGAGCTCACTTTGCCGATAGAGATGAGCCGAAAGCATAAGTCCGAATCCGGCCATGACGGCCATGATAACGGTTCCGCCATAAGATATCAGCGGCAAAGGCACGCCAACCACAGGTGCCAGTCCCATAACCATGGCCAGATTGATAAACACATAGAGTGCAAAAGTTGTCGTCAGCCCTAAAATCATCAATTTTGAAAACGTATTCTTGCATTGCAAAGCCATCCAGACACACATGGCGATCAGTAATCCATATAAGGCCATAGTGGTCAGTCCGCCTATAAACCCAAATTCTTCACCGATGACTGTAAAGATAAAATCGGTCTCATTCTCAGGAACATAATCAAGCTGTGTTTGCGTACCCTGCATATATCCTTTGCCGGATACGCCCCCACTGCCCAAAGCAATCTTTGACTGTGTAATATGGTACCCCGCATCAATCGGGTCCGCGGACGGATCGAAAAACGTCATGATCCGTTCTCGTTGATAAGGGTGCAGACCAAATCTTACATATAAAGGAATAGCTATTATAGCGCCAATGGCACCAGCGCCGATAATCCGCCAATTGATACCTGCCAGAAAAACCATGGATAACGCCGTCATGGTCAATAGAAGCGTTGTGCCCAAATCCGGTTGTCGCAAAATAAGCAAGGCAGGCAGCGCTATCAATATCATAGCCCCAAATAATCCTAATGGATGAGAGACTCTGTCCTTATCCAAATCATGATAGTAACGCGCAATTGCCAATACGATAGCTAGCTTCATAATTTCCGACGGCTGCAAAGTTGTAACGCCCAGGTCCAGCCATCTTTGTGCGCCATTACGCAAGACCCCAAATTGATCCACGGCTAACAGCAAGACCAAACCACCCGCATATATGGGATAGGCTAAATGATACCAAATCCGGATATCAATAAGAGCAATGAATAACATGCCTCCGCCAGCCAGCAGTAAACGCGTAAGGTGTGCCTGGGCAAAATACCATGAACCGTCTTTGGCGGCATAAATCATGGCAACGCCGATGATTCCCAAAATATAAATCAAAGCGGGCAGAAGCCAATTGATTTCATAAATTCGGTTCTGAGTGGACCGCCAGAGACTCATAACTCGTCCCCAATTGACGTATCTAACTCGGCCACCGGTTCGATTAAGCCATCGTGTTCCAAGGCTTTTTGTAAGACGGCCCGCGTAATATTAGCGGCGCGGCCAGAACCAGATCCACCATGTTCGACAACGGTCGCCACCGCAAATCGCGGCGCATCATAAGGTGCATAACCAACGAACAGAGAATGATCGCGGTCTTGCCAATCTTTATCCTGATTTCGAATGATACCGGACGCCCGCTCACTGGCAGAAATATTGTGGACTTGCGCCGTACCTGTTTTGCCCGCCATGGGTACGCCGTTGGGCCCCAAAGGGAACGCCCGGTAAGCCGTTCCGCCTGGCACCATACAGACGCTGAACATAGCTTCTTGAATGACCCGCAAATAATTTGGATCTATATCCAGCTCGGCGAAAGACGGAATATCATTTTCTATAACCAGACTTGGGTTAACCGCTTTACGGCCATTCGCCAGCCTTGCCGCCATAACTGCGAGCTGAAGCGGTGTGGTCTTAATCTCGCCCTGCCCGATAAAAACATTCAGCGAGTCACCTAGTCGCCACCGCCGCGAGTGTCTCTGCAGGCTATAGGCCTGACTGGGGATGAGACCATCGTCTTTAGAGTGAATACCCAGCTCATAGGCCCGTCCCAAGCCCAGACGCAAAGCGGCACTGTGAACGGCATCAATTTCTACTCTGTGCGCAAGTTCGTAATAAAAAACATCGCAGGAATATTGCAGCGACTCATGGAGGTTGACCGGGCCGTGCCCTCCGCGCCTGTGCCAGCAATATTTCTTTTTCTTACCAATCTGCATGTGTCCCGTACAGATGATACGTTCCGAAAGATCAATCTTTCCGGTCTCCAACGCTGCCAACATCACACACATTTTGAACGTCGAGGCCGGTTGGTAGCCGCCTTTGATAGCTCTGTTCAAAAAGGGCTTAAGGGGATTATTCGCGAGCTTTTCATAGTCCTCCGGAGAAATACTCGAAACGATTTGATTGCCATCGTAGTAAGGCATGGACAACATCGTGCGAATTTCTCCGGTCAGGGCATCTATAACAACCAAAGACCCGACATCTTCTCCGAATTGCTCCGCTGCGAATTTTTGTAGCTTTGCATCAATGGTCAGCCAAACATCCTCACCTGGTTCGGCTTTGTTATTCTCTTCCGGCCATTCCCGTACAATACGACCAACCGCATTCACTTCGACTTTGAGGCGCCCGGATTTACCGCGAAGACGAGACTCGGCGCCCCGTTCCACGCCCTCTTTTCCTATTCGAAAGGTTGGCTGGCGCAGCAAAGGATCAGGATCATCATCAATATCGCCTTGCTCAACCTTCCCGACCTTACCTAAAACATGACAAAATACGCCTTCATACGGATAGGCGCGCCCTTCACCCACTTTGGGGATAACACCTGGTAATTCCGGCGCTCGAATATTGAGCGCTGCGAAGTCTTCCCAGGTCAAATTATCTTCGATAAGAACCGGCGTGAATTTCGCGTGTTTATCAATATCAGCATGGATGCGTTCACGAGCCGCGGATGACAAAGATACGACTTCTTCGATCCGATCCAGTGTAAAGTCCACATCGTCAATGCGTTCAGAAATCAACTCGACACGGTAGTCCTGTTTATTCGTAGCCAGAACTTCGCCATTGCGGTCCAGAATTCGACCGCGCGACGGAACGATGATGTGATAGTTAAATCGATTGTTTTCAGAAAGAGCTGTGTAGTCCTCGGCGCGTAAAATCTGGAGCTGGTATAAACGGGCAGATAACACCCCAAAAACACCTAACCCGCCGGCACTCAATATCAAAGAGCGTCGCGTTAGTGTTTGTGGGTCATGACTGTTATCGGCCATCAGTCATCCCCCACTAAATTTGTTCTCAAAAACTTGCGGAACTTGAAAATAACGGGAAACAGTAAAAAACAGGCGGCGCCCACGATCATTAAATCGCGATAATTGGCGTCCAGTACGCCAAAAAACTCCGCCAGCATGAAGCCAATCATAAGCGCAGAAAAACTGAGGGCAAAATTAAACCAGCATTCCAAGAGATTGACTTGTCGTCCTGTATTGAAAAGCGACAATATTCCGTAGAAGATCAAAAATATAAAACTCCAACCACCTATGGCGTCACCATTTAACAAGTCCATTGTTATGCCGCTTAAAAAAATGCCTGCATAAGAAATATTGGGTTCAGCGCCATTCGGCCAAAGAAACAGCACGGCAATGGGTAAGAACGTAAGTTCGAGCCCGTAGCCAAAAATATTGAAAGTGATATTGGCCAGAAATGTCGATACCCATAAACCAATAGCCGCATAAAACGCATAAGCCCGCGACTTGTTCGGGGTCAGGACATCCGTCATCATAACGGGTCTCCGTTTGAAGGCACTGCCTGACTCTCCGTCTCGGTTTCCGACTCATTTTCAATAGATGGAATGTCTGACACGTTTTCCGAAGGTGGTGACTCTTTTGGGGTATCTAAATCGGTGACCGCATTATCGCTGTCAGGAATAACCAGAACAGGATCATCTTCGGGCTTTGTCACCGGATCAAAAGGATACACCCAGACCCAGTCAACAAAGGACGTGTTGACGAAAAGTTCGACATTTGCAACGCCATTCGCCCCCATAACCAGCTTCCCAACGGGAAGCCCGGTCGGAAGCAGCCCATCATCGCCCGAGGTAAGCACTTCGTCCCCATCACTCCAATCGGAGTCTGAAGACAAATAAGACAATTGAGGATATCGGCTATTATTGCCAACAAGGATAGCGCGGGCTTGGGATTGCTTGGACATCACAGCAATCCGGCTATTGAGATCTTCAAGTTTCAGGACCCTTGCGGAATTGTTTCCAGCCCGAATAACATGGCCATATAAACCATCCGCGGTCATCACAGCATCTCCGTTTGAGATGCCTTGAACGGCTCCGACATTTATCAACGCTGTGTTCGCAAACGGACCATTGACTTCGCTAACCGACCGGGCGGCAATCTTGCGTTCCCGTAAGTCCGTGTTTTCCACCACATTCAGCATGGCCTGTAATCGAGAAAGTTTTATCTCCAACTCATTGGCTCTGGCCTTGATATCGCTCAGTTGATGAATTTCCTCACGGAGTTTCTTATTCTCAGAGTGAGCGTTAAACCGACCTCTTATTTCCCCGACCAGATTTTCGAACCCCCGCACCGGGAGTGTCAAATAGGTCAGAGTTTTGGCCCCAAACCCTTCGGCTGTATCCCGGGTTTTGCGAAAAGCATCGTCATTGCCGAGTGTGATAAAATAAAGGACCAAGGACAACAGCAAAAGCCCTCCCAATAAAAGTCGGGAGTTTCTACGTTTGGTTCGCGATTTATTATTTGTGCGGCTGCTTAGCATTCAACCGCTCCGTTGCTACTATACACTGCTTGACAGGAAGCTTTTCCATTTTTTCAGATTTTCGACGACTGTACCGGATCCGCGCACAACACATGAAAGCGGATCATCTGCAATTGAAACCGGGAGACCGGTACGGTTGCGTAATTCAGTATCCAGGTTTCTAAGTAAGGCACCACCGCCGGTTAACATGATACCTTTATCGACGATATCGGCTGCCAATTCAGGCGGCGTCGCTTCAAGCGCGTTTTTCACTGCCTCAACGATTTGCTCGACAGGCTCTGCGAGGCTTTCAGCAATCATGGCCTCTGAAACACGGATTTCTCTGGGAACACCATTCATCAAATCCCGACCTTTGATTTGAACGGTCATACCTTCATTGTCGGCCGGCATTGTCGCAGAACCGATTTCTTTTTTGACCTTTTCCGCACTCATTTCACCGATAAGCAGATTAGTTGTTCGTCGAATATACTGGATGATGGCATCGTCCATTTTATCGCCGCCCACCCGAACTGAGCGAGAGTAAACAATTCCGTCAAGTGAGAGGACCGCGACCTCTGTGGTTCCACCGCCAATATCAACGACCATAGACCCGGCTGGCTCATGAATTGGAAGGCCGGCACCCAACGCGGCTGCCATAGGCTCTTCAATCAGATAGACCCGACTCGCGCCTGCTTGTTCCGCGCTTTGGTAGATGGCACGTTTTTCAACGGCGGTCGCACCTGATGGCACACATATCACAACCCTCGGGTTTACACCCCATTTGCGGTTATGCACTTTTTTGATGAAGTAATCGATCATGGCTTCGGCTACTTCGAAGTCGGCAATAACACCGTCTTTCATAGGGCGAATAGCTTCGATATTACCCGGTGTCCGACCCAGCATTAAGCGCGCATCCTGACCAACCGCATGAACGATCTTCCGACCGTTCTTAATGGAATAAGCCACGACAGACGGCTCGTTTAAAACAATATCCCGCCCCTTTACGTAAACCAGCGTGTTCGCTGTTCCGAGGTCGATTGCAATGTCAGACGAAAAAAGACCTAACATGGAGTCCCTAATCTATAAAAAAACGCGAGTGCGAGGTTGTAGTTTAAAATCGAAATATGCGATTCCGGAAGTCATGTTCTCTTTGCAGACAGTCGAAACAAAAAGCAAGAGTAAGGCCTTAAATTTGTTCAGTTATTTGTCCTGATTTACAGGTTCTACATAGCCTTTTAATCGTTTTCTGGCGATTAGCATTCCCAAGATAAATAAAACGGTCAATATGGCTATCGCAATACTAATCCAACTGCTTTGCGACCTGGAAACAATATTGGTGATGATTAAGCCGGTCAGCAGAATTTTTGGCATAAAGCCCAACGCAGAACCTGCGATAAAATGTGAAAATTTCATTCCGGAAACACCAGCGGCCATATTCACCAGAATAAAAGGACCAGTCGGAACTAAACGCACCACGAAACTTGTGACAAATCCGTTATTACGCACGGTTGATGAAATACGACTGACCAACTCCCCGCCTGATTTTTCCAGTCGTTCAGCGCCAATATATCTGGCCATCCAGAAATTTAGTGTGGCGGAAATAATCGTTGCCAACCACGAACCCAACCCGCCCCAAAACAGACCAAAGGCAGCGACCATAGCGGCAATCATTGCCCACTGAGGTACCCCGATGAAGGCGCCCAATACAAAAGTCGCCAACACAATCCCATACACATAAGGTGAATCCTTGAAATTTTGGAACCAACGCAAGTAGTCTTGGTTTTCCAAATTCAATGCGTCCCGACCAATAGAAGCAATGATCGCAACAATGGCGAACATCGCGATGACAATTAAGACGGCTCGCCGCGCATTCTTGTCCATTTGCGTCAAAAATTTGGGTAGCAAATCTGGCTCCAGTTTAGGCTACACGCCTTAAGGGAAATAACGCCAAACTGATAGTCCTGCATTCATACAATATTGTAAGAATCGGCAAAAAAAAGGCACCCTTCTAAAAGAGTGCCCTACCAGAGAAAGGTAAGTTTGCGCATGACTGCTCCACCATGG
>JAHDEZ010000026.1 GCA_020628425.1 Hellea sp. | reverse complement strand
GGGTAAGCTTATCGATGGTCACCATGTCTTCGCCGCGCATTTCTTTGCGGGGCAGGGTCATGGCTTTATAGGCCTTGCCTTCGCGCCGGCGTTCAGCAGGTGTCAGGACCGAATACTGCCCCCACACGTCTTTTCGGTTGACCAGTTTTTCCATGGCCCAGTCGGCCAGCTCTGAGGCCCGTTCAAACCATTCTTCGCCGATAATTTCATGGGGTGTCGCCATGGCGCCTTTTAACGGCCCGTGTGATAAAAGTCACACCGGAAATTTCAATTTTGTCCTAAAACGCATCCGAAACTGTGTTATACGGTCAAAACGCTTCTATGGGGAACAATTGGGACGCCACAGCATATCACTCGTCGTGTTTTGCATCCTCTTCGGCTTTCTCATTGGGTTAGCCGGGTTTTTGAGTCTCGCCTATATAGGCGGCTTTGTCGAAGCAGAAGAGGCGGAGGCCGCGTCGCTTGAGCCGCAATATGCGACGGGCACTGAACGGCTTGAGGCCTATCGGTGCAAGGCCGGTGAAACCAAACAGATCATCATGGGCGGTATTGAAGACGGGTTTGATCCGGCCGGTGTCGAAACAGCCACGCCGACGCAGGGAATTTTGGATTATGTTAAGTACTCAGGAGCACCATTTACCCGAAAGTATGATGATCCTCAGGAAAATAGATTTTTTGTCGACAAGTTCGAAATCCCCAGCCTTACATTTCATGGCATTATAGCCATGCGGATTGAAGAGCGTTCCAAATTAAAAAATGATAATCTGTCTATGGGGTATGGCAGGTCCTCGGCGTTACGTCTTATCGATAAAATTTATTGGACGTTTATTGCCGATATTCCGAAAACCTGGAATTCTGAAAACAACTATGTCTGGACAGATCTCGACAGCCTCAAAATAGTCGAAATAAAGAAAAAGAATGATGGCGCGAATGAGGTGGTGGGATTCTCCCATCGCTCGATACTTGACGCTATTCGGTCAGACCAGGAAAGACCTTTCTCCGTGCAAATTGCGGATGATACGATTGTCGACTTTATCGGTTTTGCGCTATGTCTGGAACCGGAGGAGCACAAAGGAAACGTTTTTAAGAATACCCACTACGGCGGACCTGACTCGACGGTTTATTTTGGAGATGAATTCGTCAATTTGTACAGCTCAGGAGGCTCCTATGAAGGTGATGTTTTTTGCACAGAGTTGCGGCCAATCCCTTGTATTGATGATCAGAACCTGAAAGCCCCGGAAGCCTTCACCGAATTCTCAAATATGCTTTGGTCGGGGGGATATATCAAATTCACAGATCCAGTCGCCGGGAACAGTTTTGCAACTGAAGATGAGGTGGATGCCTTTTGCAAAGCACAGTTTGGTCCATCATTCCGAAGTGTGAATATGAAAGACGGAAGCTGGCAGGGAGCTATTGTGGGTTACGGCGAATATCCGGAGGGGCATGATGAATATTGGGTTCATGTCAAAGACAGTCCCCACATGAACTGTTGGGCGCAACGCATGGATTATGATGATTTGGAATATGTGGAGTTAGAATAGCTATGGGGCGGAATAGTTTGGCATTGCTATTTTTTGTTTTTACTTTTGGGCTCCTGATTGGGGCAGCTCTCCTCGTCAATTTCAATTTCTTCTATACTGAAAGCCGGGCTGAGCCAGCTTTGTCGGCTGAAAATGAATTTGCCTCCGGAACAAAACGTCTTGATGCTTATAAATGCGCTCCAGGGGAAACTAAACAAATTATCTTGGGCGGAGTTGAGGATAACTATGATCCTGGTGGCGTCGAAGACGTAACAGTTTTTCCGAACCAGGATGAGCATTGGAAGGAGGTTGCGGGGCCTCGTTATGAATTTCGAAACTTCGACGAAGGCGGAGAAAATAAAAACCTGATACACAGGTTTAACCTGTCGGAGCGCACCTATCGCGGTATTGTTGTAACAAAATTCAGGGAGCTGTCGAACTTACGAAATGATTTTTTCATTATTATGGCACAGTCACCTGATCTGGCAAAAACCGGAAGTTTCAGATATGCGCATCAACACGATTCATCATCCTTGACGAAACATAACTGGCAGCAGGACGGTGATTATCTTTGGGCCAATTTGGATCAATTGGACGTCCATTCCGTGGTTGATAATGAACTCAAAGAAACGGCCGAAGTGCCTCATTTGCTTGAAGCTATTCGTCGCCAAACCGAAGAGGAAGATATCACTGTAAAAATCGGTGATGATACTCAGGTTGATTTTATGGGGTTCGCCATATGCCTTGAACCAGAGCAAAATTTGGGTACGGTCTATTCAAGTCGAAATATTTTTGACACCGGAGCGGTTAAGATAATTCCGGATAATGTAATCTACCTAAGCTGGGCCATAGTCGATGGAAAAATATGTAATCAGTTTGGTTGTCGAAGCTGTGACACGGCGCTGCCGGTAGCCTGTATTCACGACCAAAATCTAAAGCCTCCAGCTGATTTGGAACATCAAAAAATAAGTTGGTCGGGCGGCCATATCGATTTTACGAAACCCGTTCCCGCTTCGCGTTTCAAAACCGAGGATCAGGTAGACGCTTTCTGTCAATCGCAATTTGGAGTTAACTGGCGAACGGCAAATATAAAAGATGGTTCCTGGCAGCAAGCTATAATGGGCTATGGGGAAGCTCCAAAAGACTATGACGAATACTGGGTAGGTGTAAAAAATTCTGCGCATTATACCTGTTGGGAAAAGCGGCTGGATTACAGTGAGTTAAATGGGGCGAATAAATGACTGATTTAATCCGCATAGGTATTCTTGAAGACGACACGGATATGCGGGCTTATATTGCCTATGTGGCAGAGCAGTCTGACAATTTGGCGCTGATTTTTGCCGAAGAGTCCGTTCAGGCGGCGCGCGCCCATATTGATGCGGGGCTGACGCCGGATCTCTGTCTGGTGGATTTGCAACTCCCTGATGGAAATGGCGTAGATTTTATTCGCCATGCTTCGGCTAATTCCGATTGTAAGTTTTTGGTGCTGACCGTTCTGGGCGATCGGACCAGCGTGATCACGGCCTTGGAGGCTGGGGCCAATGGATATCTGCTCAAGGACTCTTCAGAGCGCATGATCGTCAAAAGTATCGAAAAGACTATGGAAGGTGCCAATCCAATTAGTCCCGAGGCGGCGACCCACTTACTAAGCTTATTGGGCGGCGCGGAGACCAAACCGGTGAAGAGCGACCATGGTTTGACAGCTAAAGAGACAGAGGTTTTGACCTATTTCGCCAAGGGCCTTTCCTATAAGGAAACAGCAAATGTCTTGGGGGTTTCCGCTCATACGGTGAATGACCATGTCAAGAGTATCTATTCCAAGCTCTCCGTGCATTCAAAGAGTGAGGCGATATTTGAAGCTTTGCAGCTGGGATTGATCAAGATTTAGTTTGTAGCAAACCTGTAATACCGGATTGTGATCCTAGTTTTGGGCCACGCATTTTAAATGCCAAAAAACATTGTCACTCATCCTGCTGAAAAGCAGGATCCACGCCCAAGATTAACCTATAATTACTGCCAGTATGCCTGGCTTTTATCTTGAGCGTGGATACCACCTTTCGGCGGCACGAGCGAAGGAATAATTTAATTCACAACTGATTACAAAGCTATTTAGACTACCCCCGCGCCGGCACGGTCAGCGCCAGACCGAAACCTTTGCCGTCAATGCCGTCCGTATATTCCAATTGAGCGCCTAATAGCTGGGCGCGTTCCTGAATACTCTTCAGGCCCTTGCCGGCTTTGACTTTGGTTTTGTCAAAGCCTTTTCCGTCATCTTTGATCGACAACTCCAAGAGCTTTGAAGTGCCTTGCAGGCTGACTTCAACGGTTTTGGCCTCAGCGTGGCGGATGGAATTGTTGACCGCTTCCTGCATGAGTCGGTAGAAATTTAATATATCACGTGTGGCGTCCAGCTTGAATATGAGCGGCTCCTGCATACTCCAGACCAGCTTCATATCCGCATTCTCAAGTTGCCGCTCGGTACGTCCTTTAAAGGTCGAGAGCGCCATATCCAGATTATCGCCCGTATGGTCCATGGCATCCACAACGAGACGCAGATCGTTAATGCCCGCCTGAATTTCATCGGCTACGCCGTCAATGCCGACCCGTCCGGAGCGAACTTTCAAAAGAAGACTGAGCAATTGCCCGCCAATGCCGTCATGAATATCGCGTGTGAAGCGCTGGCGTTCCTCGAGTACGGCACGTTTTTGCATTTCATTGGCAATGGTCCGGCTCTTATCATCCAGGAGCTTTTCTTGCTCCGTCAATTTCATAGACAAGGCATCCAGAATAGAGCGACGTTCTGAGAGGTCGGTGACAAGGTGCATAATGGGCCAAATCAACAAGAGCGGTAGAACCGACGTCAACGCAAGTGTTACGCCGCCTAATGTACCTGAAACAGGCCAGGGCCAGGCACCGGCCAACAAACCATAGGCCAGTCCCAAGGCCGCATAAATCATGAGCCCCGGCACGAAATAGCGGGCCGCGTCTATGTTGCGTTTCTCGCTGCGCCACCAGAAAAACAAAAGGATAAGCCCAGAAAGGGGCAGGGAGATGGATAAAAACTTATGGTACGACATAGCCGCCCATCGGGCCACGTCAAAGGACAAACAGAATTGTATGAGGGCCAGTGCTGTCATCCCCCCTAGAATGGCAAAGGGTTTACTGAATTTTCCAAACAAAACCCCAAGGAAACACAAAATCGCGGCTAGTATAGACAGGATAGCGCCCACTCGTGGCAGGTAATTGACTTGATTCTGACGTTGCTGGACGGCTTTATTGATAGACGCCGTTGGGCCGATATAGACATCCCGTAATCCCGCCTCATATACGTCACTGGTATAATGAATGTCGGCCCGATTATTGCCGGGGGTCAGAGCTTGCCGTGGAATATCGACGCTATACTCATTATGGCCTAGTCCCGGCGCAAACAGCTGAAAACCTGCGGGCTTGCCGAAAGGAACGCCATTAAACAACACGACCGCATTTTCAGACGTGGCCGGGATATAAATTGACTTTGGTCCGATGACCGGATCGCCTTCATCGAAATTAAAATTATACCGCCTTGGATAGGCCGCATCACGATATTGTTGATTGTGTGGTTTGGCTTTGTCGACATCAACATAATCGTGCTGCAAGTAGGTGGCTTGGGCTTCAACGAATCGAATTTTGTCTGTATCAACTTTGTATTGGCCAAGAGAGAGCCGCCCGGGTGACATTCCAAAGCATAGCAAAAGCAGGGCGAGAACGACCAGGGCATTCGTAATTATATGTGTCTGCGATGCGCGCATATATCCATTCCGACTCGCTTTGACCTAGCGAGGTCCGCCCCTTGATGACAAGTTATATTTCACTCTCTTTTTGATTGTATAACCGCGAAAAACATATCCCTTATTTTAGGGATGTCGGAATAATCTGAAGGCTTTAAGAAAAAAGAAGATTGTCGGGTGTGGGCAATACTCGGCAATCAAAACGGGGCGTATACGGGCCCGGTCGTCGGCGTATGAATTGGGAATACTCTGACGACCGGGCTTTGTCCTGTGAGATGTACGCCCAAATAAATTTCCGATTGTAAGTGTTTGAGGAATCAAGCGTGATCCAGATCACAGCGCATCCCCCTAATTCAAGGGATTTTGAAATTTCAGGAAAGCGCTAGATTGAATGAGAGATCGAAAAAGGGGCGAACTATGAGCAATCGGTTAAATTTAGACATCCGGAAACTATTCGAAGAGTCCGGGGTGCAAAAGACAATATCTTCGGGCGTCGTTATTCAATATCAGGACGATCCTGTCGATGTTGTCTACTTTGTCTTGGGCGGCAGGGCGCGCGCTTGTAACTTTGAACGCAATGGTAAAGAAGCGTGGGTTAATAGTTTCAAGTCTGGAGATTTAATTGGACTTGAGAACATTCTCTCAGGTGGTCCATCGCAATGCCAAATCATCGTGGATGAAGACCTGATCGTCGTGCAGTTCAAGCGGCAAAGTTTTTTGGCATTGATGCAGGATAATCCTGCACTCAACCAGATGATTTTGCAAATGCTCATAACGCAGGTCAAAAGCTTTCAAACGTCTCGGGTTGAAACTCATAATTTGTCCAAACGTGGACGGGTCGCCAGCGAGATTAAGCGGATGGCGACGCAGGAATGCGCAAAAACTAAAACTTATATCATTAAGCCAATGCCTGTTATTTCAGACATGGCCCTTCGACTGGGAATAGCCAGAGAAACGGTTTCCCGCACGGTGAGCGACCTGGTTAAGAATCGGGTGCTGGAGCGCGACGCAACTGGATTTATAGTACCCGATTTGTCTCGCCTTGAAGCGCATATGCGGTAAATTCTGATTTAAACCCTCGCTCAAAATCTGAGCCCAATGAGGCGAAGTTCTTTTAATCGAGCGTGACTGAAATCACATTTTCTAACCGGTGGCCCAATATAATGACGGATATAAATTGAGGAGCAAACATGGCTTATCGACCCGGAACTTCAGCCAGTGAAACCCTGGATGGGACGTCTTCAAATGATTACTTTCTTTTGTCCGGCGGGCAGGACACTTATAATGGAATGGAGGGGAGTGATACGCTTGATTTGTCGGATTCCACTTATGCAATGTTTTTGGAATCTTTTAATATTCCATGGGGTGGAACAGAATTAAGCTTTAAGGCTCGGGCTGTTGATGCCACAATCACGGATACTATTGATGCCAACGGATTTGAGAAGGTTAAGCTGACAGATTATGATGATGAGGTCATTTTCTGGGATGACGATGTGATTTGGGATTTTATCGTCCAAAGTGGTCAAGGGAATGATTTTATTCTAACGGGCGGCGGCGATGATGCCCTTTTTGGTGAAGCCGGAAATGATACCTTATTGGCTGGAGCTGGTACGGATGACGTGAAAGGCGGTCAGGGTAATGACATTATTGGCGGCGATGGCGGCGATGACAGTCTTTATGGACAAAAAGGTAATGACGTACTTTGGGGCGATCAGTTTTACGAAGAATTTGGACCTTATCCTATTGGGTCGGATGCCCTTTACGGGGGTTCAGGGCAAGATACGCTTTACTTTGAGTCGACAGATACCGTGGTTGACGGCGGTGGTGGTTGGGATACCGCGCGTGTAACCACATCCGTCGGCGTTACCTTGAACTTAACCACAAGTTCTATTGAGGTTGCCCACGGGAGTGGCAGCGCTGATGTCTTTGATGCCTCAGGTAAAAATACGCGCGTTGTGATATTTGGCGAGGATGGCCAGGACACAATCACCGGCGGAAATATTGGTGATAAACTTTATGCCGGCGGGGACAGCGATACGCTGACTGGCAATGGCGGTAATGACCGTTTCTATTTCCCCGTAGACTGGGGCGCGGCCAATGTTATTACGGATTTTGGCGCTGGCGGTGACAACGACAAGATTAATTTCACCGAAGCCTCTATTTTCAGTATGGCTGATATTATTGTTATGGATATGGGGGCTGATACGCTCCTGAAGGCAGTCGCCGATCAGACCGAAACCATTCTGTTGCAAAATGTCGATCATAATACCATCAATCAATGGGACTTCATTTTCGCCACACCTTTGATGGATGAAAGCCCGTCTGTGTTGAAGGCGGATCATAATTTCGCAATAGAACATGTTCCGGCCATTCCTGTTCCATGGACGGAGGTGTCGAGTGAAATGGAGAGCATCGAAGCATTCGGTTTGACGTCGAACGCTCTGGAAATGTTTCAATCCAGTGCCTTTGACTCAACTGACCTGGGTTTATGGGATATGTTTTAAGACTAAACCCATGCGGACCTTTTTGCTGTGGACTGTGAGAAAAGTCACATCGGTCATGATTGCAAAATCATATATGCTGTACCCTGGAGGAAGCTTTTATGAGGCATTTTAAATTACTAAATATTGTATTGATCGTTTCGGCGCTGGGTCTATCAGCTTGTTGGGGAGATGATGAAGACAAGGGTGCGAATGTGAGGCCTGCTCAGAAAATCAAGCATGATTACGACTTCTTACGTACTCTAAAAATCAATTGTGATGACTTCCCTTGCGCGGAGGGCTCACAAGTAAAAATGAAAATGTCAGACTATAATTCTGATCTCTTAGATTTTATGGGACTGTCCATTGGCGATGACATGGAAACTGTTCGGAACAAATTTGACAAAAATAGATATCGGAGTGCGTTTGAATCTCTAAGTTCGGTCCACGATAAAACCTATATTTTGAAACAGCTCGCCGACTTCAATAACCCAAACAAAAATCACTATGATATTTTTGTGCGTTTTGATGATAGTGAAAAGGCTATAGAATGGGGCGCCCGCGTGCGTTGTGCGCCGGTGACTGAAACGACGCCCTGGCAGACCACCCCCTGTTAAAGCCTATGGGTTTTTTAAAATAATCCGGGCAGCGTTGTGGCCCGGCGCGCCTGTGACGCCGCCGCCGGGATGAGTGCCGGACCCGCACATATAGAGCCCTTTAATCGGGCCTTTATACGCGCCATGGCCCAATACAGGTCGGGCAGAGAAGAGCTGGTCGAGCCCCATACAGCCGTGGAAAATATCTCCGCCAACAAGGCCAAAGCGCCGCTCCAAATCCAGGGGTGAATTGATCTGTCGTGAGATAACCGACTTGGCAAATCCTGGCGAATATTGGTCGACCGTATTGATGATATGGTCTGCTGCGCTTTCACGTTCATCGTCCCAGCTTCGCCCGTCACCGAGGTCAAATTTGAATTGTTGACAAAACAGGCTGGCGACATGCTGCCCATCCGGCGCGAGGCTGTCATCCAATGTGGACGGGATCAGCATTTCCACAATAGGCGCGTCGGACCAACCCTTGTCACAGGCGGAGCGCCAAGCCTTGTCCATATAATCCAGTGACGGTGCGATGATAATACCAGATGTGAGGTAATCGTCTCCTTTCGGTGCATGCGTGAAGCGCGGCAACTCCGACAAGGCAACGTTCATGCGGAAGGTTCCCGAGTGGGATTTATATCCGCCGATACGCCAGCTAAAATCATGCGGGAGGTGCAAAGGGTCGATCAATCTTTCATATAAAATTTTTGGATGGACAGAGCTAGCAATTTTGCGGGTTTGATAAGTTTCGCCACCAGCGATAACGCCTGAAATTTTGTTGTTTTCAATGACCAGCTGGGACACTTCTATGTCCGTTTTAATGGTTACGCCTGCTTCAAGGCAGGCAGATTTCATGGCCTGAGTAATGGCGCCCATGCCGCCAATCGCGTGACCCCAGGCTCCGGCGACGCCGTCCGCCTCGCCGAACACATGATGTAAAAGCACATAAGCCGAGCCAGGTTCATGTGGGGAGGCGAAATGGCCAACGATAGCGTCGAACCCAAACAGAGCCTTGACCACATCATTTTCGAAATAGCGGTCGAGAATTTCGGCTGCTGACTTAGCAAAAAAATCAAGGAGATCCCGCTGAACCTCAAGTCCGGCCTTTTGCGCGATACGCCCGCTCTTGAGGGCGGCCCAGATATCAGACAGACCGCCACCCGCATTAGGCGGCGGCGTCAACAGGAATTGCTTTAAAACGCCAACCACCTTGTCGAGCCGGGCTTCGTAGCGTTCATAATTCGCCGCATCCTTGGCTGAGTGGCGGGCAATTTCTGATTTCGTCAATCCGTTGCGGCCAGCCAGTAAATACCCGCCTTGATAAGGCAGGTAATTGTCCACTTTGCGTAATACGACCTTTAAGCCGTGCCGGGCTAATTCCATGTCATCTATGACTTTGGGCTGAAGAAGCGAGACCGTGTAGCTGGCCACTGAATTGCGAAAGCCTGGATGAAACTCTTCGGTAATAGCTGCGCCGCCGACATCGCTATGCCGTTCCAGCACGAGGACTTTGCGTCCAGCCTTGGCCAGATAATGGGCACAAGTCAGGCCATTATGGCCACCCCCAATGACGATTACATCATAATTCATAGTCTTCGCTTACGAATTAAGGCAAAATTAGGCAAGTCCCGGTCATAACCGTGCCATAATCGCATAGCAGTTAGCGACTTGAGTTAAGCGCAATGAGGCTTAAGTTTAACTTGGAGAGTATGAAAATGCGTAAGATTTATCTGGTTGATGACGATGAAAACATCCTGACATCTGTGTCGATGTTTTTGGAAAGTGAAGGGTATCTAGTCGAGTGTTTCCACGACGGCGTTTCGGCGCTGGATGTGTTAAGGACCGATCCACCTGATCTGGCTGTGTTCGATATCAAAATGCCCCGAATGGACGGGTTGGAGCTTTTGCGGCGTCTTCGACAGACCTCCAATCTACCGGTCATATTTTTGACCTCCAAGGATGATGAATTTGACGAAGCGATCGGCCTTTCAGTGGGGGCAGATGACTATATCACCAAGCCTTTTTCACAGCGTCTGTTGGGGGAACGTATCAAGGCAGTGCTGCGTCGGGCATCACTGACAAATATTGAAATGCCCGAACCTGATGAAACCGATCAGAAAGTTCTTAAGCGTGGCAAACTGACCCTGGATCCCAACCGTCATGCCTGTTCATGGGACGGGACACCGGTACGCTTGACGGTGACAGAGTTTCTTATTCTAGAGTCGCTTGCTCGCCGGCCAGGCTTTGTGAAATCCCGTGATCAGCTCATGGACGCAGCCTATGATGACCAGATTTATGTGGATGATCGCACGATCGACAGTCACATAAAGCGCCTGCGTAAAAAGTTCCGCAAGACGGACAAGGAATTTGATGGTATCGAGACTCTCTATGGAGTCGGTTACAAATACAGGGAAGCCTGACGCGGTCGCCAAGATCGTGGCTGGCTGGCCTGAGCGATGAAAGAGCAAAGACAGGGACCCAGACGGTCAGTCGTTTTTTCACGGCTGACCCGAGTCATTTTTCTGTCCCATCTTTTTGGACTGGTAATTTTGACCATTGGGTCCCTGACCTTAAACCAGTATTCCAAAGGTCTCATCGAAGCCCGAATTGAAAATCTACAATCGCAAGCTCGGCTCATCACCTCTATTATGGGCGATACGGCGACCGGTATTGGTGTCAATGCCCAGCTAGATGTGGAGCGTTCCCGTGATATTATCAAACGGTTGAACCTGCCCGATGAATGGCGCATTCGTCTCCATGATGCGGGACAAAATCTCCTTATCGATAGCGAAACAATGGGCTCTGATTTACAGCTGACAGAGCTACCACCGTTAGAAGGTGGCGAGGATATTGAAACTGGCGCCTCATCTGATGAGGGGACTACATTTACAAATTTCCTACGAAATCTACCTTGGCGAAAAAATATCCGGGATCGCAATCGTCGAGATCTTTCGGCGGAGCTCCGTATCGCCCTTCAGGGGAACACTATAGCGGGTGAAAAATATGATGCTGAGGATCGCCATATTGTGACCGTGAGTACACCGGTTATGCGGGTTAAAGAAGTTCTGGGCGTTGTAACACTCGAGTCTTATGACGTCGAAGATATTATTGATAGGGAGCGCATGTCTCTTTTGCCATTTATTGGCTGGGCACTTTTCGCGTCGCTTATTTCGTCTATCGCTTTGACCATGTCCATTGTGTTTCCTCTCAGAGATCTCTCTCGAGCGGCGGAAGTCGTTGCGCGCACGAATAAGAAAATCGATCAAATTCCTGATTTTTCCTATCGCAAGGACGAGATTGGCGATTTGTCGGTTATGCTTGGCGAAATGACGCGGGGGCTATATTCCCGTATCGATGATATTGCCAATTTCGCGGCTGATGTGGCGCATGAAGTCAAAAACCCTCTTACCTCATTGCGTTCGGCATCTGACACTATGAAACATGCCAAAACCAAGGAACAGCGAGAGAAATTGATCCGTATCATCCAGGATGATGTTGGACGTATGGACCGGTTAATCACCGATATTTCAAAAGCGTCAAAAGTTGATGCCAATCTGGCGCGTGAAAAGGCGGGATTAATCAATCTACCAGAATTGTTGCAAAATGTGATCGAGCTTTACGAAACGACTAAATCAGAAGAGATGGATGTTTCTGTTCAATTTAACATGCCTGACAATCTCAAAGAAGAAGATATCTATATCAGAGGGTTTGAAACACCATTTGCCCAGGTTGTCCGCAATCTTATTGATAATGCTCAGACCTTTTCACCCAAAGGCGGCACGGTTAAAGTGTCCTTGCAAACCCGGACCGAGAACAAAGCCCGCCGTGTCACAATTACCGTCGACGATGATGGCCCCGGCATTCCACCCGAAAATTTGGAGACGGTGTTTGAGCGTTTTTACACGGAACGGCCAAAAGGCGCGCAATTCGGGTCTCATTCCGGTCTTGGCCTGGCTATTTGTCGCCAGATCGTGACTGCGCATAAGGGATTTATTTTTGCCGAGAACCGAGAGGAAAGCACCGTTATAGTGGGCGCACGTTTTACTATTAATCTGCCGCGTCAGGGTTGAAGTTTCGGGCTTTGATGAAGAAATCTCATGTCTATTGTAACTTGGCCGTTGCGCTTGGAAAAAAAATAGAGTTATGATTTTATCATGATTGGTATGGTCATTGTCACACACGGAGATCTGGCGTTGGAATTGCGCCGGGCTACCGAGCATGTGGTTGGCAAACAGGAAAACATGTTGACGGTCTGCATTGGCCCTGATGACAATATGGAGAGACGTAGAGAAGATATTCGTAAAGCTGTTGGCAAAGCTAATAGCGGACAGGGTGTCATTATTCTCACGGATATGTTTGGCGGCACGCCGTCTAATCTGGCTATTTCACTTTTGGACGAAGGCGCTGTTGAGGTTTTGGCCGGGGTCAATTTGCCCATGCTGATTAAACTTGCGGAAGCACGCCGGACGATGGGATTAGGTGAAGCTGCCAAAAAGGCCAAAGATGCCGGCCAGCGCTATATTGCGATTGCCTCAGATATTTTGTCCGGCCAGACCTGATGTCACAGGTCATTTCTGAACGGGTTACTCTGACCAATAAACGTGGCTTGCATGCGCGTGCGTCTCATAAATTTGTGGCGACGGCTCTGGAGTTTGAAGCGCAGATTCAGGTGCGCAGTCATAATGACGTTTGCGCCGAAACCGTCTATGCTGACTCCGTGATGGAGCTCCTATTGTTGGGGTCTGCTTTTGGTGAGGATATCACGATTTCCGCCGAAGGATCCGATGCTCAAGCGGCGGTCAATGCTTTGACCGAGCTTGTAAACAACCGTTTTGGAGAAGACGACTAATGATAAAGCATCTGACGCTCGCCAAGATCATAACGGCCGGATTAATGTTATCGGCTTGCGCCAGCCAAGCTGATTATTTTGAACCCAAAAGTGAATACCCCAACGATCCCTGGGTAAAAGGTTATTCGGATCCGGATGATTGTCTCGGCGGAGAGAAACTGGCGGCTCGCAGGTTTTTCCTGCCGGAATACCCAACGCGTGCCTATAATTCAGGCTGGCAGGGCTGGGTCATTATCCGCTTGGATGTCACCGCAGAAGGTCTAACAGAGAATGTTCGTGTTGAACGCTCAGTGCCAGTTGGTCGGTTCGACAAAACGGCGAAATCAGCTGTTCGCGACTGGGAGTTTGAACCACCGGAAGATGGCCGCCTCGATAATTGCCGTGTTTTAATTCGTTTTAAACTTGGCGCAGTGAGCCTTGGCGGTTAGGAAGGGACGAGTCAGGGGGTGACGACAGACCGCCATTAAGGCGGTTTTGTGGAAGAAACGGTTTCGAAACTTGGTATCTTGGTTTTTAGAATATCAACAAGTCATTATACCGGCAGCCTTGTTGCTGGTGACTATTTTGGCTGTGAATTCGGCCGTCCGGTCACGGGATAAATCCAGCGGTAAAGGCGATGTCTGGAAAACCCGTTATGCGGATTTGGAACGTCGTCTCTCAAAGTTCGACTCGGTGTTTGGATCTTATCCAGGTCTAATTTTGGTCTGGGATGAGAAGCCCTCCGGGCAAGATGAGGGTTGGGGGCGTCCTAAGGTGTTCGGCTCCCCTGCGGCGCTTGCCAGTATTCAACGCTTTGCGGAGCCAGGGCGTTCCAAAGATATGGCCATACGAATACTCGACGGCCTTGCTGATTTAGATGCCATCGGTGAACGCGACGGTGAGCTGACCCTGCGTAACAGTCTAGAGGTTTTGCGCCGCAATGGTGAGCCGTTCTCCATCTCTATTATCCTTCCCGAAGGTAATGTGATTGAAGCGGACGGCCGCGTGGCAGGCAGTCAGGCTGTTCTCTGGCTCGAGGATGCCTCTATTCGTGGGGAAGATGAGCGCACGGCCATTTCCCGGTTTGAAACTCAGAAACTTTTGACACAGGACGATCCGGTTGCCTTTATCGATATGATGAGCAAAGCACCGTTTCCGATCTGGCGCATGTCGTCTGCCGGCAAATTAGTCTGGGTGAATGAGGCCTATGTCACAGCCGTTGGCGCTACTAATATGACCGACGTGCTCGAGGAGCAGACAGAACTTGATAAGCTGGCAGCTGAAGAGGCGCAGGTGGTTCTATCATCACAATCGACGCTCGAGAACATTCGTAAAGTCAATATCGGTTCGGATTTGAAGTCCATGCTGATTTCTCTCTTTCCCATCTCTGGCGGTGCAGTTGGCATGGCCGTTGATGCTACAGAAACCGAGGGACTTCGCACCGCTTTGACCCGTCATATTCAGTCCCATGACGAATTGCTCAATAATATGGATGAGGCCATCGTAATATTTGGCCCCGATCAAAAAGTTTCGTTCCACAATACGGCGTTTGCTGAGCTCTTTAAGCTGGATCCGGGCTGGATGAATGACCGTCGTTCTCATTCTGAGTGGCTCGACCTCATGCGTGAAAAGCAGCTTATCCCTCTGCGGTCCGATTACCGTGAATGGAAGCGAACCGAACTGGCACTTTATACGGATTGGCCCAATGAAGTGCCAGATGAGATTTGGAGTCTGCCTAATGGGCGAACGTTAAGACTGGCTCGAATGCGCGACCCGCGTGGTGGAATTTCACTGCTACTGTCTGACATCACAAATACTGTGACCTTACAAAGCCAGTTTAACACGCTCATCAACGTACAGGCCGCAACCCTTGATAAACTCTCTGAAGGCATTGCCGTATTTGGTCCGGACGGAAATCTGAAAATTTCGAACCGGGCCTTCGCAGAGCTCTGGGGGTTATCGGATGAGGACGTGGTGCAAGGTGGCTCTTTTGCGAATATTATCCAGAAATCTCTTCCACGTTATCATGACAAGATTTTCTGGCAGGAGCTTAAAGCTCGAACAACTGATCCGAACCCCGAAGTGCGCTTACATGTGGACGGTGAGATTAAATGCTCAGATGACCGCATTCTCACCTGGCTTTCCCGTCCGCTACCAGATGGTGCCACACTGATCGCCTGGGATGATGTGACCAGTTCCCGTCAGGCTGAGGCCGCATTGATTGAGCGGGCTGAGGCTTTGGAAGCCGCAGACAGGCTCAAATCAGAATTTGTCGGTCATGTCAGCTATCAGCTTAGAACACCGCTTACGACAATCTCGGGATATGCGGACTTCCTGCAAAATAATCTAGCGGGTGAGTTATCTGACAAACAAAGCGAATATGTTTTTGCTATTCAGACAGCCTCCGAAGACCTTAAGAAAACCATTGACGATATTTTGGATATTGCCGCGATTGAGGCCAATGTCCTGGATTTGGATCTGGGGGATGTGGACGTTTTTGAATTGCTCGATCAGGCTTTGGATTACGTGGCAACCAAGGCTGAGGATACCAAGAAAAATCTGACGCTGGATTGTCCAATGGATGTAGGCGTGATCCGCGCAGATGCCAGACGGCTCAAGCAAATCGTCTATAATCTTTTATCTAATGCGCTACGGTTTACCAAACCGGGCGGAAATATCGTATTAGGTGCAAGACCGGCGGCCAATGGCGGCGTGACGGTCTGGGTCAAGGATGACGGCGTCGGTATTCCATCAGATCGCCAACCTCAGGTGTTTGAAAGTTTCAAATCCAGTCGCGGCGGTGCCGGGCTAGGTCTTGCACTGGTTCAACGATTTGTTGAACAACATGGTGGCTGGGTCGAGCTGGAATCCGAGGAGGGACAAGGTACCCATGTCACATTTTACATGCCACGTGAAGCGGCCATTGACGCAGCGCATCCTGAGTTTGCTTTCAAAGTGGCAGAGTAAGTGCACAGGGTAATTTTCGGTTCAGTTGCGGCGGTCATCATCTCGGCCTGTTCAGGACCCGATGCCTCAGATTTGGACCAAGTCCATCAATCCATTGCAACTCGCTATTCTGATGTTGCGCATATATCGTTCGTGGATCTGAAGGGGGCGGTTCGGAATGAATTCGTAATTTTCGATGTTCGCGAAAAAGAAGAGTTTCAGGTCAGTCATGTCTCGGGAGCTATTTGGGTTGACCCGGATATGACCGCCGTTGAATTCTTACGTAAGTTTGGTCACGTGGCAAAGGACAAGAAAGCTATATTTTATTGTTCTGTGGGTGAACGGTCGTCGCGCATGGCGCAAAGGGTGAGCAGCGTAGCGCCGGATTTATCGGTTTATAATTTAGAGAAGGGTATATTTGGCCTGCATAATGCAGAATTACCTCTAACCTCAGCCCAAGGTCGCACAGACTTTATCCATCCCTATGACGATAAATGGGGGGAATTGGTTGAGAGACAAGACAAAGTCAGTTACGAACCTCGCTAGCGCATTCCAAACCTGATAACATTTTCAGTGCAAAGTTTTACGATCCGAACCAGGAATTTCGCGAGCAATCCATCGTGGTCAAAGCGGTTAAATGCGTGGTCATGATGAGCTTTCTCATCCTCAATGATAGCTTCGACACATTTCAACGCCATTGGTTCCTGCTTGCGTAAATACTCAGCCTGATGCTCTAAATGTTCAAGAACCACATTTTCCACAGCATAAGTTGTGGCCATCACGGCAGAAGGACCGATCAACCCTGTCACAAATCCCAGCCACCAGCCACCAAGTCCACAAAGATGATAGCTAACGCAGGGACGAATACCGTTCGAGGATAAATGGCTGGCAAAGATTTGCCGATGTTCCATTTCATGTTCTTGGAAATGCTTTAGTTCAGGTAAAAGATGTCGAGCCCGAATACGACTTATAAGATATTGAGCACGATAAATGTTTACCGCGCCGTTTTCTCCGGCGTGATCGACCTTAATCATTTTTTCGGCAATTGACTTAGCGGGCCGCAATTTCGGCCTTTCAATCATCAGCGCTACTGAACCTCAGGCGTGGTGACGACAATGCCGTCCAATTCATCGGTCATTTGAATTTGACAGGAGAGGCGGGAGGTTTCGCGCACATCTTCGGCGAAGTCCAGCATGCTGTCTTCCATGTCATCGCGTTCTTTGAGCTTACCGAACCAGGCTTCATCTACATAAACATGGCATGTGGCACAGGCACAGGCGCCGCCGCAATCCGCATCAATCCCGGGAACGAGGTTCTGAACCGCCGCTTCCATAACGGTTGTGCCGGGTTTGGCTTCGATTTCGCGCTTGTTACCTTCGTGGTCGACGAAAATGACTTTAGGCATGAGAGCTCCTCAAAACTTGTATCGCGACTTACCTAAGGGTTTGCTTTCAGATTTCAAGGGCTTAAACACAACCCCGTGCAGGTGAATCGTCGCATAGAATCAGAAAGCGAAATGCTGAGTTTTGGGCAGAGCCTGTCTCAAATTCTGGCCATGGGTGACGTCGTGGCTCTGACAGGGGATTTGGGCGCTGGTAAAACCACTTTGTCGCGCGGTATTATTCAGGCCCTTTGTGGGGATTTGGACGTGCCGTCCCCGACCTATACTATTGTTCAGACCTATGAATGCGGCGCGTTTGAGCTTTGGCATTGCGACCTTTACCGATTGGAACGACCGGACGATATTTTTGAGCTAGGGCTCTTTGATGCTATGGACGACTGTGTTTGCTTGATTGAATGGCCGGACCGAATGGGAGAACACCTGTTAGAGAGCGCACTGACAATTGATATTCAGTTTGAGGGCGATGGGCGGCGATTGACCATGAGCGGGAACACGCCCTGGCAGGAAAGGTTGGCACATGTCTGATCGGGAAGCCCAGATTTCGTCTTTTCTCAAAGCCGCCGGCTGGGACGAAGCCGACCGGCATAAGCTGCCGGGAGATGCCTCGACGCGCCGCTATGAAAAGCTCATCCTTGGCAGCAAAAAAGCCGTCCTGATGGACGCGCCCAAAGGGGTCGAGACTCCGTCCGAGCCCGAAGGCGCGTCGCCAGAGATGCGGGTCAAGCTAGGTTATAATGCTTTGGCCCGTTTGGCCGGTCCTAATCCTGAGGCCTTTGCGGCCATTGCCAAAGAGCTAAAAATGCGTGGCTTTTCGGCACCGGCCATTATGGCTCAAGATCAGGAATTGGGACTTATGCTCCTTGAGGATTTGGGGGCCGACTTATATGCACGGGTTTTGCAGGTTGAACCCGCTAAAGAAGCAGAACTCTACAAAGCGGCCATAGATACTTTGGCGGCTATTTACCGTTCGAGTTTTCCAACCATTATGCATTCCGGGTCAAAAGACTGGTGGGTCAGAGATTACGACCGTCATGCCCTACAGGCCGAAGCCGATTTGTTTCTGGACTGGTTCGGTGCTGATTTTGACCGAAAGATTTCAGAAAAAGCCAAAGTCAAATGGTACGCGATCTGGGACGCGCTTTGGCCATTACTTGATAAACATCCAAAAGGTTTGGCGCTTCGTGATTTCCATGCTGAAAATCTGTTCTGGATCCCAAAACGACAATCGGTCGGGCGCGTTGGTTTGATTGATTTTCAGGATGGATTGTTTGCACATCCGGCTTATGATTTGGTCTCTTTGCTCGAAGACGCCCGGCGGGACGTGGCGCTGGAACTGCATGGCCCGCTCATTCAAAGGTTTTGTGACAAAGCCGGTCTTAAAAATGACGAAGATTTCAAATCCGCTTATGCGGTCATGGGGGCGCAGCGCAATGCTAAGATACTCGGTATTTTTGTGCGCTTGGCCAAACGAGATGGTAAGCCCCATTATCGTGAACTCATCCCCCGCGTTGCCCAGCATTTTATACGGGATTTGTCTCACCCGGTTTTGTCTGATCTGAAACAATGGGTCGAAACCCATTTACCAGAGACTTTTACCCGCTATCCGCAAATTAAAACAGCAATGGTCATGGCAGCCGGGCATGGGACGCGCATGCGGCCGCTGACTGATGACCGCTCCAAAGCCATGGTTGAGGTGAACGGTCAGCCTTTGATTGGGCATATGCTGGATAGACTTGGCGCCGCCGGCGTGGAAAAGGCCGTTGTCAATGTGCACGCCCATGCGGACCATTTGGAAAATTACCTTAAGGCTCGCAACGACGGTCTTGAAATTTCCATTTCGGATGAGCGGAATGCTCTTCTTGAGACGGGTGGTGGTCTGGTCAAGGCTTTGCCGCTCCTTGGCAATGACCCGGTTTTCATCTGCAATATAGATGCTGTCTGGCAGGAAAACACACCCGTTTTACAGACCATGATGCAGCACTGGGATCCGGCTCGAATGGATGATCTATTATTACTGGCGCCCATCCATCAGACCTTGGGATATCATGGCAAAGGCGATTTTACTTTGGGCGAAGATGGTCGCATTACCCGCCGCACCGGCGATAGCGCCCCATATGTTTACGCAGGCGTTCAGATCGCGCGTCTAGAACCGGCGCGAGCCTTCAAAATCGAGCCGTTCTCTCGCAATAAAATGTGGGATGTTTCGCTCGAAAAAGGTCGGGCTTTTGGTGTCGTCATGGACGGGTTCTGGATGCATGTGGGCGACCCGAAGGCGCGAGAGGAGACGGAAGCCCGGTTAAATGAATAATGTCGTCACCATTCCGGCCGGCGCCCCGTTTCTGAGCATTCTCGCCCGGGAACTGGAGTTGCGTTTTGGCGACCGTCTGGGTGATGCGCTGATTTTACTGCCGACACGACGAGCTGTTCGGGAGCTGGCTGAGATTTTCACCGGCGAGACAGGCGCTCGTATTTTGCCGCGCATGCGACCGCTAGGTGATATCGATCCGGATGAACCGCCTTTTGAACCCGGCTATCTGACCGGCTTGGTCAAACCACCCATGCCAGGCGCGCAAAGGCAGTTTCAACTGGCGGCACTCATCGGCCGTATGCACCAGGCTAAAGGCGACCCGCTAGATCCGGCCGCGCAATTGGCTTTGGCCAACCCATTGGCGGCTATTCTTGATGACGCAGCTATGGAAGAAATCGGTCTGCAACATATAGGAAAGCTGGGTGAGATACAGAAAATGGCGGCTCTGCATTTCCAGGAAGCAGCGAAGTTTTACGAAATTTTACAGAGTCTTTGGCCCTCGCACCTGGCTCAGTTGAACGTCATGGAATCTATGGCTCGTCGCGTGGCGCTTTTACATGCGCTTACCAATCTTTGGGAGGACAATCCGCCAGACCACCCGGTGATAATTGCAGGCTCAACGGGTACGCTAGCGGCCAATGCTCGATTAATGGGTTGTGTCAGCCAACTTAAAGACGGGCTGATAGTTTTGCCCGGGCTTGATAAGAACATGCCGGATGAAGCTTGGAACGATGTCCGGTTAAAACAGGAGGTTCGAGGCGCTCGGGAATATCCAAAAACCCCAGAGCACCCGCAATTCGCGCTCAAGAAGCTAATTTCTCATCTCGGCTATGAGCGAGAGCAGATTCCAACAATAGGCGATGAAAAGCGCGGTGAAAATCCGCGCCTATCACTCATATCCGAAGCGCTCGTACCGGCAGATGCGACGGCAGGTTGGCCGGAGCGAATTGAAACTCTAACGCAAGGGGCCAAGAACCAGAATTTCTTTCGAGAGGCATTGGACGGTTTGTCCATCATTGAATGTCGCACCGATGATGAAGAGGCCATGACCATTGCGCTGATCATGCGCGAAGCAGTTCAAGATGGAGACAAAACAGTTGCGGTAGTCACCCCTGATCCGTCTCTGGCACGTCGGGTCAAAGCCCGCTTGCGACGGTGGCACATCAATGTGGATTACACGCAAGGTGAGCCGTTGGAAGAGACATCTCTTGGTGCGTTTTTATCAAGTATCTTAGGCTTGTCGCAAAGCATGGCGTCACCTTTGGAAATGGCTGCTCTGTTCAAACACCCATTGACGGCTTGCGGGCTGTCTCGCGGGGAGGTCGCGAGCCATTGGCGTGGCTTGGAAAAGGGAAAGTTTCGACGGGATCTGGATGACGCCCTTAAAGGGTTAAAAGATGAGACACTGAATGGCTGGTTGGAACGGCTTGCGCCTTTAAAGGCAGATTTATTGGCCGTGCCCGAATGGGCGCGTCGATTAACCGAAGTGGCTGAAGCTATTGCGGCCGATGACGAGGTCTCTGGCGCGGCTTGTTTATGGCAGGGGGATGCGGGTGAAAAGGCGGCCTCATTGATAGAAGAACTTATGGCCTATGGCGGTGAGTTTGGCGATGTGGATTTGACCGCTTTTAGTCGATTATTTGGCACGCTCATGCGTGGACGTGTTGTCAGGGCGCGTTATGGCACTCATCCTCGTTTGCAGATTTTGGGCCCGTTGGAAGCCCGTATGTTGACGGCGGATATAATTATATTGGGTGGGTTGAACGAAGGTATTTGGCCTGCGCGCCCGCCCCATCGACCTTTTCTTAGCCGAGGTATGCGGGCTGAGCTCGGCCTGTCTTTGCCAGAGCGGCGATTAGGATTGGCAGCCCATGACTTTCAGCAATTGGCTTCTAATCCCAATGTGATCCTGACCCGTGCGCAGCGCTCTGAGGACGGACCTCGCGTGGCGTCGCGCTGGCTCTGGCGGCTGAAAACCCTGATCAAAGGCGGATTGGGTGAGGCGTCTGCCACCGCATTGGAGCCGGAGAGGCCTTATCATTTATGGGCGCGTTATCTGGATTATGTAGCGCCAGACGATGTGGAATCCGCAAGACCGCCCGAACCGCGCCCGCCTGTCGATGCCCGCTGGCCTAAAGGGCGAAAGCTCTCTGTGACGAAGATAAGAACCTGGATCCGGGACCCTTATGCGATTTACGGTCAATATGTTTTGGGACTTAAACCTCTGGGACCGCTGACTGTCACGGCCGGACCCCGGGAATATGGGAACGCGCTGCATAAGGGTATCGAGCTGTTTCTAAAACAGCATAAACAGACCCTGCCGACCAATGCCGTGGGTAAATTGACAATGGCGCTTGAGGCGCAGTTTCTACAGCATGGATTTGAGCCTATTCATCTGTCACGAGAGTCCGTGCGTCTGCGGCGCGTAGCAGCTGACCTGATTGACATATTGAAGGCTCGAGGCTTGGAGCAAGCCGATGATATTATCTCGGAAATCAGGGATGAAATGTTTTTAGATGACGTGAATTTCACCCTGTCCGGGCAACCGGATCTGATCGAAAAGGTTCGCGGAGAATATACGGTCTTTGATTTTAAGACTGGGACTATTCCCACTAAGGCCGTCGTGAAAGCCGGGTTTGATCCCCAAATGCCGCTTTTGGCGTCTATGGTTGAGGCCGGGGCTTTCAAAGGCGTGAAGCCCGGTCCGGTGGTTGATTTGCAATATATCCGGATCAAAGGCGCGGGAGAGGGCCAAACCAAAGCCGATTCTGTTGTGGGTGAGACGCAAGTGGATCAGTTGCAGGTGGATGCGCTGAACAACCTCAAAAAGCTTATTGCCGAATTCGATAAATTGGATACCGCCTATTATTCACAGCCCAGAGTTCAATATAAAAACGACTATGGTGATTATGACCTTCTGGCGCGCCGGGCCGAATGGGCGAAACTAGGTGAGGGAGGGGCGACCCATGACAGTTGACCGCCCAGATCTCGCTGCCGCAACGGCCGCCCAGGTCAAGGCGGCAAACCCAAAAGGCTCACGTCTGGCATCCGCTAATGCCGGCTCCGGCAAGACCAAGGTTCTGGTTGACAGAGTCACGCGTCTATTGCTTGGCGGAACGCCGCCAGACAAAATTTTATGTCTGACCTATACCAAGGCGGCAGCCAATGAAATGCAGAACCGACTGTTTAAGACCTTGGGTGAGTGGTCGGTCATGCCGCAAGAAGCGCTGATCCAAAAACTAAATGAGCTGTTTAATTCAGATAAAGCTCGAGATGGCGAATTCGTCCGTAACGCCCGGCGTCTGTTTGCAAAAGCCCTTGAAACCCCTGAGGGTCTGAAGGTTCAAACTATCCATGCATTTTGTGAGCGTATTTTGGGCCGTTTTCCAATTGAGGCCGGCATTCAACCCGGTTTTGAGCCCTTGGATGATCAAGAAGCGAAGGTCCTTAAGAAGCGGGTCGAAACTGAAATCTATACTGAGGCACATGCTTATCCGGATGGTGTCCTTGCGAGCGCCGTGCGCACTTTAGCCGCCGAACGCGCCGACCAGACGGTCGAGAAACTCATGGGTTGGGCGGCTGGTCATGTTGGCGAAATTCAGGATTGGCAGACCATAGGTGTCGAGCCATTGCGCGCAATGTTGGGACTGGGGAATGATACGTCAGTAGATGGCTTGAAGGCTTCGGCCTGGCTCGAGCGTAAAGAAGATATCCGTGCTGCGGCCAAAGGGTTGACCCAAAGTGAAAATGCCAATGATGTCAGTAAAGGGTATGAACTGGCCGCGCTCTTGGTATTGGAAGATCCGCTCAAAGCTTTTGATAAGTATTGGAGCTTGTTGACGACTCAGAAAGGGGACGTTCGCAAGACCTACACGACGACAAAAGCGCCTGAGGATGTTCAGGCGTTCTACGGTCGTTCGAAAGGTCCGCAAGGAACCGAGATTGCGCGCCTTTTGAAAATTCAAAATGACCTGAGACGCGCTAAAACCTTCAATCTGACCGAAGCTATATTTCATATGTCCACGCGCTATGTGGCCCATTACGAAACGGAGAAAGCCCGCTTGCGGGCGCTAGATTTTAACGATCAGATTGAATTTGTGAAACGGCTGTTGTCGGAAAGCGAACAGGCGGCATGGATCCTCTATAAGCTCGACTATGGAGTCCATCATATCCTTGTTGACGAGGCACAGGATACGGCGCCGTCGCAATGGTCTATTATAGACTCTATTCGGGAAGGTTTTGACGTCAAAGATCCCAACGATCTCCTGGCTGAGGTCAAAACCTTCTTTGCCGTAGGTGATGAGAAGCAGTCCATATATTCATTTCAGGGCGCACGGCCTGAACAGTTCATGGAACGTATCCGCGATGCGGGAAAAATAGAAGCTTTGCCCGTGCGCATGGAAATGTCTTTTCGATCGGCGCCGGATATTCTTCGTATGGTGGATGCGGTCTTCAGAGACAATGACGGCAAGTCGCGCATGTTCGACGCTGAGGTCGTTGCGACCATCAAGGACGATATTCGCCATTTAGCCCATCGAGAAGACAGAGGGCTGGTTGAGCTATGGCCATTGGCACCGAGGCCGGACGGCGAAGATGAAAATGAGGCCTGGGATACAACACCTGTCGATAGGCTTTCCAAGTCTAGTGCTCGGGAACAACTGGCTGCAGCCATTGCCTCACAGATAAAGACGTGGCTTGATGAAGGTGAGCCAATTTACGACCGGGACCTAAGGGAAACCCGTGTTATGCGGGCCGATGATATCTTAATTCTTGTGCGCAGCCGGACCGAGTTCTTTGATGCGGTTATTCGAAACCTGAAAGAAAAAGATATTCCAGTTGCCGGGGCGGACCGTCTGGTGATTTCCGAAAGTCTGGTGGTGCAGGATATGTTGGCGCTCACACGCTTTGTTCTCTTGCCGGATGATGACTTGTCACTGGCCGAAGTCCTGAAGGGACCCTTATTTGATTATAATGATGATGACGTTTTTGAGATTGCCCATGGTCGGGACGGCGTTTCTCTCTGGGCATCTTTGCGCGGGAAGACAGATCTCAAGTCTAAATCGACGACAGAGCGTTTGCGGCAGATAATCAGCTATGCGGGTGACTTTGCGCCGTTCGAATTTTACCGGCGCGTGCTCGACATGGTCAATGAGGACGGTCAAAGCCATCTGAAATCCATATATAAACGTCTATCGCTCGAAGCGCAGGACGCGCTTGAAGCTTTTCTGAATAAAGCCCTCGCCCATCAGAGGCAAAATGCGCCCAGTTTGCAGCATTTCCTCGAAGCCATGATGGCCGACGAGCAGGATATTAAAAGGGAAATGGATACGGATCAGGGTGAAGTGCGTGTGATGACCGTGCATGGGGCTAAAGGCCTGGAGGCGCCAGTCGTAATCCTGCCGGATACGACACAAGTTCCGGCAATGCGAAATTCAGAGCAACTTCTTCCGTGGTCTGAGGCAAACATACATAAAGGGCTGGTGTATCTGCCCAATAAAACCGGCGTACCTACGGATCTTTTGCCCGCGTGGACCCAAGAAGAGGCCCGTACCCAGCAAGAGTTTTTACGCTTGCTTTACGTGGCGATGACACGCGCAGAAAGCCGTTTACTGGTTTGCGGCTATTGGTATAGCCGATCCAAGTCAGGCCTGCAAAACGACAGTTGTTGGTATAAAGAAATATCAGATGCTTTGGATCATCTGGACGTAACGACGAAACCCCACTTCGAAGCTGATTGGGGTGATATTCGCGTTTTCGGTCAAAGCCCAAAACGACCGCGCACGATTTCCCAAGAAAAGTCAGAGGCTGAAACAGTTATTCCGGATTGGGCTTATGAATTGGCCGCTCCAGAGACAGCGACTATTCGACGGGTGACACCGTCTTATTTATTGGCCGGTGGCAAATATGCTGAACCAGCTGTTCGTTCACCGCTTATCAGCAAAGGACCCGATCGGTTCCTGCGGGGTAATCTAACCCATAAACTATTAGAGATATTACCGGAGATGTCAGTCGATAAACGACGGTCGGCGGCAAAAGACTATCTGGCACAGCATGGGGATATCTCAAACGCAATGAAATCATCCATAGAAGATGAGGTCATGGCGGTTTTAGAGCATGTGGACTATGCAGAATTTTTTGGCCCTGGTAGCCGGGCTGAAGTCGATCTGGCCGGACAGGGCGCAGGATTACCGGAGCATCTTCGGCTGACAGGTCAAATAGACCGATTGGCTGTAACGGATGATGCGGTTTATATTGTAGATTATAAATCCAACAGGCCGCCGCCCGATAAGGTCGATGACGTGCCGGAAATCTATTGGGGCCAGATGGCTGCCTATCGGGAAATGATACGTTTAACCCATCCGTCTCACAAAATTGTGTGCGCGCTTTTATGGACAGATGGCCCGGATTTGATGATCCTCCCTGATCAAGGCTTGGACGCGGCCTTGACGGCGATAAGGGCGATGCCTACCTAAGAAGTCGAAAAAGAATCTCTTTAGAATTTCTGGAAGGACCCCACATGCCAACCATTAAAGTCAGCGACGACTCCTTTGAGTCTGATGTTCTCGGTTCCGAGACCCCCGTTCTTGTTGATTTCTGGGCCGAATGGTGCGCCCCATGTAAACAAATCGCTCCTGCTTTGGAAGAACTCTCCGAAGAGTTTGACGGCAAGGTAACTATCGCCAAGGTTAATATTGATGATGACCCGGAAACGCCGGCCAAGTTTCATATCCGCGGTGTTCCGACTCTGATGATTTTCAAAGGCGGCGAAGTCGTAGCGACCAAATCAGGTGCTCACGCCAAATCCAAGCTCTCTGAGTGGATTGCTGAAAACCTTGATGGTGGTCAAGTCGCATAAGACGACCCATAAAATTGAACAACCAGCCGCCCTTGGGGCGGCTTTTTCTTGAGTGTTAGTTCTATTGAAATTCGAGCCGTTCCTGCGAGAAGAAGAACAGGCTTTGTGTATTGTCGTCCATGTTATCCAGATCGTCCTGTCCTAAGGACAGGATTTTTTTGATGGTTGCTTTACGTCCGGCGAGGGCCGTAGCGAAATCGTTTTCGATCTTTTTGACGGTTCCTGTGAATTCGAGATCTGTGGTCAGTTTTTCGTAAAGGTCCAGCCGACCATATAAAAAGAAACTTTCATATAAAATCTTACACGCGATTTTTTGGTGAATATCGGCATAGGTGAACTGGCTGAGCATTTTCTGCACGGGTTTGAAAATGAAATCGATTTCCTGACCGATAGCCGGATCTTTGATACAACGATGTTTGTAAGCCAGAACCTCGTCCTCGGCCCGTTTTATCAGATCGGGATCCATATCGTTTTCATGGACGACGATGATATCAATATCCGAACCATAGAGTTTTGAACCCGTTGGCTCGTGAATGCGCGGTTCTTCATGGGCTAGAAAATAAGAAATATCACCTGCAATAAAGCAACAGGCTTTGTAATGGATTTTTTCCAAAATGTCCGGGGAGAGTGATAATAATGTATTGCGGGCGAACTTTAACTTCTTGAGCGAAATCAGCCTGTGTTTATTGGCCAAGACAGCTGCCATATCTGTGGCATCGCCGCGTTGCCCGGCGATATATACAAGCGTAAACGATAAAAAATCGCGAAGAACAGACGGACTCAACCGGATCATATCATCGCGGGTCACATCATAACGGAGATAATAACGGGCAAAATTTATAAGCCGAAACAGTTCGGACTGATAGCAGGCTTTCCAAAGAAGAATCGGATTTACGTCGCCAATTTCCTCGGATAACTCCCGTCCTGTCATGGGGCCACGCATCAATAATAGTGTGGTTAGCTGTTTGTCTAAAGTATGTAGTTCCATTTTTTATCTAATCCCCTAACAACTATTTAGGTTTTAGGTGCCATAAACATCCTATTATCGCCCTTATCACAGTTAAATGAAAAAGTTCCCTAGTTAGTTATAGAAGTATTCGTCGCAAGTTTTTGACTGAAAGCTAATCTCCTTTCATGGATAAGGCATAGCACCAACTGTTGTGCCCTAGTTTTTGTAGACACCTTAGATACTTCACTAACATGCATGCGTTTTGGGATTGAAAACAATTTGATATGTTCGAAAATGTCCTGACGGGCCAGGTTCGTTGTTTTTGTATATTTTCCGTCTGTTCAGCTCCGTTTTAAGTAGGGGAAGAAGCTTTCCGTAACAGAGTTATCAAAGCAGCCCCTCCATCGGCTCATCATTGGCTCTAGATTGTGATCCTGTAGGAAGCTAGGCTACTTTTGGTTGGTAAAACTGTGGGTCTTGGCCTGAGTGGTCGAACAAATGATTACCGAGTTTTCCATCTTTAGATGGCCATCGGCAAGGCATCTAAAACCAGTGGTGTCGGCATGCTAGGCTTCATTGACCAACCAATTACTTTACGAGAGTAGAGATTAATCTGTGACCCGATTGTGTCCAGTGCTGTTACAAAGTTTTTGCTTAAAATGACTACTAGCGACAATCGTAGGCTTGGCACCGCAATTCTCGAACTGCTATGGAATGGGCAGGACTGGCGTGAGCTCCGACGACTAAAGGCTGAATTCAAACGTTTGACTAAGAAAGCAATATCTTAAAAAAGGCAACGACATTTTTCGCAAAGACGCACTGGTGAAGTACGCCTTTATTAAATCCCATAAGTATGAGCTTTCTGTTCGCGTCATGTGCCATGGTAATGGATGTGCCTAGACCTCGCGGACCAGTCATTTAACCGGTCTTATCAAAAAGTCTTCGCCGGAGAGCGGCTGTGTTAAATGGCTACCGTAAGGTTCACCATGAATTACTGAGCCTCGGCGCGTCCTGTGCGCATGATACAATAGCCAAGCTCATGCGTAAGGCCGGATTAAAGACACAGGTCGGTACAAACAGCCTAGTCTGTGTAAAGCTTGACTAATCATAAATCGACGTCGTGCTGACATCCAGTCGACCTGCCGCCGACCTTGACCTGATATGGCTAACGACCTTCGCAGCATCCTCTCGTTCGGACTCCTCAGTTTATGAATACGCCCGCATATACAGTAAACTCCTTGCCTTCATTTCTACTAAACAAGGTGTTTACAAAGCTATGGGCAAATCAGATAGCTAAAAAGTTCAATCGTCCCGAGGCACCAAAATTACGGTAATAGGTGCCCACATGCTTTATAAGCGCACTCAACCGTCAGTTTTTGGACCAGTTGTCATTGGGTTTTCAAGCAAACTTTTTCAAAAGTTACACCATTAAATGAGTCATCAGACAAATATATCACCTGTATTCCGTTTTCACCGGACTTTCTACTTATAATCTGGCGAGTTTGGTCAATAGCTTCTATGTAGACGCTCTTTATATCTTCAAAAAAAATTTCATCCATATTCCTAAACATGAGCGCAGGTCGAGCACGCGAAACACCTCTATTCCAGTTTGCATTAGTAAAGTTTATTACATTATGATATTCTCCGACACAGGGATTTGTCGGCGTTTTATTGATGTTTATTTCATTCGAAATTTCAGAGGAGTCCGGACCGTCAAACAACTGACTACTTTGTTTGGAGTCACACCCACACAATAAAAGGCAATGCGAAACAGCAAAAATTTTAAAAAAATTATTCATGAATATTCTCCGTACGTTTCAGCTTTTTAGCTCACCAAACACTATATTAAACATATTTCTCTAAAAATTTTTTGCATTTTCAACCTAAAAACGAATCAACACTAACTGCTAAACACTTCTCTAAGGCAAACAAGCTCGTATTTGGAGAATCTTTCTTGAGAATCTTCAAGTTTTTTTAGTACTGGTCCCATGGGTATGTATCGATTTAAGTTAGCGAACTCGTCAAAAATGTTTATAACTTTTTCGAATTCCCCTAGTTCAATTGCTTTATGAAGATACGGAATCACTAAATCCGGTGAAGGACCAAAATTTCTAATTATTCGTTCGTTGTCTATAAAAAATGCCCCCTGAGTTTTTTTTCTATTTTGACTTATACTTTCGATCGCAAGAACCGCACTGTCTCTTTCTATGATTGGCCTTTTCACCTTTTTTTGCCACCCAAAAGTTCTTTCAAGCGATTCGGAAACTCCCCCAAGGTCAACGAGTTTGTCTGCAATATCTCGCTCAATTTTACGAGGTTCTCCAGCAAAGATGACATCTCGGATATCCAGAGTTCTACTTGTTTTTTTTAGAAGCGCATAGCATGATTGGAAGTCATCGATCAAAAGTTCTAACGCCGTTCCCAACCTAGATATTTCAAACTCCCTATCCCAACTGTTAGCGTTCTGCATTAAAATTGTTGCGACATTTGAAGGAAAATTTTGGCGTAATTGCTGGTACCGGGTATTTTTCAGAAAAAAGGTTTTTGGCGGCAATTCATAAAGCCTATCCTCTGATGCTACCACTAGGTGTCGATTATCATCAAAATAAATTCTTGGCAGACAACCTCCTCTGGCAGGATTGTCCGAGAAATCCAATTTAGAATGCTCGTCCAAGCCTAAAAATTTGCTCAAATGTTCAATTTCTTCAGGGCTATCCTCGAAACTAAAAAACTCCAAATTTGACGCACCAAAGGCTTTCATGAAGTTATTAATAGGTTTTTTCATTTGAAAAAAATACCTATTCAAAACAGTTGGAGCAAAAAAACTATAAGGATGATGCCCGTACAAAAAAAAGTGATTGCTCAAATCATGCATATAATGGGAGTAAGCTCGACTTGTCGGTTCTCTCATGCAGAATAAAATCTTCACGTCCCCGTCGCCAATACATTCTTTTATATTCTTAATTACCTGTTGACTGTTCAAATAGTAGTTCGGGGAGAAATCGATATAGGTCTTTTCTGGATCATTTGTTTGAAACATCGATTTGAACCCAGCTAAGTCATTTTGAGACTCAAAAAAACCAAGTTCCTTCTTCATCGGGATATTAAATTGGTCGGTTTGCCGAATTAATTGAGAGTATAAGAATGTCGTTCCAGATTTGGGAAAACCCGGGATTATCAATGTTTTCATTATGAACCTTTTTTAGCCTGCTTTGATTGGATGAAATTGAATAATTGCGCAACAGTTATTCGCAGAGACCGCCCATCAGCGGCCTCGGTCATCTTTTTTTGGCTGGCTTCTATATTTTCCGACGCAAAGGCTGTCCGGATTTGTTCCACTGTTTTTGATTCTTCGTTTCGTAATAATGAAAACGAAACCGCCAAATCAATCCCCTCTTTCATTCCCAGCACTGGTAGAACCAGCGGAATACTCTTTGCCGCGATTGCTTTGGCGTATACTCCCGAAGACTCTCCTGTTGTTGGATATCTGACGCATGAAACCAAATCTGAAGCGATAAGAACTTTTTCAAAGTCTGAACTACTCATAAAAGTATTATTCTTGATCACAAATTTTTTATATAATTTCCGCTCTTTCGGGCTCAAATATGGGACGCTCCCAGAACTCGTAACAAATACTTTCACATCAAAAAATTCATCCAAAGCTTCCGCAAGAGAAAGCAATCTCCCGATTTGTTTTTGCGCGGACAAAAATCCAGGAATTGATATTATAAAAAAATTCGAATTTAATCCAAGTTGTTTCCGTGCATCCCGTTTAGACAATTTTTGGTTTTGAGCGGAAATTTTTGAGAACAATGGAATGTGGCCAATATGATCTCTTGGAAGTTTACTATCTATAGTTCTCAAGAGCTGTCTTGCCCACTCACTGTGCACAATGATACCCTTCGAATTAGGGATAATTTCCTCTAGAAAACGTATGCAATAAAAGCTTCGTTCGAAAGGACGTTTTAACCGCAAATGCTTAGAAATTCTTGACGTTATCGCTGGAGCATTTTGCATTAAAAGCGCCTTATAGGCCGCGTAATTATCTTGGAACTGATAGAAAATAAGGTGATGCAAGCTAAGATCATGCAAAATTAAATACCCCCTATTTAATTTAGCGGCGTTTAAACAATATAAATGTTCAGGGTGGTTAGCGATATGAATAATATGAGTTGAATTTTCATTCGAGTGTGCCACCGTTTCCGACAAAATTTTTACGTTTACGGGCAGTTTTTTTCTGTAGATTTTCTCGACCAAATGGAAATGTTGATCGGAAATAGCAATCGAAATATTTGCATGCTTACTTAATTCAATAATTTGTTCCTCTAAGAAAAATGCCGGGCCCGTTCGAATTGGCGGTAGAGGGCACCAAACTATGATATGTTCCAAATCATTTAAAATGGTTAGTAGCCTCTATTTCGCTTTGCAAAACTTCTATCTGAAGCTTCAGCTCATTTATCGTAGTTGATTGCTCGTCCATGCGGTAATTTAAGATTTCAAATTCTGCTCGAATCTCACTTGAAGAAATAGCAAAGGGCGTACTTTCCAGCAAACGCGTGACGGCGAAAGTAAAAAAACGTTTCAATGACCTAAACACGATTAAGACCTCTATTTATTGATGTCTCCGTCTAACAATATCCCCCCCCTTTTTCCAGCTATATGTCAATGATCAGATGCATCTATGTCGCAAGTGCAACACACCCTTGTTTTGTGATTTTATGTATAATGTGAGTTGGCAGGCGGGGTCTGTATGCACACTTGGTCATCTCTGGAGTTTCCATCGATAAACCGTCTTGTAGCGTTGGCCCCCCTGCCGATTTGTTTAGCCCTGAACAGTTGACCGGGGTGGATGTAAATTACAACACGCTTCAGATCCCGCATGACAAGGACAGGAGTTATTATACCGCAGATTGTCGTTGGCTTCGATTCGCCAAACACTAGATTGATGTGTTCAATCAAGAAACCCGTCAATATCCTCGGATAGACACCACTCCCAAAGCCTTAAAAGCCTTCGCAGGCTCTTTGCCTGACGAGGCCTTTATCATCATGGAAGCCTCGGGCGGCTATGAACGACCATTGATAGACGCTCTGTTTGCCAAGGATATTAGCTACACTCGCGTCAACCCGCGACAGGCCAGAAAGTATGCACGTGCCAAAGGTCGCCTAAGCAAGGCAGACCGGGTGGATGCCCGCATGCTCTGCCAAATGGGAAGGGCCTTAAAACTCACACCGGACCGCGCCAATGCCCCAGAAAGAGAGCACCTGGCCGCCCTAATGCCCCTTGATAGACCCTCGTCTCTAAGCGCGCTGCTGAAAGGAATCGATAAGCTCAGGCCCGGATAAAGCCAACTATCCATAATATTAAGTCCCATATCAATCTCTTTAGCCGCCGAATTGATAAACTTGAGGCCACAATAGGGACACATATCCGCGATCACGACCCTTATCTCAAGACCTGCCGACAGGCCATGACCGAGAAAGGCAACCCCTTCAAAGTTATCATTATCGCCCTCATCAGAAGGCTCCTCATCAGGCTTAGCGCCATCGTCAAACGCGGACAATAACATCAAACAAATCCATAAATCTGAATATCAGTTGCTACATTGTTCAAAAATTTATGGAGTTAAATTCCATTTGGTCGCAGACACAAACTATTGCTCCTCCAAGTATTGCAAACTTATACCATACCATCTAGAATCCCTTGGCAATCATCTATTTCCGAAGCTGAGTGATTTTTGAGGTCCGCAGTATATGCTATTTACATCACCTGTGTTCCTCTTTATTTTTTTTCCATTGTTTTTGATTTGCTATTTTCTTTTTGATCGCAAAAATATCATTATTTTGTCATTTTCAATATTCTTCTATTTTTATGGTGAGGGTTGGATTGTCACACTTTTACTTCTTTCGGTCTTTGTAGCTTGGCTACATGGAGCTCTATTGGAAAAGTTAGGTCGCAAAAAGTGGCTATTTGTTTCGACGCTTCTATTCCAACTAAGTATACTTGGCTATTTTAAATATTCAGATTTCTTTGTAAGCGATGTAATGGGATTACATGGCGTGACTTGGACGTGGCCCGAACACTTGCTCCCAATCGGTATTTCATTCTTTATCTTCCAAGGGCTCTCATATTCTTTTGATATTCACAGAGGCCAACACAAACCCGCCAAATCAATTATTGATGTAGCAACTTATGTTTCAATGTTTCCACAGCTGATCGCCGGCCCGATTGTAAGATATGGTAAAGTTGCAAAGCAACTACAAGGCCGTAAAGTGCGAGTCAAAAATGTAAATTTGGGTATTTACATATTTTGCATAGGTCTTGCTCAAAAAATGTTGATTGCTAACAAGCTCGCGATTACCGCTGATGGACTTTTTAGTTTAGAAACAGAACTTTTAACAACTGCAACAGCTTGGGCTGCCGCCCTTTCCTACACTGGCCAGATATATTTTGATTTCGCTGGCTACTCAAACATGGCGATCGGGATGGGTTTCATCATGGGTTTCCGATTTCCAAAGAATTTTAATCACCCTTATGTCGCTAAATCAATAACGGACTTTTGGCGAAGATGGCACATATCAATGACATCTTGGTTCCGGGACTATGTTTATTTCCCATTGGGTGGTAACCGTAAAGGATCTTTTATTACTTATCGAAACTTGTTTCTCGTATTTCTAGTATCCGGATTATGGCATGGCGCTGCCTGGACTTTTGTCATTTGGGGAATGTATCACGGGGCCTTCCTCGTCATTGAGCGCTTAGGTTTACTAAAAATATTGAAAAGGACCTGGTCGCCGGCAGCCTGGTTATATACATTTATTGTTGCAGTATTTGGCTGGGTTTTATTTCGCGCGGAAAGCATTACACAGGCTCTAGATATTGCAAAAATTATGATAGTGCCGACTTCAGGAGATAATAGTTATTTCTTTTTACACAGCGGACAGGATGTTTGGCTAGGTATGGCTTTGGCTATTGTGTTTTCGTCCGACATAGTTGAACGAAAGGGATTATTAGCATTAAGCAATCTTGGCCTTCGCACAAAAAACCGAGCGACAGCTCTGCGTATGTCGATAGCTTTTGTTCTTTTCGCCATTTGCTTTGTCGAAATTATGTCTTCCACGTATAATCCTTTTATTTATTTCAGATTCTAGTTTACCAAATGGTGTAGATGTATTAGGATAAACATGATGAATGATGTGCCCCAGCTTTTGTAAACATCTTGATACTTCGTTTTTGCTGCCATCTCATAATCAACGGGTGACAGCATCCAGTTATTAGTATGCCTGCGTTTGGGATTGTAGAACGGGCCAACGCTCTTTTTTGATAGGTTTTCCTTCCGATCCACTCCGTTTGAGCAGATGGAAGAAGCTCTCGGCCATAGCAGTTACCCCGTCGGCTCATTCTGTGCTTGAGATTGCGATCCTTCAAGAAGCTCAACCACTCCTGGCTGGTAAATTGTGAACCTTGATCTTAGTGGATGATCACGCGATTGCCCGGCTTGCGGCGCCAAACAGCCATAAGCTCTGCGACCGTGTTAGGTGCACAAGCTTCGTCGAGGCTCATCAGGTCATCATGGACTTTACGATAACCATAGACACAACCACTCTCCAGCCAGGACTGTTTGATACGACCCGTTAAGTGCCTGGCCCGTAAGGCTTGTCCAGATAGTCCCGCCCTAAGCCATCGATAAAAACCACTGGCATGCACGCCTAACACTCGGCACATGGCCCGAACAGAAAATTCTGATCTATGTTCCCTAATGAATGCGTACTTCATCGGGACTCGTTGGCAATGTACGCGGCGGCTTTTTTTAGAATATCGCGCTCCTCAGTTACTCGCTTAAGCTCGGCCTTTAATCACCGAACTTCATCCTTGTCCTGTTGAACCGCATGACTAGTCTTGTCTTCGAAAAGCTTGACCCAGTCATAAATCGATTTCGTACTGACATCCAGCCGATATACCACTAACTAGACCGAATGACCATGGCTGACAACTTGCGCCGCAGCCTCCCGCTTGAACTCCTCAGTATTACGAATACGTCCGCTCATAATGTAAACTCCTTGCTTCCATTTTACCAAATAAGGTGTCTACAAAGCTAGGGCACATCATACCTCTTACATCACACAAGCGTTAGAAACTGAGTTACCGCCTAATGATGACTTGGATACGATTGTTCAGATTCATCTTGTTCCCAAAGCAACCTTATCTCAACGTGGAAAAATGCAGTGCTCCGGGAATATGCTTTTTACCAAAGAAGCGAGCATATTCTCTCATAGTCCAAGACTAAATCTGTGACAAAACATATGATGACAGACAAGACGTATTTAACTCTTGGTTCTTTGAGAATAATGTGGTTGCCCCATTTAAAATATCGCGTTCCTCAATCGCACGCCCGCACTCAACCTTAAGGCGCCGAGTCTCAGCTCTATCTTTCTGTTCCCCGTGATCCGTTTGGTCATTCTTTGCAATTTGCCAAGTTGCAAAAGGCCGTTTTCAATTTAGTTTTCACTGAGAAACCTTATCGGCCCACATTTGCTGAGGATGACATTAACGAATTCCAATAATATAGCGTGAAGTCCCAATAGGACCATGAAAAACTGTTCGATGATGTTTGGAAAAAAATTCTCGAAGTGCTTCTTGGTCTAAATGTGTCCAATTAAAACCCTCAAATACCTCATTTGTTTTCCCTATTAAATCCCAATCGTCCAAAATTATCATAGCCGGGTAGTGACATCCAGCATAAATAAGCTCCAATTCTCTTTCGAGTGGCTTTTGCTCGCTAGGATTTGGCTTGTCGCCGCTCCCTTTATGCGATGTTGAATGTGGATAGCCTTTAAACCTAAGATATGAAGTGGCGTCATCGCCACTCCAATGTGCATCCAGAAAAAAAACGCAAGGTCCCTTTATTTTATTTATAACCTTGGGCAAGCAAGTGGCACTGTCTCCATTAATAACACTAACATTAGGCTTAACCTTCGGAATGTCTTTGATGAAATCAAACAGTGTTTCTGAAATTTCAATAGTAGTTACGCGGTCGAACCAGAAGGAGGCATGTATTGATGTATGAGCAAACAGTGAACCCGTTTCAATGAAATCGGTAAACCGCGTCGCAAGCTTTGGTCCATATATCGATACTGTCTCAAACAGAAAGTTGGGCGATAAAATCTTTGGACTTAGACTGAAAATTTGATTTGAACCACCCTTTGGATAGCTAAGTTTTCCAAGCAAAGGAAAACTTTCAAGCCGATCATCATGAAATGGTACTCTTATATCAATCAGCGCTTTTTTGCTGCGTGGTAGCCATTTAAAATCCGGGAACCCTTCGGGAGCCGTCTCCAATTCTCGTATTTCGATGGGGATCTCTTTACCAAATCCATCCAAAATGGTCAAAGAATCAACGGAGAATTCGAAAGTATCCGTCGCAAACCCCATTTTGAACCCAAGATCTCTCTCACTTCTTCGCATCCAGTGGCGTCCACCGCGAAATTCAACCCACTGTAAAAGTGGATCCCAACGGGTTACATCGACCACAAAATATTCAATGGGGAAGAACTGCATTAGGAATCCTCTGAAAGCCACTTCCATATCTTGACAATGTCACAGTGAATATAAAATTATAACGACCTGAGCCCAAACTTCCTACTACTTTTTAGTAGAGTCTTTTGATTTTATCTAACTTGCCCCATATTTTCCACCATCCAGAGTTAGAAATTCCTTTTGGCATCACATCTGACGGGTTGGTTTCGTCAGGGTGATTTACCCCATTATAGTCCTTTTGCTTAGCCTCCAGTTTTTGACGGGTATTCTCTAGTTTCATAAACTAATGCGTATTCAGGCAATCCACCCAAGGACTTCCATTGAAGCTCTCAATGAAGGCGTTATCTGTGGGCTTGCTAGGACGAGAGATATCCAGTGTAACATCGTACCGTTAAGCCTACAGATCGGGAGCCTTCGAGATAAATTCGGGACCGTTATTGATTTGTATATTTATCGGATAACTATACTCGCGGCAGGCAGCTTCAAGTGTTTGGAAAACGCCTTCTCATTTGTAAGGTGATGTGCCCCTAGCTTTTTAGACACCTTGTTTGGTAAAAATGGAAGCAAGGAGTTTACATTATGAGCGGACGTATTCGTTATACTGAGGAGTTCAAACGTGAAGCTGCGGCGCAGGTTGTCAGCCAGGGTCATTCAGTTAAGTCAGTGGCAGAGCGGCTGGGTGTCAGTACGAAGTCGATTTATGACTGGGTCAAGCTTTACGGCGACAAGACGGATCATGCGGATCAACAGGACAAGGATGAGATCCGGCGATTAAAAGCTGAGCTGAGACGTGTGACCGAGGAGCG
>JAHDEZ010000025.1 GCA_020628425.1 Hellea sp. | reverse complement strand
AATATGTCGGCAACAAAGTGACCTTGGGTTTCGGATACCCGTCCGGCACCTGCCCTGTCGTCCAGTGGATTTTGTAGGGCATATGGCGATAACGCATCAGCGCCAGCATTTTACGGGTATAAGGCGACCCCGGCGCGCCCATGAGTTCTATAGGACTGGTCATGATTAATGACTATTTATTGACACTTTTCATGTCAATATATTGAAACCAGAAAGCCTCTCTTTGAGTACGCCCAACGGCCCACAACCGTTTTGCCCCTAAGAATAATTCATGATTTCGTCCGTTGTGTTTAACCCTGGGCTGGCCTCTTCAGGTAGTTTGCTGCCATCGAGCTCGGCAGCCCGAGCCAAGGGATAAGAAGCTAAGTGCGCTTATTGCGCCGTAGTCAGAGACTAGCTGTGACCGAGCAAAGCACCCAAACTGGCAGAGACATCCCAATCATATCGGCAACGCTCGCAAATGTGTGTCGTAGATCATGAACCTTGACATTCTCAATGTCGGCAAGTTTACATATTCTTTGCTAGGCTTTTTAATTTCATTGATAGGTTTACCCTCTGGCGAATCTGCAGAATACATGGGGGTGTTCAAATTGAATAGGCATGGAATGAATAATCTCGACGGCGGTATTGTGAGCTGATTGGGTTTTCTCGGTCAGCTTCACTTATACATATTCCTTTATGGATTTCTCTATTACACTTGACACTTTAAGAGCTGTTTCGTCAGAGTTTCATTGAGCCAAGTGATCAGGTCAAATGGTGATAAAATGCCCATGCTTTTTTGGCAGCAACTCTGGCTTGCTCGACAGATAGTTCCCTTAGCGACCGAAAGTTAACTGCTACGTTGGGGGGCCGCTTCTCCTCATTCGATATTGTATGATGACAGTTTTCTTGCCCCGATAGTAGAATTTCAGCTCCAAAACTTCTCAGCTTATCATCTCAATGGAATGCGATCTTAATAGTTGGCTCGCACGCACTAAATAGCGATTTGTAATTTTCAGAACTGACCTTTCCTTATATCGAGTACTGCCAGCAATCACATAGTAAGCACGCCTATAGACACTCACAGTGCATTTGAAGAAACAATGGGAAACAGAAGTACAATAAAAACCATCAGTTAGGTAAAAACGGGTAAAGAAAGAAAATTGCATATCATCTCTACTATCCAGTAGGTAATGATGAGGTCGGGAGTTCAATTTTCCCTCGCGGCACCAGTTTCCGAAATCCACCACCCTTAGTAAATAGCATGCAAGAACATACGGGTTAAAATAAGCTCTGGTCGATAGCTGGCGTCGATTTTCTCTCACGCAATACAAATGAATTGAATACGCGCCGACGAATTTCTTTTTCTCGCCGATTGCTACCCAAGCGGTCGGAATAGTTGCTCAAACGATCTGAAAAACCCTGTAATTCTTCATCGAAATCCGCAAGCAAGATCGCCCGGATATAGAAAACTACCTCTTATATTCCAAGTCGGTTTTCGTATCTAGATTAGCGTGGTTTTGCGCAAGTATTCAAGTTCTATGTTCGTCACCCAATAATTCCTTGGCACTCTGCCAAGCCTCATAAGCATTCTGAGCCGCAGATTCTTAATTCTTATCCTGAACGTCATGCTGAAAAGCTGTATAGGACGCTAAAATGTGGCTGGGTACGTCTTCGGACGCTGGCCGTACAACGACTGGCAGACTAAAAATTGCAGCATCCAGACTAAAAATTGCAGCATAAAGTACTCGTTTCATGTCTCACCCCACCCAAATTGAAGCCTATTCGTATCGGTGCCAATCTCAAACGCACTTTGGCATTCAGCACAAAATAACACTTTGATCCGCGACAGTTCACTTACTATGGTAACCAAAAGGGAGACAAAAATGAGTCAATCCGTCAGTGCCTATGGTGTCACAAGTGACAGCAGCCCGGTAGAGAAATTATTCATTGAGCGTCGTACACCCGGCCCCAAGGACGTCTCCATAGATATAGAATATTGCGGTATCTGCCATTCTGATATTCATCAGGCCCATAATGACTGGAATAATACCCGCCACTATCCACTGGTCCCGGGACATGAAATCATTGGACGGGTCACATCCATAGGCAAAGACGTCAGCCAGTTCAAAATCGGTGAACGTGTTTCGGTGGGGTGTATGGTCAATTCTTGCCGAACCTGTGGGTCCTGTTCAGATGGAGACGAACAGTATTGCGAACGCTTCCCGATCATGACCTATGGCGGCTTTGATTATTACCATGACAACGCACCGACACAGGGCGGTTACGCCGAACACATTGTCGTGGATGAGGACTTTGTCGTCGGCGTTCCTGAGAACCTGGATCCGGCGGGGGCTGCGCCCCTGCTCTGTGCCGGTATTACAACCTGGTCACCCCTGAAACACTGGAATGTTGGCCCCGGTATGAAGGTCGGCGTGATCGGTCTGGGCGGCCTGGGACATATGGGCGTAAAGTTTGCCTCAGCGCTTGGTGCTCATGTTGTGATGATCACAACATCCCCTGACAAGGCGGCGGACGCAGAGCGGCTCGGCGCACACGAAGTTCTGATATCCAAAGACAAAGACGCCATGAAGGCGGCCCGTGGCACATTTGATTTTCTCCTCGACACTGTCCCAGTCAATCACCCACTTAATCCTTATACGGGGCTCTTGAAAAAAGACGGCACACTTTGCCTGGTTGGCGCGTTAGAACCCCTCACATTCCATGCCGGCCTTGTCGTGGGTGGGCGACGCAAAATTTCCGGCTCGGCCATCGGGGGAATCAGAGAGACGAGAGAGATGCTAGCGTTCTGCGGAAAGCATAATATTACATCGGATGTCGAAATAATTCGTCCCGACCAGATAAATGAGGCCTGGAATCGGGTCCAAAAAAGCGATGTGAAATACCGTTTTGTTATAGATTTTAAAAAATAGAAAGTTATACATGTCCGACTTAAGCCCTTTATTTCAGCCATTTAGCTGTAAAAACCTTTCCCTTTCCAACCGTATTTGTATGGCTCCCATGACCAGAGGTTTTTCTCCGAACGGTATCCCCGGTGAAAATGTCGCCGACTATTACGCCCGACGTGCCGAAGCCGATGTAGGCCTTATTATAACTGAAGGTACGACCATTGACCGGCCGGGGGCTTCTGATAACCCTAACTATCCGAATTTCCACACGGACGCCGCGTTATCTGGATGGTCGAATGTTGTGACAAAAGTTCATGACAATGGCGGAAAGATTGCACCACAACTCTGGCATGTTGGTCTAACCCGAAAGCCCGGAACAGGTCCCCATCCAGACGCAAACAGTGACAGCCCGTCCGGCCTGACACATACTGGCAAACAAGTCCTGCCCGAACCTTCAGACGAAGACGTCGCTGATATGATTGCGGCCTATGAGAAGGCCGGTCGAGACGCGGCTGAAACTGGATTTGACTGCGTTGAAATACATGGGGCACACGGCTATCTGATTGACCAGTTTATGTGGGACGTCATGAATAAACGCACAGACAAATATGGTGGCGACATGAAAGACCGCGCGACATTCGCTGGCGACGTTATTAAGGCCGTTCGGCGCGGCGTAGGTCCTGACGTGCCCATTATTTTGCGATACTCTCAATGGAAACAACAGGAATACACAGCCAGACTCGCGGACACGCCTGAAAAGCTGGAAGAACTGCTGGGCGTATTTGTCGATGCTGGTGTAGATATTCTACATTGTTCAACGCGGCGTTTCTGGGAGCCAGAATTTGAAGGTTCAGATTTGAACTTAGCCGGCTGGTCGAAAAAACTGACCGGCCTTCCGACGATCACGGTCGGATCAGTCGGCTTGAATGTCGATTTTATCAGCACATTGGTGAAACAGGAATCTTCAGGAACGGCGTCACTAGATGATTTAGTTGAACGCATGGACAAAGGTGAATTTGACCTTGTCGCTGTAGGTCGTGCATTGCTCCAAGATCCCGAATGGGCAAAAAAGGTGAAAGAGGGAAAAATGAACGAACTTGGTGACTATTCCCCTGAGGCGCGCAACACACTCTATTAGCGCATTGCAAGATTTATAAACTCACAGAGCAAAGGTCTGGTTTCCCGCGGATCAATGATATCCTCAACGGCGAACTTCTCGGCTGTCCGAAATGGTGAGGTCACATTGGCAAGTCGGGCCTTAATTTTTGCAAGTTCCGCATCGGGATTTTTAGAAGCTCTGAGTTCAGATTGGTAGGCCACTTCAACACCGCCATCAATTGGGAGCGAACCCCAATCACCGCTGGGCCAGGCAAAACGATACTGGAAGCGGGTGTGGTTAGACATGGCAGCCCCGGCAACACCATATGCTTTGCGAATGATAAGTGTAGCCCAAGGAATATCGGCATTATAAATTGCTGTCATGGCCTCAACACCACGGCGAATGGTAGCGGACTTTTCAGCCTCCAATCCAATCATAAACCCAGGGTTATCAACCAGGTGAACTAGTGGCAGTTTAAATTTTGTCGCTAACTCCACAAATCTTTTAGCTTTTTCCGAAGACTGCGCCGTCCATGAACCCCCTAAAAAGGTTGGATCACTGGCCAGAACAGCCACGGGCCACCCGTCCAGTCTTGCAAACGCTGTAATGACTGAGCGACCCCAGTTTTTTCCCATTTCAAAAACGGAGCCCTTGTCAAAGACAGGCTCTAAAATGCGTCGCATATTATAAGCTTTGTTTTTGTCTGCGGGTACAATCGACAACAGATTTTCATCTTTGCGGTCTATTGGGTCTTGGCTTGCAATGCGCGGGAGGTCGCCGCCGACATAGTCCGGCAGAAAAGACAAGAACGCCTTTGCCATTGCCATGGCCTCTTCTTCATTAGCCGCCTCATCATCTACAGCCCCGTTTCGGGTATGAATGTCAGAACCGCCAAGGCTTTCTTTGTCATGATTTTCACCTAACGCTGCCACAACGGCAGGTCCAGCAGCGAAGAGCTGCGACAGACCTTTGACCATAACCGAGTAGTCACTGGCCACAATCCGGGCTGCACCTAAACCCGCCGTTGGTCCTAATGACAAACAAACGACCGGTACACACTCCGAGTTCTTCTGCATGTGTTCCCATGCCGGAATAAACGGCACATAAGTAAACCCATAATCCTCAAGCATCTTAACAGATCCACCTCCACCTGTGCCATCAATCATACGAATGATTGGCAGGCGCAGTTCGTGGGCCATTATCTCTGCCTGCTCAAACTTGCGAATAATGGAGGCATCGGCTGCCCCGCCCCGTACCGTAAAATCATCAGCCGTTGCGACGACTGGGCGTCCATATATATTTCCACGTCCAAACAGAAAATTACTCGCAGAAGACCTTATTAGATTACCTTGGGCATCATATTCGCCCTTACCAGCCAACATACCAATCTCACGAAAGCTACTATCGTCCAGCAGAAGCGCCAGACGCTCTCGTGCCGTAAGCTTTCCACGGGATTTTTGCCTGGCGACTTTATCCGCACCACCCATTTCCAAAGCCATGGTTCGGCGACGTTCGAGTTCTTCAAGTGAGGATTTCCAGCTCATAGGCTTCTTTTAGAATTCACCGGACTATAATCAAGGGATGATTGAAAAGCTTATCGCACAAATAAGCGCCCGCCCTCGGTAAGCAATACAATGACCAATGAAAATAAGCCAAAAATCGCAAAAGACCACAAAATAGGTTCTGCCGTTCCATTATAGAGCCTGCCTCCTATATATCCTAAAACGGTCGCGATACCTGTTGTCGCAAACCCGTAAGCCGCACTGGCACTACCTGCATCATTTCCATGTGGTTCCATGGCTAACGCGTTGAAATTTGAGCCGAGCATTCCAAAACACGCCATGGTTAAACAAAGAAATATATAGATAGGCCAGAATTGTTCACCAAAAAATTTGGCAACTAAAACATTAGTTAGAGCAAAAGCCACAAATGCGAGCATCGTAAAATGACTCATAAAACGCATTCCGAACCGCTCAACCATGCGAGAATTTGCATAGCTAACCATGGCCATAAGGCTTGCAACTCCGGCAAACCAAAACGAGAAATTGCTCGTGTGAAACACTTGATCAAATAATTGCTCAGACGTTCCAAGAAAAACAAACAGTGAAGCGTATACTACTCCGCTGGCGAGTAGGTAGCCGGTCGTAACACGAACCTCCAATACCCGTTTATAGGCCGCAAGAAATTTAGTAACATCAAGAGTAATACGTTTCTCTGGTGGAAGTGTTTCTGGCAGTCGAAACCAGACCCAAACGAAATTTACCACGCCCAGTATAATCAATATTCCAAAGGTCCAGCGCCAGGATATCCCCATAAGGGCCTCACCAGCAATAGGCGCGATAATAGGTACTATCATAAAAACGGTCATGATGAGCGACATCACAGACGCCATTCCCCTGCCTGCAAGGAGATCTCTTACCACGGCAACAGCGACGACCCGGACCCCACCAGAAATAATGCCCTGCAAAAACCTAAAGAATATCAACAACCAAAAACTGGTGGCAATGGTGCAGAGAACACTTAAAACAATAAAACCGAAAAGACATAATTTCATCAAACCCATTCGACCAAAACGATCTGACAACGGCCCAAATAGTAATTGCGGCACGCTAAAGCCTGCCAGGTAAGAATAGATTATCAGCTGTTGTTGGTTCTCATCGACCAGCTGAAAGTGCTCACCGATTAAACCAAGAGCCGGTAGCATTGAGTCAATGGCAGCGGCATTCATGGCCAGAAGAGAGGCCATTAGCGCAATAAATTCCCATCTTGGAATTGGCAGAAGCGCAGCTTGTTTTGCAGCAGCGTTAGTCATAGCCTTTGGGCGCTAAAGCCCTTTAGGTAAAGTTACAAGAATTAGTTTTTATCTTTAAAAACTTTTCCGTCTTTCATGACCCAGCTGACGTCTGCAAGTATATCAATATTTTCAAGCGGATCCTCATCCAAAGCAATGATATCGGCAAACTTACCTGGCTCAAGCGTTCCCACATTATCAGAGACACCAAACAAATCGGCATTATTAATGGTGGCGGCTTGTATAGACTGCAGCGGCGTCATTCCCCAGTCCACCATATAAGCAAATTGCCGTCCATTTTGACCATGGGGATAAACGGCGGCATCTGTCCCAAATGCCATTCGGGCACCTGCTTGAACGGCACGACGAAAATTCTCTCTTTGCGTGCGTCCAACCTTACGTTCCTTCTCTAGCGACTCCTCAAGAATACCAACTTTTTCACCTTCCGACAGAATATAGTCAGAGACGTAAATATCCATGGATAGGTAAGTTCCATTATCGATAGCCAGACGTATGCCAGTACTCGAGATAAAGCTGGCGTGTTCAACTGAATCGACACCTGCTCGAATGGCAGTCTCAATACCTTCAGCACCATGTGCATGCGCAGCCACTTTCATACCGGCGAGATGAGCCTCTTCGACAATGGCGGTCATTTCTTCGAGCGTATATTGCTGCGCACCGACGGCCGTTCCCTTGGATAGGACGCCACCTGTTGCGCAGAATTTAATGACATCAGCGCCGTATTTTTTGTTTTCTCTAACCTTGGCCCGCACAGCCCAAGGGCCATCAGCAACACCGTCGCCTTTAGCTTCATATTCAGCGGGCAACAGATTGTTATCACAATGTCCGCCCGTAATGCCCAATGAAGGCCCGGCGGCAATTATGCGCGGACCTGGAACATCCCCGTCATATATCGCATCCCGCAACGCTATATCGGCATAGCCTGACGCCCCTACATTTCGGACTGTCGTAAACCCAGCGTTCAATGTTCGCTCTGCGTTTCTGACACCTGTGATGGCTTGACGTGGAACGGAACGCGTCAATCTTTTATAGCCATGTATGCTGGCATCTCCGGTCAAATGGACATGAGCATCCAAAAGGCCCGGAAGCACATATTTGTCCGAAAGATCGATAAACTCACCATCGAGTTCAAAATCGCTCCAATCGCCGATTTCAATGATCCTGCCGTCTTCAATTAATATAAACTGGTCTGATGAATACCGCCCTGTTTCCACATCTAGCACATTACCCGCTCTAATAACGCTATCATGCGCGCAGGCATAATCTGCCATTGTCAATGAAATGATCGCTATAAAAATATTCTTTTTCATCTCGTTCTCCGCCTAACAGAACAAACCATTATTCATCACTATGTTCAATAGTTTTCAGCTTTATAGGGAAACCTAGCCGTATCAGGCACACTTTTAATACAAGTAATGGACAGAAGTATGTCGGCTTACCTAATCGATGAAAGTTGTGATCTCTTCGAGGTCTTTTTTGATTAAAGCGTGTGTCGGAACTTGGCAGCCTTCTGCTGGATAACCAACAACCATCAATACAAAGGGTTTTTCTGTCTTTGGACGTCCGCAAATCTCGGTTAAGAAACCCATAGGCGCTGGCGTATGGGTCAGCGTACCAAGGCCGGCACTGTGCAACGCGGTTATCAGCATGCCCGTTGCGAGCCCAACAGACTCTGTCACATAGTAGTTCTTTTTGTCCTGCCCGTTTTTTTCGCCGCCACGACGTTGCGCAAAGACGGCAATCAACCACGGTGCCGTTTCGAGAAAGGGTTTATGGTCATCCGTGCCGAGCGGATCGAGTGCATCGAGCCATTCTTCGGAGGCGCGTCCCCCGTAAAATTCCCGCTCCTCCTCTTCAGCGGCCTCACGGATTTTCCTTTTCGTTTCCGGATCGGAAATAGCCACGAAATGCCAGGGCTGATGATTGGCACCACTCGGCGCCGTCCCGGCCACACGAATGGCATTTTCGATAATATCCCGAGGGACCGGATCGTTTGAAAACATGCGAATGGATCGCCGCTTGGACAGGCTTTCCCGCAGGGCTTCGATTTCGCCACGCATAGCGTCTTCATCCAGTCGTGAGTAACCCTTCAATGGGACGTATTTTTCTTCAGCACTCATATTTCATTCCAGTCGAGGATGACTTTACCGGATTTACCCGTTTCCATCAGATCAAAAGCCTTTTGGAAATCGCGGGCTTCAAACCGGTGTGTTATCATATTGCTGACGTCCAGTCCGCTATCGAGCAGTGCGAGCATTTTATACCAGGTCTCATACATTTGGCGGCCATAGATACCGCGCACGGTAAGGGCCTTGCCGACAATCTTGCCCCAATCCACAGGGTAAGGTTTGGCGGGAATGCCGAGCATGGCGATATTACCGCCCATAAGCATATGATCGATCATCTGGTTAAATGCCGGTTCTGCACCGCTCATCTCGAGCCCCACATCAAAGCCTTCATTCATGCCAATTTCGTGCATAACATCCCAGAGCTTTTCCTTGCTCACATTGACCATGCGGGTTTTTGGCGCAACCTTAGCCGCAAACTCCAGACGCCAGTCATTAATATCGGTAAGGACAACCCGGCGCGCACCTGCCTCTTCGGCCACAGCCGCTGCCATGATGCCGATAGGACCAGCGCCGGTAATCAAGACATCCTCGCCGACCAAATCAAAGGACAAAGCCGTATGGACTGCATTGCCAAGCGGGTCGAGAATGGCCCCGATTTCAAGCGGCAGGTTTTCCCCAAGCGGGATCACATTAAACTCCGGAAGTGCCAAATACTCCGCAAAAGCCCCTGGCAAATTCACGCCAATGCCTTTTGTGTCAGGGTCCAGATGGAACCGCCCGGCTCTGGCGTTGCGGGACCGGTTGCCGACCACATGACCCTCGCCTGTGACTTTATCGCCGACCTTCACCCGTCGAACCGTAGAGCCGATGGCTGCCACATGGCCGCTATATTCATGACCAAAAATCAGACCCGTTGGTACATTATCTGCCGCCCAGTCATCCCATTTATAAATATGCATATCCGTACCGCAAATGGCCGTGCGTTCGACTTTGATCAAAACCTCATCGGGTTCGATGTTCGGTAGCGGTCGCTCTTCGAGCCATACACCCTTTTCTGGCTTGGCCTTAGTCAGGCATTTCATGGTTTTCGGTAAAGCATTCACGAGATAACTCCCAGTTCTTTCCCGACCTTTGTAAAGGCCGCGACGGCGCGGTCAATCTGCTCGGGCGTATGGCCTGCGCTCATCTGCGTTCGGATACGGGCCTGCCCTTTGGGGACGACGGGATAGAAAAATCCGATGACGTAAACCCCTTCATCTAAAAGCTTATCCGCCATGTCCTGTGCCAATTGGGCATCGCCGAGCATTACTGGAATGATAGGGTGCTCGCCTGGCAAAAGGTCAAAACCCGCCTTTTCCATTCCGGCGCGGAAACGAAAGGCATTGTCTTTGAGTTGTTGACGCAGGCCATCACCGTTTTTGACCAGTTCAATGGCTTTCAAGCTGGCGCCAACCAGAGACGGCGCTAATGAGTTTGAAAACAGATAAGGCCGGGATCTTTGGCGCAGCATATCGATAACATTTTTCTTGGCACAGGTATAACCGCCCATGGCTCCGCCGAGCGCTTTGCCTAGCGTGCCCGTCAAGATGTCGATCCGCCCTTCTACGCCTCGGTAAGCCGCTGAGCCGCGACCACCTTCACCTAGAAATCCGGTTGCGTGGCAATCATCGACCATGACCAGCGCTCCGAATTTATCAGCCAGATCGCAAATCTCGTCGAGCTTGGCGATATACCCATCCATTGAGAATACGCCGTCTGTGGCGATCATGATATGTCGAGCGCCATTATCGCGCGCTTCAATCAGCTTGGTTTCGAGGTCAGCCATATCCGAATTTGCGAAACGGTAGCGAGCAGCTTTGCAAAGACGTATCCCATCGATGATGGAAGCGTGATTGAGACTGTCAGAAATGATTGCATCTTCTTTGGAGAGGAGCGGCTCGAACACGCCGCCATTGGCGTCAAAACAGGCCGCATAGAGAATACTGTCCTCAAAGCCCAGCCAATTGGCGATGGCCTGCTCGAGCTCTCTGTGTTGGTCCTGTGTGCCGCAAATAAAACGCACAGAAGAGAGACCAAAGCCGTAATCGTCCAAGGCCTGTTTGGATGCATCCGCCAACTCCGGATTATCAGAAAGGCCCAGATAGTTATTGGCACAAAAATTCAGGACTTCGATTTCTCGACCATCTTCTGTGACGTGAATGGCTGAGGCCTGTTTGGACGTAATCAGGCGCTCACGTTTATATAGGCCCTGCGCGTCAATATCTTTGAGCGTGTCATCGAGCTGGGCATAAAACGTGTCAGTCATAACGGATCGTCCTGTTTTTTATCCCTATAATCCCAAAAGCGCAGAATTAACATTTCAAAATTGCGTGTTATGCGCAATAATGCGCTCACCATGACTGAACTGGCTTCTTTATTAGCAGAAATTCGCAGTTGCCGCATCTGCGAGCACGCGGAAAAACCGCTTCCGCACAAAGCGCGTCCCGTTGTTGTCGGAAATGAAAAAGCCCGCATTCGCCTTATCGGCCAAGCGCCCGGGACGCGGGTTCATGCCAGCGGCATCCCTTTTGATGATCCTTCAGGAGACCGCCTGCGCGATTGGTTGGGGATCGACAAAGACATATTTTACGATGAGAGTTTTCTGGCCATTACGCCCATGGGATTTTGTTTTCCGGGACTGGATGCCAAAGGTGGCGACCTGCAGCCCCGTAAGGAATGCGCCCCGCTCTGGCAGGACAAGCTGACCGAAGCCTTCCCCATTATTGAGCTGACACTTCTGGTGGGGCAATATGCTCAGAAACAATATCTGGGAAAACTACGGCAAAAAAACCTGACAGAAACTGTCCGTCATTGGAAGGATTACGGCCCGGATGTTATCCCTCTACCTCATCCGTCCTGGCGCAATAATGTCTGGATCAAAAAGAACCCCTGGTTCAACGAGGTACTGGACCACCTAAAAACGCGGGTCGCCGATTTGCGACAGGGCCAAAACTGAAACTCTAACCTTGGCTACTTGTCCGTTATCGTCGACAGCTCTAATTTCGTAAAATCCCGGATTATTTGGGCGCCAAATGGAACGATCGCCCTCTTTGACGACCCGGTGTCCGTCAACGTAAAAATGCACCTCTGACGAGCTTCTAGCCGAGAGAGTAAAACCACGCGCACTTTGACCAAAATTTGAAGCCAGTAGCTCGGCGCCCTCAGGCGGGAATAAAATTTGCGGGCCATTTTCCGTTTTCCCCTTGAACCTTGTCAATCCGAGGGGCGCATCATTTACCTGCTTGTAAGATTGAAATTGCTCTGAACGCGGTAGAGCAGCAAACAAATCAAACAATACAGGCGCTGCTGCGATACGTCCGGTTTGACCATCTCTAGGTGCTCCGTCGGGGCGTCCGACCCACACCACAATCGTCCATTTGTCCGAATAACCCGCTGCCCAGGCATCTCTGAATCCATATGAGGTCCCCGTTTTATAGGCCAAAGTCGGAAAATCCGAAGACAACCAAGCGGGTACCTGACCCTCAGGCGTCGGTGACTGTTGCATAATTTGAGTGATTTCCTCGACGGTATCTTCGCTCAGTAAACGCACTGGTTTTGACATCGGATCCGCCTCCAGCCAACGGAGCGGTCGGGCCTGCCCATCATTGGCCAGAGCCGTGTAAACAACAGCTAAATCATTTAGCTGAACGCCGGCGCCACCCAGTGCCAGTGCCAGACCTGCCTCTTCGGAATTTCCGCGCAAACGTATTACATCCATTCCCGCATTTTTCAAACTGGACTCGAGACGATGGCCACCCACACCATCAAGCACCGTAACAGCGGGCACATTTAGACTGTGCTGTAAGGCCTCGCTTATTCGCACGTCACCATAATAACGCCGGTTGAAATTTTCTGGACGATAAGACCCAAAACGGGCTGGAGCGTCCTCGATCCAACTCCCCGCCGAAACCAGACCGTCATCCATTGCCAGGCCATAGATGAATGGCTTGAGAGTGGAACCAGGAGACCGATACCGCCGTGTCATGTCAATCCAACCGTTTTTTCGCTCTAATCCCCCCGATCCCATGTGAGCCCTTACGGCCATGGATTCATTTTCGACAACCGTAACCGCTATACCGACATCCGTCGGCAGTTCCTCTAAAACATTTGCGGCGACGGCTTCGACTTCTCTCTGCAGTTTCAAATCCATTGTTGACCGCACGGATTGGTTATCCAACGCAATAGCATAAGCGCTCAACCAGGCGGTTTCCGGCAGAGGATTCCTTTTCACATTCACAGGTAAAGCCTTCGCCTCAGCCGTTTGTATTACAGTCAATAGTCCCTTTTCGGAAAGCTTAACCAAAATTTTATCTCGCCCGCGACGAGCGACATTGGGCCACAAGTCAGGGCGCCGGGCCTCAGGTGCTTGCGGGATTGCAATCAAAAGCGCGATTTCCCCGTCCGTTAGCTCTTCTGGGGTTTTACCAAAATAGGCAAAAGTGGCTGCGTGAATACCTTCAATATTTCCGCCATAGGAAATATGGGTAAGATAAAGTTCCAATATTTCTTCTTTGGACAAAAATAATTCATATTGGAGAGCACGAAAACTCTCTAATGCCTTGGACTTTACGGTCCGTTCCCTGGGTTCAATTTGGCGAACCAATTGCATTGTTATGGTTGAGGCGCCGGATGTGGGTTTCCCTGCATTATACCAACTATTCGCCGCACGAAATACCGCCGGTACATCCACACCACTATGGTTCCAAAATCGTTCATCTTCAATGGCAATTAGCCGCTCAATAAAACGCGGGTCGATTTTGTCCAGATCCGCTTTGACCCGCCAAACGCCATCGTCGACTGAAAATCCAGTCAGCCAGCTGTCTTCGCGGTCCAGCACCACAGGCGAGACATTTAAGGCCTCTTTTAATGGCGGTGGGAATACGAGGTTTAAGCCAAGGAGACAGACTAAAAACCCGATACAACTCCGCCAGAGCCATTTGGGATATGTAACTATTCGTTTCACCAAAAGTGTTCTATTAAAGCGCCGGATCCTTCGAGATCGTTATCCGAGACGCATCGGTCATGCCGTGGTCTTCGGGGCGATACATGTCCTCGACCACGACACCCGGCATAACATATTCTCCGGGTGTAACCGCTCGCACAATGTAGGCCACAATATAGTCATCGAGGCGATAACTTGTTCGGGACGCTACAAAACGGTCATCGCGAGCCTCAGCAATCTCAAGTTCGGTGATTTTGCCGAGCCAACTATATGGCCCATCATCCAATCCGTCTTTGCGATTTCCATCTTCGGGACGCAAAACAGTTTCGATTTCAAAACCTGCTGGTAACAAGTCTGCAACCACGACAGACCGGTCGTGATTTTCCGTTGAAGAAAACTCTAATTTTACCACGAGACGCTCGCCTTGTTTGACGGGACGTTCGTCCACTTTTTCTCCGTCGGTTGTGAAAAGGGTTTTTCGAACCACAAATCCCTCAGATATCGCCTCAGGAGGTGACATAGGCGGGCCTTGAACAGCAACCGATGCCCAAACTTTCTGAGTGCTATTATTTGTGAAAGCAGGCTCATCATCGAGATCCGTCCCATAGAGACTTGCGAGCGAACTGTTCCCTCTTCTTTCGACAGTCGCACCCTCAGCACTTATCGAGATAGGCTTCATGTCGTCCATCAGTGATTTAAACGCAAGAATTAGATATCCCTGCTCCTGTGTGTTCAAATATTTTTCACTGCGAACCAGAGCACTTAGGTCATCCAACATCTCTACGGCAAAACTGTCATCACCTGTTTCGCTGGCTATGGCCACGATTCCAGCCGTATCCCGTAGAACCGAATAATAGTAATTCCGGTTATCGCGATGATCTTTCATGCGAGCAGCTTCTTTGAAGCCATCTAATGCTCGTCGATCATCTCCCATGAGTTTTAGCGCACCCGATAAATAAGCCATAGAGAGTGGCGTTTCCATACTGTTACGATGATTATCAAAATGATATCGAGCCTGCCCCAGATTACCTTCCCCCATTCGGGCCATTACATAGAGCGCATAAGCGGCCGTTTCAGCCCGTTTAGAACGCCAATAGGTGGAACGCTCGCGTAAGTTCACATAAGCTAATCGGGAGTAATTTGGATTTCGGCTAAGTTCTGATAAAGCACCTTTGGCACGTTTTAATACGTCATCAGATACATAATATCCTTCTTCTTTGGCGCGGATTAGGAAATCTGTCGCATAAACCCCGACCCAGGAAAGCGCGTAATTATCACCTTCGCGCCACAGACCGAATGAGCCATCAAGGCTCATCCGATTGCTGATACGATGAATAGCTTTTTGAACTTCCCGACGTCGATTGATTTCACTTTGCCCATCAATACCCCCCAATTGTGAGGCATAAATCAGAGGCATGGCCGTGGAGACCGTTTGTTCAGTACAGCCATATGGATATTTGCGTAGCCCATTGACGATTGGCGTCGGATCAATACCCGGTAATCTCGCAAAGGAAACTGACACATCGGTCGCGTCCGGAGCATAACCGTCGCCCCACTCTGAATTGAGTTGAAGCGTTTCCCCTGCCTCAAGAGCTACCCAAGTTTGGCGAGTTGTCGGATAAAATGGCGAACGCACCTGAATGGGGTAGTCCGATTTGACATTGTAATTACCAGGACCAGAAATACCTACATTCAAAGTATCTATTCCGGTAGAATTGGCAGTCAACTCAAGCCTATCCTGTTTTCGTTCACCCGTGCCTAAGTTAAATGAGACACCGTCTTTCGCAGAAACGACTCTACTGGCGCTTAGATCAGCTGAATAACGACCTGGCTGCCCTTCAACATTGTCCAAGGACACAGTGGCAAAAGCCTTATCTCCGGGCGCCAGAAAACGGGGTAAAGACACAATACCGGGAACCTCGTCGCGTATTTTTACCGGCGCAGACACGCTGCCAACCGCCCTTTCATTCCAAGCAGTCGCCATAAGACGTAGCTCTCCATTGAAATCCGGAATGTCTAGCTTGATACGAGCCTCGCCATTTCGCACCTCGACCGCCCCCTCAAAGAGCGAAACGGTGCGTGTCGGGACAACCGTTAAACCCTCACCACCTATACTGTCACCTCCGGAACGCATTGTCGCAGGAGTTCCAAGATTAGGGTTCAAAATACGCCCGTAATCATCACGAAGTTCAAGGCCCAAGGCTTTTTTGCCGAAAAAATGGGCCGCAGCATCGGGACTTTCATACTTGGTAATTTGGAGAATGCCTTCATCGACAGCGGCGAAATTCATCATGACGCTTCGTGTTGTCGGCCCATTGACCTTAACGATGAATTCGTGCTCCTGACGAGGGCGCAGCACATCTTTGGTTTCAATGTCCAGATTAAATATCTGCTCACTGCGATCGAGAGCGATATAGCTAACACCGACCGCCCGATGGGGCACGGGGCGATCATTGGCATCTCTGGGGGTATATAAAGTGACTAGCGCATAAACGCTGTCTCCCCAAGCGCTGTCAAAATCAAAACTTATTTCCGAAGTGCCTTCGGCCAAAGTCAAAGGCTGAACTGAATGTATTTTATTGCTCGCGATAACCAGCTCACCTACGCCGCTATAAGGTGCATTGACCGTTAAGCTAACAGCGCCACCCGCTTTAACAACTTCTGTGTTTCGGTTGATTTCGATAGAGTCTGGTGCTGTTGAACGTCCCTCAGTTCGCCCCCAACCTTTCCAAAACTGACGCGATGCTAGAAGTTTGTCACCGTCCCAGAATTCAAGACGATGAGGTCCCCAATCAATATTATGGGTCCACATAACCGCCGCATCGTCTGAAAGGTCGATTGTACCTGACGACAACGGCATGTCTCGAATATCATATTGATATCGCCATCGTCCGTTTTCTCGATACCAGTGATAATCCCAATCTTCTTCGACCAGCTTCCATGTAAGCGTTTTCTCCACTTGATTGCCATTGGCATCGACGGCAACGACTTTGAACTTGGCCGGCTGTCCACGCGGGGTTCGTTCACTATTATGTCCGTTAGCAATTCCGATATATATATCTTCGGTTCGAACCGGAATTTGTAGAGCCTCTTGCACGAAGCGACCGCCGGGCTCAGCCACGCCCGCTACAATTTCAGCCCGCAAAGGTAAAACTGATTTTACGCCTTCATTTTTGTAATCAATAGCAAATGTAGCCAATCCGGCTCCATCGGTCACACCTGTCCCCATCTCCATAAACCGTTCTCGGAAATCGGTTTTGTTGGGACCAAAACGATAATCCGAATATTCTTTAAACGGCTGTTGATCCACCCGGATCCTCGCTTCAGCCTCAGCACTCAAAGCCGTTCCGGGCGCGCCGTAAAGGAATTGCGCATCAACGGTCAGCTCCCTGATTTCGCCGACCCTTATTGGAGCTTCTTCAGATTTCAACGTTATTTTGATTTTTTGCGGCACAAAATCAGCGACAGCGAAGTTTATTATCTCCACATCATCTGTCCCGTCCGGCTGCACGCGAAGACTCCATTTGCCACGAGGTGCCGAATTGGGGACCTCATAAGCCCAACTTACAACGCCGTAGCTCTCCTCTAATACGCGCTTTTCTACTCGATGCGTATAGGCTTCTATCCCGTTGGGACGCCTTACGGATAAGGACACATCTCGATCCGCCAAACTCATGCCTTGTTGGTCGCGCAGCATGGCCGTGAAGTTTACCGTTTCACCAGGCCTGTAAACGCCTCGTTCGGTAAATCCATAAATATCGAACAGACCTTCAGAATTCCGTCCAGTTACATCATGGTCAGACATATCCAAAGGTGGACGGTAAAGATCCAGCATGGCAAAGTCTTGATCGGTGTCATATGCCATCACCATTCGGGCGGCATTATTATCTTTGCCTTGTAATAGCGGTGCGGCGAAGTTGGCGTGACCATTCGCGTCAGTTTCCGTGTGCGCTAACAGTTCGTTATTTTCTGCAACCAATAGGACCTTTATGCCTCTAGCAGGTTTTGCGCTGTCAATCGACCGTATACCAATATTAAGGCCGTCAGCACCCTGATAGGATGTAATGGCCAGATCCGTGACGATAATCCAGCGCCAAGCTCGTGCAAATTCATATTCGTCATCGCCATGTTTACGGTTTACCCGAACAATATATGCGCCTGGCTCTAGGGTTCCGACTAACTCGGATAATGGCAAGACTGTTTTCACCGTTTTGTTACGTTCGTTCTTTACGTCTACTTCGCCCTCCCAAATAACAGAGCGAATTTGCGTAGCAGCCCGTCGACCTTCCCAGCCGTAATCACCTTCGAGAACGGCCTCGCCGATCTGAGGTTCGCGACGGACCAACATACGGTCCGTCACCCTGGCCACTTCGATCTCCAGCACATCAATATTTACACTTTCGACCGCTAATCCTTGGGCGCCAATACGGGGTAAAATTATACCATTTCCGGCAAAGCCCACATATTTGGGCTTATCTCCGAAAGTCAGCGTTTCAGTAATTTCGCGTAAAAGTTCCTTTCCACCTTGAGCTTTTAGTCCGGCTTTCAAGGTGACTTGATAATCTGCGTCATACCCAAAACCACTCAAACACAGATCATTCCCGGATATAGAGTGCGAATAGCGGACACCCGGACTGACCTCGATATAATCGCGGATATCAGCATCACCGGCAGGATTGAGAGGCGTCCTAAAATGAAAACAGGCGCTCGCATCGGTTCCGTCTGCAACCGGATCCATTCCCAAATAAACAAGAGCATCCTTGCCGCTTGGCTCCGGCAACGGCATTTCTATTATGGTTTCACCCTGAGTTGTCGAGGGGCTGCCCGAAGTCACCCCATTTGCGTCAACACTTTTGACTACGATATCCGTCGAAGTGGTCGACGAGGAGTTTATACCATCTCCAAAAGCCTTGTAGCCAAGCCACCACGCGGCGATAAACAATGCTGGAATAAGTAAACCCAGAAGCCATGATTTTTTCATGAGCGATTCCCCTTTTTCGAGTCGCTCACAGTATGTCACATTTTACATGGCCAAACTATGCTGGGATTTTGGAAAGAATGTGGCGGAAAATTATTCCCATTCAATCGTCCCGGGAGGTTTGGATGTAACGTCATAGACAACTCGGTTTACGCCGCGACATTCATTGATGATACGCGTCGCAGTTTCCGATAGAAACTCATGGCTATAAGGATAGTAATCGGCAGTCATGCCGTCCGTCGACGTAACAGCACGTAGGGCCAATACATAGTCATAAGTACGACCATCTCCCATAACGCCGACCGTTTGAACAGGTAGAAGCACTGCGAAGGCCTGCCATATTTCATTATAGAGGCCGTGCTTGCGGATTTGATCCAAATAAACGGCGTCCGCTTCTCTCAAAATTTCCAAACGATCTTTGGTAATTGCGCCAGGACACCGGATGGCCAACCCCGGACCCGGGAACGGATGACGCTGAACAAAATCCTCATGAAGCCCCAGTTCACGCCCCAGAGCTCTAACCTCATCTTTGAATAATTCCCTTAATGGTTCAACCAATTCCATATCCATACGATCTGGTAAACCACCGACATTATGATGGGATTTTATGGTGACGGAAGGCCCGCCGTCAAAAGAGACCGACTCGATGACATCTGGATAGAGAGTACCCTGCGCAAGATATTTTGCGCCGCCGACTTTTTTAGCTTCACGTTCGAAAATATCAATAAACGTCCCGCCGATGATTTTACGTTTTCTCTCAGGGTCGATGACACCTTCGAGAAGGCTCAAGAACTCGTCCTCTGCGTCCACATGGATAAGATTAATATTGTAGTGTTCTCGGAACAAAGAGACGACCTGATCGCTCTCGCCCTTCCGCATCATGCCGGTATCCACATAAACGCAGGTCAACTGTTCCCCAATTGCCTCGTGGATTAGAACAGCTGCAACTGAACTGTCGACACCACCGGAAAGGCCACAAATCACCTTGCCGTCTCCTACCTGATTTCGAATGGCCGCAATCGCCTCATCCTTGAATGCGGCCATGGTCCAATCGCCCTTAAACCCTGCGATATTATGAGTGAAATTGTGGAGCATTCTCGCGCCATTGACCGTATGAACGACTTCCGGATGGAACTGAACACCATAAAAACGGCGTGCTTCATCCTCTATTGCAGCAAATGGCGCATTTTCCGATTTTGCAATAATTTCAAAGCCTTTCGGGATGTTGCTAACGCGGTCGCCATGGGACATCCAGACCCGTTCTGTATCGGATAATCCTTCAAAAAGGCGGCTTTTGTCGATAATTTTCAAATCAGCCCGGCCAAACTCTTTCTCTTCGGAGGTTTCAACGGCGCCCCCTAATTGCTCACACATGGTTTGCTGTCCGTAACAAATCCCAAGAACCGGTACGCCCAACTTAAAAACAAGCTCATCGGCACGGGGACTATTGGCTTCTGTTACGCTGCTTGGACCACCGGAAAGAATTATAGCTTTTGGGTTGTATGCCTTTAGGAAATCGGCATTGACTTTGTTAAAAGGATGGATCTCAGAGTATACCCCCATCTCCCGCACCCGTCTTGCGATAAGCTTGGTGACCTGTGAGCCGAAATCAACAATTAGTAACTGTTCGTGTTCCATCATCATTCTCTATGCTTGTTTTTCCATGACGGCAAAAAAGAAACCGTCTGTATTCGTACTGGCTGGGGTCAATGTGACAGTCTGCCCGTCTTCTGACCAGGGCTTAGGACTTTCCGTGCCAAAGCGCTCCTCCCACACTTCACCAGCAGATAAGAGCTCAAATTTTTCATTATCTTCCAAAAAGCCGTAAACTTGCGCCTCATTTTCTTCGGCCAGCATTGAACAGGTTACATAAATCAAAAGTCCGCCCGGCCTTAGATATTGATGGGCTTCGCGCAGGATTTTGCTTTGTTCATTATTCCGGCGCTCCAGAGCATCTTCACTCACCCGCCATTTGGCGTCCGGTTTGCGCCGCCAAGTACCAACGCCGGTGCATGGTGCATCAATGAGGACCTTGTCCATTTGACCATTTAAGTCTGAAAGACTGTCAGTAGGCGGATTTCTCACATCGATAATATCAGCTCCTGCCCGCATGGCTCGTTGATAGAGCGGCGCGAGGCGGCGTTTGTCGATATCAAACGCATGCACAGAGCCGTCATTTTTCATGTCTGCAGCAATCGCCAATGATTTCCCACCGCCACCTGCACAATAATCCAAAACCTTGTCTCCGGCCTGCGCATTCATCAAAAGGGACACGACTTGTGAACCTTCGTCCTGAATTTCAATCCCGCCCGTTTGAAATATGGCTTCGGTTTGAACATTCGGCAATCGAGCTTCATTGCCGTCCACGATCATCCGGTAACCCACAGGTGAAATGGCGGTGCGCACAGGACTGAATTCAGCCAAAGCTTTACCTGCCTTTTCCATATCGGAACGCAATCCGTTAACTCTGACATCAAGTGGTGGGCGTTTGGTCAGGGCTATGGCTTCGCTCAAAGCTTCATCACCAAAATTATTTTCGAAAGCCGGCCAGAGCCATTCTGGAACATCCCCTTGAATCCATTCTGGCGCGTCAGTCAAAGATATAGAGCCATTTAAAAGGCTTTGTTCGTCTTTCGTCAGGGGTTGAGGCGCAAACTTATCATCCTTGAAAACCTCGAATAGTTTTTGTTCGTTATACCCCCAAACAAACGCCATAGTACCCAATGCAAGAGCTCGTGCGCTTTCGTCATCCATCTGCCAAGAAATGGAAGATTTCTGACGCAATGCATCGTGAACGATGTTTCCTATAACAGTCCGGTCCTTGGAGCCAGCAAAGCGATGTGATTTACCCCAATCCCGCAAAGCCATAGTCGCAGGCGTCCGGCGATTTAGAATATCTTCTAGAACCTCAATTGATGCTTGTATCCGGCCGCCAAGTTTCAATTCTCACCCCGGCATCGAATAGTTGGGGGCTTCACGGGCAATCGCTACGTCATGCACATGACTTTCGCGAAGACCTGCGCCTGTAATGCGCACAAACCGCGCATTTTCGTGAAAAGTAGGAATGTTTTTGGAGCCTGTATAGCCCATGGCAGCTCTGACGCCGCCTATGAGCTGGTGCAAAATAGGTCCGGCCGGCCCTTTATACCCGACCCGCCCCTCAATGCCCTCGGGCACGAGTTTCATACTATCTGTAACTTCCTTTTGAAAGTAGCGATCAGCCGATCCACGCGCCATCGCGCCCACAGAACCCATTCCCCGATAGGACTTATAGGAACGCCCTTGATATAAGAAAACTTCCCCAGGTGTTTCTTCGGCACCTGCCAAGAGCGAACCAACCATACAGCTCTCAGCACCTGCAGCGAGCGCTTTGGCCATATCACCGGAATATTTGATGCCACCATCGGCTATTACCGGGACACCAGCTTTACGACCGACGCTTACCGCATCCATAATGGCGGTTAACTGTGGCACGCCAACACCCGCTACTATTCGCGTGGTGCAAATCGAGCCCGGCCCAATGCCAACTTTTAAGGCATCTGCCCCCGCATCAATCAATGCTTTAGCAGCTTCGGAGGTTGCAATATTGCCAGCGATAATTTGCTGGTTCGGGTATGCCTTTTTCAGACGAGCCACCTGTTCGATCACCTTGGATGAATGACCATGGGCTGTATCGATAACCAAAGCGTCAACACCCGCATCAATGAGCGCTTCACCTCGGGCATACCCCGCATCACCAACTGTCGAGGCAGCAGCCACACGCAAGCGGCCATGTTCATCTTTGGCTGCATTCGGATAGCTTTCCGCCTTATCCATGTCCTTGACGGTTATAAGCCCGACGCATTTGAAATTATCATCAACGACTAAAAGGCGTTCAATCCGATGCTTGTGCAAAAGCGCCCTCGCCTCTTTTTCGCTAGTGCCCTGTTTAACAGTCACGAGATCAGTAGTCATAAGACTGCTGACTTTTTCGCCCGGGTCCGACGCAAAACGGACATCTCTGTTCGTCACGATTCCAACTAGGCGCCCGTTTTTCTCAACCACTGGAACACCGGAGAATTTATGAATTTCCCGGAACTGTTTCAGATCTGCCAGAGTTGCATCCGGATGAATAGTGATCGGGTCAACGACCATACCCGACTCAAATCGTTTTACTTTACGGACTTCTTCCGCTTGTTCCTCGTCACTGAGATTACGATGAATAACACCTATACCACCGATCTGTGCCATGACGATAGCCAGCCGGGCCTCGGTCACGGTATCCATAGCCGCTGATATCAGCGGCACGTTGATCGAAATATCTTTTGTGAGACGTGTATTCAGGTTGGCGTCTGCCGGCAAAATGTCGGATGCGCGGGGCTGCAAAAGCACGTCGTCGAAGGTCAGGCCTTCTCGAATCTCCATCGGAGTCTCCTATCGCTTTTGCAGGCGGGCCTTAACAGACTGTCACAAGAATGCAAATAGAAAGTTGGGAAGAAATAACCAAAGACTATATTATTACTGAATTCGAAAAAAAGTGAATTATTTAATATGTACCTCGTTGTGGAATTATGCCAAAAAATCTGTAATAATCTAACGACACAAATATTGGGATTAATGATGAAACGCTCCAAACTATATCTACGCTCTGTTGCAAGCATGGCCCTAGGACTAGGTCTTGGTCTCTCAACGTCGGCCTTTGCTGACCCTGACAAACCGTTTTCATTTGAAAGCGATATATTGATTTCTAATTTGGACGGACTTTCATTTGGTGCCTTGGATACGCAGAACCTTTTAGCCGAGGATGCAGAGCGACAAAATCAGAGATTGCCCTATCGATACGCCATATCTCGGGACGTCAAAATTAATCCATTTTTAAATCTCGCGTCACAATGGACATCTAAAGACGGGATATCCGCTTTGAAAATTCCTGTTTCCGCCAAAGACGCACACTCCTTAAGCTTTGGGCTCGAGGATGTTTTCCTCCCGACCGGCGCAAAGCTCTTTATTTACGATGGTTCCGGCGAACAAGTCGTCGGACCATATACTGAAAGTGACCATAATGCGGCTAATGTATTATGGACACCTGCTATTGATGGTGAACAGGCTTATATAGAAATTAATGTCCCGGATGATATGCGCAAACATGTCCGCTTTAATCTGACAACGGTAAATCAGGGCTATAGAGGTTTTACAAAATCAGACCAATTAAAGTCCGGTTCTTGTAATATCGACGTCGTGTGCGCCAGCGCAGACGATTGGCGCGACGAAATACGTTCTGTCGCCAGTTATTCGTTTACATCTGGCGGAAGTAGTTTCGTTTGTACGGGTACACTGGTCAATAATACGGCATTGGATAACAAGCCTTATTTCCTGACAGCCAATCACTGTGTGTCAACCGAGGCCGCTGTGAACTCCATGGTGTTTTATTGGAATTATGAGACCTCCACTTGTCAAGGAACACCCGATGGCAATAGACTCGCGAACAGTCAAAGCGGCGCGACTTTGAGAGCCACCTGGGACCCTAGTGATATGACATTGGTAGAACTCAACGAAACGCCTGATGAAGCCTTTAATGTTCACTGGGCAGGTTGGGACAACTCGGATGTCATTCCTAATTCTGCCGTTGCAATCCACCATCCAGCGGGAGATGAAAAACGGATCAGTTTCGACAACGACCCGCTCACGATCACAGATTACCTTGAAGACATCATCAGGACAAACGGAACCCATTTTCGCGTTGGCGAATGGGAACAAGGCACAACTGAAGGCGGCTCATCTGGATCGGCCATCTGGAACGCAGACAAACGCGTCGTCGGCTTGCTTACCGGTGGTTTTGCCTCATGCAGCGCTACGACGGAGCCTGACTGGTATGGCCGCGTAGCCCGTCAATGGGAAGGCGGCGGAACCGCATCGTCTCAGTTAAAAGCCTGGCTGGACCCTGGAAATACGGGTGCCGTTACCTTGAATGGCAGTGATAGCTGCACAGCCCCAACGGTGTCATTTACAGCCTCGCCTGCGACCGACCAAGAAGTTGGTCAGGCCATTACATTTACGTCAAACGTTACAGGTGGTGGCTCTCAATATTCATATGCGTGGGATTTTGATGGCGACGGAACCATTGACAGCACTGACGCGTCTCCGGTTTACACATACACATCGACCTATATTGGTGATGTCAGCCTTGAGGCCTCCGAAAACGGATGCACGGGTTCCGACACACAATCCATCGTCGTCACCCACGCTGGTGGTAACACTCCTCCGGTAGCTGCGACGGCTCAGGCAACCATAAATACTGACGAAGGTATGACCGTCACCCTGGACGCATCCTCGAGTTCGGATGCGGACGGTGATGACCTGACCTTCTCCTGGGTGCAAACAGGCGGGACAGACGTAACCCTATCAAGCGACTCTGCGGCAGCACCAACTTTTACCGCTCCTGACATTAGCGCGACGGAAACGTTGACATTCACAGTCACCGTCTCTGACGTTTTCGGAGACAGCGATGAAGCGTCGGTCAGTGTTACGGTCAATAATGTCAATCAGCCACCAGTTGCAAGCGCGACGGCCAGCAGTTCAAGTGTCCGCGAAGGATCATCTGTCAATTTAAGCGCCACTAATAGCTCTGACCCCGATAACGATAGTTTGACTTATGCTTGGTCTCAAACTGCTGGGCCCAATGTCAATATCTCGGGCGCAAACACAGCTTCGGCTAGTTTTGTTGCCCCGCAAGTTTCGTCCGTCACGAGCCTCACCTTCGAAGTCAATGTGACTGATACCGCGGGCGCCGTATCCACAGCGTCTGTTAGCGTCAGCGTGACCGATACACCGACTACGACACCGCCATCCGGTGGAAGCGGTAGCAGTGGTGGTGGTTCAGCCGGCTTTGGGCTTGTTGGCTTACTGTTGATGATTTTACTAGGGCGCACCTATTCTAATAGCGCAAGCTCAAGGAGGCGTGCTCAATGACAACCATTATCCATTTCATCACAACGCTTTTTTTGGTGACTATTATATCGTCAATTGGCGCCTGTGCCTCAACGCAATCAGATGGAGATGACCACACTGTGTCGACCGGTAAAACAATGAATGTCACCTTGGCGTCTAAAGATAGCGGCGAAATCGTTAGAGAGTTCAAAGGAACTGATGAGGTATCATCACTTATGTCCGCCTTTGACAACCGAGAACGTCGCTATGAAAAACTCATGCCTTTGTTCGAGTATAAAATGAACGTCAACAATAATGGCGAACAGGAAACCTGGTTTGTCAACAAAGCTGGTTACATTCGTAGGGCCGACAGTTCGGAGCTCTATAAAATGGATGTCAGCACCGTATTTAATTAATGCGTTACAGTTGAAAATTTAAACCCGCCCAGTGCGGGTTTTTTTATGCTATAACGCTTTGGAAGTCAGATTGAAAAAAAGGCAGAGCATCATTGTGCCCCCTCTTCATCGCTGGATCATTCCCACAACTGTCATCCTGACAGCCATCATTTTTCAATATTTGCATTCAATCGGTTTTGATCTTTTTAGCTATCAAAGAGCGGCAGTAATTAGCGGAGAAATTTGGCGCCTAATCACAGCGCATTTTATTCATTTAGGCTGGTCACATCTTGTTCTAAATATGGTGGTCTTTGTAGCCTTCTGGTGGTTATTCGATACAACTTTCAAGCCTCTCAATTGGCTTATACTCATTTTGTCTTGCTCAGTGGGTATTAGTCTAGGTTTTGTTTTACTAGATAATGACTTGTTACGCTATGTCGGCTTTTCAGGTGTTTTGCATGGCCTTTTTATTGCCGCCGCATTACAACTCCTATTAGACCATAGCCGCTACAATGTCCCGCCATTTCGCTGGGAGGCTTTACTGATTGTCATCGGAATATTCGCTAAAATTGGCTATGAACAATTTATGGGCCCCGTTCCCATGACACAAAAAGCCTCCGGCGGAGATGTTATCGTAAGTTCGCATCTATTCGGTACAATTATGGGGTGTGGATCCGTCGCTTTATTTCAACTCATGCGAAAAAGTGCTGACAACTAAGCACCTCAACCTTTGAAGCCTTTTGCCACCAAATAGATTTCCGGGCTGCCCTTGCGTGAGGCCTTGGGTTTGGCATGACGGACAAATTCGAAACGGTCTTTTAGCTCTTTTAAGAGCTTGCCTTCTGTTCCGCCCTGAAAAACTTTGGTCACAAAATGTCCACCGGGCTTTAAAACATCCATAGCAAACTCTGCTGCTGCCTCTACCAACGCCACGGTTTTGAGGTGGTCCGTATTTTTATGACCGGTTGTATTGGCCGCAAGATCCGACAAGACCACATCAGGCGCTTCGCCGAGCATGGATTTTAGTTTTTCAGGTGCTGACTCATCCATGAAATCCATCTCAATTATATTGCCGCCCGCCACATGCTCCACGGGCAAAATATCAATACCGACGACTTCACGTGCACCCAATTCCAAGGCAATTTGCACCCACCCGCCAGGTGCCGCTCCTAAATCAACGACGAGGTCATCACGGCGGATAAGTTTGTACTTTTCGTTTAATTCCTTGAGTTTAAACGCGGCTCTTGAACGATAGCCCTGTATCTTGGCTTCTTTGACATAGGGATCATTGAGCTGACGCTCGAGCCAAAGCTTGGAACCGATTTTACGCCCGCGAGCCGTCTTGACTTTTTGATGCATCAAACGGGTTGCGTTATCTTTGCTCTCTTTCTGCGATTTACGGCCTCGACGAGCTTCCGTAGGCTTACCGCCAGACATTCTTTTCGGGCGATCATTCATAACGCTTCCGATCCAGAAAGTTTCTGACTTCGTTGCATGAGCCCCATCAGAATACCTTCCCGCAGCCCCCGATCCGCCACATGGATTTGTTCACTTGGCCACATCTCGCAGAGCACGTCGGTAATTGCGCAGCCCGCGACCAGTAGTTTGGCTCTATCTTCTCCGATGCAAGCCTCTTTGGCACGCTCTTTATAGGACATGCTCGCCATCGACCGGCAAATTTCAACAGCCTCAGCCGATGGCATAGTCGATCCATCAACTTTGTCGCGCTGATAAAAAGGTAATTTCTGATAAATTCCCGCTAGAGATGTAATCGTTCCAGATGTCCCAATCAGATGACCCCGACCATCTTTGAAGACATTGGTAAAACGTGTACTGGCCTGCTTCTCTTTAATCGTGTCTCGGACGACCTGTTTAAGATCTGCATACCATTTATCCCTGTCATCATGCTCTGGGACACGCTCAGACAATGTCACCACGCCAACAGGCAAAGAAGTCCAAGCTGAAATGGGGGGCCGGTAGGCGCGCTTTAACCCGCCATTTTCCCGCAATGTTCTAACATCGACCCAACTAAGCTCAGTCGAGCCACCTCCGATATCAATAACAAGCGCCACGTCTTTGGAGATATCGATTAGATTAATACACCCCATGACGGATAAACGGGCTTCTACACGTGGCGAAATTATTTCCAGACTAATCCCGGTTTCTTCTTTAACCCGGGTCAAAAACTCATCACAATTATCCGCAGCCCGGCAGGCTTGAGTTGCCACGCACCGCCAACGTTTGACGTTTTTGGTTTTCATCTTACGGGCACAGACACCAATAGCATCCACAGCCAAATCCATACTGGTCTCTGATAAGCGTCCGGAGGATTGCAAGCCCGCACCCAGCCTGACGACTTTGGAATAGGAATCAATCACCCGAAACCCGAGGTCATTGGGACGTGCTATAAGTAATCTGCAGTTATTCGTTCCGAGATCGAGCGCCGCATAAGTTTTAGATTTGCGCTTGCGTTTTTTTCTTCTGGGTCTCCTATGCACAGGATCAGACCTTTGCTGATCTGTCACGCCTGCGCCGGGGAGTGCATCATCCGGCATATTATTCTCTTTTTATTTGCGAGGCTCGCCGACTAAGGCGCGCGCTGTCGCTATCTTCCCCTAATCCATAACACAAAAATGGAATTTGCAAAGATCTAATGAATATCAATGTGGTCTGAGAATTGGGACCAGTCGGGTTCCGGCTCAAGAGCTTCCATGGCCTCATTTTGAGATAAGTAAATTTGCCCATTGAGCTTTTGTAATAGCTCGGTCCCTTCAAGTCTGACTTTGATATATGTATGGAGCTCGGAAAAATGCAGGCCTATTTCAGCGCTTCTAAGACGCTCATTGATCGCCTCTAAACTAGCCAAGGCACTCGCATCAATGCGGTTCACGGCTGGACACATTAAAATTAGATCCCTCATCTTTGGGTTATCACGCACGATCCGCGCGACTTTATCCTCTAGATATCGCGCATTGGCGTAATAGAGACTTTCATCGATCCGTAGTGTTTTGACCTCTTCAAACGTCTCCACATTAAATCGGTCTGCATTTCGGTAATGCTCTGTCCCGGGGAATCGTCCAACCAACGCCATGTTTGGCCGGAGTGTAGAACCGATATGCAAAGACATGGCCAAGACGACGCCAATTAACACCCCCCATTGCACGCCAAAAAGCAGGACCCCTAAAAAGGTCGCTAAAGCCGTAAGGCCGTCCGAGCGGCTATATTTAAATGTTCGCCATATCTCTTTGAAATCAAATAGCGAAATACAAGCCGCAATAATCAAAGCCGCCAGTGTGGCTCGCGGCAAATATTTTAGTAGCGGCGTCAAAAACAAAGCGGATATGGCCATAAAAACGGCAACAAAAATCCCCGATATCGGCGTCTGTGCGCCTGCCGAATAGTTGACGACGCTTCGAGACATACTGCCATTAACCGGATATCCGGCTGACATGCCCGCAATGAAATTGGAAGCCCCCATGGCCAACATTTCCTTGTCGGCATCGATCCGGCTTCGACTACGTGACGCTAATGTCTGCGCCGTTGACATAGAGTCGACAAAGGCCACCAGACCCAGCACCAGAGCCGGCAACCAAAGAAGTTGAAACCAATTTAAATAGCCCTCAATTATACTTGCGCCGTCGGCTATAGGCAGCGTAATTCGCGGTAAACCTGTTGGAATTTCACCCACAATATTGAGGCCATATTTTTGCGGCAATTGCGCAAAATATGACGCAAGAATACTTCCTGCAAGGATCAGGATCGGAAAAGCCCGTGCAATAAGCTTGGCTTTTTTAGAGCGAAACCCGGCCCTTACTAACCCATAGGCTAGATAGCTGCGGGTCAGCCAAAAGAGAATAACACAGATCCCACCTACGGCCAGAGCCACAGGTTGTGCCTTGGTCATACTGGGCAATAAGCTTTTGCTCATTTCATAAAAGGTTGTCCCGCTGGCTTCGACCCCCAGAATATGTTTGATCTGACTCATCATAATTAGGAGCGCCGCTCCGGTAATATAGGCATTCACCACTGAACGAGACACAAAATTCATAAGTAGCCCGCCTTTGAGCAAGCCCATTACGATCAGAATAATACCGGAAAATATTGCCAAAACCGCAGCTCCAATAATGCGCTCTCCTTCTGGCAATGCCGATATCGCTGCCGCCGTCATCAATGAAATGACTGCCGTAGGCCCTACTGATATAAATCGTGAGGACCCAAAAAGCGCATAGGCTATTAGCGGGAAAATAGAAGCATAAACACCATAGATGGGCGGCAGCCCTGCCAGCATGGCATAGGCCAAACATTGTGGCACTAATAATACAGTGACAATGACCGCGGCAATGCCATCCCCAACCAGGGTTGATCTGTTATATCCGGACAGCCAAGGCCATTGACGAAAAATTCTCGAATGATTCTCACCGACAGCCATGCCGACACACTAGAGACAAAGAACAGGTTTGGCTACAGCGCTACCCGTCCCTTTCATCATTAGCGAAATACATCCCAAAGAATCCTGGTACAGCCAAGGTCGCTGTTAATGCCAAACTTTCCCAAAAATCTCCGCCCATATTTGAAGCAGCGATATATCCAGCCGCGCCACATGGCACGGCCATGATGAGAGAAAGCAAAACTCTATCGTCTTCCAAATTCATGGAAACACGTTAAACTGACGGGCTTAATAATTACTTGCCGAGCATCTCTTTCGCCTTGGCCACCAATGCATCCGTTGTAATCCCGAAGTGCTCGAACAAGGCAGCGCCTGGGGCAGAAGCGCCGAAAGAATTCATGCCGACAAATCCACCGTCACGGCCAATGAGACCGTCCCATCCTTGACGAATGCCTGCCTCAATGGCGATCTTTGGCAGGTCCTTGCCAAGGACTGAACGTACATATTTTTCGCCTTGCTCAAGGAAAAGCTCCATACAAGGAATAGATACAACACGCGCAGAGATATCATGTTTGTAAAGTTCTTTCTGAGCCTCTATGGCTTTATGGGTCTCGGAACCTGTCGAGAGTAAAACGATGTCGTCCTTGCCCTCACCGGGCGACAAAACATAACCCCCGCGCTCAGACCAATTCTTGGAAGCATCATCCCGAAGCGCAGGCACACCCTGTCGCGTCAATGCAATTAAAGACGGGCCGTCTTTGCGTTTGACCGCCAATTCCCAGCACTCTGCAACTTCCATCGCATCAGCAGGCCGATAGACATGCAAATTAGGAATAGCCCGCAATGAGGCCACATGCTCGACGGGCTGGTGGGTCGGGCCGTCTTCGCCCACGCCGATACTGTCATGGGTCATCACATAAATAACGCGTTGATTCATCAAGGCTGACAACCGGATAGAAGGCCGGCAGTAATCTGCAAAAACCAAGAACGTACCAGAATAAGGAATAATCCCTCCATGCAACGCCATACCATTCATGGCGGCTGCCATAGCATGTTCCCGAATACCATAGTTCAAATAACGCCCAGCATAATTGCCAGCCTGTATATCTGGCGTGCTTGGTGTTTTGGTTTTATTGGATCCCTGCAGGTCAGCTGAACCAGACACCATATCTGTCAAATGTTCAGTGAGCACTTTAAGGGCATTACCGGATGAAGCGCGTGTGGCCAGGTTTGGCATATCTTTAGCCAAGTCGTCCTTATAGACCTGCATGGCTTCGGCCCATCCTGCGTTAAGGTCGCCTTTCATAGCCCGGTTGAAATCATCGGCTTTTGCATGTGCTTTCAATCGGTCTTTCCATTTAGTCTTGGCACTGCGTCCGCGACGACCGCCACGCGCCCAGAGCTTGTAAACCTCTTCAGGCACTTCAAACGGGCCATGCGACCATCCAATAGCATCACGCACGCCTTGAATTTCTTCGGGCCCCAAGGGCGAACCATGGGCCTTTGAGGTACCCGCCTTTGTTGGTGCATGATTGGCTATCACTGTTTTACAGGCAATCATCGTTGGTTTGTCTGACTTCTGCGCCTTGCGGATAGCGGCTGCGATTTTTTTGTCATTGTGACCGTCTACGGAAATAACATTCCAGCCTGAGGCTTTAAACCGTGCGACTTGGTCCGTACTATCGGAGATATCAACAGAGCCATCAATTGTGATCTCATTGTCGTCCCAAAAAACGATGAGCTTATTAAGCTTGAGATGTCCGGCCAGACTGATAGCTTCCTGACAAATCCCTTCCATTAAGCAACCATCACCGGCAATCACATAGGTATAGTGATCCACAAGTTCATCGCCGAAGCGCGCATTCATCTGGCGCTCGGCCAGCGCAAATCCGACGGCATTGGCAATCCCTTGTCCGAGCGGCCCAGTCGTTGTTTCAACACCCGGTGTATGACCATATTCGGGATGGCCGGCCGTATTGGACCCCAGTTGACGGAAATTTCGGATCTGGTCCATCGTCATGGCTTTATATCCGGTCAGATGTAGCAAAGAATAAATCAGCATAGATCCATGGCCAGCCGATAAGATAAATCTATCCCTATCAGGCCAGTTTGGATCTTTGTTGTCAAATTTTAGAAATTTGTTGAACAACACAGTCGCTACGTCTGCCATGCCCATTGGCATACCGGGGTGCCCGGAATTGGCTTGTTGTACGGCGTCCATGGATAGCGCAATGATAGCGCTGGACATGAGTTTATGTTCGCGTTCTGACTTTGAGAGCCCACTCATAGTATTCACCTGATTTATTATTAGTGATTCGTTTTATAGAATTCGTATTAGAGGCCGTAAGCCTTGGCAATGTGATAGGTTAAGCCAGCCGCCAAATAAGCGAGGATAAATAGATAGGTGAAGGCGAAAATGGGCCATTTCCATCCATTTGTCTCTTTGCGCATGACCGCCAACGTCGACAGACATTGCGGCGCAAAAACAAACCAAGCCAGAAACGCCAATGCCGTCGCGAGTGACCAATCCGCCGCTAATACGCCGCCGAGTTGGTCTTCGACCACACTTTCATCAAGCGCGTAAATTGTCCCCAGAGAACTAACGGCGACCTCGCGCGCCGCCATAGCCGGGATGAGTGAGATGACCATTTCCAAGGTAAATCCGATAGGCGCAAAAATCGGCTCGAGAAACTGTCCTACCATGCCCGCATAGGTTCCCTCTAGGCCATTATCCCGCGTAGGATAACGGACCAGAAACCAGATAATAATTGACGCTGGCAGGATAACACGACCCGCCCGATTGACGAATATCATCGCCCGCTCCCACAGGCCCAATAAATAATCTTTCAGGACCGGCATTTTATAGCTTGGCAGTTCTAGCAGCAATGTGGATTGCCCCCCCTTGAGCATCGTGCGCTTTAAAACAAAAGCCGCTATCAGAGCGAAAATCACTCCAGCTAAAACAAGCCCAAACATGACCAGGCCTTGTAGATTAAAAATCCCCACCTTTTGAGCTGGAATAAAAGCGCCGACGATAACGAAATAGACAGGCCAGCGGGCTGAACATGTCATAAGCGGCGCGATCATAATGGTGGTCAGACGATCCCGCTCACTTTCTATTGAGCGCGCGGCCATGATCCCAGGAATGGCACAAGCAAAACTGGACAGTAGCGGGATGAAGGCCCGACCATTCAGCCCGACCTTTGCCATAAGCGTATCCACCAGGAACGCCGCCCGCGCCATATAGCCGGAAGCCTCGAGCGCCAATATAAACGCGAAGAGGATGACAATCTGCGGAATAAAGACCAGTACGGCGCCAACACCAGCGATGATACCGTCACCGATCAGAGAGCTCACCCATCCATCGGGCAGTGTTCTGCCAACCCATTCCGCTGCTGCGCCAAAAGCACCATCAATAGCATCGATAAACGGACCGGACCACGCGTAGACCGCCTGAAACATCAAAAACAATATGGCCATCAAAATGATGGGCCCTAAAATTGGGTGCAGGACGATTTTGTCGATAGCGTCTGATTGTGTTTGTCCGCTCTTATTGTGCGTGACGGCTGAGGCTGAAATTGAACGGGCGCGCTTCTGCAGAGCTTTTAGGGCATCCGACTCAGCTTGTGGGGCTTGAACCGTTTTTTGAACCAGAGACGGCAACCACTGTTCCATATATTCTATCAAATGGGCTCGCCCGGAAGCCCGAACCGCCACACAGGCGATAACGGGTATACCAAGTTCCTTCTCCAAGGTCGGTATGTCGATCTCAATACCGTCTCTCGCTGCCATATCCATCATGTTCAATACAAGGGTAACCGGGAGCCCGTGGTTTTTTGCCTGCAACACATTATGCAAATGGGTATGGATGGATGTTGCATCCATAACGAACAAGATACCGTCCGGCTTTGTCTCTCCATCCAGATTACCCCGAATAGCATCAATGGCGACACGTTCATCCATGGAGTGGCCGCAATCACCATAGACACCCGGAAGATCTAGGAGTTCGGCTGTCTGACCTCCTGGGGTCGTCAACTGACCTTTTCTATATTCGACGGTTACGCCTGGATAATTTGCAACCTTGGCCCGGCCACCGGTCAATGCATTAAATAATGACGTCTTACCACAATTGGGTGCACCTAATAATGCGAGCCTTGCCGAGCTGGTTTTAGTCATGCCTGTTCCAATTCTACTTTAACAGCTTTGGCTTCATTTTTTCGCATGGCGATAAGCGTGCCATTGAGTTTTACAGTTATTGGATTACGGCCAAACAATCCCCAATGCATGAGCTCAACCCGGTCGCCCTCCGCGAAACCGATTTCTCTTAATCGGGTCTCAAGCTGTTCTTCTTGGGCATTAAAGCCGGTTACATGGGCCGATTGCCCGCGTCTGAGTTCTCTTAATGTCATCGCCGTGACTTACTGCGAACGGTTCTCAATTGCAAAGCAATTATAACAAAATCAGCTGCGACAATTGAGTTTTAATCCACGTGAATTTCTTTCGGATTTGTCGTTTACATCGAGAATTGTTTTCCCTATAACGCGCCACTTCCGGAAAGTGCTTCGCACAATTCGAACCGGGCCCAGATAGCTCAGTTGGTAGAGCAACGGACTGAAAATCCGTGTGTCGGTGGTTCAAATCCACCTCTGGGCACCATTTATCTACTTAATTCATTGTTCGAACAGAGAACCGTCTGTTCCCCGCGATCCACCGAAAAGACTTCAGATGTCTCAAGCAAAGCCGCATTGCTCGACTGCACATCCGTACAATAGGCCTCGCTGTTAATGGCCAGTTGCGGCAGGCCCGTCTCCTTGTCATACCAGACCTGCCCCGCCCGGCGGCGCTGCTCTGCCTCACTCAAATGGGAAAATCTCGGATTATTAGTTATGGTCGGCTTTTGTGGCCAGTTCGGGTCCTCATAACCCGTGCGCGCCTCAATCGTCTCATAAGTGGAGATAGCCGGCTCAGAGACACCGTCCCCGTCCTGGTCAAAGGTCACACGGTGGCTCACCTCCCGCACAACATTATGGAGCACATCATACTCCCGCGTGCTCTCACTCACCAGATGGCGGGTACCATTCCTGTCATCAAAAGTAAGCGTCCCCACCGTCCGCCCCAGACCGTCATACTCAAACCGCGTAACCTTACGCCCACCCTCATCACCATAAACAGGCCCGTAAACCACAAACGACGCGAAGAATAATACAAAGGCTAAAAAGAGGCGGGGAAGCATGGGCATTATTCCGCGTCCTCATCAGCTACGTTTTGTAACGGCAATCTAGATAGTTGCTCAAAATAAAAATCGACCTTTTCTTTGAAAGCAAATTCGATATTGGGAGGATTAAGAATGATGCATGCTTCTGAAGCTAAGTACACTACGTCAACCCCAATCTCCCCGGAATTCCAAACAACGATTTTGAAAATGATATCCGCCGACTCGGCGTCGAAAGAGCAAAATGTTTCGTCATTTAGGTCGACCACCAATTTCAAGCTACACTTAAACCCCTTATTTTGAAATTCACTTAATCTTTTTTTTGCCGCTTTATAAAATTCTTCTTCGTATATTATCATTCTTTTTCATCCAAAATTCGAATGTTTTTCGCGTCTGGCATCTCAAAAGGAGGTCTTCCATTTATCACTTCTTTACGACTGTGTATAGAATTTGGCCCTTGAATGGCATTTGCTCCAGATGGCGGGTACCATTCCTGTCATCAAAAGTAAGCGTCCCCACCGTCCGCCCCAGACCGTCATACTCAAACCGCGTAACCTTACGCCCACACTCATCTCCATAAACAGGCCCGTAAGCCGCAAACGACGCGAAGAATAATGCAACGGCTAAAAAGAGGCGGGAGAGGCGCGGCACGTGCTTTTTATAACTAGCAATAATTGGTTTAATCTGAATCACTCTTTGAATTGATGTTAAATTGGATTTGTAAAATGATCATCGTAAGGGGAACTGCAAAAATACTCGTTCCAATCAACACTGCAATTTTTCTGGAAAAAAAATCCGACCACGATAGCACGGCACCTGACTTGTCACATGCATTAAAGCCATCACAAAAGTATCGGTACCCGTCCAAAATACTCTTGGCAGTGCCCAGAATAAAAATAAGCAGAAATGCAAATAAATAAATCTTGAAGAATTTTCGTGCCTTATACATTTTAATTCACTACTTCATTACTCAATCATCATTAGGTTTAGGGTCTTCATCTAACATTTCTTGTCCGATGGCAGCTGAACCATCTCCAACAATTGTTCCCAGCATATCACAGACACGTTCTACGCGGCGGCGATCATTGTCGTCTATTTCGTTCTTAATCTCTTTCCAGAAATTTTCGGTATTTGGCATCACCCACATGCTGATTTGATAGCAGGTCTTTCGAACGCCTCGCAATCAAAATCTTTGACCCTGCTAAACGATCAAAGGTAGTTGTGGGAGCAGGTCATTGCTGTTGGAAAATCTACCAGAAAATGGAGGAAGTTTAGGGGCTCAGGTCAGTTTGTTTGCCATAATATGCTCCATTTACTATTAAAGTGGAGCCTCCGGCAAACCCGGGGCGGTTCATTGCTTCTTTAATTCCTTGCCTACAGTTTTACCTTGCAATGCGTGCACAAAGCTAGAGTCACATTAGTTTATGATAAAGCCTGTTATACAATTATCGCCAATGGACAGTTCAGTCTGAAAACAAATGAACCGTATTGGTTTTTTTTCTTCCTAAGCCTATACGAACATTCACGTAATAATGATCGGGTTCACCTGAAAACATTTCCGTTAATTCTTGAACCTCCCATTTTCCGACCAGCCTTCCCCAAGGGTGATCTTCATCATACTTACCGTCACTCTTGTGCATAATTGCGTAATCTATTCTATTGATTATTTCATTTTCTGGAAGCTTATAACAATCATAATTTCTATTTTGAAAACAACTGCCAACCAAAATTAAACTTAGAAAGCTTATAGATGTAAAAAAAATTGACGGAAAATTTGACACTAGAGGGTCTCCTTTATGGTTCAATTGTCCCCGCGGAAACTATTTCAACAGAATTGAAAAAATATACAAAATATCTTTGACCACCTGTAACTTTCTGAATAGCACCAAAGGTATCGTTGATAAGTGAAGCGGTCTTTTTACGATCAGAGTCATGAGGATAGTCTTGTAAATCTTTTACACCCGTAACGGTTCCGGTTAATGCAAATATGATTGGGGCTCCTAGTTTATGCTGATAACCGTAAACATGACCATCAATATTTACCGCAAATCTTCCTACTCCGCCTTGATGAGTATAAGATGTCTTTGTATCATCACCTCCTCCTCCAGCGGAGAGGTTTGTGATTATTAGAGCGATAGGTATTGAATTGTTATTAGCCGATTCCATTATTAGAGCGTGCAATCGCCCACTTTTATCACCAGCATATTTTTGAATTCTCCCACCTAAATCGCTTAAGTCTGTCTCTGTGAGATCTGCTTCCCTAGGGGTTCCCCATACCAGTGGAGGCGCATTTGTTCCTGATGGAATCTGGGTGTTAACAAACATCGCCCTTTCATTAATTGTAGTCCAATCATTTGAATCTATATTTTTCACTGATGGATCATCTTTTGGATAGTCGTTTCTCGCTATTATTAGGCACCCATCTATTTGATCAACTTTGCCACACATCCCACTCGGGTCGGTCGCATTCACTGGATCACTCCCGACATAGGCATAGAGGTTCATCTGGTCGGCGTATCCTATGGGGTCAGTTTGCAGGAACCGTCCTGTGTCGGGGTCGTAATAGCGGGCGCGGTAGTAATAGAGACCGGTCTGGGCGTCATAGCGGCGGCCCGTATAGCGGTAGGGATAGCCCTCAAGGTCGCCTTTGACCTGTTTGCCGTAAGGGTCATAGACCAAGGCTCCGAGCCCGTCAGAGGTCATTCGGTTGCCCGTCTCATCCATCAGGGTGATGGTGGAGCCTTGATGGTTCACAAAGGGGAAGGACAGGCTGTCGGCCTGCACGTCATGATAGCCCAGACGGCTGTCCACACCCGTGCCCAGTATCACCCGGAACTGGGCGTCATAATTGGTGATGACGCCAGAGCCGTCCCGGGTCACATCATAATCCACCACTTCCATCTGGCCGAAGTGCTCATGATAAGTCTCCGTGCCCGTTAAATTGTCATGTAAATTATGCTCCACCCCCGGGCACCATTTTCTCTTCCTTATTTCGCCTGAAGGCATAATTAAGTCTTATCGAACATATTTTCCTATAGACTTGCCATTAATCACCTCGAAATAAGTCCTAAAACCCTCTAAGACTTCAGAAATTCGAGGATTCGGACATGGGGACAAATCCGTTCAAGACGGTCAAGGAAGAGGTCGCTTATTCGCCGGAAGTGGCGGATGAGGTCAAGACGTCCACCTGTTATATGTGCGCTTGTCGTTGTGGGATTAAAGTCCACCTCAAGGATAATCA